>JBNATU010000009.1:17242-97081 GCA_049701195.1 Neomoorellaceae bacterium
CTTACATTAGGATAAAAGAGAAGCCAACCGTTGATATTGTGCTTGCCTGGAAAGCCTCTAATCGGAATCCGGTGATACCTCACTTTTTAGAGAGCACACGGGCGGAGCTAGATTCTGACGTTTACATGCGATTCCGGGAATTTCTAGAATTTGCTGGATGAACGGTACTTTGCCCAGAGGGATGACGAGCTGGATAGTGAGCTGGAATACAGGAGGTAACCCTAAAAGCGCGTGGGGTTATGCAGGCTTCTTTAGTTTTTGGGTCCTTTCATGTAAAAATCTTGACTACTGTAATGACTTTTTTTGTATTTTACATCGAAGGTTATCGTTAATTATAATATACCTAGAGCTGGCAAGAGGATGGGGAGGGAGCGAGATTAGTGAAAACAAGAGCAGGAATCAAATAAACGAGAAATACAAGATAAATAATAAGTAAATAATTAAGCCATATGAGGATATAACAAATAAAATAAAATATATCAAAAGTTAAGAAATGGGGTAATAAAGTAATGTACAGAGATTTAACTCCCGAAGAAAAAGCCAAACCGTACGCCAAGTACTTTTATGCCTCACCGGCTCCACCGGATCCAGGATTGCTGGAAAAAATGGAAGCGCCTATTGATGCGGCCAAGGCATTACCGATCGAAAGGATTAACGATCTCCTTAATCCGGGCTATATGGAAGTCGAAACCGGCTATTGCGTTATGCCTGATGGTTCTGCTTATGTAGCGGCGCACACTAAGATGCCGGGGGTTACCGTGGATATGATCCACTGGTGGTTTGCGTGGCACAGCCTTGAAGACTTGCGTTATAAGATATGGTGGCCTAAGGGACATTATGCTATTTCTATAAGCGAAGATGCACGACAGAAAGTATTGAATCCCCATCTTCCTCTTACGCAGAAATTTCAGGGCATAACGCATCATGTTGTCGAAGATGTGGGTGCAGGGCCGGAAGATATTTATATTAGTTTTCTTTCCCCGGAAGAAATGGGTTTCGATATGGGACGATTTGTTGCTCCGAATGTGGCCACCGTAATTGGAGCTAACGGCCTTTCTGCGCCTGTAGGTTCACCACCGGATGCCCCTAAGGCTCCTGCTGTGATGTGCCACTTTGTACGGGAAATACCGGGGGGTGTTGAGTTTCGTACACGCTTTTGGCTAGGTTATCACATCATCGACAGAAGGCCGCGACTCCTGCTCCCGCCTGGAGTTAAGCTTCCCGAGATGATACCAAAGGGTCTAGGCGTTCATTGCTTATTAGAATATGCCAACTTGCGCGCCATACTCCCCAAGCTTTATGAAGAACAACGGGGTGTAATCGGATGATCCGCCCTTATAGGCCTTAACCGGCTATTTATTTAATTCGGGTTAATTCGGGCTATAGGGTTAAAACAGGGCGAAAGGACAAAGTTACTTGGACGTGACGAGAAAAGGAGGTGAGGCGAAAGAGTGAGCGGTTTGGGATTATGATTTTCCTCTTCCGCGGTTAAAGCTTTGTCCTTCAAAAAGTTCTTAGGCTTAAGGAAGAAGGAAATCAAGAAGGGTTATAGGCTTTAGCCTATTAGCGTTTTGCTTTGGAAGCACCGTCCGAAGAGAAAGGAGTGGAAAGAGTTGCAAGCTGAGGTAGGCCGTTGTGAAGGTGGCAAGCAATCCGTTAAAATTTTGGGCATTAGCTGCGGCAGACGAAACGGGAACGGGGAGGTGCTTTTGAAAGAAGCTTGTCTTGAGGCGCACCGCCTTGGGGCCGAGATAGAGATTATTCGCCTTCAGGACTACGAAATAAAGCCCTGTACCGGCTGCGAAAGCTGCAGCATGGCCATGGGCAGGGGCGAGACGGAAATCGAGTGCGTGATCAAGGATGATGCCGGCGAACTGTTGAAGAAGATATTATGGAACAATTACGGCCTTATAATAGCGGCTCCCGTATACCACCTAAGATCTTCGGGGAACCTTGTCAATCTGACAGATAGGATGTTGCCTTATCTATTCGCCAGGCAAAAACAAACTTATTTTGAAAAAGGTCGTGCCAGTGCTGCCATCTCCGTTGGAGGTGGGGAGCCGGAATGGACGCCCATGGGCTTATTGTTGATAAATCTCTTTTTGGCCGAACACAGCATCATTGTTGACCAGATGCAGGCTAATTTTTGTTCCCGTCCCGGCATGGTAGTATTGGACGAAAACGCTCTGGAGAGGGCGCGCAGGCTGGGGAGGAACGTTGTTGAGGCCATGAAGAAACCTGTGGCTGAAAGGCGTTTTTTGGGGGAGGAAACAGCGGTTTCCTGTCCGGTATGCCATCTTAACATTGTTCAGATACCCGAAAGGTTGCCTGATATCTCCTGCCCGATCTGCGACGTGCGGGGCAGGATAGTACTTGAAGGGGATAAGATGACCGTTTATTGGGATGAGGATACGGTACGGAATTATCGCTTCTCTGAATACGGCATAAAGAAACACTTAGAGCTTATTAAGTCCACTCATGCACGGGCGCAGAGAGAGAGCGAGAAGATTAAGGAACGGATGAAGAAATATCAGGAAATACCCTTGAAGTTACCGGGCTAAGATGTTGCTGACGATGCAGGTGTTTTCAAGACAAGTGCGATTTTTCGGCGGTTTAAGATTTATGATTTTCCTGCGGTTGAAGCCTTGTACCTCAAGGTCTTTTAGGCTTGACGGCTTCAGCCCGCAAGCAGTCGCCAAGTTTTATTTCGGAAGCATCCCGCAACTCGTTAGAGGGGGTAAAATATGATGAAACGCTTTGAAAGAGTTTTTACGCCGCTAAAGGTGGGTAATATCGAACTTAAGAACCGTATAGAATTTTCTCCGGCCGTGGCCTGTCTGGCCTCCCCGGAAGGGTATGTAACACGTGAACTAATTGAATTTCACAAGGCTTTGGCCAGAGGTGGGGCGGGACTTATCACTATAGGTGATACGGCAATCGATTACGAATATTCCCCGGATCATCAGGCACAGTTAAATTTGGGAGATGACGCCGTTATACCGGGACTAAGCGAACTGGTCGAGGCCGTTCACCGGTACGGGGCCAAACTTTCGGTGGAGCTCAACCACGGCGGCCGTAATGCGCCCCCGGGACTATTGAAAGGGAAAAGGCCTATCGGTCCATCTCCTATACCGTCGGCCCAGGAAGAAATGTTTGCCGCCATGGGTGATGTAAAAAAGCGGGTGGCTGTTACGGAGATGGACCACGACATGATTGCCCAGGTCATCGAGAACTACGCTAACGCAGTCTATCGTTGCATGATGGCCGGGTTTGAAATTGTTATGCTCCATGGCGGTCATGGGCACCTGTTGGCTCAGTTTCTCTCCCCCTATGCTAATCGCAGAACGGACAATTACGGGGGCAGTCTTGAGAATCGGGCAAGGTTTCCGTTGGAAGTTTTGGCTGCGATCAGGAAAAAGGTCGGCAACCGGGTAGCCATCGAGTACCGTATAAGTGCCACCGAAATTGTTCCCGGCAGTATGCGGGAAGAAGAAACCATTGAATTTTTGAAAATGATCCAAGACAAAATAGATCTTGTTCACGTTTCGGTAGGCCTATTGACCGATCCCGTGACCATACCTCACATGATCCAGCCCACTTATTTCCCTCACGGTTACAACGTTCATTTTGCAGAGAAAATCAAGAAGGCTTTGCGTATTCCGGTCGTGACGGTAGGCTCGATTGTAGATCTGGAGATGGCCGATAAAATCATTGCTGAAGGCAAAGCCGACATGGTGGCTATGGCGCGCGCCCTCATTGCCGATCCGGAGCTGCCTAGAAAGAGCCGTATGGGCAAGATAGAGGATATACGGCCGTGCGTGCGCTGCAATACCTGTACTCATCGAGTGTCCCATTTCTACCCCATCCGATGTGCTGTAAACCCGGTAATCGGCCGTGAAGTGGAATTCGGCTACATTCGGGCAGCAGAGGTGAAGAAGAAGGTAGTGGTTGTTGGCGGCGGGCCGGCGGGCATGGAGGCTGCTATTATAGCTGCTTCGCGGGGGCACAAAGTAATCTTGTACGAGAAGGAAGATCAGCTTGGTGGTGCCCTGAATATGGCTGCGGCCCCGCCGTTCAAGAAGGATATGAAAAGGTTCCTTGACTGGCTTATTCGCACCACCCAGCGTCATCCCGTCGAGATCAGACTTTCTACCGAAGCAACGCCGGAAGCAATAGCAGCCGAACAGCCGGATGTGCTCATTCTCGCCGTAGGGGCTGATCCCATCCTGCCGGATATCCCGGGTGTCAAGGGTTCCAACGTTGTCTGGGCGGGGGACGTCCATCTTGACAAGGTGCAGACGGGAGAAAAAGTGGCTGTGGTCGGTGCCGGCATGACCGGTTGCGAAGCTGCTCTGCATCTGGCCCAGCAAGGTAAAAAGGTTACCCTAATTGACATGGCCGGGCAAATGGAAATCGCCCAGGATGTTCCCATCATCAATCGCTTGGGCCTGATGCAGTTGCTCCACCAGCACGGCGTAGAATTCCGGCTGGAAGTCAAACTTGAGGAGATCACTCCTAGAGGCGTAATAGTTATCGACAAACAATGGGAGCGTCACGAGATCTCGGCCGACACAATAGTTCTTTCTCTCGGCTTTAAACCTCGCAGCGAAGTAGCACAGGCACTACAGGACTTGGCGCCGGAAGTTTACATCATTGGTGATTGCCGTAAACCCGGTACTTTGAGAGCAGCCATACACGACGCCTTCAACGTGGCCGTAGAACTATAGGTTCGGTAACAGCGGTACAGGTGCATTGGAGTCGGAGAGGGTGGTTTCTGGAGAACCATCTTTCTCCGACCGGGCCTGGCCGAGGAAACGAATATGGAGGTGCTGCCTCTATGGAACACAATCTAGATCTAGAGAAGAGGATTGCCCGCTTGGAGGACTATGTGGAAATATGCAACCTCCAGGGCAGATATAACCATTATCTTGCTACCGACCAATATGATAAAATTGCCACCTTGTTCGCTCAAAAAACGCCGGGCGTAAAGGCGGAGATGGCCGACAGTGGTGTTTGGGAAGGGCTCGAGGGCGTGATGAAGCTCTTCCAACATCTTGGTACTAAGTATCATTTCCCCGGAGGCCTATTTGTCCATCAGCTCACAACGCCTGTAATAGAAGTAAGTAAGGACGGCACTCGCGCAAGAGGAATGTGGTTCTCTCTTGGTACCAACACTTATAAAGCCAATGACGGTACCTTGGAGGCCATGTGGCAGGTAGGGAAATACAATAACACTTTTGTAAAAGAAGAAGGCAAATGGAAATATCTTGAGTTTCGGTGGTATGTCATATTTAGAACGCCTTACCACGAGGGGTGGGTAAAGAGACCGATTGTAGAAGGGTTGCATGAAGAAGGTTTTCCACCTATTGGTCCCTTATACTGCCCGTATGATCCCAGGAAGCTAAATAAATTTTTGCCATTTCCTCCTGAGCCGGAAGAATAGAAGAGCTATCTAGAAAATTATCTTTCCAAATTCAATGGTGCTTCCGAAACAAATATGATTTTCCTATGATTGAATTACCCCTCGAGGCTGTTTGGGCTTTAGGGGAGGAGAAATCAAATATGATTACCGGTTTAGCCTGAGTAGTCGCCCAGTTTTGCTTCGGAAGCACCGGCCTAATTATGGGGGGATATATAAGTGGAAGACATACGTTATCCAAGTTTTCGATGGGTAGTATTTTTTGTAATATGCCTAGCTAGTTTCTCCTTCCAAGTAAATATGTTGGCTTATTCGCCCCTGTTAGGCGAAATAGCTAAGGATTTAGGCGTACATGTGGGAGATGCAGCAAACTTTCTTGCTGTATTTCTGGTAACCGGCTCCATAAGTCTGCTTATCGGCGGTTTTTTAATTTGGCGTTTAGGTATGTGGTTTACCGTGGCTGTTGGCTTGCTATGTACGGCCGTACCGGCTGTTTTAGCGCCTTGGGTTGGGCATAACTATGGAGCAGTTATGTTAATGCGGATCATCCAAGGGTTTTCGGTGGGACTTAATATCTGTGCTTGGACCGCCATGGCTGTGCGCTGGTTCCCTCCGCAGGAGAGGGGGCGCGCTGTGGCCATTCCCGGCGCCACCCAATCTCTAGGGGGGTTGGTCGCCAATCTGCTCGGGCCGGCAATCTTTATAAGAATAGGTTCCTGGCAGAGCACGATGGCATGGCTGGCTAGCTTTAGCTGGATTGCCTTTGTTCTTGCCTTGATAACCGCTTTTCTTGGTCGGAAATACGAACCTGTTGTTCAATTAGAGACGGAACAGCCCGCAGGTGGGAGCTCGATTAAAGAGGCCTTGAATTCGCCCTTGGCGTGGTTAGGTATTCTTATTACCTTTCTGACGGCTTGGATGTTTCAAGCATTCACAGATTTAAGCCCGGTCTATCTGGCGGTGGAGAAGCCGGTAGGTATCGGGTATGGGCCGGTGATGGCCGGTAAATTGATGATGGGTGTGTTTATTGCCGGTATTATCGGTCCCTTTATTACCGGAACGGTTATTGACAAGATCTTCCGCGGAAACTTTATTCCTACCCTTACACTCGGGTTCATTCTCTCTGCAGTCTTTAGTTATATAATCCTTTATTCTTCGATTTATACCCATATACCGATGTTGGTAATTTGCTTAGCTTTAGCCGGCTTAAGCACCCAACTACTTTATCCCTCTATTGTATATGCTGTGGCCGTATCTTACCCGGCAGAAATCGTTTCGGTCATGCAGGGATTATGGATGGGCTTGGGTGCCTTTGGAGGTGCCGCAGGGGTATACGTTAATGGCCGTACGTTGGCTTATACTGGCAGCTATACCTTAGCGCTACAACTTTTTCTACTCATAGGTGCTCTCGGCCTGGTATTGGTATTTCTTATGTCTCGCCACCTTCGACGGTTTTCTTAGCGGATACTTTCACTAACCCTGCAATCCCGGCTCCTTTCTGGTTGGAAGCAGGAGTTGCAGATAGGCCCTTCTGACAGAGATTAGGGGATGAAAACCTTTGCTTTAAATTTTCTCTAGGTAAAAGTCCGAAAAAATATTTAGTATATGTATATTTAGTATTTACCTTATTACCCGGGCTGCCGTTTGGACCATGATTTAAAAGCGGCGGCCCTTACTTATTATATACTGGTAAGCGACGGCAGAAGGGCCTCTTCAACCTCTGCGGAAGCGATTACTGTAATAGTTAAGTCGTATTTCACACAAAGCTACTTAAACTGTTACACTTACGATCAGAAAACGCCTGATATATAAAAACGGTACAGGATCAAATCTAATCTAAAGGGCGTAAAACTCACCTATGTTTGTCCCTAGATACAGCCTAAGAGGGTGTTAGGCTATGCCAGACGGCACCTCAAGGCGACCAATAGGGACGCAGAGGAGAGTAAAAAAGGCCTTGGAGGTGAACCGCATGGTAGCATGTTCAGGCGAAATGCGGCCGGTGCTTATGTCCGGTAACGAAGCTATCGCCCGTGGTGCCTACGAAGCTGGCGTCACCGTAGCAACGGGGTACCCGGGTACACCGAGTACGGAAATTATTGAAACACTGGCCACGTATGACGAGATATCGGTACAGTGGTCGGCCAACGAAAAGGTAGCCATGGAAGTGGCAATAGGAGCCTCTTTGGCCGGTGCGCGCGTTTTAGTAGCCCAAAAGCACGTGGGGCTTAATGTCGCTGCCGATCCCCTTATGACCTTCTGCTACCTGCCGACCCTCGGTGGCATGGTGATTGTCTCGGCGGACGATCCGGGAATGCATTCCTCACAGAATGAGCAGGATAATCGTCACTATGGCCGTATGGCCAGGCTGCCGGTCCTCATGCCTTCGGACAGCCAAGAGGCAAAAACCTTCACGGAGGAAGCCTGCGAACTTTCGGAGCGTTTCCAGGCGCCTGTTATTTTGCGTTCTACAACGCGGCTTTCGCACGGGCGCAGCACTGTATTGTTGGGAACGCGAAAATCACCCCCGCAGCCCGGCTTTGCACGCCGGCCTCAAGACCTGGTTATGGTGCCCGCAAATGCGCGTCGACGGCACCTGGCAGTGGAACAAAGGCTAGATGAACTTCGTCGATTCGCTGAGGAAACCTCACTAAACCGGATAGAATGGGGCAGCCGGAGCATAGGGTTCATTACGGGCGGAGTAGCTTATCAATACGTAAAGGAAGCTTTCCCCGAGGCGTCGGTTTTTAAACTTGGGCTCGCGTATCCTCTGCCGGCACAGCAAATTCGCCGCTTTGCGGAAGAAGTCGAGCAGCTTTTTGTAGTCGAAGAAGGCGATCCCTTCTGGGAGGAAATTATCCTGGCCCAGGGAGTAAAAGTAATTGGCCAAGGTATAGCCGGGCCGGCGGTGCTTCCGCGGACAGGAGAATTATCGGTGGAAAAGGTTTATACGGCCGTTAATCGTTTCCTTAAGGGAGAACCGGTGTACGTGACCGTTCCGGCGGGAGCATCCCTGCTAATGGAGAACGGCGCAGCAGGGAACGAGTCGGAAGAGCCTGGCACGGCTGCTCCGCATATCTCGGCCGAAGGACGGCGGGAGATGGAGCATTCGAAGACGCAGGAGTTGCCGCAACGTCCTCCAATCATGTGTCCTGGGTGCCCTCATAGAGGTGTGTTCTACGTGCTGGCAAAACGCCGCCTCATTACGATAGGCGATATAGGATGCTACGCTCTGGGAAGCGCCCCACCTTTCAACAGCATGGATGTTAGCACCTGTATGGGAGCCTCGGTGGGCCATGCATTTGGCCTTGAAAAGGCTTTGGGCGCTGAATTCGCCCGCAAATCTATAGCCGTGATTGGCGATTCCACTTTTATTCACTCCGGCATTTCTCCTTTAATTGACGTTGTACACAACCGAGGCACGATTACAGTGGTAATTTTGGACAATCTTACTACTGCTATGACCGGGCACCAGGGGAACCCGGCTTCAGGTCTGGACGGTCGGGGCCGGCAAGCTCCTCGGGTATGTCTGGAGGACCTTTGTAAGGCGTGCGGAGTTCGTGATGTGCGGACAGTTGACGCTTATGACCTGCGCGGGGTTGAAGAAGCTATTATGGCTGCTGTGGCTAAAGAAGAACCTTCGGTAGTTATAGCCCGTAGAGCATGCGCCCTATTGCCCGGTACGCGTCGGCCGCCTGTAGAATTTATAGCTGAAAACTGCAAAGAATGTGGAGCCTGCTTCCGTTTGGGATGCCCTGCGCTCGAGAAAAGCGGACAGCAGCCTAAGCTTCGCGAAGAAACTTGTGTCGGGTGTGGCGTATGCGTACAACTTTGTCGGCATGGTGCTCTTGTCGCTCGGGAGGTGAACTAAAGGGTGATGGTAGAGGTAAGTGTTCGGGCTCGCCCGGAGAGAATAGAGAATTTTGTATTTGCGAGCGTGGGGGGGCAGGGCGGCATTCTAGCTGCGCGTATTTTGGCCACTTGTTTCCTGGAGTTAGGGCGGCAAGTCAAGTCGGCCGAAATACACGGCATGGCCCAGCGTGGAGGAAGCGTAGAAATACACGTTCGGCAGGGGAATAGGGTATACTCACCGCTCATTCCGAACAGTCAGGCTGACGTTCTAGTTGGGCTGGAACAATTAGAAACCTTACGGAGCCTGCATTGGTTGCGGCCCGGCGGTTTGGTAGTATGCAGTACGGAACGAATATTGCCCACAACCGTAGCTTTGGAAGGTCAAGCGTATCCGGAGACGGTCCGTGAAAAACTCATGGAAAAATGTGGTGCTCTGGTATGGATAGATGCCGTGGGGATCGCAAAAGAGGCGGGAAATTTGCGGGCGGCTAGCGTAGCGCTCCTGGGGGCCTTATCCGCTTTTACCGAGATCCAGGAAAAAGTGTGGGAAGAAGTTATTTCGGCGAGCGTTCCCCAACGCTTCACAGAGGTAAACCTTGCCGCATTTCGCCTGGCTCGGTCTCAGACATTAGAAAAGCTAGGAGACGATCTCCATGGGTAAATCCAATATTGACGTTTTTTTCAACCCCCGCTCGATAGCAGTTATAGGAGCATCCCAGGATAGTTCCAAGATCGGCCATATTATTGCCAGGCACCTGCTCGACGCCGAATCCAGAGTATATATGGTCAATCCAAGGGCTGAGGAAATACTGGGCCGTCCGTGCTACCCGGACTTGGCATCTATTCCGGATAGTATTGATCTGGCTGTGGTGGCATTACCTGCAACCGGGACGGTTCGAGCGGTAGAAGAATGCGTCAGAAAGGGCGTAAGAGGCATCATCGCCGTTGGGTCTGGCTTCGGGGAGACGGGGGAGGAGGGTGAACGCCTGGAACGGCAAATAAGGGAGATCCTTCGAGGTGTAAGAGAGGGCGAGCGACCCCGGCTGCTGGGCCCCAACACGGTGGGAGTATATGTGCCGCGGAACCGATTGGACACGCTCTTTATTCCCCGGGAGCGAGTACCCCGCATGGAGTCGGGATGGTGGGCATTAGCTTCCCAAAGTGGAGCCGTCGGGGTCCGACTGATGGTAGCAGGTCGGGAAATGGGTTTGGGGTTATCCGCGTTTATCGGACTTGGGAACAAGCTGGATGTTGGCGAAAATGAAATAATGGATTACCTGGCAGAAGATGTTCACACGCGAGTGATAGCATTCTACCTCGAGAGCTTCGCCGACGGCAGGGGCTTTTTAGAACGTTGTCGTCAGATAACCCTGAAAAAACCGGTGGTAGTCCTAAAATCAGGCCGCTCACAGGCCGGGTTGCGTGCGGCTGCGTTGCATACTGGCTCCCTTGCCGGGTCCGATCGTGTAGCAGATGGCGCCCTGCGACAGGGAGGCGTCTGTCGAGCCTACGACGAAGAGGAACTATTGGACTTGGTGTTGGCGCTGGGGAGCCTGGCCCCCCTTTCGGGACCGCGGGTGGGAATCATTACGGCTGCAGGTGGACTCGGGGTAATCCTGTCAGACTTGATTGAGTCGCGCAGCCGTGGGGTGGGTCTCCGCCTGGCAGAGGTTTCTGAGGAAGGCAAAAAGAAACTGCGTTCGTCCCTTTTGCCCTACGCTTCTGTAGAGAACCCGATTGACGTTACGGGGAATGCTACTAACGAGCATTACGAAGCAGCCCTGAATGTGTTGCTCGACGAAGAAGGGGTGGACGCCGTAATTTGTATATTGGTGTATGATACACCGGCACTCAACGAGCGGCTCAACGATTTTATCATCGAGCGGTTCCGCCGTACTGGCAAAGCAATTGTGGTAGCCACAATTGGCGATGAGGCAACGCGGAGGAGTTTGCGGCCCTTGGCGGAAGCCGGGATACCGGTATATCCGTCGCTATGGCGGGCTGCCCGGGCCGTAGCTGCGTTGTATGAGCGTAGCCGCTACCTGCGCCTGCGGGGTGTCCTGCATATAGCTGAGGAAACGCTAGCCGATAAGTGGGGAAGGGGGGTAAACATTGGGCTGGAGGGAATGCCGGGGAGCCGCGGCGCATGAAGTTTATGAGGGGGATAAGGTGAAAGAATTGATTCTTCAGGGTCAAGCTGTGGCCGAGCACCAGGTAAAGGCTCTTTTGGCCTCCTATGGGGTTGAGGTTCCTTCGGGCCTGGTGCTACCACCTGGAATAGAAGAGGCACCTCCCTTGCCGTTCTCCTATCCGGTTGTATTGAAGGTGTCCGCTCCTGATGTGTTGCACAAGACGGAAGTAGGGGGCGTGCGACTGAACATTCGAAGCCGAGAGGAACTACAGTTGGCAGTGGAGGAGATGCGGGCCAGATTTCCGGGGAAAAGCTTGCTTATAGAAAAGCAGCAGCCCCCGGGGTTAGAAACAATTGTGGGACTTATTAACGATGCTACTTTCGGACCCTCACTGATGGTAGGCCTGGGGGGCATATTTACGGAACTCTACGAAGATGTATCCTTCCGGGTACTTCCCATCCAGGAGACGGACGCGTATGAGATGTTTTCTGAGTTACGGGCGGCTCGCATTTTTCAAGGTTTTAGGGGCATCCGGGCTGATTTAAATGCCTTGGTTCGCCTGCTTATGAATGTGTCAAGGCTGGGGATAGATTTGGGACAACAAATTGAACAGATGGACCTCAACCCCGTAATCGTCTATGCCGATAAGGCAGTAGTCGTAGATGCGAAGCTTCGGATTAGGCAGGCTAATGGGTGAGCATTATTAGGTGCTCACCATCCTGCCGTAGTATCTAAGGCGGATCGTTGAGCTGACGAGATGTCTGTTTATGAGGAGGAGGAATGGAGTGTTTTCAGTAAAGTGGCAGACTTCTAAACGCGAATACGGGATCATTCATGAGCGCGACGTAACAATACCGGTGTCGGCTGGGTTTAACATCGACTGCGACATTTTACGTCCCGATGCCCCAGGCAGGCGATTCCCGGTTATTTTGTGCATGAGCCCGTATGCCAAGTCCGATCTTATTAAACCGCTTATGCCGGTGGCCATGTGTCCCGAGCGAGCGCATATCGAAGCGGGGGATTACAATTTCTACGTGCGGCGGGGGTATGTGCAGGTATTCGCCAACGTAAGGGGCACAGGCCGTTCAGGAGGATTGTTTGATCACTTAGACGATGGCATGGTCCAAGACATGTACGATGTAATTGAGTGGCTGGCCCGGCAACCCTGGTGTGACGGCCAGGTGGCTACGTTTGGTGCCTCCTATTTCGCTATGATGGCTAAAAGGGTGGCAACGTTAAAACCTCCCAGCTTAAAGACTATTTTCGCGCCTTTTGGAACTTCAGATCAGTACCGCCAGGCAATGTGCCGGGGCGGTATCTTGAATGCCGACTTTTTGATGTTCTGGATCCACACATTAGACAACGTAAGGATAAAAAACGATCTACGAGAGAAGTTTGGCGAAGCTGGGCTCAGGGCAAGGATTGAAGCGGCACTGGCCGATCCGGAAATAAGCCAGCACCCGGGTTTGGTGGAATGCCTGCATCATCCTGATGAAGGCCGGAATCCGTTTATAGTTAAGTGCGTGTTGAATTATCTTGACAACGAATATTACAGGGAGCGGTCGGTCGACTTCTCAAAGGGCCCGGAGGTACCCGCATACTTCGGCGGTTGTTGGGGAATGTACAGTTTACATCTTCCGGGCGATGTGCAAAGTTTTGAGAATTGGAAGGGACCGAAAAAGCTTACCATAGGCCCGCCTTATTACTTGGATAGGCCCGTTTATCAGTATCAGTACGAATCTCTCAGGTGGTTTGATTACTGGCTCAAAGGTGTTGATACTGGTATCATGGATGAGCCTCCAATCCATCTGTTCATTATGAATACGGGAGAATGGAAGGAGGCATACGAGTGGCCCTTACCGGAAGCCAAGTGGACAGAGTTCTTTTTACACGAAAATGGTTTACTTTCGGAACATGAGATTTGGCCTCACGAGACGTGTTCGAGCTTTAACTACAACTACCTGCCTGACGACCGGGGTTCTTTAACCTTTGTTACTCCCAGGCTTGTGGAGAATACCGAGGTATGCGGCCCGCTGGTCCTCAACTTTTATGCATCGACCACGGATACAGAAGTTCTGTGGTTTGTGGATTTCTTTGAGGTGGACGAGACAGGGAAAGAACACGTTTTATGCCGGGGGTGGCTGCGCGGATCGCAGCGGCGGCTCGATCCAGAAAAGTCGCGTCCGTGGTGGCCGTATCACCTCCATACCAAGCGTGAGCCCCTTACACCCGGAGAAGTTTACGAATTTAACATCCCGTTGGGGCCGGTGGGCGTTTTGTTCAGGGCGGGAATGCGCTTTGGAGTGCGCATAAAATGTTCGGATAGGGGTGAAAAAGCCAGGGATTTTCTTGACCAGCATGCCCTTGGGAATTTATCGCGGGAGGTTCCTGCCAAAATAACCGTATATCACAGCAATGAATACCCTTCGCACTTGCTTGTTCCTATTACTAGAGGTAACCGCGTAGGAACCTTTATGTCCGGTGGCCAGTTGCGGTAGGAAGGTAGAACGGCGCTGTAGTTTTATTCGGGGTGTCTCGCGGCAATACACTTTTGTTGAATTTTGGGGGGGGCTGGAAGTGATCAAGAGTATCGTTATGCAATGGAGGTGAGAGTGCAAACATGTCCCAGTCTAAGTTGAGTAGCAATAAAGTCGCGGCTATCGAAAGGCAGAGAAGTAGCAACCCGTGGCTGACTCTCTTTGGCGTCTTTGTGGCCGGTCTTGCCGCCGCGGCGACGCAGTACCAGATACCGCCGGTGGTGAGCCTCCTTAGGGAAAGCATGGGCATCAGCCCGGATGTGGTCGGGCTTATCATGTCTTGTTTTGCCGTTGCGGGGGCGGTTGCCGTCATCGGTTCCGCCTCGGTTATACAGCGCCTGGGCCTGCGGCGTACGGCGCTGTATGGTATTACTGCTTTGTCCGTAGGTAATCTAATTGGCGTGGCCTACCACAGCTCCATCGGCATCATTGTTGGCCGGCTGATCGGCGGTCTGGGCCTGGGGCTGGTTTCGGTGGCCGCGCCTACGCTCATTAGCCAGGCTTTTTCCGGCCGTGAACTCGGTCTGCCGATGGGGATATGGGCAACTTGGATGCCGTTTGGCGCCTTCATCGTATACAATCTTTCGTCATTATTGGTGCGTGAGGGCTCGACGGTCGGGGTGTGGTGGTTTTGCTTTCTTCTATCCTTGGCGGGGCTCGTTGGCGTTTACCTAGCGACGCGCGAGTTCGCGGCTCCGGCTCCCGTACAGGCAGGCGGACCCAGGGCTGCGGAGCGAGTTCAAGGAACAGGGACAGTACGGGCGGTATTGCGGAACCGGCAGGTTGTTCTGCTCTCTGTCATCTTCCTGGTTTACTGTGCAGTCTACGTCTCCTTCAAGACCTGGTATCCTACATTCCTGGTTCAGAGGGCAGGATTTACTTTGAGTGCCGCCAACTTTTACTCTAGCCTGATACCGATTGTCACTATGATCGGAAGCCCAATTTTCGGTAGAATATACGACCGTTTCCGGGCAGCCAGGCTCATCGGTGCCGCAACCTTTGCCGTGCAGATCGCCCTATTTCTTGCCGCCTTTCAAGACAACCATGCTGCTGTTCTACCGGTCGTACTGGCGACAGGGCTGATGGCCGGCGCCGTTCCGGTGGTAGTGATGGCGGCGATTCCGGAAGTCCTGAGAGAAGGCGATAGTTTGGCCGGGGGTCTCAGTTTGGCGATGATCGCGCAACACGTTGGGGTTATACTCGGACCGGTGTTACTCGGTTCTGCTATTAGAGCTACCGGATCGTGGCATTTAGTTGGTATAATTTTAATTCTTATGTGCGTATTGGGTTGTGGTCTATGGGTTTTGTTACCCTCCGGGAGGTCATCAGAAGTTCTCAGAGGCGATTTAAGTTTGTGTAAAGGGAGCCGAGCGAGGTAAGAAGTTGTACCACAACGAGTTCGAAGATCTTGCTTAGGAAGAGGAAGCCTCCCCAAAGGGGTGTTTCCGAAACAAGTATGCTTTTCCGGCGGTTGATGCTTTGTCCCTCAAGCACTTTTAGGCTTAAGGGAGAGGGGGGAATCTAAGGAGGATTACAGGCTTTAGCCCGCAAGCATTTGTCCAGTTTTGCTTCGGAAGTACCACCAAAGGCAAGGGGGTAAAAATATGAATGTAATTAAGGTGGATCTTGAAAAGTGTACAGGTTGTAAGACTTGTTATAAGGCATGCTTTGTCGACGTAATCCGGTGGGATGATTCTAATAAAAGGCCTGTAATTGCTTATCCCGAGGATTGTGTGGAATGTAACTATTGTGAGATTAGTTGTCCTGAAGAAGCTATTAGTGTGATTGTTGATTATTCTAAGCCCTGGCCTAATGTGTATGAATAAAAAGATGCACTGTAAAAGTTTTGGAGGTGAAACCTTATGGCAGGTTTGCATTCCTTGGGAACGATGGTCGAGACAGATGTACTGATTATCGGACACGGCATTGCCGGATTAGCTGCGGCAATCACTGTTAAAGAAAATGATCCCACTTTAGACGTGCTGGCGGTTGATAAGGCCTCGGTCGGATATGGCGGCAAGGCGAATAAAGGAGGGGGGCATTGCGCCTTTATACCCGAAGGTGGAGAAGAACAATACGTGGAGTATCACACCAGGAATCTCGGTGATTACTTAAACGATCAAGACTTGTTAAGGCTATATGCCCACTCGACACGTGATGTCTTAAGACATATGGAAAGCTGGGGGGTTAAAATAGTAGGGAAAGATACCCCTTTTAGAGGCCACCCGATAATTCCCTGGATGGTAGTAGTAGTTGATTTAGATCTGTTGCTACACATGGCGCGTCATGCGAAGCGCTTGGGCATAAGATTTATGGAAAAGGTCTCTGTGGTTGACCTTCTTACTGATGGAGATCGGGTTGTAGGAGCCATAGGCTTCAGTTTGCTTGACGGCACAACTTACATCTACAAAGCCAAGGCGGTAATCCTGGCCAATGGCGGCCAAAATTGGGGTATTATGCGGATGTGGAGTTCGGGACGCGGTGACGGAATAGCTGCGGCCTATAGGGCCGGAGCCAAGATGCGCAACGCGGAGTTCGGTAGCTTTGTCAACATGGTACATGTAGAGACTAAAATGGTGGCGTATGGTGCGGAAGATTGTTTATACAACAGCAAGGGTGAGCGGCTTGGTTCCCGAGCGCAGCTAGCAGAGGGGCTTAAAACCGTGCTCGGCGGAGTAGACATCGGGGGACACGACGCGCTTTACATGTATTGGGAAGTTCGTCAAGGTAACGGACCTATTTACGAAAATACGGAAGAAAATAAGTTCCCCTATTCACCTCCCGGGAAAAATCTATGCCTCTTATCCGGTACTCCGGATCCTGATTGGAGGCGTCCGGTGGCAGAAAAGTTTTGGGAACGACTCCTCGCCAAAAAGCGGGCAGGATATCGCACCCCTGGTCCATTGAGAGAGACCATACCCGGATTGATAGGTGAATGTACGCCTCTTTATGTTGATCACAATATGGCTACCAGCCTTAAAGGACTCTTTGGTGCAGGGGACATCTGCGGGAATGGTTCGGCCTGGACCGGAGCAGTGCCTACGCCTCCGGGGAGAAACCGCGGTTCAGGATTGGTCAATGCTGTTTTCACTGCGCGGCTCGCGGGACAGTCGGCGGCAAAGTATGCTTTAGCTCAAACCTCAGATGGTATTATTGACGCCGGTCAAGTTGCGACTCTAAAGAATGAAATATTTGCGCCGCTTAGACGTTATTCCGGTGTGACTACTGACGAAATAATATGGGGTGTAAAGAATGTAATGCAACCCCTAAAGTACAGCATTTGGAAAAGCGAAGAACGGCTCAAAGAGGCATTGGATAAGGTGATGGCCCTTAAAGAACTTCTTAATCTCGTAGTGGCCAGAGACTACCACTACTTAAGTACTGCTAACGAATGCCGTAGTATGGTTCTGTGCGCAGAGATGTTTTTCCGGGCTTCGCTGGCTAGAAAGGAAAGTCGGGGTTGGCACTTAAGGGAGGATTATCCTGCAAGGGATGACAAGAATTTCCTAAGGTGGATTGTACTGCAAAAGAAAGATGGCGAGATGGAGGTTTCATTCGAGGACTTACCGATGCACAAGTATCGGTATAAGCCGGAAGGATATGGCAACTGAGACTTGTGGGAAGGTATTGCCAACTGTTGATAACAAAGAGAGTGCTGTTTTCATCGCGGGTTGCCTTTTGCGGTTATGTCTATTGTAGACAAAGGCGCGTCCAGGCTAGGGGGTAGGAGTAGGTAATAGTATCCTGTGGCGTTGGTGTACTAACTTTCTCCCGGTTTCGTGGCGCTCGACAGATTTATTGTTGGGCGCCTTTGTCCATTTGTTGTTGGAAGTTACTCTGAATTCATGCCTAAGGGTTTAGCCGTATCTTTTTTCGCAGATGAGGAGAAGGAACATTAAACACATAAGTATTCAAAATTATTTTATAGATAAATGTAAATTACAGTGAAGGTATATGTCTCGGCGGCCTAGTGTAGGTAAAAGGATATATGAGCTCGCCGGAGAATATTTTTGTTAAGGCGTGTATAAGAAGTTCGGGAACAGTCATGGAACAGTTATTTGGCAGTGTTTTGGGAGAGGAGGCATATATTATGCTTCGCCAGCTAGAATATTTTATCACTGTTGCTCAGTGTTTGAACTTTACAAGGGCGGCCGAGCGGCTTTTTATGGCCCAGTCGGCATTGAGCCAGCAAATTTCCAGTCTTGAAAGCCGCGTTGGGGTTCCGTTGCTAATAAGAGATAAACGCTCGGTCCGGTTAACGACGGCTGGCGAGATATTCCTTCAAGATGCCATAGATATCGTCAAACGTTATAATGAGGCATTAGAGAGGGCACGACGTGCGGCAGGGGGGCTGGCCGGTAGTATGCAGATCGGTTTCTTAGGACCTTCAGTGAGAGCATTCTTGCCATATTTGGTCAGGAAGTTTCGTACCGCCTATCCTGAGGTTGCTCTGAAGCTGGAGGAATATGATCACGGTCCGCTGATAGAAGCGCTCAAATTAGGGAAAGTAGATCTTGCATTTACACTTAACATCGGGCTCCAAGGTGTTCCCGGGGTGGAATGGAGGACCATATATACTGAGCCCGATACAGTGGTATTGCGGCATGATCATCCGAAAGCGAAATATTCCGCGATTGATCTCAGGCTATTGGCCAATGAGAATTTTATCGTGATGGACCGAACAGTATCACCTCAAGGTTTTGACCGGGCCATTCATCTGTGCACCAAAGCAGGATTTTCTCCTCGTATAGTCAGCCAGACCCGCTTTATTCAGACCATTCTCTTTTTGGTAGAAGCCGGTGTCGGGATATCCATTCTCCCGAGGTGCTTTGAGTCCTATGCCTCGTCGGAGTTGCGCTTTATCAGTATTATAGACGAAGAAGCTGTTCATGAAGTGGTTGTGGCCTGGAACACGTCTAATACCAATCCTATAATCTCGCGCTTCTTGAAAACCATGCAGACGGAAGGGTTGATTGAATTAAGCCCCAAGTAGGGGCCAATTTTTTGCTATTAAAAGACCACTACAACAAGGCGGGAGGTCTTTTGGACATTTGTGGGAAAAGGGAAGAGTATCATAGTCAAAGGCGATTACAGAAATAACCGATTAATATTTCACAGATAACTATCACACATTATAAAATAAACTCGGAACTTTATGTTGTAGCCGTCAATCATATCGGCCATATCGACCAAAGGGGGTGATACCTCAAAGGGAGCGCGTATAAGGATGGAGCAACATGGGGTTAGAAAAGGATTATATCGGAGAACTGACAAAGGATGTACCAGGAGGGGTGAGGGAAGTAGTGAGAAGCTACCTGATCTTGAGTCTGAGGAGTATGAACGATCTTCCCCTTATGGAGCGCTGGTTGTTGAAGGATCATTGCGTCGAAACTCTGGCGCTTCATGATCCGATTCTAGATCGCTACGTAAGCTACAGAGCCGTGCCGCCGCCGGAGGGTGCGGAAGCCTACGGCTACTACAATTGGCGCATGACTGAGCACTGGTGGCGGGAGAGCCCATTTCCAACGGGCGATCAAATGGAGGTCTATACAAGCTTGGCCGAAAGATGGCCGCCTGAGTATGAGGATATTGTCGGACTCCCGAAAGGAGAATTCCGCAGCAGTAAGTGGCTTGGCAAACCAGAGGGGCCTCATCCGCCGGTCTTTGCCTTTGTACCTCGGCGACCTACTGAAGACTTCAAGGGTCGGGGCCTTACGCTGGATGACGGCACCAACCTGCGGTGGATCATAGCGATTAAATATCCAGAAGGGGTTCCCGTCGACGAGGGTGAAGATTGGTATCTGAACGTCCATGCTAAGGAGGTCATGGCACAGCCAGGGCTGAAGCGGTTTTTTAGCTTTAGGGTATTGGAACAGCCGAAAGTAGGCCCATGGATCCGCATAAGTGAACAGTGGTACGAAAATGCCAATGCTTGGCACAGGGCAGTGATTGAGGAGCCACCTCTATATACCAAGCCACCATGGGCGAGGTACGATCGTTATCCCTTTTTAGAGCCTTATGTAGATTTTGTCAGTACCTTTATTCTTGAATGCCCCACTAACGATTTTAAGCGATACTGCATGCCGTATATTTTTACCGCCTGAGAATGAATATAGAATGATAATATTGAGCTATAAGTCGATTATATTATATTATGATTAATTTTAGTTATCTCATTATAGATAAATGGGCTTCCAAACCAGGAGCGACTTTTCGGTAGCTGAAACTTAGCACCTCAGGGTTCTTGAGCTTGCTGAAGAACTGAAAACCCAAGATGATTACGGCCTTTAGCCTGTGAACATTCGTCAGGGTTTACTGTGGAAGCCTCAAAATAAATAAGAGGGGTGCATTACCATGTCTGAAGTTATATATCCCCCATATCGCTGGTATGTGCTCATTACGTTTATTGTAGCGATCCTTGCTCAGGGGATGTTATTGATCGCTCCAACGCCTTTAGTAGGGGAAATCGCCAAATCGCTGAATACCGATCTCGGTACGGCTACTGCAGTAGCGGTGATGCCTTTTACTTTGCTGGTTGCAATCGGCGGGATTTTGGGTGGCTATTTTATGGACAAGATTGGGCTTGGGAAAACTTGTGTTATTAGTACGGCCATTGCAGTGGCTGGCGCAGTTCTCATGCCCCTGCTTGGTCACTCGATTCCTGGTATAATTGTACTGCGAGCACTTCAAGGATTAGGTTGTGGTCCGCTGATAGCCTCAGGGCCAAGAGTGGCGGCGGAATGGTTTCCCCCAAGCGAAAGAGGAATATATCAAGGCATTAATGGTGCCGCACTATCTTTAGGTATTACAGCCGGGTTGATGGTGGGGCCTGCTATTGCGGGGCGGGCAGGTTGGCTGGGAATGAATGCCACCTTTGGGCTGATAATGCTGGTAGCCCTGATTATGCTAATAATTTACAACTTTGGTCCCCAATCGCCTGGGCGTCTGTTGGATCAAGCGCCGGGTGAAGTGGCGGGCAAAGAATTTAAATTGGTCTTTAAGCTTCCTGTATTCTGGTGTACGGTTTTTTGTGTTTTTTGCCTATCTTGGGTTATGCAAGCGTATAATGATTTGACACCCGGGCACATTGCCGTTCCTCCGCCGGCTGGACTAAACATGGGGCCGCAAGTAGCTGGAACCATTATGGGGATTTATACTCTTGCATTTATGATAGGCTCTCTCTGCAGTGGTTTTATTACAGATAGGATATTTCGTGGGAGAATCAAAGTAGCGGTTATCACTACTTTTATTCTTACGGCTATCTTTTGTGTATCAGTACTACTACCCATAATAAATAGCAATCCAATTACACTCACGATTTGTTTAATTTTAGCTGGCTTCTTTATGGGGCAGCCCAATCCCAACGCCATGACATTTATCTCTAGAAGCTATCCAGTACACGTTACCGGTACTGTAGGTGGAGTGACCATGGGAATTGGGATCTTCGGCGGTACGTTCGGGGTAGCGGCCGGTTCTGCGGCTTTGCACCTGACAGGAATGTACGTAGCTTCAATTTTTATAGTTTTTGCTGTATGTATTATAGGCGCACTTTCTGCAATAGGTATGAATCCTCCCAAAATCTTCGGAGAAGCACTTCGCCATTCTGCTTAAAGCTCAAATAGAAGGGGTGATTTGCCTCCCCAAAAACAAAAATTTTCTCCGACCGGAAGGAGGGACGGTTAGACTGCCGTTCCTCCTTCCGGTCGGAGGGTGTTACCACGGTTAATAGGAATCTTTCTAGTCTGAATTTTGTGCCGCAACTTATCTGAGACGACTCTTCTATATTCTTTTTAGCTTTAAAAAGGGCTTAAGTGTGACTAATTCGCCTTATGGCTTATAGAATATATCTTACTGGGATTTTTAGACTCACTTAGTACCGTATTAGTATCGTAGTGCTGAGGTTATAAAAGCTGCGTTCCTTGACCAATCCTGCATTTTACCCTAGGCTTACGCTGGGCTCCTTGAACACTAAATTAGCCCCATTTTATTTTAAAGTGTCTTTCGCCGGTGAGGCGGTTTACATTTACAGTAAAAAAGAAGATAGGGAAACGACTATCTCTTAAGCCTTAGCTTTAATACGGCGGCAATGGCTCAAGTACCTGCGGCAATAAGGGTCTTCACCCAACAAAAGTTCTGTGGCCCGCACCGCGGTCATGAGCTCATCATCCAGGGGGTCCAGTATAGCTGCGTCCATGCCGGCCTCCCGGGCCAGCACCAGAAAGGTGCGGTTGAGGCTGCGCCGCAGGGGCAGTCCGAAGGACACATTGCTCAGACCCGAAATGATATGGACCGCAGGATAGCGTCTTTTTATCTCTCTTACCGTCTCCACAAAGACCTTCCCGGCATGGTTATGGGTAGCCAGGCTCACCACCAGGGGATCTACGTAGATGTCCTCTTGACGCAGACCATATTTTAGCCCTTCCTCTACCAGTTGGGAGGCAATTTCCACCCTGGTTTCCACATCCTGAGGAATACCTTTTTCGTCCAGCGTAAGGGCTACGACTCCGAAACCGTATTCTCTGGCCAGCGGAAACACCTTATCCGGCTTGCCCGGCTCGGCGGTTACAGAGTTGAGTATCCCGCCCTGGCGGCTGACTAGGGGGAGAACCGCAGCCAGCGCTTGCGGTTCGGGGCTGTCCAGGCACAGGGGAGTGTCTACGACATTCTGGATCACTTCGACCAGCCATTTCAGGTCCTCGATCTCTCGCTCCGGGCCTGTGCCGGCATTGACATCCAGATAGTCGGCTCCGGCTTCGGCTTGAGCTTTGGCCAGACCGGCAATAAACCCTTCATCTCGCGCCAGAATGGCTGCTTGCACTTTAGGTATGGTCCCGTTAATCTTTTCACCCACTATGATCAAGTTACATTCCCCTTTCTAGCTGTATGCTGAAGAGCCGAGACTTTTAATCGAGGCTCTTTTGATTTTCAGAAGAACCTCAGCTTTGCCAGCGAAATGTTTTTGAGTTCCAATTCGATTATGTTCGTCCGTCCTGGCTACTCCTTCTCGTGTGCCAATCGAGGTTTTAAAGAGGCTTAAACTCGCATAAACTCTTATTCTAACACATCAATACAAATATCCTCGAAAGCTGCTGACTGATAGCTTAAACTCGCATAAACTCTTATTCTAACACCCGCAGCTGCCCATCTTCTTTGCCCAATAATTCGTCACTCAAAAATCGAAGTATACTAAGTATACATTGATCCAGAAGGCCTCCCAGCTTTTCTTCTGGAAAGTTAGCTACTATAGCCGCCAGATGCAACACCGGTTCTCGGAGCATGGCTGTGTCCATATTTTCCGACGCTTGTATCTCCACACGGCTTGGCCGGGTACAACTAAGCAGGGCAAAATTTTCCCCCTCAGTAAGAAGGACTTTAATATGCCCTACGACTACGCCCTGAACACTTACCTCTTCGGCCAGTTTAAGGAGAGCATTTTTCAGGGTTTGACAGAGGAGGCTTCCCCTCAGGCCGCCTTCGGTGGCAAGCTTAATACGGCGGGCTATACTTTGCCCCTCATTACTCACCTTAATTCAACTCCTTCAGCAGAGCAGGGTCGACCCCTTCGCGGAGAATGACCGCAGCTATCCGGGCTCTGGTATTTACTTCTCTTATTTTTGTCTCAAGCTCCGCCAGGTTCCCTTCCAACTCATCCACCTTATTTATTAAAACCAGCTCTGCGCTCGCTATCTGGGCGGAAATTAGCTCGGGCATAATTTCGAAAAGCTCCTGCCAGCGGCTGGCATCAACCAGGGTCACCACTATAACCCGGGCCCTTAATGCTTCTTTATTTCCATACTCTCGGAGAGTCTTTAGGACGGTTTCTGGACGAGCCAAACCTGTGGCTTCGATGATTAAATAATCTGGCTGCATTTCTGTGGCAATTTGGTTGACCGCCGCCACCAGCTCGCCGGTAAGCTGGCAGCAGATGCATCCCCCGTATATGCCTTTCACTCGGAAGCCCTGTCGGGCTAAGAATTGGTCGTCTATCCCCACCTCCCCCACTTCATTCTCCAGCACCACCACTTTTAGCCCCCTTTCCTGAACTAAGAAGGCTCCCCAATGCCTGATGAAAGTGGTCTTACCCGAGCCCAAGAAACCACTAATAAGAATAATCTTCATCCCCGTCTCCTCTCCTGCATGTTGGGTTGGCTGCTCTCGATGCACTTTCAAGCGCAATAAAGGCGAGTTAGAGATGGTTGGCCTTGCATCCCCGGTAGCACCTTGCCCTTTTACTTTCAAGCGAGGCAAAAAGCAAGACTACCTAAAAAGAAAATAGTTTATATAAATTATATAAGACTGGTTGATTTGCGTCAATGCACTTTCTCCATAGCAGATGAATTCCCTTAGTGTATAAACCTATACCGATGAATCCCTAGGGGACTTTAGCTCAGGATTTGTGAGCATTTAACACGAAAATAGCTCTATTTTCATGCACGGTTGTGCTGGGCAGGTGTAACCGGCATGGCTGGTTAGCACGTGAAGAGGGAACTACATAGAGAAGAAATGTAGGACAAAATGTAGGAGAAATTTCTTATATCCTCTTGATACGAATAAACTAGTCTTATATAATTTATATAGATAATTCTACCACTAAAACGGTAGACAGAACTTCTAAATTTAACCCGATTCAAGCTACTAAGTTACTAGAGGAGGGCAAACAGATGGGTGTATCTCTTAGTGTGCTTTTGGCCGATCTTATGGAAGAGGAGGTCATCAAAGAGGTCAAACAGGCCTTGAGCGACGGGGTAGACCCCCAACAGATTTTCGCCGAACTGCAGAAAGGCATGACCGAGGTAGGAGAGCGGTACCAGGCCGGCGAATACTATTTACCGGAGATGCTCATGGCGGCGGACATTTTCAAGGCCGCTTCGGCTCTGGTTCAGGACAAGGTAAAGGTTGCCGGCGGGCCGAAGCTGGCCAAGATGGTCCTGGGTACGGTAGCTGGAGACATACATGATATCGGCAAGAACATAGTCTCTCTGATTTTCTCCGGGAACGGGTTTGAGGTTATAGACATAGGGGTAGACGTTCCGCCGGAGCGCTTTGTGGAAGCGGTAAAGGAGCACAAACCGGAGCTGGTGGGGCTTTCCTGTCTTCTGACGGTGGCGTTTGACTCCATGAAGGCCACAGTAGAGGCTTTGGAGAAAGCCGGGCTCAGGAAAGACGTGAAGATACTCATTGGTGGCGGTCCGGTGACGGAAGATACATGTAAATACGTAGGAGCCGACCGGTACTGTCCCGATGCACCGGCTGGGGTGAGAATAGCTAAGGAAGTGTTGGGTTTGATGTAGTATTGTATAGCGGCCAGGCATATTATAATTTCCGTTGACCAAGAGACGCGTTGGCAAAAAGATTTTATTCCCATTCAAACCCAAAGTCTGCTAATTTGAGAGGGGGGTTGTGCATGCCTGGTGAAATGTATTATGATAGACTTTCGCGTATCGAAACGGCTGCACATGGAGGTATTCCAGATCGGGTACCCGTGGTGCTTATGATCAATGTTTTTTCCGCAAGGCATTGTGGTGTAAAGGTATCGGAATACATCTGGGGTGGAGATAGAGCGCTAGATGCTACTCTTAAAACTGCAATCGAGTTAAACGTCGATGGGGTTGACTTTGCCGGAGCGCCTCATCCCTTGATTTATACGTTCGGTTTTGGTGCCAAAATGCGGTTACCGGGGAGAGAATTGGGTGAGGATGAATTGTATCAGTTTGATGAATCTCAGCCGATTATGGAAGTGGAAGATTATGACCTAATTATCCAACACGGCTGGAAGGCTTTTATACCTAAGCTTATCGAACGTTGTGTAGACTTTATGCCTAAGCAAGAAGTTTTTAGTACGTTGGCTAAAATAGGAGAAGAAACCGTCAAAGCAATTGAGAAATTTAGGGAAAACGATATTGTCGTATTCATGGGAGGAGCTACCACCTCGCCCTTTGAGATGTTTTCGACTGCTAGAACGATAAGCGAATTTTTTAAAGACCTCAGGCGCTACCCCCAAAAGGTTATCGATGCTATGAAAGCAGCAATGCCCGATGTTGTAGAGAGTGCTATTCAAACAGTAAAAGCGAGCGGTATAAACAGGTTATTTTTCTTCGGGGCGAGGGAGTCCGGAGGCCTTATATCTCCCAAAATGTATGAGAAATTTTGCCATCCATTCAGGAAACAAATGATAGAAGCATTTGTATCTGCGGGAATTGAGGTACAACTTCATTATGATGGTGATTGGACTAAGAACCTGGAATATTTCAAGGATTTTCCATCGGGCAAGATAGTGCTTCACACAGATGGAGCAACCGATATCTTTAAAGCCAAGGAAATATTGGGAAACAGGATAGCTTTAAAGGGCGATGTGCCGCCAGCCTATTTAACTCTTGGTACACCGGAGAAAGTAGAGGTGTATTGCAGGCGTTTAATTGAGGAAGTCGGCCGTGGGGGAGGATTTATACTTGCGCAAGGGTGCGACGTGCCCATAAATGCTAAATTTGAAAACGTAAAAGCCATGGTAGACGCTGCGCATAAGTACGGAGTATATTCCCGGGAATAAAAAGTAGGCGAAATATATCTAGGATTTCTTTTTATGCCGGTGGACTATGTCTCTGCCGGCATAATATCTACTTGTTTCGGGTCGGCCCACTCGGAACGGGCGGGCTTCCCAGAAAGAGGAGAAAGAATGCGCTTTCTCAGAAGAGCGTAGACCATAATTGGGGAGGAGGTTGAACGACGCATGTCGCTTGATCTTTACGGGGAAAGGCTCGAGCGGATTAAAACGGCAGCTCATCTTGGAGTGCCTGATAGGGTTCCAGTTGTGTTAGGTATCGACTTCTTTTCCGCACGACATAAAGGGATGAAGACAGCGGAGTTCATCTGGAGTGGGGAGAAAGGTGCTGATTTAATTCTGGAGACGGCACTAGAGTTGGGAGCAGATGGCGTACTGTTTGCTGTACCAGCGTACCCCATTGCTATGGTTGTAGGAGCTCACCCGACCAGAATGAAGTTACCTGGAAGGCAATTGGGGGATGATGAAATCTGGCAATTCGACGAATCCTCTCCTGTAATGGGAATAGATGATTATGATTTTGTAATCAAGCATGGGTGGAATGCTTTTGTACCCAGACTAATAGAACGCTGTGTGGATTTTATGTCCCCCTCTGAGGCTTTTTCGAGGTTGGAACAGTTGAGCGAGGTTACCGTGCGGGCAATCAGCAAATTTAGAGACAACGGGATACCGGTTCTAGTTGGGATGCCGGTTACTCCACCCAGTCAACTGTTTTCGGCTGCCAGAACTATAGGAGAATTTTTCAAAGATTTAAGACGGTATCCCCAGAAAGTTATGGAGGCCATGGAGGCTACCTTGCCTGACATTATCGAAACGGCTATGATGGCGTCTAAGTCAAGCGGAGCAGGCTGGGTGTTCATTGGAGACGCTAGAGACTGTGGCCAATTCGTATCACTGCAAATGTATGAAAAGTTTTTCCACCCCTTCCTTGTCCGCATGGTCGATGCTTTTGTCAAGGCCGGGCTGGAGGTATTGTTGCATTTTGACTCTGATTGGACTAAGAATCTTCCCTATTTTAGAGATTTTCCTGCTGGCAAATGCATTCTCCATTTGGATGGCTCTACAGATATATTCAAGGCCAAGGAGCTATTAGGGGGACATATAGCGCTGAAAGGGGATGTTCCGCCGAGTTTACTGACCTTAGGAACACCGGAAAAGGTGGACGCCTACTGTAAACGGCTGATTGAGGAGATTGGTCGAGGTGGGGGATTTATACTGTCGCAAGGATGCGACGTGCCCATCAACGCCAAGTTTGAGAACGTCAAGGCTATGGTAGATGCGGCTCATAAATATGGGGTATACGAGAGGGGTTAAGAGTTTAACCTTTTTACCTTTTTCGGCCAGAGCGGTATAGGGGCCCTTACCGAAATGCCTTTAACAGTCTCTTCGGTTTACAGCTCGTGGAGAGGGCGGCAACCATCGGAGCGGTTCCTTCTGCGAATGGGCTATATATTTCTAAGGTTTGCCGAGAGGAGCCGCTCCTTATGAACATTTATTTCGAAAATGCGCTTTTTGCCATTTTTATCCTTGTGTTCATTCCGCGCCGGCAGCATGAATGGCTACTCCGAAAATGCATTGCAAGGTAATTTATCCCTACAGCAAGCACTAAGATGACGGTACAAGAATCTCGCGCCCGGGCAACAGATGCAAAAAGGCACTTGTGGGCAAGTCATATATAATTTATTATTATAGTAGATGTAGTACATAAATAACTTTAATTTCACGATTGCTTATGGCTTCTAAGTAGAACCGGTCTATTCATAAGTTTGGTTAGAATACATTTGCTAGAGGGCAGGCTAGAAGCTAACTTAAACAGACATTGTTAGGGAGCACAGCACTATCTTCCCTACGAAGCTACCGGCGTAACTGTAAAATTTTGGAGGTATGTGTTTTGGAAGAGCGCAGTGAATATCTACCTGCTTACTATCGTCTGGCCGAGGACATAAGGGAAAAAATCGAAAACGGCGAGCTAAAGCCCGGAGATCCTATTCCCCCGGCCAACCGGTTGGCGGAGCAATACGGGGTTAGCCTCATGACCGTACGCCAAGGCCTGTCCATACTGGTGCGCCGGGGTTACTTAAAGAGCATTCAGGGAAAGGGCACCTTTGTTACCATCCCCTCGGCCGACGCCTTGACGCTCAATTTTTCCGACAAGCACCTTCTGGGTGAAGATAAAGAGGTAAAAGTGAAACTCCTCAACCTGGAGATACCGGTCGCGGACGATATGGTGGCGGATAGGCTGGGGTTAAAGGCAGGAACCAAGGTCATAAAAGTAAAAAGGCTGCTCTATACGGATGAAGGGCCTGTAGCCCTGGACTTCCGCTTTTTACCTTATATAAAAGGCGTACCTCTTCTGGAAAAGGAGATAGCCTACGCGGCTTTCCCCGAGGTGGTAGCCCGGCACAGGGAGATTTTTCTCCTCCAGAGCACCCTGGAGATTTCCGCTTGTGTCCTCCAGGGTGAAGAGGCGGAGGTTTTAGAGGTGAGCGAGGGTCATCCTGCTCTTTGTTTGGAACAGGTCATCCGGCTGAAGGACGGCCGGCCTGTGGGCTGGTCGAGGATGCTGGCCAGAGGGGATAGATTAACCCTTAAGGCCACTTCCCGGAGCGGATAATTTTATTTATAAGTTATAAGCTTATAAGCCATAAGCATTCGGACAAGTATGATAATAGGGGATGGCAGAGCCCCAGACGTACAGGATTTAGACCAGGCCCAAAATAGAACAAAAAGATGATAGAGAGGATAAATAAAATTTAGATGGCAGACAAAAATGTGAGGGAGAAGGGATAGGTTGCGTAAGCTCCTCGTCTCGGCCGTGGTAAAAATTGACGAGGGAAAGGCTTTGGCCCTGGTGCGCCATGCTCTGGAGCGAGGGATGGACCCTTTTTCCGTGCTTGAGGATGTAAGAAAGGGTCTGGAGATGGTGGTAGACCTGTACAGTTCGGGAAAGTACTTTCTGGCCGATCTGGTGATGGCGGCGGAGATCTACAAAGAGGCTCAGCAGATCATCCTGGGAAGAGCCGGCGATGAGGTTTTGCAGGGTCCGCCGGAAGTAGTCTTCGGGACGGTGAAAAAGGACATTCACGATATCGGCAAGAACATCACCATTGTGACCATGCGCCAGTTCGGCATAAGGGTGCTGGATCTTGGAGTGGACGTACCGCCGGAGCAATTTGTGGAGGTTCTCCAGGATACCCGCGCCCCTATTCTTTGCTTGTCCGGGCTTATCTCCGATGCTTATGACTCCATGAAAAGCACCGTAGAGATCGTGGAAAGACGCTTCCGGGGACAGAAGCCGGTGGTCATAATAGGAGGTTTGGTTAACGAAGAGGTGCGCAGCTACACCCGGGCGGATTACTGGGTTAAAACCTGTATAGAAGGGGCTAAACTTTGTCAAAAGCTTTTAAAGAAAGCGGAGGAAAGCCAGGCGCTCGATGGGATATAAGAAGGGTAGACCCTAATGCCCCACCGGTGAGGCACCATCAGAGAGATGAAAATGGCTAAAGATTGTTTTCGGGGTAGACCCTCATGCCGCCATGGCGGCACCAGCAGAAGGATTAAAATAGCCGAGGACTGTTTTCGGGGTAGCCGCACATAATGGTTGGCACCCTCTCTACGAACCCTGAAAATTGAAGGTCTATTTTGGGATAAAATAAGTCGTAATGGTAAAGAAAAGGTGGGTTCGGCGTAATTAAGGAGGACGGCGTAAGATGCCGTATAAAGGATATTGAAGGCCGAAAGGGAGACGGGAATCAGGGTTGTCTGGGCACCCTAAGAATGGCCCGAGATGAAGCGAGCTTCAGGGAGTGAAAGAAATGGCTAAAGTTATCGTGGCTTGCCAGACCATAAGCGACGAGGTAAACAAGGTTTTAGAAGAAACTCAAGTAGATTATCCGGTCATCTGGATAGAGTCAGGCTTGCATAATTATCCCGACAAGCTGAAGGAAAGGCTTACGGACGAGATAAGCCGCCTCGATAACGTGGATACCGTGATTCTGGCTTTCGGCTATTGCGGCAACTCTCTTTTGGGGCTTTCCTCGCCTAAAGCCCAGATCGTGGTGCCCCGGGTGGACGACTGCATATCTCTGCTTCTGGGCTCGGTAAAGCGAAGGTTGGAGCTTAGCCGGCGGGTAGGTACCTATTTTCTCACCCGAGGATGGATGGTGTATGAGAACAACATAATAAGGGAGTACGAGCGCTGCGTGACCAGGTACGGAGAGGAACGGGCTTCCCGCATAATGCACGCCATTATGGGGCATTACCGGCGGCTTATGCTCATCGACACGGGAGCTTTTCCCCTGGAACAGTGCGTGGAGGATTCTTTGGCCTTCGCTCGCAAGATGGGGTTGGAGCATGAGGTAGTCGCGGGTTCTTTGGATTATCTGAAGAAGCTTTTGCGCGGCCCCTGGGATGACGATTTTGTGGTGTTACCGCCGGGAAGGCCGCTGACTTTAAGGGATTTCCGGCTGGAGTTTGCCGACACGAGCACGCAGTTATCCTTGCTCGGCTCGGGGCAGGCATAGATGGTATGAGAGCTACGATTATCACCAACTGCTCCGGCAATATGGTTTTATCTGTTCCATGAGCCGTAAGGGAGATTGTGGGGATAATTCCCTATGGAAAGCTTCTTCAAAACCTTGAAGACGGAACTCGTATACCATCACCGTTTTAAAGCTCGGGCAGAAGCCATAACCGTTTCAGACTACATTCAACCCTTGGTTATGAGAGCCCGGAAGAATTGGAGAAAAACCATGAGAACCTGATAAAAGTGACTTAAGTCGGTGTCCTATTAACGGGGGAAAGTCCACCCTGATGGTGCTGCCCTAGCGGCATGATGGTGTTAATAGAAAATGTTTGCAAAAGTAAAGAAGATGCCCTCAGTGCTCTAACTGCTTCCTAAGGCTTTCTATCTCTTCTAAATTAAGCCCCGTGGCTTTGCTAATAGTATCAACGTCAACATGGAGAAGGAGTAAGTTCCGTGCCACCTCTAATTTACCTTCTAGCTTGCCTTTCTCTAAGCCCTTTAACCAGGCCTCCTGCTGCATTTCTTCAAGAACTAATTCCAGGTTGCTGATCATCTTTTCCACCTCCCAGGGATTACTCGCAGCTAAGATGTCCTCGACTCTAGCGTGCATCTCAGCGCGGAGTTTGGGCTTTATAACGTTTTAAGCAGATATACGATGTCGGCTTCTTTTTCTTTAAAGTCCTGAAGGATATAGGATTTATTTACCAAGATAAGGCTATTTTCGTCTATCGTTTTCACCCAGTCTTCTCGGACGAAGGTCTTCAGGAGTTCCAGGAATATTTTTTTGTTCGCCAGCAGTTGTTTGTAACCCTTATCATGGGGATGGTGGGAGGGTTTGAGTTGCTGCTCCTGTTCGGACACCGGACCACTTCCTTCTCTAACAGAATTATAGCACTCCTTCAACGGGAGAAGGAAGATGCGGGGGATTAAATTTTGGGGGCAACATCCTAAGAACATTTTTTGATGAAATGGGTACGATTTTCCAAAACTGAAACTTAAGCGTTTTAGCATTTTAATTTTTAATTAGGGCGTTTTTACCTTACTTTTTACCTTAACTATATAGGCATTGGTGTACTGGAGGCTACTGGGTATAACTTACGAGGTTTAATATTTCTGATCTCAGAGACTTAATATTACGAGCCCACACCCGTCCCTCTACATTCTCAGCGCATTCTTCATTTATGAGCCAACGGGTTAAGGCGGCTTGAGCCTTCTCTACCCGGTCCTTCTTTAGAATTTGCCTCGATTCTTCGGAGTACGCGCACAACGAAACCATTGAGGTGAAAGTCAGCCTACTGTTGCCTAATGCAACACGAGGCAAAATGCAACACCTCCACCAGCCTGGCGCATCTTCGGTTGAGCTTAACTCCTTCTTTGTATGATATGACCAACGATGACCAACGGGTAAATTTCTAATTAGCATTTATTTTTGGCTCAAAAATGTTTGACCTTTGGGGTATCCTTTGGGACAATCACGTTAGAACCGAAGACGGGGCAGTTCAACACCTACTTGTATGGAAATGCTATAATGGTTTTAGGGAGGTGTCTGCATGACCCGTGAGGCTTTGATAAAGGAACTCCTGAAGCTCCCGCCTGCTGAATTGAAGCATGTGCTGGAGATGTTGGCTCTGGAGCTGGAGGCCAGACAGGACCTTGAACTGGCACGGGCGATTATCGAGCAGTACCGGCCCGCCCTGGAGGAGCTGGCCTCCCGGTGAAGTGGATAACTCCTGAGGTTGTGGAGCGTATGCACGAGGTGGTCATTAGGGCTACCGGTGGCGCACCTGGGGTCCGTGACCGCAGTGTTTTAGTAAGTGCAGTACTAAATCCTCTGGCCACCTTTGGTGGTGAAGACCTGTATCCTGGACTTCTCGCCAAGGTGGCCGCTCTTCTTTATGGGCTGGCCCGCGGTCATCCATTTGTGGATGGCAACAAGCGCACCGCGTTTCTGGCCGCGGCTGTGGTTCTCCGGAAGAATGGTTTGCGGCTGTCCGCTTCGGATGCTGAGGTGGTGGCCTTCATGGAGGCTGTGGCGACTGGCCGGTTATACCTGGATGATGTCCTGGCCTGGCTTGAACGGCATATCTGATACCCCAATCTGTTAACAAAAGGCGTCGCACCTATTGCGACGCCTTTTGTGCGCCCGATAGAGGTGTATCATGGCTACCAGAAAAGATAGAATAGGCTCACGTAGGAAACTTCTACTGCACGAAGGAGAACGGATTACCAAAGCACTGGCCGACCTGGGGACCGCTTATTTTCATGCCAAAGCAACCCGACCGGATAGCGCAATTTGTAAGATTAGCAAATTAGGACATTGAAGGTTTGCGGGTTTGGCCCAAAAATTTTCCTTGCGCCAGGTGCGCAGGCCAGGGAAATAGAAGACCAGGGAAATAGAAGGGAAATAGGCGTAAAATGTAGAATTTGTTATTTCTAAGCAGTGTGCCGGTCCGGCCGTATTCCTTATTCTAAGGTGAATACTGTATGCCTTCTTCCCCTCAGAAAAAAGTGCTCATAGTGGAGGACAGCCGGTTACAGGCCCGAATAACCGCTGAAACCCTGGGTGAACATGGTTATTTGGTGGATATTGCTCTTTCCCCGGAGGAAGCCTGGGAAAAGGTCCTGAGCCCTCATAGCCCGGATCTCATCCTTATGGACATCGACCTGGGCGAGGAGGCCGATGGAGCAGCTCTCGCCGGGCGTATCCAGCAGACGAAAAATGTCCCTGTGGTGTTCCTTACCGCCCTCTCCACCCGGGAAGTGGTAGAGAGGGTACGCTCGGTGGCGCGCTATGGGTACGTAATTAAGGGTGCTCCGGAGCACGTGCTGGTGGCCACTGTGGAGATGGCCCTGGAGCTTCATGAGGCCCTTTCCACAGCGGAAATGTACCGCCGGATAGTAGAGGATTCTCTGACCGAGGTCTATATCTTTCACCCCGAAAGTTTGAAACTCCTTGCGGTCAACCGGGGAGCTAGGGAGAATCTCCGGTACACCGGGGAGGAGCTTCTGGCCATGACTCCTATGGATATTCAACCGGAATTCGACCGGCAGAGTTTCGGCGCCCTTCTAAATCCCCTCCTGCAGGGCGAAAAAGAAAAGCTCGTGTTTGAAACCGTACACCGCAGAAAAGACGGCACCCTATACCCCGTGGAGGTGCATCTCCAGCTCTTCGGCCGGGGTCGGGAGGCCGTATGCGTAGCCTTCATACGGGATCTTACGTCCCGGAAGAAAATGGAAGATAAGCTCAGGCAGCAGAGCGAGTTTTTGCGGCTTCTTCTGGCCGCGCTTCCCGTCGGCGTTTTAAAGAGCGTGGTGGCCGCTTTCCAAGCGAGGCTTCGCAAGACGGATTGCCTAGCGCGCTGGGGCGGAGAGGAATTCGTCATTCTGCTCCCGGAAACAGCGCTGGAAGGAGCCACCGTGCTGGCGGAAGAGCTCAGGCGGAAGTTGAGTGAAATGGAGATTCCCGGGGTAGGCCGCGTGACCGCCAGCTTTGGGGTGACCGGCCACCGCCCTGGAGACACCCTCGACATCGTTACCCAGAGGGTAGACACCGCGCTGTACCGGGCTAAAGGGAACGGACGGAACTGCGTGTGCGTGGATAATTCTTTGAGATCTTGATTATGGTGGTACTAGAACTATGCTATAAGGCAGGTACGGAAAGATTATGGCGAAAAAAGAATAAGGTTGATCCCCGGCGGGCTGTTTATCAGTTTAAGGTGACACTGAGGGATGTTTATCCGCCCGTATGGCGGATGTTCCAGGTGCCCAGTAACATTACTCTAAGCGGCAGCCTTTCTCGGAAAACTACCTCCGACCTTGCCCGGTGATCGACGTGCCGGAGGCCCTCCGCGACATCGTTAAGGAGAGTGGGGCGCGCCCGACGCACGCGGGTGCCGATACGGTGCTGGCAGGAGAAATCGGAAGCTTTTTGGACCGGCGCTCTTCCGAGTGGGAACGCGTCTCTGAGGAGCTCTGGGCGCGCCGGCACGACGCAAGCCAGGCTTAAGCAGGGGGCTTCGATCTACTTATTATTTAAAGATTGTTAAAGAAAGGCCGCCAAGGCAAATCCCTTCCTTGCTATTTGAGATAATAAGTTGTAAAATGCTTGATAGTTAGTTGAGGAATTGAGGAAGGGGTTGTTTGCCCGTGGGTTTCATGAATTCTCTGCGGCGGCTGGGACGGAGGCGCCCGCTTCTCGGCGTGGTGCTGACCGTAGTGCTGGCGGTGGGCTTGCTGGCCGGTTATATTGCTTGGAGCCCCGCAGGAGGGGTATCCTCCGGAACAGGACAGGAAAATACGGATATAACCAAGCAAATGGAGGAGTGGCAGAGGGCGGCCGGAGAACAGATAAGCCAGCGAGAGGCCGAAATAGCCGAGCTGGAAAAACAGGTCCAGGAGAAACCGCAAGATGCGGGGCTCTGGCTAAAACTGGGGGACAACCGGTATGAAGTGGGCTCCCTTTATCTCCTGGTCAACAACGACATGTCCAAGGCGGAGGCGGCCTTTAAAGGAGCTCTGGAATGCTACCGGAAGGTGCAGGAATTAAATCCGCAGGAGAAGGGACTAAATTTAAAGATAGCCAAGACGGCGGTTTTTCTGGGTGATAATGCCCTGGCGGAGACCAACTACAGCCAGGCGGTAGCGTCGGACCCGAAGGATAACAATGCCCGTATGTCCTACGCTATGTTTCTGGCGCTGGTGAAGTCGGACTATAAAGGGGCTATAGCTCAATGTCAGGAAATTTTAAACAATAATCCGGACCCGGAGATGGCCGATTATGTGCGGGAAATGATCAAACAAGCCGAGGAGAGTCAGAAGGCGGCGGAAGCGGGGAGCGAGAAGCCGGACTCGGGTAGCGGGCAGTGAGTATGGCGGCCGGAAGGGAACCGTGGGCTTCTTCCGGCCGCCATCCCGTCCGGAAGAAAGCCCGTCTGCGCTAAACTTTCCACGCCTTTACAAGATGAACTCGGGAAATCGGCGCGCAGTTACCTTTAGGGTCGGACCAGTGGAGACGGGGAGAAGGACAGCCCGGCTTGGCGCAAACGCTCCATAAAGTGGTTAAAGCGTTTGCGGATATTCAGATTCAAAGCCCAGAGAATAGGAGCGTGTTTCTTTACCAGGCCGAGGCGGCGCGAGATGGAGCTTAAAGAATAAAATTCCTGCCAGGCCCAGTTGAAACCTTTCTGCAAGGTTTCCGGGCTCATACGCTTGGGCTGAAATACTACTTTGCTTATGGTGTATTCGGCCCAATCGTTATTAATTATGCGGCCCTCCCGTTCTAATTGTTCCCTTAATGGGGTGCCCGGGAAAGGAGTGAGTATGCCGAACTGCGCGGCTTCCAATCGGTTGTCCTGAGCAAATTTAACCGTGCGCTCAAATATGCTTTCGTCGTCTTCGTCAAAGCCGAAGATGAAGGCTCCTTCAATGGCAATGCCGTGCTCATGTATTTTCTTAATGGCGGCGCTGTATTCTTCTACCCGGTTAACCGCCTTGCCTATGGCCTGCAGATTGGCAGGAGAGAGGGATTCGAACCCGATGAAGAGGCCGATACAGCCGCTTTCGGCGGCCAGGCGCAGCAGTTCTTCGTCCCGGGCTATGTTCAGCGATCCCTGGCTGAACCATTTAATTTTGAGGGGCGCCAAAGCCTTAAATAGGCGCTTGGCGTAGCCGGGATGGCCTACGATATTATCGTCTACAAAAGCTATCACCTCTCCTTCTAAAGCCTGCACTTCGCGGACCACCTCTTCTACCGGCCGAAAACGAAACTGGTGTCCGAAGAAGCGGCTGACGGTGCAGAAGGAGCAGGAGAAAGGGCAACCGCGGGTAGTCTGGACGGTGTCCGGCACCAGGTAGCGGCTGCGGTTCAACAGGTCGCGCCGGGGGACGGCCATGTTTTCCAGGGTAGGAGGTGCTTCCTGGCGGTAATAAGGTTGGAGGTTCCCGTTTTTCAGATCTTCCAGTAGCCGTGGCCAGGTACCTTCGGCTTCGCCGATCACTACCGCGTCGGCATGGGTTTTGGCCTCTTCGGGCAAAGTGGAGGGGTGCATGCCGCCCAGCACTACAGGTACACCCCGGCTGCGGAAGGCATCGGCTATTTCGTAGGCGCGGGGCGCTAAAGCGGTCATAACCGATATTCCGACCAGATCGTACTTTTGCTCGAAATCGAGGTTCGTCAAGCTTTCGTCCAGGATGGTAACTTCATGTTCTGGCGGGGTTAAGGCGGCCAGGGTAATCAAGTTCAAAGGGGGAAAGATGGATTTTTCCTTTTCACTTTCCCATAAAGGATCGTGCCAGGCCGGCGCTACTAAAGCTATTTTCATTCTCTCTTCCTCCCGTAAAGCAAAAGTTTTTGGAAATGGTATTATTCCCGCCAGCTGAAGTGGTTATGTAGGCTTCGGTTAGCGGAAGTATTAAATAAAAAATTCGTGATGTAGCCAGAAATTCCTGCCGCAAAAGAAAGGAGAAGGCAAAGTTGGGTTTTTTGGGTATTGATCTGGGCGGCACCCTCCTTAAAGGGGGCATAGTAAACCGCGAGGGCCGGGTGCTGGCCAGGGGTGAAGTGCCCACGCAGAGGACGGCCGGGGTGGAAGGGGTGCTGCGGCAGATGCAGGAGCTGGCGGAGAATCTCGCCCTTCAGGCCCGGGTGGAGCCGGCGGATATTGAAGGAGCAGGAGTGGGCGTTCCCGGTTCGGTGGAGGTGGATCTGGGTCTGGTGCGCTTGGCCCCGAATCTCCACTGGCGCAACGTCCCCTTAAGAGACCAACTGGAGAAACTGTGGAACCTGCCGGTGGTCGTAGACAACGATGCTCATGTCGCGGCCTTGGGCGAGCTATGGCAGGGAGCCGGCCGGGGTTACCGGGATTTATTGCTGGTCACCATAGGCACCGGAATAGGCTCGGCCCTGATCCTGAAGGGCGAAGTACACCGCGGCTTTTTGGGCTATGGCGCCGAACTGGGGCATGTAAAAATGGTGGAGGAGGGACCGCCCTGCCGGTGTGGGGGCCGCGGCTGTCTGGAAACGCTGGCCTCGGCTACGGCTATGGTGCGGCGGGCCAGGGAGGAGCTGGAGCACGGCCGGGCTTCTCTGCTGCGCGCCTGGCCGGAGATAGGGCCCCGGGAGATTATAGCCGCTGCTTCTGAGGGGGATGAATTGAGCCGGGAAATACTTGCCGAGGCCGGCAGGTATTTGGGACGGGCTTTGGCCAACGCGGTCCTGCTGGTGGGGCCGGAGGCCATCGTGGTCGGAGGAGGAGTAGCCCAGGGAGGGGAGACGGTGTTAGGTCCGATAAGGAGAGCCCTGGAGGAAGCCCTGTATCCCTGGCAGGTCAAGCCGGTGCCGGTGCTGTCGGCTCAACTGGGCAACAGCGCAGGGTTTATAGGTGCAGCTTATTTGGCCATAAGAAACCTTTCCCCGGGAAGCCTAAAGGAGGATTAGCGCTCCTCTAGCGCTTTTCCTCCACCGAAATTATATGTTAGGACTTAAGCAGGAACTTAAGTATGAACCTTGGAGCTTTTTGCTTATAGCGCAGTACCGTCATATAACTTCTGCCGCTCTGCCGGTACAGGCGAAAGGAGGAGAACGGCTAAGGCCTATTTGCGGAGGAGCTCCTCGGGAGGACGGTGGCCCTCTCCACGAATCATGAAAACAGAAAGTTTTCGTAGGAGTTGATCATCTGTGCTATTACCTAAGAGTTTTTTAGCCTGCGGCATCGGGAGCCTCCCCTATTTGGAACCGGAGGCCGCCTTAAAACTGATTGCCGCCACTATGCCCCATATACCTCACTGGCCGCAGCTACCCCGCCGTGGTCACGTGGAACACTTTGTCCACCAGAGCTTGGCCCCCCTGGTCAGGTTGGGGCTTATCCAGGAGCCCGAGGGAGGAATAGCCTATTTTGCCACCGAGGCGCCGGACTGGCCGGAAAAGCTCACGGCTTTTTACTCTCTATTTTTGGCCGCCATAGAAGGAGAAGAAGCGGCTTTACAGGAGTTTGCCATTCCCCCGGAAGCAGGGAGGGGATTTTACGCTTTTGAAGAATGGCTGGAGAGCCAAAGCTTCTCCCAGGCTTTATTTCTGAAAGGCCAGGTTGCCGGCCCGCTGAGCGCCGGCCTCTATGTAATGGATTTCTCGGGGCACTATGCTTTCTACGACCCCCAGTTGCGGGATTTGATAGTTCAGACCACGGCCTTGCAGGCCCGCTGGCAGGCGCAGACCCTGGGGAAGTTCGGCCTGCCGGTGATGATTTTTGTGGATGACCCCGCGCTGACCTCCTACGGTACTTCTACCCATGTAGCTCTCCAAAGGGCCGATCTGGTAGAGGCTCTGGCCGGAGTGGCCCGGGAGATCGAAAAAGGCGGGGGTATCCCCGGCGCGCACGCCTGCAGCGGGGTGGAATGGCCCATCTTGTTTGAGGCCGGTTTCCGGATCATAAGCTTTGATGCTTACAATTACTTTACCTCTTTACAGGTGTTTCCCCGGGAAGTAGACGCCTTTTTGGCCGGTGGTGGCATTCTGGCCTGGGGCCTGGTCCCGACCTATGAGCAAGCATGGCAGGAGACGCGGGAGAGTCTGACCGAGCGCTTAGCGCATTACATGGAAGAGTTGGTTAAGAGGGGGGTAGACCGGGAGCGGCTTTACCGCCAAGCCCTGATCACACCTTCCTGCGGGACCGGCGTGCTGGACCGGGCTTTGGCCGAGCATATTTACCACCTCACGGCGGAAGTGGCTGCCAGGGCTTTATACGCTCTTTCTTAAATATTAATGAAAATTATTTTCGCTATAACTGCTTATTTGAGGGATGGGGAAGCGGCGTATAAGCGGAGTGAAAGCTGAGCGGGTCCCGGCAGATTAGCGAAATATATTTAGCGAAAAAACTCCTTCCGGCATCTAATGGGGAAGGAGTTTTTCTTTGGGGCAGCAGGAATTTGTCCGGGAATGGAGAATATAAGGTGGTAGAAAGTGGGGTACAGTGGTGTAATAGGGGTAGAAAGTGGGTACCAGACCCGTGTTCATTGGGGAGTACTATCACACCATCGACGAAAAAGGACGCCTTATAATGCCGGCCCGCTTCCGCGAAGAGCTGGGAGAGAAATTTATTGTTACTAAGGGTCTGGACAACTGCCTTTTTGTCTACCCCTTAAAAGGCTGGGAAGAGATGGAACAAAAACTCAGGGCTTTGCCTTTCACCCGGGCCGACGTCCGCGCTTTTGCCCGGTTTTTCTTTTCCGGGGCTACCGAATGCGAGCTCGACCGCCAGGGGAGAATACTGCTGCCGGCCAATTTAAGGGAGTATGCCCGGCTGGAAAAGGATGTGGTCGTGGCAGGCGTATCCACCCGGGTAGAAATATGGAGCCGGATTCTATGGGAGAAGTACCTGGAGGAGACGGCTTCCCAGTACGAAGCACTGGCGGAGAAAATGGACGATTTCCGTATTTAGCACGGAAATAACCTTGCGGGTGTATTTTTCTGCGCGGTTGTGCCGGCCCGGCGCGGCCGTCATGAAGGGTTAGGCGGAGGTGGGTCGCAGGCTTGGAGTTTCACCACGAGCCGGTACTCTTACCGGAAGTATTGAGGTTTCTGGACCCCCGGCCGGGAGAGATTTTCGTGGATGCTACGGTCGGCGGCGGGGGCCATGCCTTCGCCCTGCTGGAGAGGCTGCAACCCGGCGGTTTTCTTTTGGGTCTGGACCGCGATGCTGAGGCCCTGGAGGCGGCCGCCAAGAAGCTCAAGCCGTTCGGCTCGGCGGTGAAATTGGTACGGGCCAACTTCGGCCGGCTGTCCGGCGTTCTGGCCGAAGCTGGCCTTACGCAGGTGGACGGGCTGCTGCTGGATTTGGGGGTTTCTTCTTACCAGTTGGAGAACCCGGAAAGAGGGTTCGCTTACCAGGCAGAAGGGCCTCTGGATATGCGCATGGATCGGGAGCAGAAGCTTACCGCGGCGGAGATCGTCAACACCTGGACGGAAGGCGAACTGGCGAAGCTCTTCAGGGAGTACGGGGAGGAGCGTTGGGCTGCGCGCATAGCCCGTTTCCTCGTCCGGGCCCGGCAGCATCGCCCGATAACGACTACGGGGGAACTGGTGGAAATTATTAAAGCAGCAATTCCGGCCAGGGCGAGAAGGTCCGGACCCCATCCCGCCAAGCGGACCTTTCAAGCCCTCCGGATTGCCATAAATGATGAACTGGGAGAACTGGGTCAGGCTTTGAGCCAGTTAGACCATCTGATCCGGCCGGGAGGCCGGGTGGCGGTGATCACCTTTCACTCTCTGGAAGACAGGATGGTTAAAAGAGCCTTTAAAGGCCTTAGTTCTGCAGGCTGGGAGATATTGACGCCCAAGCCTGTAGTACCTGATCCTGAGGAAGTGGCTCGCAATCCCCGGGCGCGCAGCGCCAAGCTAAGGGCTGCGAGGCGGGTTCTAAAAGAAAGGGCGGGTGAATAAGCTGTGTTAGCGGAAGCTCACGAAAGGCTCTATTTGCCCCCTCCGAGCGGCCAGAGGGAGCCTCGCCGGGAAACTCACCGGGTCTTCAGGCGGCGGAAGGGCCTGGTGATAATCAGCATACTTCTAGCCTTCGGGCTGGCTATGCTGTGGACGGTGCAATCCATCTGGCTGGTCTTGAAGGGCTACGAGTTGGCGAATTTGAAAAAAGAAATCAGCGCTTTGCAACAGGCCAATGAAAGATTACAATTAGAGGTAACCCGGCTCAAATCTCCGGAGTATGTGGCCCAGGTGGCCACCACCAGGTTGGGGATGGTTAAGCCTACGTCTCAGGATATTCGGTTCTTGCCCGAGAACCGTGGGGAACATGTGGAGGTAGCCCAGAAGGCTGCCACGCCTCAAATGAAGGAGGCAGATCTCCATCCCGACCTCCATCCCTTCTGGAAAAGGGTAGCCGAAGCGCTGTACCGGCTGCTGGTGGCTGACCGGACGGCGCAGGCCGCCCACAAGTGAGGAGCGGGCGCAGGAAGGCTATTTCCGGAGAAGAGGCGGGTGGTACCGGCCGAGGGGCAGAGGGGATGTACGCCAATATTGTGGTTAAGAAAAGGCTGGTAGCTGTGTTTCTGGCCCTGGCAGCGGGCCTTTTGACCATTTTTTTGCGTTTGGCATGGCTTCAGCTGGTTCGGGGTAGTGAGCTACAGCAGAAAGCTTTAGAAAACAGGTTGGCTACGGTTCCGGTCCCGGCCCAGCGCGGCATAATTTATGACCGCCACAAGCGCGAATTAGCCATAAACGTTACCGCAGATTATGTGGGTGCCTTTCCTCCGGAGATTCAGGATTCCGGCCGGCAACAAGAGATAGCGGCTAAGCTGGCGGAAGTCCTGGGCCGACCGGCGTCCCAGATCTTAGAAAAAATTACCCGCCCGACGAGATTTGAGTTTGTAGAGCGGAAGATAGATTTGGATAAAGCGCAGAAGATTAAAGAGCTTAAGTTGCCCGGTATTGTGGTGGTGCCGGAAAATCACCGCTATTATCCGAACGGTATGCTGGCAGCCCATGTGTTGGGCTTTGCCGGTATTGATAATCAGGGCTTGGAAGGGCTAGAGGCCGCGTATGATAAGGAATTGAGCGGAAGCCCCGGACAGATCGTGCGGGAGTTCGATGCTTTAGGTCACGAGATTCCTCAGGCAACCCACCGTTACGTGCCGCCCCAAGATGGACAAAGCTTGGTTTTAACTATTGACCAAACCATCCAGTTTATGGCCGAACGAGAACTGGACCAGCTTATGCATAGTCCCACCAGCCCCCGCCGGGCCAGTATCCTGGTTATGGACCCCAAAACGGGCGAGATTCTGGCTCTGGCGAGCCGGCCGGCTTTTGACCCTAATAATTTTGCGGCTTTTCCCCAGGAAATATGGGGCAACCCGGTGGTGCGCGATGCTTATGAACCCGGGTCCACTTTTAAGATTATTACTGCCGCTGCCGCGCTGGAAGAAGGGGTGGTGGAGCCCGGTGACCGGTTTTATGATCCCGGCTATATCAAGGTGGGCCCTGACACCATTAAGTGCTGGATTTTTCCTCTGGCTCACGGCAGCGAGACTTTTGCCGAGGGCGTAAAGAATTCATGTAATCCGGTTTTTGTCAGTGTGGCTCTGCGGTTGGAAGAGAAAAAACCGGGGGCTTTTTATGATTATATTCAGGCCTTTGGCTTTGGCAGCGCTACCGGTATTGACCTGACCGGGGAAGGTACGGGCATCCTTATTCCCCGGGAAGAGCTGCGGCCGATAAACGTGGCCACCATAAGCATGGGTCAGGGGATCGCCGTGACGCCTATCCAGTTGGCTACGGCGGTAGCTGCGGTGGCCAACGGCGGCAAACTTATCCGCCCGCATTTGGTCAAAGAGATCCTGGACCCGCAAGGCAAAGTGGTACGCCGTTTTGAGCCCACGGTGGAACGCCAGGTTATCTCTCCAACTACGGCGGAAACCTTAAGAAGGCTCCTGGAAGGCGTGGTGAGCGAGGGAACCGGGCGGAACGCTTATATCGCCGGGTATAGGGTGGCAGGGAAAACGGGAACCGCGCAGAAAGCGGGACCCGGTGGATATGTAGAGGGGAAATACGTAGCTTCGTTTATCGGTTTTGCTCCGGCCGACGATCCCCGGGTGCTGGCGCTGGTAGTGGTGGATGAGCCCAAAGGTTATCCCTATTATGGCGGAACGGTAGCCGCTCCCGTCTTTCAAAGGGTAGTGGCCGATACTTTGCGCTATCTCCAGGTACCTCCTCAATACGGGGAGGGGCAGAAGCAGGAGGAGAAAAAAGCCGTGGAAGTCCCCCGGGTTGTCGGTTTGTCCTTGGAGCAGGCCAGGGTCAAACTGCAAGCCGCAGGACTGGACGTAAAGATCCAAGGGGAAGGCGGCACGGTGGTGGCCCAGATACCCAAAGCGGGCATAATCGTTCCCCAGGGGACCAAGATCATTCTTTACGTACGGCCGGAGTCGGGCGCTTTGAAAGTGCCTGATGTTACCGGGCTGCGGCTTACCGAAGCGGCGGAAGTGCTGGAGGCCTATGGGCTGAAGCTCTGGCCCGAGGGCAGCGGCCAGGCAGCCGAGCAGAGCCCGGTACCGGGCACGCAGGTGGCGCCGGGAAGTCAGGTGAAGATCAAGTTCTATGAGCCCTCCAGCCCGGCCCTGGGGCCCTAACCGACTATTCTCCAGGCAGGGCCGGTTAGTGTGTAAAATTGGCGTTAATGGCTAAAAATAGGAACTAAAGACATGGTTTCTTTCTTAGGAGGAAATACTTTATGTTGACCCTTGCCCAGCTTACCTCGGCGGTGGAAGGAGTTCTGGCGACGGGCGGCGACCCGGGAACAGCCGTTCAGGGCTTGCATTATGATTCGCGTCACATCCGGCCGGGTTTTCTTTTCGTAGCCATTCCGGGTCACCGGACGGACGGACATTTGTATCTGGAGGACGCCGTGCAGAGGGGAGCAACGGCGGTGGTGATCCAGAAGGAGGTAGCCCTACCTGAGGGGGTGGCCTGGATAAGGGTTAAGGATAGCCGGAAGGCTTTAGCGGATCTGGCGGCGCGTTACTACGGCTACCCTTCGCGGAGGCTCCGCCTTTTCGGGGTGACGGGAACCAACGGCAAGACCACTACTACTTACCTCCTCGAGACGCTCTTGCGGCGGGCCGGCCGCTCTGCAGGGCTTATAGGTACTATTGTCGACCGCCTGGGAGAAAAAACGTTTCCGGCCGAGCATACTACGCCGGAGTCCCTGGATTTGCAGCGGCTTCTGGCCTGGATGGAACAAAACGGGGCCGGCGAGGTAGTCATGGAGGTTTCTTCCCACGCTCTGGCTTTGGAGCGGGTACGGGGTACGGAGTTCGATGTGGCCGTCTTTACTAATCTGACCCAGGATCATTTGGATTTTCATGCGGATATGGACGCGTATTTTGCCTGCAAGGCCAGGTTATTTCAGGAGTTGGGCCGGGGAGTCAAGGCCGGTCCTAAATATGCCGTTATCAATGCCGATGACCCCCGCGCGGGGGAACTGATCTCCCTGACTAAAACGCCGGTGGTTACTTACGGTTTTCGCCCGGAGGCCGAGGTACGGGCGGAGAACGTCCGGGTGGAGGCTACTGGCTCCACTTTGGAAATTATTTACTCCGGGAAACGCTGCGCTTTACGCTTAAACTTGATAGGGAAATTCAATGTGTATAACGCTCTGGCAGCCTGGGCGGTGGCCTGGCAGGAAGGGCTGGATCTGAATATGGTGGCCCGGGCTCTGGCGGAAGTGCCCGGTGTACCGGGCCGGTTCGAGAGGGTAGATGCCGGTCAGGACTTTACAGTGATAGTAGACTATGCCCACACGCCTGACGGGCTGCAGAATGTGCTACAAGCGGCCCGGCAGTTGACCCGCGGAAAGCTCATAGTGGTTTTCGGCTGCGGCGGCGATCGGGATAGGAAAAAGCGCCCTCTGATGGGCGAAGTGGCGGCGCGAGGGGCCGACTTCTGCCTTATAACTTCCGACAATCCCCGGAGCGAAGACCCGGAAGCCATTATCAATGAAATCCTGCCTGGTGTGGAACGGGCGGGAGCAGGAGAGTATGCGGTGGAGGTGGACCGGCGCCGGGCTATCGCCCGGGCCCTGGAGCTGGCCCGGGCAGGGGATACAGTGGTCATAGCCGGTAAGGGGCACGAGACTTACCAGATTGTCCAGGGCCGGGTTTTGCCTTTTGATGACCGGCAGGTGGCGCGGGAAGAGTTGGAGCGTTTGGGCTATCGGAAAGAAGCGGGGGGAAGTCCATGCTCTCCTTAACGCTGGCGGAGCTTTGCCGTGTCGTGGGGGGACGGTTGCTCCAGGGCGACCCGGGAACGGCGGTGCAAGGGGTGAGTACGGATAGCCGTCGCACCGGGGAAGGGGAGGTTTTTTTTGCCCTCCGGGGGTCCCGCTTTGACGGCCATGATTTCGTGGCCGAGGCTTTGTCCCGGGGTGCACGGGCGGCAGTGGTGGCCCGGAGGCCTGCGGCTCCAGTGGAGGGAGCTCTGATCCTGGTGGACGATACCCTGAGGGCCCTGCAAGCCCTGGCGGGTTATCACCGCCAGAAGGTGTTTTCGGGGGAGCTTATCGGCATTACCGGCTCCAGCGGCAAGACCACCACCAAGAATTTAGTGGCTCAGGTATTGGAAGCTAAGTTCAAGGTGTTAAAGACGCCGGGAAACTTTAACAATGAAATCGGCTTGCCGCTTACTCTGCTCCAGCTAACCCCCGAGCACCAGGTGGCGGTGGTGGAGATGGCCATGCGAGGAAGGGGTGAGATAGCCGCCCTTTGCCGCGTGGCCCGTCCAACTGCAGGGCTCATCACTAATATTGGTACGGCGCACCTGGGAAGATTGGGATCGGTGGAGAATATAGCCCGGGCTAAAGGAGAACTGCTGGCCGCTTTGCCGGCGGAGGGTTGGGCGGTGCTGAACGGGGATGATGAATGGTGCCGTCGTCTGGCCGAAGAGTTGCAGGTGAGGGCGGTTTTTTACGGGATAGAGCGGCCGGCCACGGTTTACGCCAAGGACATCAGCTTTCAAGGCTGGCAAGGTACGGAATTTAAAGCCGTGTTTCCCGAAAGGACGGTGACGGTGCGCCTGCCGATCCTGGGAAAGCATAATGTGTTGAACAGCCTGGCTGCCCTGGCTACCGGATATTTTCTGGGAATAGAGGCGGAAGCCATGGCCGAGAGGTTGGCGCAGTGGCCGAGGGAAAGCCTGCGGCAGGAATTTTTGGCCGGCCCGCGCGGGTCGTGGATTTATAACGATGCCTATAATGCCAACCCGGAATCCACTTTGGCCGCCCTCTCGGTTTTATCCCAATTACCGGGGCGTAAAGTGGCCGTGCTGGGCGATATGCTGGAGCTGGGTGCCGGCGCCGCCGGGCTGCACCGGAAGGTGGGAAGGGCGGCGGCCGCAGCCGGGGTGAGCCTTTTAGTCACGGTAGGCGATCTGGCCCGGGAGATGGCTGAGGGCGCTCGGGAGGCGGGTTTACCTGCCGACCGGGTTTTCTCCTTCGGAGAGCCCCGGGAAGCGGCTCTTTTTTTGGCCGGGGTGTTAGGCCCGGGAGACGTGTTGCTGCTGAAGGGTTCCAGGGCCGTGGGGATGGAACAGATCTTGGAAACTTTTAAAGAGGTGGAAGCATGAGGGAGGGTCTGGGGGCCGGACTGTTGTCGCTGGTGGTGGGCCTGATTCTAGGGCCCCCTATTATAAGCTTATTGCGCTCGTTGCGCGCCGGCCAGGTGGTAAGGAGCGACGGGCCGCGGTCTCACCTGGGGAAGTCAGGCACTCCTACTATGGGGGGCATTATTTTTCTAATAGCGGCAAGCGCAGCTACTTTGGTGTGGAGCAAACCCAATCTTTTAACTTTTACCCTGCTGGCGGTATTCTGGGGCTACGCCCTTTTAGGCTTCGCCGATGATTTTCTTAAGGTGGTGCTGCGGCGCCCTTTAGGATTGCTGGCGCGGCAAAAGCTGGGAGGGCAGGTCCTTTTGGGCCTGGCCGCGGGGCTGGTAGCCATGCTGTTTCTGGGTCGGGGAAGCGAGATAACCGTGCCCTTTGTCGCCCGGAGGTGGAATCTGGGGTGGTATTATCCTCTGTTTGCGGCTTTGCTTATGGTAGCCACCACCAATGCCGTAAACTTGACGGACGGTTTGGACGGATTGGCTGCCGGTACCACCTTTTGCACGGCCCTGGCTTATTTTTTTCTGGCTTTGGCCTTGGACAAGGCGGAATTGGTTATTTTTGCCGGGGCCTTGGCAGGAGGATGTCTCGGCTTCTTGGTGTATAATTTTTATCCGGCGCGGGTTTTCATGGGAGATACGGGCTCTCTGGCCCTGGGGGCGGCCATAGGTTTCTTGAGCATTTTGACCCGTACGGAATTGCTGCTCCCCATCCTAGGGGGAGTTTATGTTTTGGAAGCTCTATCGGTCATTCTGCAGGTAGCTTGCTTTCGCCTGACCGGGCGACGCTTATTGCGCATGAGCCCCTTACATCATCACTTTGAACTGCTGGGCTGGCCGGAAACGAGAGTGGTTTTATTTTTTTGGCTGCTGGCCCTTCTCTTGGCCGGCTTGGGGTTGCTCAGCCTAGTATTATTTTAAGGCCCTTGGGGGTGCTTCCGAAAAAGTATGAAAATGCCGGGATGCTGGCGCAAGGCGACTTTGGGCGAGCTTTGCGAGCCGTTGGCGAAACCGAGCTCAGAGGCGGGGCCGAGGGCATGGAGGCCCGAGGCCGGCCACTGAGACAGGATGTCGAATTGGCCGGGAACCCCGCCGAAGGGCGAGGGGGAGCCATACGGCTCGGGAGTTTCGCCCATCAGGAGCCGGCGCCAGCGCCCCGGCAGGGGTAGTATTTAGGAAAGATCCCCTGGGGGAGAAAGAGGGAATAGGCCATGAACTGGAACGGACGCAAAGTCTTGGTGGTAGGGTTAGGACGCAGCGGTGTGGCTGCGGCGCGGGTCTTGGCGGGTTTGGGGGCCCGGGTGATAGCCTGTGACAAAGCCCATAAGTCGGCCGACGAGCTGCAGGAGCTGGAGGGTACGGGCGTGGAGTTGATATTGGGGGCCTACCCCCAAGTGGCCGAGCTGAAACCCGACCTGGTGGTGACCAGTCCCGGTGTGCCTTCCTGGGAGCCTCCGCTGAAAGAAGCTCGGCAGCTAGGCCTAACTTTGTGGGGAGAGCTGGAGCTGGCCTACCGCCTCTTGCCCCCGGGAAGCACGGTGGTAGGTATAACGGGTACCAACGGGAAAACTACTACTACCGCTTTGACCGGGCAAATGCTTAAAGATTTCGGGTATCCGGTGGTAGTGGCCGGCAATATCGGGACTCCGCTGGTGGTGGAGGCGGTGCAGGGACGGCCCGGACAGTATTTCGTTTGTGAGGTCAGCAGCTTTCAACTGGAGACGGCGGATCTTTTCCGCTGCCGGGTGGCCGCCATCCTCAACCTGACCCCTGACCACCTGGACCGCCACGGCACTTTTGAAGAATATGTGCAGGCTAAAGCCCGCATCCTGACCCGGCAGCAGGAGGAAGATTTTGCGGTACTGAATTTCGACGATCCGGTGGTGCGGGGTCTGGCGGGCCGGGCCAGAGGCCGGGTATGTTTCTTCAGCCGACAGCAAAGGGTGGATAGGGGCGCTTTTGTTCAGGAAGGCCGGCTTTACCTCGATTTAGGAGAAGGGCCCCGGGCTTTGTGCCGGGTGGAGGAGCTTTCTTTAAAGGGAGCTCATAACCTGGAGAACTCCTTGGCGGCTGCTGCTATGGCCGGAATTCTGGGGGTCTCTCCCTCGAGTTTGGCCTATACTCTTAAGACTTTTCCGGGAGTGCCCCATCGTCTAGAATTGGTGGCGGAGATCCGAGGGGTGAAATATATTAACGATTCCAAAGGGACCAATCCGGAAGCTACTATAAAGGCTCTGGAGGCTTACCTTCAGCCGCTCATCTTAATCGCGGGAGGGAAAAATAAGGGGAGCGATTTCCGCCTTCTGGCCGTTAAGATGCGGGAACGAGTTAAGCACTTGATCCTTTTGGGGGAGGCGGCTCCTCTGCTGAAACAGGCGGCTGAAGAAGCAGGGGTTAGTTCCATTTTCCTGGTACGAGATTTGCCGGAAGCCGTCTTTAAGGCTTATGCCCTGGCGGAGCCGGGGGATATAGTTCTCTTATCTCCTGCCTGTGCCAGCTGGGATATGTTCCGGAACTACGAGGAGCGGGGTGATCTGTTTAAGAGTCTCGTACGGTCTCTTAAAGAAGGGAGGAGCTAGCCTTGGCGCGGCGGGCCGGACCGGTGGATTTCGGGATTTTTTTGGCCACCCTGATGCTTTTAAGCATGGGCATTATCATGGTATTTAGCTCCAGCGCCGTTACGTCGGCCTACAATATGGGGGACGCCTTTTATTTTTTGAAGCGCCAGCTTGTTTGGGCCGGATTGGGCCTGACCGGTATGGTGGTGCTCATGGGTATCCCTTACACGAGCTGGCGCCGGCTGGCAACTACCTTATTGGGGTTAAGCATATTGCTGTTGGTGCTGGTACTTTTAATCGGGGTGACGGCGAAGGGGTCGAGCCGGTGGCTGGGTATAGGTTCCCTTTCCTTCCAGCCTTCCGAGGTGATAAAGCTGTCCATGGTTATCTTTTTGGCCGCCAGCCTTTCCGCCGATCCGCGCCGGGTGGGAGCTTCTTTTATCGGCGGGTTAGCTCCTTACCTGCTTCTTCTGGGCATAGTTTGCGGCTTAATTTTAGCCCAGCCCGACCTGGGGACGGCAGTGGCCTTGGCCGGTACGACTTATCTTATGCTGGTGGCCGGAGGGGCTAATCGCTATCATTTATTGTTGCTTTTTCTGGGAGGCGTGGCCCTGGTGGGCCTGGCCATTGTAGTGGCTCCCTACCGCATGGCCCGTTTTACGGCTTTTCTAAATCCCTGGGCCGATCCGCAGGGAAGCGGTTATCAGACCATCCAATCCTTGCTGGCCCTGGGATCGGGCGGGCCTTTCGGCCTGGGGCTGGGGCAAGGGCGACAGAAATTATATTATGTACCCGAGAAACACACCGACTTTATTTTTGCTATCCTGGGAGAAGAGCTGGGATTCTTAGGAGCCGCTCTGGTGGTGATAGCCTTTTTCCTGCTGCTCTGGAGGGGGTTCCGTACGGCGTTAAATGCGCCGGATGCCTTCGGCAGCCTGCTCGCTGCAGGTATAACTTGTATGATCACGCTACAGGCTCTCATAAATATGGGTGTAGTCACCGGATTGCTGCCGGTGACCGGGATAACCCTGCCTTTGGTAAGTTACGGGGGTTCCTCCTTGGTCTTTACCCTGGCTAGTATAGGGATTTTGCTCAACGTATCGCGCTATGCCCACTGAATTATCCCCAATTTCTGCCGAGGGAGGCCTGCTTAGGCCTGGAGGCGAGCGAGCAAGCTTTCGCGGCATCCCAACTTGAGATTAGCGAAAGGCGAAGGCAAGCTTAAATCCTGCCGGTAAGCCTGCCGGTGCCTGGAGCTCAAGCGCTAGTTTGGCCCGCAAAGGGCTTTTGGAGTGAAGATACACCAGGCTAGGCCCACGGTGGAGAAGACGGTGGAGAGGGATGAGGATGAGGTGGCCTTGCGCTGTGTAATAACCGGTGGAGGTACCGGCGGCCATGTATATCCGGCCCTGGCCATTGCCCGCGGTTTAATGGCGGTCAGGCCGGAGACCAGCATACTGTATATCGGAACCAAGCGGGGTCTGGAAGCCGATGTAGTACCTCGGGCCGGCCTGCCTTTAGCTACCATTACGGTTCAGGGCTTCGAGAGAAGGCGGGTATGGAAGAATTTGGGGGCTATGGCCAAACTGACCCGGGGGTTGGTCGAAGCTTATTTCTGGCTGCGCCGTTTCCGACCGCAGGTAGTAGTAGGTACAGGAGGATATGTTTGCGGTCCGGTATGTTTGGCAGCTGCCGGGTTAGGTATTCCGGTGGTACTGCATGAGCAAAACGCCTATCCTGGTATAACCAACCGGTGGCTGGCCAGAGTGGCCCGCACGGTTTGTCTTACCTTCCCGGAGGCAGCCAAATTTTTCCCTAAAGGGGTGGAGCTGGTCACCACCGGGTTGCCTGTACGCCCGGAGATACTTACAGCTCGACGGGAGGAGGCCAGGGAAAGGATAGGAGTAAGGCCGGGTCAGACTATGATTTTAAGCGTGGGCGGCAGTCAGGGCGCGCGAAGCTTAAACAGGGCTATGCTGTCCTTGTTCCGGGCTTACGATGGACAAACTTCGGTCTATATACTCCACGTCGCGGGCCGCCAGGGATACGAAGAGTTAACCCGGGAAGCGCAAAAGTTGGGCATAAGTATGGGGAAAAATGGTAACATTAAGATTGTACCCTACCTGTACGAAATGGAGATCGCTTTGGCGGCGGCCGACTTAGTGATCGGCAGGGCGGGGGCTTCTTTCCTGGCGGAAGTGTTGGCTCGCGGGCTGCCGGCCATTCTAATACCCTATCCTTATGCCGCCAACAATCACCAGGAATATAACGCCCGCGCTGTAGCTCAAAAAGGGGCGGCGTTGGTTATCCGGGACGGCGAGTTGAAAACCGGGCAACTGCTTAAGGCGGTGGAATCCTTGCTGGCCCGGCCCGAAAGGCTTAAAGACATGGCCCGGGCGAGTTTAAGCCTGGGCCGCCCCGATGCCTTGGAGCGCATCGTGAACATCATACTGAAAGTGGCCGGCGAGTGATGTCACCTGTGGTATCCCCACTTTGGGCGCGCAGGCCACGCAGGCCTGGAAACAAAACTGGGGATAGCTCAGTGATGTCACCCCTTGATTTCCCGCGGCATATCATACAGATGTACCCGAAAAGCTGCTGATGCCAGGGGCAGGTATTCCTGAGGAAAGGAGATGACAGCTTGTCAGATAGAGGTTGGACCCATTTTGTCGGCATCGGCGGAGTGGGTATGAGCGGGCTGGCCCAAATACTGCTGGCTTCGGGCCAGCCGGTCTCGGGTTCAGACTTAAAAGAAAACAGATTTACCGACCTGTTGGCCCGGCGTGGAGCTATAATTTTTCGCGGCCATCATCCTGCCCACCTGCGGCCGGAAGTGGAAAGGGTGATAATTTCTTCGGCTGTACCGCGCGACAATCCGGAGGTGCAGGAAGCGGAGAGGCGGGGCCTTCCGGTTTGGAAGAGGGGGCAACTGCTGGCCGAGCTCATGAGCCCTAAAAGGGGTATTGCGGTGGCCGGTGCCCACGGCAAGACGACTACCACGGCCATGATTGCTCTGATTCTGGTAGCCGGAGGGCTTGATCCTACGGCGGCAGTCGGCGGGTATGTTCCTATACTAGGGAGCAACGCCCGGTACGGGTCTTCACCCCTGTTCGTAGCCGAGGCCGACGAAAGCGACGGCTCTTTTCTCCTCCTTTCCGTCGAAATAGCGGTGGCCACTAATGTCGAGGACGACCACCTGGACCATTACGGGAGCTTAGAGGAAATCGTTAAGGCTTTTCGCCGCTTTTTAGGGCAGGTGAAACCGACCGGGACGGCCGTGCTGTGCGCGGAAGACCCCATCTTGCGGGAACTGGCCGAAGGGTTGAAAGTTAGCTCCCTCACTTACGGCTTCAGAGAAGGGAGCGATTTTCAAGCCCGGGCGGTTGAGCTGCGGGGTTTGGGGAGCGCATTTAAGGTATATCGTCGGGGGAAGCTTTGGGGAGCCCTGGAGCTGGGTGTTCCCGGCAAACATAATGTGCTCAATGCCCTGGCGGCTCTGGCCGTAGGTTGGCACCTGGGCTTGCCGTTAGAGAGTGTCCAGGAGGGGTTGGCCGGGTTCCGGGGTGTAGAACGCCGCTTTCAGATTTTGGGCGGTGACGGTCATATTTGGGTGGTGGACGATTACGCGCATCATCCTACAGAGATAAAAGCCACTCTGGCGGCGGCCGGTCAGGTAGGAGCGCGGCGCATGGTAGTTGTCTTCCAGCCTCACCGGTATACCCGTACGCGGTTTTTGTACCGGCAGCTAGGCGAGGCGCTGCAGAAGGCCGATGTAGTCATCATCAACGATATATATGCGGCAGGGGAGACGCCCTTGCCCGGAATTACCTCCGAACTGATCGTCCGTTCCCTACGAGAAGGTGGACATCCCGCGGTGCATTATCTGCCTACTGCGGCTGAGACATTGGAGTTTTTGCAGAAGAACTGCCGTCCGGGAGATTTGGTCTTGACTATAGGCGCCGGAGATGTCTACCGGGTGGGAGAAGCCTTGGTGCGTTACCTTCAAGGGTCCGCGCCGGTGGGGGTAGAAGCGGGGGTCTAGCCGTTGCATCTCCAGATTCTAGGGGCTGAACTTCAGCAGAGGATTAGGGGCCGGGTATTGGTAGAGGAGCCCTTGGCCAGACATACCACTTTCCGCATAGGCGGTCCGGCAGACCTTTTGGCCTTACCGGAGGATCGTTCTGACCTGGAGACTTGCCTGCAGTTCAGTCGAGAGAAAGGCTTGCCCCTTTGGGTTATGGGACACGGGTCCAACCTCTTGGTAAGAGAGAAGGGCGTAAGGGGGCTGGTGGTTAAGACGGCCCGGCTCTCCCGGATACAGATGGACGGCTGCCTTGTTCGGGCGGAGGCCGGTGCCCCGCTTTCCCGGATTTTGGCTGCGGCGCGCGAGGCGGGCCTGACCGGGTTGGAATTTGCCGCCGGGATTCCGGCCTCTTTGGGCGGGGCGGTGGTGATGAATGCCGGCACTCCTGAAGGCTCTTTAGGCCAGGTGGTCCGCAAGGTGGAGGTTATGGCCCGGGATGGCCGGATGGATACCTGGGAAAGCGAAGAGGTGGGATTTACTTACCGGGGCAGCAAATTGCGGGGTGCGGGCCTGGTAGTAACGGCGGTAGAGCTCTCTCTAGGGAGAGGCGATAAAAAACAAATAGCGGAGCTGATCGCGCATAAGCTGGCCCTCCGCCGCCAAAAACAGCCGCTAAACTGGCCCAACGCCGGGAGCGTTTTCAAAAACCCGCCCGGCTGTCCCGCGGGCCGGCTCATAGAAATGGTGGGGGCCAAGGGCTGGCGCCAGGGAGATGCCCAAGTTTCCTCCTTGCACGCCAATTTCATCATCAACCGCGGTGCGGCCACCGCGGCGGACGTATTGGCCTTGGTGGAGAGAATCCAGAAGGCCGTGGCCGACCGGTTCGGCATCATGTTGGAGATGGAGATAGAGGTTTGGGGGGATGGTCCGTAGGACAGGGGGGAAACATCGTGGAGCGGTTGATCATAGTTGGTGGGCGACGATTGGAAGGGGAGGTAGCCATAAGCGGAGCCAAAAATGCCGTTCTCCCCATAATGGCCGCTACTCTGTTGACCTCAAGCCCCTGCCGGCTGGAAGGGGTTCCCGACCTGCGCGATGTAAGTATGATGGCCGAAGTAATCGGCAGCCTGGGGGTGAAAGTTAAAAGAGAAGAGGGTTGTTTGTGGATAGAACCGGCGGAGGCCCTACCTCAGGAAATACCCTCTCCGCTGATGCGACGCCTCAGGGCTTCCAATCTGGTCATGGGTCCGCTCTTAGGGCGGTGGCGCTATTTTAAAGTGGCTTACCCCGGTGGGTGCGCTATCGGCTCCCGACCCATGGATCTGCACTTGAAAGGCTTTGCCGCTATGGGGGCCAGCATCAGCGAAAAACAGGGTTTTATCGAGGCCCGGGCCGCCAGACTCACAGGGGCGGACATCCACCTGGATTTTCCCAGCGTAGGGGCCACGGAGAATTTGATGATGGCTGCGGTTCTGGCGGAAGGTGTAACCCTGATCCGGAATGCGGCGCGTGAGCCGGAAATAGTGGACTTACAAAATTTTCTTAACAAGCTGGGAGCCCGGGTGCGCGGAGCAGGCCAGGATATTATCTATATCGAAGGAGTCCGAGAGCTGAGAGGGGCTGCTCACCGGGTCATTCCCGACCGGATTGAAGCCGGCACTTATCTGGCGGCGGTGGCCGGTACCAAGGGCGAGATTTTTCTGCGCGGAGCCCGGGCCGAACACATGGCGGCGGTAATAGCCAAACTGCGAGAGATGGGGGCTTCTATCAGGGAAGATCCGGCGGGGGTATACCTTAAAGCTGAGGTGAGGTTAAAGGCGGTGCACTGCAAAACTCTGCCCTATCCGGGTTTCCCTACCGATATGCAGCCCCAGTTTCTGGCCTTGATGAGCACGGCGGAAGGCACCAGTGTCCTCTGCGAAAGCATTTTCGAGAGCCGGTTCCGCCATGCCGCCGAACTCCGGCGCATGGGTGCCGATATAAGAATAGAGGGAAGGGTGGCTGTGGTACGCGGTGTACCGCAGCTTAGCGGCGCCGCGGTAGAGGCTACCGATCTGCGCGCAGGCGCCGCCCTGGTGATTGCGGGATTAATGGCCGAGGGTACAACTTATGTGGAAGGAGTGCACCACCTGGAACGTGGATATGAGAAAATGGAAAACAAATTCCAGAGCTTGGGAGCACAACTTAAACGGGAGCAGTTCGCTTAGTTCTCCTTTTTTTGGCAGTGCCTTGGACAAGGCTAAGGATTTTGATATAATGGCGGTAAATACACGACGCCACCGTGTTAGCCGCAGAAAGCGAGGGCGTGTGCGACGTCTTCTTTTCTCTTTATTGCTGGTGACGGCCTTATTTTTTTTCCTTCACTCCGGCGTTTTCGCTTTACAAACGGTGGAAGTCCACGGCAATCAGCGGGTAACCGAAGCAGAGATTGTCCGGCTGGCCGCTGTTGAGCCGGGGCTCAACCTCTGGCAGGCGGACATAAAGGGCATAACCTCTCGAGTACAGGCCCATCCTTTGATCGCCCATGCGGAGGTGACCCGCCGCTGGCCGCATACTCTGGTGATTACCGTGCGGGAACGGGAGCCGCTGGCCCTGGTGGCGGCAGCGGGAGACTTTTTGGTAGTAGATGGCCAGGGCTATGTTATGGAACGGCTGCATCAGTTGGATCAGGTGGACCTGCCCCTAATTTCCGGGCTCCTGTTAGAAAGCGACCCAGGACCGGGAAGCCGTCTGAGCGCCGCCGGCTTAGAGGCCGTATTAGACGTGTTAAGGCAGTTGCCGCCGAGTGCCCGGCAGCAGGTGGTAGAGATCGAAGCCCGGGATCCCGATAATCTTTTACTCTATTTGACGGGCAAGATTAAAGTTAAGTTTGGCGATAGCACCGATGTGGAGGGGAAATGGCAGCGGCTTAAAGAAGCTCTGCAAGGTATAGGTAGAGTTGAGGGGCTGGAGTACATCGATGTGAGTTTTGCCGGGCCTCCGGCCGTAAGATTGCGCCAGGAAAGGTGATAAAGGCATGTGGGTTCCCCTGCTGGGTTTGCTTTTAGGCATAGCTTTAGGATTGTTGCTTCCGGTGAAAATTCCGGTAGCCTACGCTAAATATATGTCCGTAGCGGTCTTAGCCGCTCTGGATTCGGTCTTTGGCGGCCTGAGGGCTACCATGGAAAAAAACTTCGATCATGTTATTTTCCTTTCGGGCTTTTTTGCCAATACCCTGTTGGCCGGTTTCTTGGCTTATATCGGCGATCAGTTGGGGGTAGAGCTGTATCTGGCGGCAGTGGTGGTCTTTGGAGCCCGGTTATTTCAAAACCTGGGCATTATTCGCCGCCATCTTTTAAAGCGTTAACGGAGGGAATAGGATAATTTCTTCGCGTTACCAAAAGGAAAGCTTAAAGATGTGTGGAATTTTTTCTGTTAAAAGGGTGCGAAAGAAGGTTCTACTTTCCGGAGGTGCCGGGCTTGCCCAAGGGTGAAATAGTAGTGGGGTTGGACATAGGCACTACTAAAGTAGTGGTTACGGTAGCCGAGCTGGAGCCGGAGGGCAACCTCAATATTATTGGCTTGGGGGAGGTGCCCTCGGGTGGCCTCCGGAAAGGCATCATTGTGGACATCGAGCGTACGGCTCAGGCTATTTCGCGGGCGGCGGCCATGGCCGAGAGAATGAGCGGGTATCGGATTCGTTCGGCTTTTGTAGGAATTACCGGGCCGCATATAGAATCTATTAATAACCGGGGAGTAGTAGCCGTAGCGGGTGAAAACAGGGAGATCGAGATAGACGATGTACAGAGAGTGCTCCAGGCCGCCCGGGTAATCCCTTTACCGGCCGAACGGCAAATAATCCATGTCTTGCCTCGGCAGTACATTGTGGATGGCTATGACGGTATTATTGATCCCGTAGGGATGACCGGATCCCGTTTAGAAGTAGAAACTGTGATAGTTACGGCCGCCGGGGCTGCGGTACAGAACTTGCTCAAGAGTGTGCAGCGTGCCGGTTTGGAGGTAGAGCAACTGGTGCTAACTCCTCTGGCTGCGGCCGAAGGAGTTCTCTATCAAGCGGAAAAAGAACTGGGCGCGGTGGTAGTAGATCTGGGCGGAGGTACTACAGAAATAGCTCTGGTAGCTCAGGGAAGTCTGTGGTTCGCTGCCGTATTGCCGGTGGGCGGCGAGCACATTACCAGCGACTTGGCGGTGGGTTTGCGCACACCCATCAGCCAGGCGGAGAAGCTCAAGAAGGAATGGGGGGCGGTGCCGGTCAATTCTGTACCCGATAATGAATTGTTGCCTGTGCCCAATGTCGGCGGCTACGGTGAGCATAAGGTTTCCCGGAAGATGCTGGCCGGCATAATCCAGCCCCGGGTAGAGGAAATTTTGAGTTTAGTACACCAGCAGATCGGACGCGCGGATTTCAAGGGCTTGCTTCCTGGGGGCGTGGTGCTTACCGGAGGAGGAGCCCTGCTTCCCGGCATCGGTGAGCTGGCGTCCGAAATATTACAGTTACCGGTGAGGATAGGCGCGCCGGCCCGCCTGGGTGGCTTGGCCGATATGGTATCCTCACCGGCTTACGCTGCCAGTGTGGGGATGGTGATTCACGGGGCTAAGAATCTGGTCAAGGTCCAGGCCGCAGCCGGGCGCGAGCCTTTTTGGAATAATCTTTGGTCCCATTTTAAAGTTTGGTTACGAGAATTATTTCAGTAAGCCTGAGAGGGAGGAATAGCGGGTGCTGGAATTTGAAGACGGAGAACTCAATCACCAGTTTGCGGTTATTAAAGTGGTAGGAGTGGGAGGTGGGGGGAATAATGCGGTTAACCGCATGATCGCCGCCGGGCTTAAGGGTGTAGAGTTTATCAGTGTCAACACCGATGCTCAAGCCTTGCGCCTCTGCCAGGCAGAACAGAAAATACAGATAGGGGCCAAGCTTACTAAGGGCTTAGGAGCCGGGGCTAACCCGGAGATAGGTAAGAAAGCGGCCGAGGAAAGCCGGGAAGAGCTGGCCCAGCGGCTGCAGGGGGCGGATATGGTCTTTATTACCGCCGGTATGGGCGGAGGTACGGGCACCGGGGCTGCGCCGGTAGTGGCCCAGATAGCCAAGGAAGTAGGGGCTCTCACCGTAGGAGTGGTTACCCGTCCTTTCACCTTTGAAGGCCGTAAAAGAGCTTTGCAGGCGGAGAGCGGCATTGCGGAACTCCGCACGAAGGTGGATACTCTGATAGTAATTCCCAATGATCGCTTGCTGCAAGTAGCCGATAAGCAGACCACCATTACCGAGGCCTTTCGTATTGCCGATGATGTGCTGCGCCAGGGGGTGCAAGGGATCTCGGATCTCATTACGGTGCCCGGTCTGATCAACCTGGATTTCGCCGATGTGAAGACTATTATGACGGACGCCGGTTCGGCTTTGATGGGTATCGGGCGGGCCACCGGGGAAAAGCGGGCGGTGGAGGCGGCCAAGATGGCCATCTCCAGTCCTCTATTGGAAACCTCCATAGAAGGGGCACGCGGCGTGCTCTTGAACATTACCGGAGGGCCTAATTTAGGCCTCTTTGAGGTGAACGAGGCGGCGGAAATTATTGCTGCGGCAGCCGATCCGGACGCCAACATTATATTCGGGGCGGTAATCGATGATAACTTAAAAGATGAGATACGGGTTACGGTCATTGCCACCGGGTTTGAAGGCCAGAGAAGAGAGGCTGTAGCTAAGCAGGTAGCCGCCACGAAGGAGATGGATATAAAGAGCTTTAACCTGGACGATTTAGATATACCCGCTTTTCTGAGAAGGCGGTAGTTCAAAGAAGGCTGTTTGAGCAGCCTTTTATTTTTTGGTTATTTTTGGAAATATTTCTCGGCAGCACTTGACATTTTTTTCCTCCCGAATCTTGTATAATGTTTAGTGGCAAATAGGTCTTAAAATGGTATGGGGCTCATATCTATGGTAATAATTAGTGCTACCGGAGTGGTGAGGACGTGGCCGGTATCCAGGTTATTTATTTGGATATGGTCTTCCTGGTGAACTTAATTATGGATTATATAATCCTGTGGGCCACGTCTAGGTTGGCCCGGATTGCCGTCGGTTGGTGGCGCCTGCTGGCGGGAGCAGGGTTGGGTGCCTTATATTCTTTAACTCTCTTTTTTTCCACCGGCGGTTTCGGGCTGCGGCTGGGGGCCAAGGTAATTTTTTCTTTGCTTATGGTAGGTCTTACTTTTTATCCGGCGGCTTGGCCTAAACTTTTACAGGCGGTGGGCTATTTTTATCTGGTCTCCTTTGTTATGGGAGGAGCGGTGTTGGGAGCCCTATATTTGGCCCATAGTTTTAGCGTGACGGCCGCGGTCGCCGGTGGAGGTATATGGGTTCGGCATCTTCCTTACGGGTGGCTGTCCCTGGCCGCGGGAGCGGCTCTTTTTCTGGTTTACTGGGGAACCCTGTTTATTAAGAAAAATTTTTGGCAGAATCTCCTACAAGTGCCGGTGGTGATAAGCGTTAATGGGAAGAGACGGGCAGTAAAGGCTTTGGTGGATACGGGAAACAATTTGCGCGATCCCTTCAGCGGGCGGCCGGTTATCGTGGCCGAATATCAAGCTTTGCGTCCCCTTTTACCTGTGGATTTGCAGTCCCTATTCTTTCTCCCTCGGGAGCCGGACTTAGAAAAGGCGATCACCTCTCTGGCCGGAACGCCCTGGGCTTCCCGGGTGCGTATTATCCCGTTTCACTCTTTGGGGTCCGGTTCCGGTTTGCTCTTGGGGTTTCGGCCGGATGAGGTGGTTATTTTTTGGGAGGATCGTCTTATCAAGGTTACGGATGTAGTAGTGGGACTTTGCTGGCGGCCCCTTACACCGGAGGGAAGTTACCGGGCTCTGCTGCACCCGGAACTTTTGCAGGTTTAAAGCACAGGGTCAAAGGGGGAGTGACCGTGTGGCGCCGAAGGTGGCAGCAACTTAAAGGCAGATTCGGCCTGGCCGTAGGGCGATTGTTGGCCGGTTTGCGGTGGCTGGGTGAGATCTTCTATGTGAGCAGCAGTGAAGCCTTGCCCCCGCCTCTTTCTACCGACGAAGAAAATCATCTGCTTACTCGCTTAGAGGATGGGGACAGCGGAGTAAAATCTACTTTGATCGAGCGTAATCTCCGGCTGGTGGTTTATATTGCCCGGAAGTTTGAGAATACAGGAGTAGGTATTGAAGATCTGGTGTCCATCGGTACTATAGGACTTATAAAAGCGGTTAATACTTTTGATCCTAAGAAGCGCATTAAGCTGGCCACTTATGCCTCGCGATGCATTGAAAATGAAATTTTGATGCATTTGCGCCGCAACAGTAAAACGCGCACCGAGATTTCTTTTGATGAGCCCTTAAATATTGATTGGGACGGAAATGAATTGCTGCTATCGGATGTTTTGGGTACGGATAATGATATAATTTACAAGTCCATCGAGGAAGAGATAGACCGTAAGCTGTTACAGGCAGCTATGCGTAAATTGAGCCCCCGCGAGCGTAAAATAATGGAATTTCGCTTCGGGTTAATTGACGGGGTGGAAAAGACACAGAAAGAAGTGGCGGACATCCTGGGTATCTCCCAATCTTACATTTCGCGTTTAGAAAAGAGAATAATTAAGCGCTTAAGAAAAGAAATAGCCCGCATGGAATAAGCGGGTTTTTTATTTCCGTATAAAAGTTTCAAGGGGTGGTAATAATTTAAGTGCCGGCCAAATAGAGGGGATGGGAGGTTTTTAGGCCCATGACTCTAAACAAAGTAGAAATTTGCGGGGTAAATACCTCCAAGCTTCCCCTGCTCACCAATGAGGAAATGCGCGAACTTTTTAGGAAGATGCAGTCCGGGGATAGCAGCGCCCGCGAAATGCTTATTAAGGGGAATCTCCGGCTGGTGCTCAGTGTTATTCAGCGCTTCACTAATAGGGGAGAATTTGTGGATGATCTTTTTCAGGTCGGCTGCATCGGCCTGATGAAGGCTATTGACAATTTCGATCTGAGCCAGAACGTCAAGTTTTCTACTTACGCCGTGCCGATGATTATCGGAGAAATCCGGCGCTATTTGCGGGACAATAATTCTATCCGGGTCAGCCGGTCATTGCGGGATGTGGCCTATCGCGCCCTGCAGGTCAGGGACGGGCTGGTAAACAAGTATGGCCGGGAGCCTTCGGTGGCCGAGATCGCACAGGAATTGCAGCTTTCCCGGGAAGAGATAATTTTCGCCCTGGACGCCATCCAGGAGCCGGTTTCTCTGTTTGAACCTATTTACCATGATGGAGGCGACCCTATTTATGTGATGGATCAGATAGGGGACGAGAAGAATCAGGATGGGAATTGGGTGGAAAGTATCGCCGTGCGGGAGGCCTTGAACAAGCTAAATGAAAGGGAGAGGTTAATCCTTTCTTTGCGCTTCTTCGAGGGTAAAACCCAGATGGAAGTAGCAGAAGAGATCGGCATCTCCCAGGCTCAGGTATCTCGCTTGGAAAAAGCGGCATTAAATCATATGCGAAAATATATCTAGGTGGGGGGTTATATGTTTTTCCGTCGCCCTTGGTGCGCTGCGGGGGCAGCAATCTTGCTGGCGGTGTGGTTGACGGGTACGGCGTTTTTCTGGGGGAAGGTAGCCGGCCCTGCAGCTTTACCGGCTTATAACCCGCATAATCTTATCCGCCTGCACGTGATCGCCAATAGCGATACGGTAGAGGACCAGAATTTGAAGCGCGAGGTACGCGATGTAGTCCTGGCGGAAGCGAGCAAGAAGTTAAGAGAAGTTCGGGATGTGGAAGAAGCTCGCCGCTGGCTGGCCGAAAATCTCGCGAGTTTAACTCTGGCGGCCGAGAAAAGCCTGGAAAGGCGGGGTAGGCCTTACCCGGTAAAGGCGCAGTGGGGCGACTTTGCCTTCCCTACCCGGTCTTACAGGGAGCTGGTGCTTCCGGCCGGGAGTTATGAAGCTGTACGGCTAATTATAGGAGAGGGTAAGGGAGAAAACTGGTGGTGCGTCCTTTTCCCGCCCTTATGCCTGGTGGATGTCACAGAAGGAAGCGCCGCGCGTGAAGTTATGGCCGGACCCCGAGAGCCGTATCCGGGGCAGTCTTACGGGGAGGCAGGCACTCTCTCCACGGACCGGAGTATCGAGGGGCTATATTATGAGGGGAACCGAGTAGAGTTGCGCTTTAAACTTCTGGAGGTGTTAAAATCCTCCGGCCGGCGCTTGGCGTCCCTCTGGGCTCATACACAATTCTAGCGAGCGAAAGTTTACTCCTACGCTGCTCCCGCATATAATGATTCATGATGGCAGGGAAGAGGTTATTTTGTTTTGGGGGTGGCGGGGGTGATCAAGGTATCCGAGCTCCGCCAAAGGGATGTAATCAACGTGGTAGATGGCCGGCGGCTGGGAATTATTAAAGATGTAGAGCTGGATGTGGAACAGGGCAGGATCAAAGCCTTAATTTTGCCGGGTCAGGCGGGAAAGTTCTTATTTTTCTTCGGTCATAATGAGGATTTGGTGATCCCTTGGGAAAAGGTAGTAAAGGTGGGCGTGGACGTAATTCTGGTGGAAAATCCCAATTTTGTCTCCGTGCAACCCATGAGGAAACTTTAAGGGCCGGGATAACTTCCCGGCCTTTTCTGCTTGGGATTATCCCGCCTGGTGGTATATAATGACACGTAGGGGCAACTTGCGGTTTACTCTGGTGGTGCACCCGCGTTGTTTGCTTGAGAGGTGGTTCTGCCTGGCAGTCTGGGAATTGGTGGAGGGGCCGCTCCCCTATCTTCGCCTCTCTTTTTTAGAAGAGCGAGCTACGGTGAGAGCAGTCTTTACTACGCGCTGGGGAGGCGTAAGTGAAGGGCCCTTTGACACTTTAAACCTGGGATTGCATGTGGGTGACGACGTAGACCGGGTTAGGCGTAACCGTCGCCTGCTGGCTGCGGCTACCGGGGTGCCGCTGGAAAGTTGGGTATTGGCCGAGCAGGTCCATGGCGCCCAAGTGGCGGTAGTAGGTAGAAAAGAGAGCGGGAGGGGGGCGGAGAGCCTGGAGACGGTTATTCGGCAAGCGGACGGCTTGGTGACGGCCGAACCCGGGATCGCTTTAGTAGCGCTCTTTGCCGACTGCGTGCCGGTTTATTTGGTAGACCCCGTGCGGCGAGCGGTGGCCTTGGTGCACGCGGGTTGGAAGGGCACCCTGGGCGGCATCTCGGCCCGAGCGGTGGTCGCCATGGTGGAAACCTTGGGGTGTCGACCTGAGGACCTATGGGCGGTCATCGGCCCTTCTATTGGCCCTTGCTGCTATGAAGTTAGGGAGCAAGTGGTCGATCTCTTTAGGCGAGAATTTTCCGGGGCCGAATACCTATTGCAGAAGTCGGCGGGGAAGGAGAGCTGGTACCTGGATTTGTGGGAGGCGAACCGCGTGGCGCTGTTGGCTGCCGGGCTGCCTCCTGCGCAGATAGCGGTTGCCGGTCTCTGCACTTGCTGCCATCCGGAGCTGTTTTTCTCTCATCGCCGGGATCGCGGGCGCACCGGCCGCCTGGCCGCCCTGGTGAGTTGGAGGGGGATTACACCTGGTGGAGCTATCTAACCTGGAAAATCTAAGGCGCCGCAGTAGACCTCGCAAGCGAAGTCTTCTTTTAGGGCTTCTTTTTTGGGCTTTTATAGGTTCGCTGGTCTATGGGGGCGGCGCTTGGTTATGCCGCGCCGTGGCCTGGCAGGCGTTGAAGACCGAGAAAGCCACCGGCGGTGTGCTGGAGAAGATCATTCCCTTAGAGGCTGTGGTCATCCGGGAAGAGTCCTCCTTGGCCGCTCCGGTAGACGGCCTGCTGATTAGGGTGGTTCAGGAAGGGGAAAGGGTGGCGGCAGGAGCCACTATCGCCCGGTTGCAGGCGGCCGGGGTGGCGGCCGGGGAGACCGGGCTACGGGATATTTCAGCACCTTTCGCCGGCCAGGTGTGCTACCACCCGGACGGACTGGAAAAAGTTTTGCAACCGGCCTTTATAGAGCAGTTACAACCCCAGGAGGTCTTTACTTTAGCCTACAGGTCGCAAGCGGCTGAAGGAGAGGGCACCGTGAAGGCGGGGAGGCCGGTGGTGAGGCTGGTCAACAATTTGCACCCTTTGTATCTGTTGGCCTTGCTGGAGGACCCGCCTTCTGCCTGGCAGGAAAAGAAACAGGTTGTACTGCGGTGGCCGGGTCAAGCAGAGAATATACCGGCACGGGTGGTGCGGTCCTATTCTTTGGAAGGCCGGTGGGTTATTATCTTCCGCCTGGAGAGGTGGGGAGACCAGTGGTTGCACGTTAGAGTGGCCCATATAGAGGGGTTGGCCGATAAGTACCGGGGAGTCATTTTGCCCCGGTCCGCACTGGTCGTGCGGGAGGACGGCTCCCAGGGGGTATATTTCTTGGAGAAAAAGCAAATTGGATTTCAGGCGGTGCAAGTAGCGGGAGAGGTGGGAGAAAAGGTCGCGGTTCAGGGCTTGAAGGAAGGGACGGAAGTAATATTAAATCCTTATTGGGTCCGCTTTCTTCCGGTTAAAAGTTAGCGGGAAACGGCAGGATTTGTGCCGGAGATGTAGAACGAATTTTTATGGGGAGGAGGGAAGTAGTGGCCGGTTTGAAGGTTAATCTGGAGCAAGTGCAGGATAGAATAGCTCGCGCGGCTCAAAGAGCCGGTCGCAGGCCGGAGGATATTATTCTTATAGCGGTTACCAAGAATGTTCCGGTAGAAATGATCCAAGAGGCAGTGGCCTGGGGAATTAGAGATCTGGGAGAAAACCGGGTACAGGAATTGCTGCAGAAGCAGCCCCACATAGAGGGTCCGGTTAACTGGCACTTAATCGGACATCTTCAGCGCAACAAAGTTAAGTATATTTGGGACCGGGTGGAGCTGGTACACTCTCTGGACAGCCTGGCCCTGGCCCGGGAGTTGGAAAAACGGGCGGGCGCGGCCGGTAAAGCAGTCCGCGTTTTGGTGGAGGTCAACGTGGCCGGTGAAAGCAGCAAATTTGGCTTACCTGTGGAAGCCGTTCCGGCCTTTATGAAGGAGTTGACCGGCTTTACCGGCCTTAGGGTACAAGGTCTTATGACGGTGGCCCCGCTGGTGGACGACCCCGAGGAAGTACGGCCTGTGTTTCGCCGGTTGAAGGAACTGGCGCAGGAGATAGATAGCCTAAGATTGCCCCGGATAGAAATGCGGTATCTATCTATGGGCATGAGCAACGACTTTGAGGTGGCCATTGAAGAAGGGGCCAATATGGTGCGCATCGGTACGGCCATTTTTGGCCCTAGAGATGTATAGGGGGAAGGGTTATGGCGAGATTTTGGGAAACTCTTCTTAATTGGCTGGGTTACGGCCCGGAAGAGGAAGAAAAAGAGTTGCCCGAGGTGGCAGCTGTTCCGCCTCCCAAGCAGCCCAAACTGGTGGGCTTACCTACGGCCAGAGGAGCCATGCGGCTTATGGTCGTTCACCCCCAATCGTATGAGCAGGGAGCCCTGCTGGCGGAGAATCTGAAGAATTACCGTCCGGTAATAGTAAACCTGGAAAAGATGCCCGCCGAGGAAGCCAGACGGTTATTGGATTTCCTGAGCGGCGCGGTGTTCGCCCTGGGAGGGCAGGTGAGCCGGGTGAGCAACGGTATCTTTGTGTTTACCCCCAGCAATGTAGACTTGAGCGGCGATCTCGAGCTGAAGTCGGCGGCGAGCGGGCTCGGTATGCTGGATTTTCATTCCAATGTAGGGAGAAGGTAAGAGATGGTTCGTAGTATAGGTTTTATCGGGGCTGGGGCCATGGGCGGGGCGCTGATCGCAGGGGTGATCTCTTCCGGTTTGGTAAGCCCGGACAAGATCATAGTGTATGATGTGCGCTCCGAGCGGCTGGACCAACTCCAGAACAAGTACGGCCTGAGAGGAGCACCGGACGGAAAGCAGGTTTTGCAAGAGGCGGACATTATTATTTTGGCGGTAAAACCTCAGGTGATGGCCGAGGCGGTAAAGGGTTTGGTTTTCCGGTCCTCCCACCTGGTGATTTCGGTGGCGGCGGGTATTACGCTCCGACAGTTGGAAAAATGGATCGGTGCAGGAGTGCCTATTATTAGGGCAGTACCCAATACTCCTGCCCTGGTAGGCGAGGGCCTTACGGCGCTGGCGGGGAATCTGGAGGTCACCGTGGACCAGATGGAGGCGGCTTTAGCTATTTTCCGCTCGGTAGGCCAAGCTCTGGTGTTGCCTGAGGAGCAATTAAATGCCGTCACAGGGCTGAGCGGGAGCGGACCGGCGTACGGTTATCTGGTTATCGAGGCTCTGGCGGACGGGGGCGTTCGATGCGGTCTTCCCCGGGACGTGGCCCTCAGGCTGGCGGCGCAGACCCTTTTGGGTGCTGCCCGCATGGTGATGGTTACCGGAGAACATCCGGCGGTGTTGAAAAATCAGGTGACTTCGCCTGGAGGTACTACTATTGCCGGGTTGGAAGTCCTGGAACAAAGGGCGGTAAGGGGTGCGCTGATGGAGGCTGTCAGGGTAGGTACCCAAAGAGCTAAGGAGTTAAGTGAGGAGCATACCCTATGACTACGGTCATCACCTTGGTAAAAATATCTTTCGAGGTCTTACAGTGGTTGATTATTGCCAGGGTGTTTCTATCTTTTATACCGCACGACGCTTATCACCCCGTCTTTCGTTTCATCTACGAAACCACAGAGCCGGTGTTGGCTTTTTTCCGCCGCTTATTGCCTCGGACTTCGTTGCCGCTGGATTTTTCTCCTCTGGTGGCTATACTGGCGCTACAATTGATAGAGCAGTTGGTGATCAGTTTCCTGGTAAGAATTATTTAATTCCTGACCCTTCATATCTAGAGAGCACCACTACTTGGAAGACGGCACCGCTTTCGTGATAATAGGTAAGGGAAATCAAAGGGAGTGAAGGCCATGGTGCTTACCCCCCTGGACATCAATAAGAAAGAGTTTCGTCGCGCTTTCCGGGGTTATTCCTGCGAAGAAGTGGATGAATTTCTGGAGGCCCTGCTGCGGGACTACAGTCAGGTTTTTCGGGAAAATCAGGAGCTACGCGAAAAGCTCTCCCTTTTGGAAGAGGAAGTGGAAAGATTCAATAAACTGGAAAATACTTTAAAAGAGGCTTTGATTATGGCCCAGAAGACCGCGGAGGAAACCCGGGAAAACGCCAGACGGGAGGCTGAAGCCCTTTTAAGAGAGGCGGTAGCCAAGGCCGAGAGCATGATAAATAAAGCTCGGGATAAGGTGGCGGAGATAGAGCGTTACCAGGAGTTGCTGGAAACCAGGGTTCGGAGTTTTAAGGCCCGCTGGCGGTCTTTGCTCCTGTCTCAGCTAGAACTGCTGGAAGCTGAGGGAGAGGCCGCGGCCGCCGACGGAGAGGCGTCGGAAGCGGATTCCCGGGAAATGCCCCAAGAGGCTGAGTCATCCCCACTTTTTGCGGGGGAAGGACTGCTTGGGCTTGGAAGCGAGCGAGCAAACTTTCGCGGTAGCCAAACTTAAGCTTGGCGAAAGGGGGAGGCAGGCCCGAGGCCGTGGATGGCCGAGGCCGGCAACTGAGACAGGATGTCGAATTTGCCGGGAAGCCTGCCGAAGCCTTGAGCCAAGCGCTAGTTTGGCCCGCGAGGGTTTCCGGAGCGAGCCTAAAGCCCAGCACGACTGAAACAAGACTGGAGATACGCCAGCACAAGAAGAATTTGACGGTAATGCAGTGGCCGACGTATACTAATTATAAATGCTATCCTGAAAAGGTTATCCTGTAGCTTGGGAGTGACGGCAACCAGTGGACTACAGTAAAACCCTAAATTTACCCAAGACGGATTTTCCCATGCGGGCTAATCTGCCGGAACGCGAGCCGGAAATACTCAAGTTTTGGGAGGAAAACCGCCTTTATGAGGCGGTGCAAAGGGCCAACCGGGGCAAACCCAAGTTTATCCTTCATGACGGCCCCCCCTATGCCAACGGAGACATCCACCTGGGACATACTCTAAATAAGATCCTTAAGGACATTATTGTTAAGTATCGGTCCATGTCGGGGTATGATGCTCCTTACGTTCCGGGATGGGATACCCATGGTCTGCCCATCGAACAGCAGGCTATCAAGAATCTGGGTTTGAACCGCCACCAGGTGGACGTGCTGGAGTTTCGGCGGCACTGCAAAGAGTATGCGCTAAAATATGTGTCCCTCCAGCGGGAGCAGTTTAAGCGCCTAGGGGTGCGCGGCGACTGGGAGCATCCTTACCTCACCCTGGAGCCGGAGTATGAGGCCGTGGAGATAGGCGTGTTCGGTGAAATGGCTAAAAAAGGGTATATATATAAGGGACGTAAGCCGGTTTACTGGTGCGCCGATTGTGAGACGGCCCTGGCCGAGGCGGAGGTGGAGTACGAGGAAAAGCGCTCTCCTTCCATATATGTGAAGTTTCCGGTGGTAGAGGCCCAGGGTTTATTCGAACCCGAAAACAGCTACATTGTTATATGGACTACTACTCCCTGGACCTTACCGGCCAACGTGGCCATAGCTTTGCATCCGGAAGAGGATTACGTGCTGGTGCAGATAGGAGCAGAAAAAATCCTTCTGGCCGAAAAACTGTTGCCCCAGGTTCTGGAATTATTAGGTAGGGAAGAATACCGCGTAACAGCTCGCCTCCGGGGTGCCGAACTGGAAGGCGTGGTATGCCGTAATCCCTTGATGGGACGCGAGTCTCTGGTGGTGTTGGGAGAACATGTTACTATGGACCAGGGCACGGGCTGCGTGCATACCGCTCCCGGCCACGGCCTGGAGGACTTCGAAATAGGCCAGCGCTATAACCTTCCGGTGCTTTCACCGGTGGACGACCAAGGCCGCTTTACGGACGAGGCCGGCCAATTCCAAGGTCTACCGGTAGAAGAGGCGAACCGGGAGATTGTTCAAGAACTGGAGAAGAGGGGGGCGCTCTTACACCTGGGCTTTATAGACCACCAGTACCCGCACTGCTGGCGGTGCAAGCACCCGGTCATTTTCCGGGCTACCGAACAGTGGTTTGCTTCCGTGGAAGGTTTCCGGCGGGAGGCCCTGGAGGCTATCCGCCGGGTGAAGTGGATCCCCGCCTGGGGAGAAGAGCGCATCTATAATATGGTAGCCGAGCGCGGGGACTGGTGCATCTCGCGGCAGCGGACTTGGGGAGTACCTATTCCCATCTTTTATTGTCAGGATTGCGGCAAGGAAATCATCAATGAGGTCACCATAAAGCATGTTCAAGCCTTGTTCCGGCAGTACGGTTCCGATGTATGGTTTGCCCGGGAAGCGGCCGACCTGGTGCCTCCGGGATTGACCTGCCCGGAATGCGGCGGACGAAGCTTCCGCAAGGAAACGGATATTATGGACGTATGGTTCGACTCCGGGTCCAGCCATGCGGCCGTCTTAGAAACCCGGCCGGATCTGTCCTGGCCTGCGGACCTCTACCTCGAAGGTAGCGACCAGCACCGCGGCTGGTTTAATTCTTCTCTCTGCACGGCGGTAGCTACCCGAGGTCAGGCGCCTTACCGGGCGGTTCTAACGCACGGTTTTTTGGTAGACGAGGAAGGCCGCAAGATGTCCAAGTCCCTGGGTAACGGTATTGATCCGGCCGACGTGATAAAGGAAATGGGAGCGGATATTTTGCGTCTTTGGGTGGCGTCGGCCGATTATCGCCGCGATGTGGCCGCTTCCCATAATATTTTCCGCCAGATAGCGGATGCCTACCGGAAGATACGCAACACTTTCCGTTTCCTTTTAGGGAACCTTTACGATTTTAATCCGGCCGAGCACCGTGTGGCCTATGAAGAGATGCTGGAGATAGACCGCTGGGCTCTGGCTAAATTGCAGCGGCTGGTAGAAAAAGTAACCCGGGCTTATGAAGATTATGAGTTCCATGTAGTCTATCATGCGGTGCATAACTTCTGCGTAGTGGACTTGAGCGCCACTTACCTGGATATTTTAAAGGACCGTCTTTATACTTGGCCGGCGGCCTCCCGCGGCCGGCGCTCGGCCCAAACCGCTTTATATGCCATTTTGGAAACTTTAGTACGCCTGCTAACGCCTATTCTGGCTTTCACCACGGAAGAAGTGTGGCAGCACCTTGCAGTCCCGGATAAGCCCTGGAGCGTGCAGCTGACGAGCTGGCCGGAAGTGCAAAAAGAGTATTGGGATGAGAAGCTGGAGGCCAAGTGGGATAGGTTGTTCCAGATCCGGGAGGAAGTAAACCGGGCACTGGAACAGGCCCGACGGGAGCAGGGCTTGGGCAACTCTCTAAACGCTCTGGTCCATTTGTATCCTGCCGGGGAGGAGCTTCACGCCTTCTTAAAACCCTTGGAAGAGGAGCTGGCCACTATATTCATTGTTTCCCAGGTCCAGGTGCATGCTATGGATGATTCGGTGCCCGATATGGCCCTGCCGGGGGTGGAGGTACCGGAATTAAAGATATTGGTAGTACCGGCCCCGGGGCAAAAATGCGAGCGCTGCTGGAAGGTGAGCGAGACCGTCGGCACCGACACGGATCATCCGGACCTCTGCGCTCATTGTCTGGCAGCTTTAAAAGAGATGCAGGTGTGCAGGAATTAGCCAACCCCAGAAGAGTTTTAGCCGTTCCGGTGAGCAAAGGAGGCCTTGGTCAGGTTGGAGATAGCGGGGTTGCCGACCGTGCCTGTGGGAGTTTCTAATCGCCATATTCACCTGAGCCAAGCAGATCTGGAGATTCTTTTCGGCCCGGGTTACCGGCTCAGGCCTTTGCGGGAGCTCAGCCAGCCGGGAGAGTATGCAGCCGAAGAAGTGGTAACCATAGTGGGTCCCCGGGGAGTGATCGAGGGTTTAAGGGTTTTGGGGCCTCCACGCGAATATACCCAGGTAGAGGTTTCTTTAACCGATAGCTATCGTTTGGGCCTTAAGCCTCCTGTGAGGGAATCGGGGGATCTTGAGGGCACTCCGGGAATAGCGGTAGTGGGTCCCCGGGGGGCTCTTACCCTACCCCGGGGGGTGATCTTGGCCGCGCGGCATATTCATATGGACCCGGAGACCGCCGCCAGATGCGGCCTGAAGGACGGCCAGCGGGTTCAGGTGCAGGTGCCTGGGGAAAGAGGGCTGGTGTTCGGCAATGTTATTATTCGCATCAAGCCTACATATCGTTTAGAGCTGCACCTGGATACGGATGAGGCGAATGCTGCGCTGCTGAAAAACGGAGATGTGGTGCAAATCCTGCTTTCTTGAGCAGGATTTTTTTTCTGCGGAGGTCGGGATTGGGTAGGGTTTGAAGAGTGCCGCTTAAGGGTAACCTATCTTAAGGGATGAGGTGATAGGTCCTAGTGGAGACGCGCCGGGACGCCCACTTGCTGGCCGAAAGACTTCAGGAGCTAATTCTGGCCATAGAAAAGGCCAATGTAGCCGAGTGGATAGAGCTTTACCGACGGCCGTTACGGCTGCTATATCTGAACTTTGCCGCCGGTATAGCCCGGGGACTGGGCATTGCCGTGGGGGTCACCATATTAGGCACTCTGGTCGTTTATCTGGTACGGGAGCTGGCTCTGCAGAACCTTCCTGTAATCGGGAAGCTGATCGCGGAGATAGTACGGATGGTGCAGAAGGAAATTTATTAAGTCGGCAGAAGGTGATACTCGGGTGGACCAAGAACAGTTGGAGTACTTCCGCCGGAAACTTCTGGCGTTGAGGGCGGCCTATGAAGAGCAGTTGCGCTCTTTCCGCCATGGGGGGCTGGGACAATCTTTGCGTGAATCCCTTCAGGAGCTCTCGGGCTATGATAACCATCCGGCGGACTTGGGCAGCGAAATTTTTGAGCGCAGCAAAGACTTGGCTTTGCGCGACCAGGCTATGCTCCAGTTGCAAAAGATTGACGACGCTCTGGCCGGTATCCGGGAGGGAACCTATGGCCGTTGTCGGCGCTGCGGTCGGGAGATTCCCCGGGAGAGGCTGGAGGCGGTTCCGGAAGCTACGCTTTGCCTGGAATGCCGCCAACAAGTGGAAAGGCAGGAGAAAATACGGCGAAGGCCGGTGGAAGAAGAAGTCATCCTCCCCCCCTTTGGCGGCCTTCGCGCTTATAAAGAGATAAGCCGGTGGAAGGACAGGCAAGTTTATGACGGGGAAGATACTTGGCAGGAGTTGGCCAAGACTACCGAGCATGCTTCGGAAGCCGGGAGCGGTTCCTATTACGGACCTCTGGATTGGGATGAGGACCGCGGTGAGGTAGAGCCTGTTGACGCCATACCTTATTTTAAGGGAGCAGACGGTATGTTTTACCAAGATACAGGAGCATATCTCGATGATGAAGCCTCTCCCAGGGAACGGTTAATAGGAGATGAGGGCTCCCCTCCTCCGGGCTTCCGGCCGTAAAATGAAAGTCGCCCGCTTGCCGGCCAGGGCAGGCTTCCGAGCGAGGGATTTACCCTTGCGGGCGGTAGTGGTATTATAGATAACAGTACGGGGGTCATCCCGGCGCCAAAGGCGGTGCCGTCAAAGTCAAGCCACTCTGGAAGGAAGAGAAGGAATACGGCCGGAGAAAGTTTCTCCGCCGGTAGTCTTGAGCTGGGAGAGGAGTTAATAAATGTATAAAGCATTGACCATTGCCGGTTCGGATTCGGGTGGGGGCGCGGGCATTCAGGCCGACCTTAAGACCTTTGCCGCCCTTAAAGTTTACGGTACCAGTGTCATCACTTCGGTTACCGCCCAGAACACCCTGGGAGTCCAAGGTGCATACGATTTGCCGGCCGAGTTTGTGGCCCGGCAACTGGACGCCGTTTTATCCGATATCGGAGCCGATGCCGTTAAGACGGGCATGTTGGCTAATGCGGCTATTGTAGCTACGGTGGCCGGCAAGATAAAGGAATACGGCATAAAGAACCTGGTGGTGGACCCGGTCATGGTGTCCAAGAGCGGGCATTTGCTTTTGAGCCGAGATGCCTGTACCATGCTCCAAAAAGAGCTCTTGCCTTTAGCCTTGGTAGTCACGCCTAATACGGAAGAAGCGGAAGCTTTGACGGGCTTAACCATAAAGAGCGAAAGGGATATGGTCGAGGCGGCGCGGCACCTGCACGGTTATGGCGCCGCCCATGTGGTGGTCAAGGGAGGACACCTGCCGGGGGAGGAGGCGGTGGACATTCTTTACGATGGACAGAGCGTGCACCGCTTTGTGGCCCCGCGGCTGCATACCACCAGTACCCACGGCACCGGATGCACTTTTGCCGCGGCCATAACCGCCTTTGTGGCCCGGGGTCTGGCAGTTCCCGAGGCCGTGAGCCGGGCCAAAGCCTACCTGCGCGAAGCCATGGTTGCCGGCCGACCGGTGGGCAGCGGCTATAACCCGGTGCACCACTTGGCAGCCTACTACTCTTGGGGGGATTAAGAATTGCCCTTTGGCCTCTGGGCATTAGCCGTATTTTGCGGTGACCAGATAAGCAAGTTTTTGGTGCGTCATTTACTGCGGCCTAACGAAAGTATTCCGGTACTGGCCAATGTTTTTCATCTCACTTATATCCACAATCCGGGAGCCGCCTTCGGTATGTTGGCCCACCAGACCCCTTTTTTCGTGGCTATAAGCATAATCGTAATAGCGGTAATTCTGGTGGCTTACCGGCAGCTTAAAGAGAGCCCGCTGCGGTTCCAACTGGCTTTAGCCCTGCAGCTGGGCGGGGCTCTGGGTAATCTGGTAGACCGTTTGCGGTTTGGTTACGTAGTGGATTTTCTGGACTTTCGCATCTGGCCGGTATTTAATCTCGCCGATGTGGCCATAGTGGTGGGGGTAATACTTCTAGGATGGCATCTCTACCTGAGGAGTGAGAAAGGAGAAACCCGGTGACGGATCGTTTCGCTTTCGTGGTAGACGAAGAGGAAGCAGGAATCCGTCTGGACGTATGGCTGGCCAAGCGGCTTTCAGGAGTATCCCGCACGAGAATCCAATCGTTAATAGAACAGGGTCTCATCCTGGTCCAGGGGAGGTCCGCCAAGGCCAACCGCAGGTTACGACCCGGCGAAATGGTGAGCGGAGAGATACCGCCTCTTCGTCGCTTGGAGGCCAAGCCTGAGCCTATCCCTTTGGATATTATATATGAAGATAGCGACATAATCGTAGTTAACAAACCCCAGGGCATGGTAGTACATCCTGCGCCGGGAAACGAAAGCGGTACCCTGGTAAACGCCCTTCTTTACCATTGTGGCGATCTTTCGGGAATCAATGGAGTATTGCGGCCCGGGATAGTCCATCGCCTGGATAAAGACACCTCCGGGCTTTTAGTGGCGGCCAAGAACGATGCAGCTCACCGGTCCCTGGTGGCCCAGATCAAAGCTCGCCAGGTAAAACGTGGGTATTTGGCCCTGGTGTACGGCGAAATTACCGAATCTTCAGGCCGTATAGAGGCACCTATTGGCCGGCACCCGGTGGATCGCCAGCGGATGGCCGTAACCTGGAAGAACGCGCGGCCGGCCGTAACCCATTATCAGGTTAGGGAGCGCTTTCCCGGCTTCACCTTACTGGAAGTGCGCTTAGAAACGGGGAGGACGCACCAGATCCGGGTGCATATGGATTATATAGGGCATCCGGTGGTAGGAGATCCTAAATACGGGCCACGCAGGCAAGTCTTTTCGGTACCCGGGCAACTACTCCATGCGTGGCGGCTGGGGTTATTTCATCCTCGCACGCAGGAATACCTGGAATTTAGCGCCCCGCCGCCGGAGGTTTTTGCCCGGGTGCTCTCTATTTTGCGGGGGGAGAGAAAAGCATGGGAAAGAAATGGGTAGTGGTGGCCGCAGGTCCTCCCTGGGAAGCTGCTTCTTTAAAGAGCGTATTAGAATCTGCCGGAATACCGGTCTGCCTTAGAGGGGAAGCCATAGGGAGGCTGTACGGATTGAGCTTCGGGCCTTTGGGGCAAGTAGAAGTGCTCGTACCGGAGGAAGAAGCAGAATGCGCCCGTGAGCTTCTCCGGCCACCCGAAGGGGAGCGATAGCCGCTCCCATATTTTTTCAAATAATGACAGAATATTTGTTTTTTCCCGAAGGAGATTCGGCCGCGGATGTCAAATATTTACTGGAATATAATGGTAAATATATGTGCCCAAGAGGTGATATTGATGGCTAAGAAAAATAAAGTTGCTCCCCTGCCTAAGGTCGCCAAAATTCGGATTACAGGACGCTTAGATTCCCTCACCGACCTTTTGAAACTGCGCCTTTTTGAATATTCGCCTCAGTCGGTCGGTGAGCTGGTGGGTGCAGCGCAGAAGGAGCTTTTGCCCGCTCATTCCCCGGCGAAGATACAAAAGAACGTAAACCGCTGTTTGACGAGAAATCCGTGTTTTCGCAATGAAGGAAAGGGTTTGTGGTGTTTGCGTTTAGAAGGGTTGAAAGAAAATGATTGTGCCCACCGGCTTTTGCAGACTCAAGGAGAAGCCCTGCGGCTCAGCGATATAAACCGGATGCTGCGGGAAAGCGGCAAACCCGAAATCGCGGGAGAACAGAAATTAGTGCACGACGGGCGGTTTGTAAGGCTTAAAGATGGACGATGGGGCTTGATCCATTGGTCATATATCAAGCCGGAAGAGGAGACCGCGGCCGGAGGGAGCACCGCCGGAGAGAGTGCCGCTTTACCTTCTTCACCTGCGGCTCAGCCTCGGGTATCTACCCTTCCTTCGGCTATTCCGGTAGTTTTGGAGGAGGTTGGGGAAGCCGGGAAAGCGGGGGAAGCCGAGAAAGGTGGAGAAGCCGGACAAGCTGGGGAAGCCGGGGAAACGAAAGATTTTTGGGAGCACTTGTTCCCTCTTAAACCTGCTGAAACCCCAATCCCGGAAGAGAAAGCTTGGGAAGAAGTGGCGGCGGGAGCCGAAGCCGCCGCTCTGGTAATAAGCGCGGGTAAAGAATTCAATTTAATTAACGGGGGCCGGGGAAATTCCGGCCGGGGTAAGCCCGAAGAGAGCCCAGAACTGGCCGCTTTGCGCCAAGAGGTGGAAGACCTGCGACGGGAGAACAAAAACCTTTTGGCCGATCTGGAAAAACTGCATCAGCGCAAAGAAGAATTGCGCCAGGAGTTGACCCAGGCAGAGGAACAGTTGGTCAATTTGCGAGTCGAGCGAGATGCTTTAAAAAAGCGGGTGAGCCACTTGGAAACCAGGTTGATGCAGCTTCAGGGCACCCTGAATAAGACGGTAAACGATGCTCAAGCGGAACAGGCCAGGCTGAAGCAGCAACTGCGTGAGCAGGAATATCGCCTACAGACCACCCTGATAGCCAATGAGGATTTAGAGCGGGCCGTGGCCGAATTACAGCGAGAGAAACAAGAGCTGAAGAAATACTTGACTTTATGGCCGGTGCGCCTGGCCCTGAAGCTGGCCGCCTTTTTGGGATTAACCTACTCCCGACACCGGCCCCGCTTGACCTTATGAAAATATGAGCTTTTTTATCCCAGGAGCCGGCGACGTAAGAGATAAATAGGCGGGTAGAAAAAGATGACAATAAAGGCCAACAACCACAGGATGTGGCTCCACAGGTGCAGGCTTACCTGACCCAGGGTTAAAGCTCGCAAAAGCTCTACCACATGAAAAAGGGGAATGCACCAGGCCAACTGCTGCGCCAGGTAAGGGAGGCTGTCCAATGGGAAGAAAATACCCGAAAAGAGAAACATGGGAGTAATAAGCAAGGTGAAATAGTAACTGAAGGTGTCCATTTTAGGCACAAGGCCCATCCAGATCATGCTCAGCTCGGCAAAGACCAGGCCGCAAAGGATAAGCACGGCAGGTATGAGCAAAGCCCAGGCCGAATTCACCAGGCCCAGCAGAAAAATTACCAAGAGGATCACCGTGCCGTAAAGGACACCTTTGAAAGCTCCGAAAAGGATTTCTCCCACTACCACCTCATCCAAACTGATAGGAGTGACTACGAGAGCGTGATAAATTTTCTGGTACCGCATACGGGTGAAGCTGTCGTAAGTACATTCCGAGGCCGTGGCCCACATCGCCGAGGAAGCGATGAGGCCCGGAGCCAGAAATTGCACATAGCTCATGCCGTGGATGGAAGGGATATAGTTACCCAATCCCAGGCCCATGGCTCCCAGGTAAAGCAGGGGCTCTATAAAGTTGAACATGATATTGGACAACCAGGTTTTGCGAAACACTACGAAATTGCGCCAGAAGACTTTCCAGGCGCGTCTGGAAAGCTGCAAACTCATTGGGTCAACCCCCTACCGGTGAGCTTCAAGAACACATCTTCTAGCGTGGCGGGACGGTAGATCCGGTGGCGGAAGGGGAGTTGCTCTTTTTGAACTCTCTCCCATACCTCCTCCCCCTGATCGGTGTAAAGGAACAAAGTTTCTCCTAAGAGCTGGTATCCCTTTATTCCCTTGCCCAGGAGTGAGAGGATTTCCTCGGGCCGATGGTTAGACCAGGGAGCCAGCTCTATCACTTCTTCACCGATGTGATGGGACACCAGGTTTTGGGGTGTCCCATGGTCCAGGATACGGCCCTCGTTCATGATCAGCACCCGGTCGCAAAGATAGGCTGCTTCCTCCATGTAATGCGTAGTAAGAAGCAGAGTAACCCCTCTTTCCTTAAGTTGGAGGAGTTTTTCCCAGATCAGGCGCCGGGCCTCAGGATCGAGACCCGTAGTAGGCTCATCCATTATTAGGAGCCGGGGACGGTTTATAAGGGCCCGGGCCACGGCCAGCCGGCGCTTCATACCCCCGGAGAGATGTTCGACCGGTGTATCCGCTTTATCTTCCATATCTATAAAGCTTATTAATTCCTCGGCCCGTTCCTCGGCCACGGAGCGGGGGAGATCGAAATAACTGGCGTAAAGCAGGAGGTTTTCTTTTACCGTGAGTTCGGGATCCAGGTTGTCTTCCTGGGGTACCACCCCTAGCTGAGCTTTAATAGTCCGGGGGTGAGAACGCACGTCTAAGCCGAAGACATACAACTGACCGGCTGTAATAGGAGTGAAGCAGTAGATCATTTTTACCGTGGTGGTCTTCCCCGCACCGTTGGGACCCAGGAAACCCACGCATTCTTGGGCTTGAACCGTGAAATCTATCCCCTTGACGGCAGTAAGGCCGTTATAAGTCTTAATTAACCCTCGTGCTTCTACTACCAGGCTAGGCATTAATCCCAGATCTCCCTCGCTAAAATATAGAATAGTAAAAGGCCCCGCACAGCCGGGGCTAAAGGTGCCAACATTAATTATAGCTGTTGGGCCGGCGCCTGGCAACTTGGGGAAAAGGGTGGGGAAGTTGTCATGGACACCGCAGAAGGTGTGCGGTAAAATATGGGTAAGGGAGGGAGAAGGGGGTGGGGGTCGTGCCGGAAGAAGTGAGAAATGAATTGGGACGCAGCACGAAGGAAGTTGCGGCCGGGGGCGAAGAAAAGACTATAGACTTCGGCGCCTATCTTCTGGCGGAAAGAATTAACGATCTGAAGGTTGACCTGCAGCGGCAGTTGACGGAAATCAAGCAGGACATAGGGAGCCTGCGGCAAGAAATGAACAACTTGCGGCAGGAAATGAAACAGGAGATTAGCCGCCTGGACGGTAAAGTAGAGAGCAAAGTAGATGGCCTGCGGCAGGAAATGAAAGAGGAAATTACCGGTATGCGGCGGGAAATGGGGAACTTGCGCCAGGAAGTGAAAGAGGAAATTATCGGCGTGCGCCGGGAAATGGGCAACTTACGCCAGGAAATGAAAGAGGAAATTACTGGCGTGAGCCGGGAAATGGGAAGCGTGCGCCAGGAAGTGAATAGCCTTGGTCAGGCACTCAAGGAGGATATAAGGCACATCGATGGAAAGATCAACAACGTCATCTGGGCGGCGATAGGAACGTTTTTCGCAGTGTTGGTAGGCGCGGCGGGTATTATCGTGGCGATATATTATACCGTACCTAGATAACCAGGCAGAGGCTCGTAGGTCACCTTCCCTGCTTTCTGTTCTCACACTTTGCATCGGGGTACGACAAATAAGAAGAAGCCTCAGAAAAAGGCAAGCAGAGGCGTTCTCCCCTTCCTCACTATTTAGCCCCCTAAGCAGTTTGGAAATCTCTGTGTAGAAACCTATAAAATAACCTTAGAGGGCACTAGTGTTGCATAAAGAAAATATAAACTTGTCAAGAGCCATGATGCCCAAAA
>JBNATU010000010.1:0-72862 GCA_049701195.1 Neomoorellaceae bacterium
TCGATATTGTGGACTTTAACGCTACCGTCGCCGGACAGCCCCTCCTGAGCGATGAGCAACTGCGGGCACTGATCCAGGTGCTTTCGCGCTACCGCCTAGGATTAAAAGACGTAGAGCCGGACATCCTCGGACGAGCTTATGAATATCTGTTGCGCAAGTTTGCCGAGGGTTCGGGCCAGAGTGCGGGCGAATTTTACACTCCGCGAGAGGTAGCTGTTCTTATGGCCAACATCCTAGACCCGGAGCCCGGGGAAAAATTTTACGACCCCGCCTGCGGTTCCGGCGGCCTGCTTATTAAGGCTTTCCTGCGCTTCCGGGAAAAGTACGGCCGTGATCCTCGAGTGGCGCCGCCCAGGTTCTATGGCCAGGAGATCAACCCCACCACCTTTGCTATGGCCCGCATGAACGCCTTCATTCACGATATGGAGGCGGATATCCGCCTAGGCGACACCATTGCTCGCCCGGCTTTTCTTAATGCGGATGGCTCGCTACGTACCTTTGATAAGGTTACCGCCAATCCCATGTGGAACCAGGACATTCCCAAGGTTTACTTTGAGCAAGACCCTTATAACCGGTTTTCCTCTGGTGTACCTCCTTCTTCTAGCGCAGATTGGGGCTGGATACAGCATATGTTCTCCTCTTTAAACGATAAAGGCAAAATGGCCGTGGTGCTGGATACCGGAGCGGTTTCCCGTGGCAGTGGCAACCAGGGGTCAAACCGGGAGCGCGATATCCGGCGCGCCTTTGTGGAGCGCGACCTGGTAGAATGCGTCATTCTTTTGCCGGAAAACCTTTTCTACAATACCACGGCCTCCGGGATCATTTTGGTAATCAACAAGGCCAAGCGGCACCCCGGGGAGATCCTGCTTATAAACGCTTCGCGGCTTTTTGCCAAAGGTAAGCCCAAAAATTATTTGGCGGACGAGCATGTGGCACGCATCGCCGCCGTTTACCACGGCTGGACGGCGGAGGAGGGCCTCTCGGCGGTCATCACCAACGGGGAGGCCGCCCGCAACGACTACAACCTCTCACCCAATCGTTATGTGATCCAGAATGGCAGCGAAGAGGTATTACCCCCGGAGGAGGCCTTGGTGCGGCTGCAGGAGGCGGAGGAGGAGCGAGCAGCCGCCGACCGGGAACTGGAGGAGATCCTGAAGGCCCTGGGGTTGGGAGGGATCGTTCGTGGCTGAGGCGGGGAAGCAAGGCTACGAAGATATAACCGACCTGCCCCAGGACTTCAAGATGACGGAACTGGGGCCGCTTCCGGAAGAGTGGGAGGTTATACAGCTGAAGAAAATTATGAAGCCTGTTCCTCGATCGGTTCGAAGAATTCACATTCAGGACCAAGAGTTCTACTCATTACTTTCTGCTCGCCTTTATGGTCAAGGTATCGTCTTAAAAGAAAAACTCCAAGGAGTATCCCTAAAAACAAAAAGTTGGTTTAAAGTAACTAGGGGTGACTTTCTTTTATTAAAGATTTGGGCGCGAAAAGGTTCCTACGGGTTTGTAAATAAAGAATACGAAAACCCAATCGTAAGTGGGGATTATCCCATTTTGCAACTTGATCGTAGAATAGCAGACGAGAACTATGTTTCATTCTTTCTAACACAGCCACATGTCTGGGAGAGGCTCTCGGTTGGTGCAAAAGGAGCTACGAATCGACAACGCGTTCATGAACATGAATTTCTTGAAATCATTCGCCTACCTCTCCCCCCCCTCCCCGAACAACGCGCCATCGCCTATGTCCTGCGCACGGTGCAGCGGGCAAAAGAGGCCACAGAGCGGGTCATCCAGGCCACGCGGGAGCTAAAAAAGAGCCTCATGCAGCATCTTTTCACCTACGGCCCCGTGCCCATCAAAGAGGCTGAAAGGGTGCAGCTAAAGGAGACTGAAATTGGCCTGGTGCCAGAGCATTGGGAGGTGGTGAGACTGGGAGAGGTAGTGCAGAAAGTTAATCAAGTGAATCCCAGAAAGAACCCCGAGTGGCGTTTCAAGTATATAGATGTATCCAGCATTGATAATCAGCGACTTTGTATCACGGGATATCAGGAGTACCTTGGACAAGATGCACCTAGTCGCGCACGTAAACCTATAAAAACGGGAGATGTTATTTTCGCTACTGTCCGCCCTTATTTGAAACGAGTAGCCCTGGTACCCTCTGAATTCGATAGGCAAATCTGTTCTACTGCTTTTTGTGTACTTCGTGCTGATAATCACAAAGTTATATCGGAATATCTTTTCTTTGTAGTTAGTCGCGACCGGTTTGTACATTCCGTCTCTGAACATCAGCGTGGCTCAAGCTATCCGGCCGTCACAGATGGAGATGTGTTGCGAGAATTAATCCCTCTGCCTCCTTCTCATGAGCAACGCAAAATTGCCCGCATACTGCAAACGGTGGACAAAAAACTCCGGGCCGAGGAGGCCAAGAAACAGGCCCTGGAGGCGCTATTTAAAACCCTCCTCCACAATCTCATGACCGGAAAAATCCGGGTCAACAACATTGCCTTGCCCGAAACCACGGAGGTGAAATGATGCCTTTCGGTAGAGAACGCCGCACCGTCCAGAACTCTCTCATCCGCTATGCCGTGGAAGCCGGGTGGACCTACCTCCCGCCCGAGGAGACCATTCGCCTGCGGCGGGGGGAGGATAGCCCTCTCCTGTGGGAGGTCTTCATCAACCAGCTTCAGCGCCTTAACCCCGGGGTGGTGGATCACCTGGCGGCGGAGGAACTGGGGAAACGGCTGGTGCGCGTCCCACCAAACATCCAGGGGAACCTTACGGTCTGGGAGCACTTGCGGGGGATGGGGCGCGTCTTTATCCCTGCCGAGCGCTGCGAGCGCAACGTGCGCCTTGTTGACTTCGACAACCCCACGAGGAACATTTATCACGTTACCGACGAGTTCCGCTTTACAAACGGTGTCTACCGCATTCGCGGCGATGTTGTTTTTCTTGTTAACGGCATTCCGGTAATTATCGTGGAGACCAAAGCGGCCACAAAGGTGGAGGGTATTGCCGAAGCTCTGGATCAGATAAGCCGGTATCATCGAGAAGGTCCGGAGCTTTTAGCTCTTCTACAGCTCTTTGCCGTCACCCACCTCGTCCACTTTTACTACGGCGCCACATGGAACTTTTCTCGTAAAGGGCTATTTAACTGGAAAGAGGAAGTCGGTGCAGCTAGTTTTGAGCAATTGGTCAAGTCTTTTGTGCAGCCGGAGCGGGTGCTGCGGGCCCTGCGCGATTACATCCTTTTTGTGCGGCAGGAGGGGGAGCTGGCCAAAGTGGTCCTGCGGCCCCACCAGATGCGCGCCACGGAGCGGGTGCTTGCCCGGGCGCGGGACCGCAAAAAGCGGCGCGGTCTCATCTGGCACACCCAGGGTTCCGGCAAAACCTTTACCATGATCGCCATTGCGCGGCGTCTCATTGAAGATCCCGTTTTCGAAAACCCCACGGTAATCATGCTGGTGGACCGCAACGAATTGCAGGCGCAGTTATTTGCCAATCTCGCTGCCACCCTTGGCATCGGACATATTGAAGTAGCCCAGAACAAAAACCACTTACGGGAACTTTTGCGGGCCGACACGCGGGGCCTGATCGTCTCCCTGATTCACAAATTTGACGATATGCCGCCCAACCTCAACACCCGGCATAACATTTTCGTGCTGGTGGACGAAGCCCATCGCTCCACCGGCGCAGATCTTGGCAACTACCTCATGGGTGCCCTGCCCAATGCCACTTTTATCGGCTTCACCGGTACCCCTATCGACCGCACGGCCCACGGTAAGGGCACCTTTAAGGTCTTCGGCCAGGATGACTCCCCGCACGGTTACCTCGATAAATACTCCATTGCCGAGTCCATCGCCGATGGCACCACCGTTTCCCTCTACTACTCCCTGGCCCCCAATGAGCTGCGCGTGGAACGCGAGACTTTGGAGAAAGAGTTCTGGAGCCTTGTCGAGGCAGAAGGCGTGAGCGAAGTCGAGGAACTAAACCGCGTCCTAGAAAAAGCGGTGACGCTAAAAAATATGCTTAAAAACCCTGACCGCATACGGCGCGTGGCCGCTTACGTGGCGCATCACTTTACCACCACCGTTGAACCAATGGGGTTTAAGGCCTTTTTAGTGGCCGTGGACCGCGAGGCCTGTGCTTTTTATAAAGAGGCACTTGATACCTACCTTGATCCAACCTATACGCGGGTAGTTATTAGCCCGGGGCCAAACGACAAAGAATTGCTTAAAAAGCATTACCTTAGCGAAGACGAAGAAAACGAGGTACGCAGGAGCTTCCGCAACCCGCAGGCGCTGCCCAAAATCCTTATCGTCACCGAAAAGCTCCTCACCGGATTTGATGCCCCGGTGCTTTACTGCATGTACCTGGACAAGCCGATGCGTGACCACGTCCTGCTCCAGGCTATCGCCCGCGTAAACCGCCCCTACGAGGACGAAGAAGGCCGCAAAAAGCCTGGCGGGTTTGTACTGGACTTTGTGGGCATCTTCGAGAATCTAGAAAAGGCTCTGGCCTTCGACTCGCAAGACGTGGAGCGGGTCATTGAGCACCTGGACGTGGTCAAAGCCCGCTTTGCGGAACTGATGGCCCGGGCGCGGGAAGTATACCTGCCGGTGTGCGCGGCAGGTGAGGCCGATAAAGCGGCGGAGGCGGCGCTGGAATACTTCCGCGAGGAAAACCGCCGCCAGGAATTTTATTCTTTCTTCCGCGAACTGGAGGGTGCCTACGAAATCATTTCCCCTGATCCGTGGCTGCGTTCCTACATGGACGACTACCACCGGCTGGCCGACCTCTACAGCCTCTTGCGGGCAGCTTACGAAAGCAAAGATCCCCTGCGCCGCGAATTGGCCCGTAAAACGGCAGAGCTGGTCAGGGAGCATACCCGGCAGGGATTAATTGAACAGGTAGTGGACGTCTTCGAGGTTACCCCGGAAACTCTGGCCCGGATTGCCGAGGCCAATCAGCCGGATGCCGTTAAGGTCGTCAACCTGCTTAGGGTGATCGGCCAGCTGGTAGAGAGCGAGGGCCGCACCGTGCCTTATCTCATCTCTATCGGGGAGCGGGCGGAGTTAATTGCAGAGGCCTTCAGAAACGGCCAGCAGTCGGCCAAGGCGACCCTGGAACGGATACGTCAGTTGATTGAAGAGATTAATGAGGCGGAAAAGGAAAGGGCAGCACGTAACATCTCGCCAGCGGCCTTTACCGTGCTGTATCTGCTTAAAAAAAGTGGCTTGGCATCAGCGCAAGCAGAAGAGGCTACGCAGCAGGTAGAGGAAGTCTTTAACGCTTACCCGGCCTGGACTACCAGCGAAGCCCAGGGCCGTTTTGTGCGGCGGGAAATGTACCGCATACTGGGCAAGTTTTTGGCGGATAAAGTGGCGGACGTGGTCAAGGATATTATGCGTATCTTGAGGAGGAACGGTAATGGCAGTTGATTACCCGCTGGATCGGGCGCCGGTTTCACCGGAAGAATTCAAAAAGGAAGTACTGGCCTGGGCATCCAGGATCGGGGTACAGGTTAGGGAGATCCACATACGGCCCATGAAACGCAAGTGGGCAAGCTGCTCGCGTCAAGGTCGGCTCACCTTCAGCAAGGACTTGCTGGAGCAACCGGCAGCCTTCCGCAACAGGGCAATCGTGCACGAGCTGGTCCACCTGAAGGTGCCAAACCACGGGAGGTTGTTCAAGACTCTGGTGGAGGGGTTTTTGGGATCCCAGGCGCTGTAATGGGTTCGATGGTATTATGGGGTTATATGTAAGCGTCAAAATCAACCTACGTGGTACCCAAACAAGATTTAAATTTTCCCGTTATCTTCATCCTCAGAAGCAGCAGCCATGAGCAATATAACAGCTATCGTTATGGCTCTATATGTTAGCAAAGCAGAAAAAACGCCTAAAAAAAACCATATTAAAGAAACGTAGATTAACTTATCAAATATAGGGGAAAATAGCAGGGCAATGGAAAATGCTAGAAAGGCAAAACAGGCTTGAATGGACTCAAATAGATACCGCATTACTATCTGAAGCTTGCCAATCCGTTTCATAAATTTTATTGCCTTGGCATTGCTTCCCAATATTACTCCGGCTAAAGTCCCTTCGAAACCTATGAATATAGAAGTAATGGTTATGGAGTTTGAAACAATTAAAGGGTAATCTTTGATGATGTTTAAACGCAAAAAGAACGCTAATCCACTAAGAATAACCGCACCAATTAGGGGATAATATCGCTCGATGAGGACCTCTTTCGAGGCCATATTAAATCCCCCTTATTCTAAAGGTTTATAAGCCTTTAACTCGTTTTCCTTGGCCAGAAAAGCTGCGTATGCAGCTCTTTCTAATTCTTCTTGAGGGAATTCTCGCCCCCTTGTTGCTACGTCAATAGAACAAGTTATGCGCTCCTTTATTAGGTCAAGCGGCGTTATCTTTTCATCATCGAACCCTTTTCCTCTTATCACTAGGCTTTCAACCGCGACCTCTCCGGCTTCATTCATTCTTAGGAGAGAACGAATACTTTGCTTCACCGCATCAATTGAAAGAGGAAGTTTTCTTGGCCCCTGACCGATACTTAGTTCAATTTTAACTGAACTGGCGTTATAATGTCTAGAAAGTCTTGCGGCCTCTTTTGCTGACGTATCTCTATAGGCTTCTGGAGTTATTGGATTGGAAATTCTCACCAAAAATTTAGAGATAAATTGCATCCGATTCAGCTTTTGGGTAACATATTGATCTAACATTAGGTTTAAGGTTATGTCAGATAAGCCCGTCAGAGTTTCTATTAGGTGAACAAAAGACCCCGCTCTTACTCCCTGGTTATTTCTTTGCAGTATTAAAGCATTGTACTGTGGCGCAATAACAAATGATGTCAGACTGGCTACTCCTTCACTTTGTTTCAGTCCTAATCCTTGTAAACCAGGTTTTTGTATATCCACTTTAGATGGTAGCCCTTCCATAGTAATTTTTGTGGCCGAACCCACTCTAATAAAGTTATCTATGCGGTAAGATTCTAAGCGTATGTATTGATCTTTATATTTAATTGGTCTAGCGATTTGGTTTGGTAATGATAAATCCAGAACATCTACCAATTTTTTCCCAGGTGGAAGTACGCTTTCAGGTATTTCAATAGAAAAGAAATCATACTTAACCTCTTTTATCGCCATATTATATTCCCCCTAGGAGTTCTTAGGTGCTTCCGAAGCAAAACTTGGCAAATGCTTGCGTGCTAAGGCCCGTAATCATTTTTTTAATTTCCCCCTCCCCCTCAAGTAATGAACATGGATCTAGCCCCCTGTAAATATGGGTTTTTAAGCAACCCTTCTAAACCACAACCTAACCAGGTGCACCGGTACCTGTATTCTTTTCGCGAACTCTAATTCGGTTTCGCCCCATTCAGGCTCCTCGCAGATAAGAAGGGTAGCGGCAAACAGATCGGCTTTAATTTCAAACCAATCACCCCAGAAAGCTCTTTTTGACGATATAATATCGGGGTGCTTGTCCAGGTGATGGTAAATTTCATGGGCTACTATGTAGCGGGCTTCATGGTCCGGGAGTGATAAGTCCAGTATTATTATAACCTTACCCCATAATTCGCCCACCATGCCGGCTATACCGTCCGGCAGGCTCTCACGCCTTACTCTCAGATTTAAACAAGAAGCCAATTTGAAGGGATCCCGTGTGCCGTATTTTGCCAAAAGTTTTTCTACATCGGCGGCAACCAGCTCGCGTTTGGTCCGATACCGCATATTATCCCTCCCGTCGAATACTGTCGAAACCCCCATAAATTGCATTGGCCGCCTACCCTTTGAGGCAGACGGCCAATTTAATCGCCTTCTTCTTGTTTTATCTTTCTACGTTCTTCCCACAATATTCTCGCTATCTGGAGCAGCTTCTCCTTATCTTGTGTCGCTAATCGTTCACCCATAAAACGGATATTGGCCTCCTTGAGGAGTTCCTCTAAGTCTACTTCGGTCGGTTCGTAAGTCGGGTCAAAAACCTTCTCTTTTAGGGAACGTGGGTCATTCGTTCGACCGAGAAGGTAGTCTGTTGATACGTTGAAAAAGTCAGCTATTTTTTTGAGAGTATCATAATCGGGCTCTCTAGTACCTTGTTCATAATTAGAAATTTGACCACGAGAAAAACCTAACAAGTTAGCTAACTGATATTGACTTAAACCTCTTTCTTTCCTAAGTTGCACTAATCGGTAAGGGAAAGCACGATCGGGCAAATTGTCACCCCCGGCATTATTATAAGAAACTATTTGTTTCTAGTCTATTATTGACACAAAAAGTTTCGAGATAACCCTTGACAGAAACATATTGTTTCTGTTATTATGAATGCAAAGGGACACGTAATGTTTCTATGGGTGAGGTATTCTATTATGGAGAAACGCAAACGGCTAATCGAGTTACGCAATAAAGTTCCACGAACAAAAATAGCAAAGATAATAGGCATAACACCCCAGATGCTTGGAATGATTGAGCGGGGAGAAAGGACTCCTTCTTTATATCTAGCCAAAAAGATCGCTGATTTTTATGGAGTAACAGTAGAAGAAATTTTTTTTGGCGATAATAGAAACAATACGAGTCCTAAAGATAACCCTACACAGGTACAGATGCCTAGGTGATATGAAATAGAAACAAGGCACCCAAAGCCCTGCTGTCTGTACTTTTGAGGAACCTGCCTTCGCTCTGGGTGTATCAGGCGTCGACCTCCTCGACGAAGATAAGGCGAGTAAATGGTATACAAGGGGGGCCGTCCGATGGCCAGGCGACAACCGCAAGATTGGCCGCGCGATATAGAGTACATCCCCATATTTGAACCGGACATGGACCGCATGGTCAAGGCCCTGCGGATTCTGCTAGAGTACAATCCGGAGAAAAAAACCGATGCCATACATACACCGCAACCTTCCGGAGAAGAAAAGCCGAGACGATCTAATTTTAAGCTATAATTCGACGTTTGCTTTCCAAGCCCTTCCAAAGGGAAGATAAAGTCTCCGAGGAGAGGATAAAAGGTGCCGGAGCAGTCATATATAGTATGCTCATCACCATTAAGCCTGCAGCAGCAACAAATATGGGAGTTGTATGAGCAGGGATATGGGGCTAAAAGAATAGCCAGGGCTTTGGAGATAAGCGTTGACCAAGTAAAAGTCCAGCTAAGGCGCATAAAAGCAAAGATAGAAGGGGGTAACAAAAATTGTGGGCAAAAACCCCTCAGGGTTAGTCGCGCCCATGAGGGGCTGGAGACGAGATTAAAGTATCGTATTCTAGCCCGACTGGCGCTCAAGGCGCAAAAGCCTGAGTTCCCGGTCATGTTCCTCTAGCCTGATCATAGCCTCTATGTTTTTGTTGGTGAGATACCCTATGTTTTGCTCTATTTTGGCTAGAGAGTTCTTAATGCTTGCGAAGTAGTCAAGGTACACCGAGCGGGCATCAAATAGAGCACGAACCTTATCGATAACCTCGTTTTCCAGGCGTAATTCAAGATTATTCATCTGGGATTGCAATTGGCCTACATTACTAGTTAGGTTATTTACATTAGATTCCAGTTCTTCACTATATTTTCCAGGTTGCTTACATTAGATTGGAGTTCTTCTACTGTATTATTCATGATATTTACATTAGATTGCAGCTGTTCTACTTTACTCGCCAGATTATTTACATTAGATTGCGTTTGTTCTACCCTGGTTACTAGTTGCTCTTGACCAGATTTTAGCTCTTGGTTGGCACTTACCAGCTTTTCTTGACCGGTTTTTAATTCTTCTACGGAATTACTGAGAGCCGCCAATTGGTTGATGATCTGTTGAAGTAGTTGTTCACTCATAGTCTTCCCTCCACAAAAAATGGTAACTTGATATGAATTCGCCGTTTAAAGCCGGAAACCTCTCAGCAGTTTAAAAATGGATTACAAAGTTACCGCCGCCGGGGATCATCCGAGCGGCCCACGAGGTAGTCGAGGGAGACATCAAAAAAGTCGGCAAGGCGGATAAGGATGTCAAGAGTCGGAATGTCTTTGCCCGATTCATAATACGAAATGGCTCGTTGAGACACCCCAATTTCTATAGCCAGGGTTGCTTGGCTTATCTTTCTCGATATTCTTAGGTCTTTAAGTCTAGAACCAAACCTAGACACCATAATCTACCCTTATTCATAAATGAAAAGACTTGACAAGAAGTAATACTTCTAATATCCTGTAATTGTAAGAAGTATTGCTTCTAGTAATATAAAGAGCCAATACGACGCTAACTATCCACCCTTGAGGGGCAACCTCTTTACTAGTTTCTCCATGTACCTTTAACGCAACCGTACCGTATATAAATTCGCCACAATAGGCAACAAACCTCTGGTAACTTGCACTAAAAGAATAAAAATCACGGGAGAGGATCTAATTGCCGGGGAAGCAAAGGAGTTATACCAGCTCAAGGGGGAGGAGAGATAGGTGCAACAGTTAAGCTCACAGCAACGGCAGATATGGCAGTTGCATGAGCAGGGCTATGGAGCCAAAAGAATAGCCAAAATCCTTGGAATAAGCGTTGATCAGGTGAAAGTCCAGCTAAGGCGGGTAAAAGCAAAAGTAGAGGGGGGTAACAAAAACATTAACAATTTAGCTCCCGGGGTTAACCGTGCCCTTGAGGGGCTGGAAGAAATGCTACCAAAGCTAGAAACGCGTGCTAGCCAGATAGATTTCTTAACTACAAAAGGTTACCGCCCCGGCGAAATAGCAGAGCTCCTTGGTACCACACTTAATGCAGTAAGAGTTCAAAAATATCGTAATAAACAGCAATCCTTCAGAGGCGGTATAAAGAGAAGTTTCCTCACCCGTGAACAACTAGAAGCCTTGCCGGGAACAAACATTCGCTTGGATCTTGACTTGGCAAGGCTTTTATACCTAGCTTTTGTTCAAAGCGATAATTTAGATCTTAGGACACTAGCGTTTCTTGGCACGCAAGGGCTTGGCGGTTGGCAGGCGAAAAAGATTGTTCTTACCAAGAGGGCGGGGGTGCTGAAAGCCCTGGCTGTTTCAGGACGCGAAAAGGGCAGGGTGATCAGAATAACTAACAAAAAAGGGCCTTGGTGGGAAATGATAAAGGACTTGGTGGAAAGGTATAAGCTGGTGGGAGCAGATACATATCTACCCGATTCCTTGAAGGCATTTGCCAGTGAATTGCAAGACCGTATAGAAGCAGCCTTGGATGGGGTACGTATAGAAGTCAAAGAGAACAGGGAAGGTACTAAGGTGTATGAAGTGGTCGGCGGTTTTACCGCCGTGGCCATCAGGCCCCTCGTTAACCAGGCTGCAATAATCGTTTCGGCAAATTTATATGGAACTAAGCTGGGGGCAAAACAATACGAAGGGACCGTAACTTTTGACCAATTAGGCCTGAAAGTCTCCGGCCGGGACATAGAAAATTTTAGAGGCATAGTATTCAGGAATCAGGGAAAAGACTGGTTTACCATGGAAACCAGGCTGCTTCAGGCTGGAGATAAGGTGCAGGTTAGATCGGACCTATATGGCGGCCAAGTTTTGGAGGTCGTATCCTGGAGGAATGATATCCCGCTACCTAGGGTGGTGTGTCTGGGAGAAGAGGATTTAGCTCTAGCGGTGGCGGCTTTTAAAATAAAGGAAGACTGTTTCATAGAGATAGCGGGAAGGGTATTTGATTGCCGTGAGACAGGAAAAACGAGAATGGCGATGTAACCGGGGGTTGCCCGGTTTTTTATATGCACGTCCCAGAGGAGTTAGTCAGGGGGTTGGTGTGCAATCATGACTAGACTAGAAACGCCAACTATACCGCGTAGCGCTGCACGTTGGCTTTCTTTCGGCCCCTATTACGCCATGTTTCCGGTGGACTTCGTATTAAGAATTGTGCACTCCTACACTGCACCAGGAGACGGGGTTCTTGACCCTTTTGCCGGGCGGGGGACAAGTGTAACTGTAGCTATGGCATTGGGACGTTGGGGGTTCGGTGTGGAAATCAACCCGGTTGGATGGTTATACGGCACGGTTAAAATCGCCCCCGCGGATGTGGAAGCAGTTATTCGGCGTCTTGAAGAGCTAGGGGTTAAGGCGGGAGAATACAAGGAACAGGCAGAGGCACTACCCGAGTTCTATCACTGGTGTTTTTCAGCGCCCGTTCGCCGTTTTCTCTTGGCGGCACGGGATCTTCTCATATGGAGGGAAGATCCCGTTGATGCCACCTTGATGGCCTTTATACTTCTTTACCTCCACGGCAAGCGCGGTCAAGCTCTTTCTAACCAGATGCGCCAGCAAAAATCCATGGCACCGGATTATTCGATTCGCTGGTGGAAAGAGCGTGGGATGCAACCTCCCCAGCTTGAACCAGTGGAATTCCTGTCGAAGCGCATTCGGTGGCGCTACGCGTGGGGCACGCTTAAAGGGCACGGCACAGGCGAAATGCAATTGGGGGACGCGCGCGATGTCCTACCAGCGCACACCCCTCCTCTAGGAAGGAGGTATCGCCTATTGCTTACCTCGCCGCCATATTATGGCCTTACCTGTTATTACTACGATCATTGGCTTCGATACTGGTTGCTGGGAGGGCCACAGCTTCCTAGGGAGGTCAGCGAGCAGTGGGCGAGAGAAAGCCGGTATAACAACCAGAGGAAGTACCGCGAACTTCTGCAAACTGTGTTTGCGGCCGCGGCAGAACTCATGACGCCGGACGCAGTAATCTATGTGCGTACAGATGCCAGAGAGTTCACTTTGCAGGTAACAGAAGAAGTACTACGGGAAGTTTTTTCTAGAAAACGTATTCACCGGATACACGCGCCATTTATGCGTCAACCTCAAACAGCTCTCTTCGGGGACCAGGGGCCGAAACCGGGTGAGGTAGATTTAATTCTAACAAATTGATTTGGTTTATTGACATATAGAAATAGAAACCCTATTTGTCGAGCCGGTAGTGCGGTGAGCTAGCCTGCCGCGAAGTCTTGGTCATTGCCAGTCGGCGTCGCGGTAGGCTTTTTGTTAAAAGGCTTTCCGATATAGCTTTCGCTAGGCTATAGCTTTCGCTAGGCCATGGTTGCTGTCATCCGCGTTGAGGACAGCCAAGAAGGCAGAAGTGTCCACAAAAACCTTCATTCTGCTATCGCCTCTGCGAGATAAGCATCATGATTGGCCGAAAGATCTTTAATGCCGGAACGAAAGCGTCCGGCTGCCGCCATTGCACGCCTGATCCGCTCTTCATCATTAACATTGTTTCCTGAAGCCAAGACCAGATCGACGCCGCGGCGGATAAGTTCTGCCATCGATAAATTTTCCGCAGCACTCAACCTTTTTAGCGCCTCGAACTGGGCCTCTGTGAGTTGGACTTGGGTGCGGATCATAATATCCCTCCATTCCCCAGAAATACTTACATGATTACATCCTTTGCTATGGTGTTAGCATAATGTGATATGAATGTCAAACTCAAAAATGTGCTACCAGCCCGCTACAGGAGGCCGGACTTTTTATGGCCCGGTTTTTTGTTTTGGCATATTTTGATTCCTCTTAGGCAGGCTATAAACAGAGGGGGTGCCGTTGTGAGCGATTTACAAGCACAGTATAATATAAAGGAAGAAAGAGATCACGTTGTTTATACCCGTAAATATGGTGATATTACGGTAGAAAATAAATTTCCCCGCGATGTTCCAGATGCCGATAAAAGACTAGAGGCATTTCGCTACCTAGCTGCACAAATGATCTTGGCCAAACTGGAGGAATAAACCTTGCGGGCAGCAGCTCTATACCGGGTGAGCACTAAAAAGCAAGTTAAGGCCGAAGAAGACAGTATCCCTGTCCAGCAACATTTACTGCGGGAATACGCGGCTGAGCGCGGCTGGGAACTGGTCGCCGAATATATAGAGCCAGGAGTATCGGCTTACAAGTTATCTTCAATAGACAGGGATATTTTACAGGATGCCCTCCGCGATGCTGAAGCCGGTAAGTATGACGTGCTCCTTGTCTTCAAGGCCGACCGCCTTAGCCGCAACAGCTTTGAGTACCCGATGGTCCTGTGGCGGCTTTACCGCGCAGGGGTGGAGGTTATTGCCGTAGCTGATGCTCCAGGAGGCCGTAAGCTTAATGTTGATGACCAGATGGAAAAACTCCTCCGCTTTATCGAGGGGTGGCAGGCGGAAACTGAAAGCAAGAACACCTCAATCCGCGTTTCGCAGGCCATGCTCGACCTGGCCCGCCAGGGCAAGTGGACCGGCGGCAGGCCGCCTTACGGCTTCCGTTTATCTTCCAGCAAAAACGGGCTGCCTCTTGAAATAGAACCAGGTGAAGCTGAAGTCTTGAAGGAAATGGTCCGCCTCTACCTGGAAGAAGGGGTGGGGAGCAAAAAGATAGCGCAGATACTCAATAGCCGTGGCATGAGGACAAGGGAAAGCAAGCTGTGGCGGGATGAGCGGGTGAGAGATGTGCTACAGAACCCTATTATAGCTGGGTTGCCGGCGTATAACCGTACCAGGCCCGGTAATACTCCTACCTCCCGGTGTAGAGTAAGAGACAGGTATGATCTTAATAATCCGGAGATAATTATTCCCAGAGACGAACATGGCAATCCCAAGCCCATTGAGGAGTATGTTATAATTCCCCTCGAAACTTGGCTTAAAGTAATGCAGAAGATGAAAGCCTCAGCCCGGAATCAGGAGCCTGATGCCAGGACCTTAAGTAGTCCGGCGCTGCTTACCGGTTTCCTTAAGTGCGGCTACTGCGGGCGGGGTTTCATTTCAAGCAGGAGTAATAAGGCAAAAACAACTAAGCCTAATGGTAAGACTTACGTCTACGAGCGCGCTTACTACCGCTGTATAACTCACGCCAGGATGGGTAAGGAGCTTTGTCCTGGCCAGGGAAGTTACTCCCAGAGAAAGATAGATGCTATTTTTTTAAATGAGCTCAAGATGTTTCTATCCAACCTTGACCTTGGTAACCTGGAAAAATATATCGATAGCCGCCAGCAATTTACGGTCATGAGGCTCCAGAAGCAGATAAAGCAACTTGAAGCCGAGCTGGAAAAGGCTAACCGGCGGCTTAAGAACTGGGTGGAACGGCTGAATCAATATTTTGCTGATCCAGCCAGAAGTCTTTACAGTGAGGAGCTCATGGCAGGTGAGATAAAAAAGGCCCAGGAAGAGATGGCATTACTGGAAAGGCAAATAGCCGGGGCTAAGGCTGAACTTAGCGCCTGTACTTATGAGCGTGAAAAGCTGCAGCAGTTCGCCAGGATGGCTCCACGGTGGTTTGAGATTTTTGTTGAGGCTCCCGTTCCGATTCAGAAAAGGATGCTGGCGCAGATAATTGATAAAGTTACACTCTGGAAGGATAGGCTGGAGATAAGCTATAGAGTGGACCTTACTCAATTTGCTCGGACGACTGGAGAAGAAGGTTACGGTACAGTTGAACTCCGTGTGGCAGTATCTCTATAGCCTTATTCTCTCAAATTGTGGTAGAATAAAGGGAGATAAACAAAAGAATAAGCGAGGGAATTCTTATGGCAGCAAATTTAGTTGAGGAGTTATATAATGCAATAAAGCGGTTACCCCCGCATTTAAAGAGAGAACTTTACACTAGATTAGGTGTCATTGAACCTGAGAAAACGACAGCAGTGTTAGATGAGCTTATTGGGATTGCGAGCGGGCCCAAAGGGAAAGGTTCTCGGACCTATAAGGAGGACTTGTATGGTGGCTCGCGGCCGCTCTAGAGTATTTATTGATAGTGGGGGATTTATTGCATTAATATACAGTGACGATGAAGAACACATAAGGGCAGTTCGTTATTATAATTCCATTAAGGCTTCGAGTACCTTTTACACTACAAATATGGTAATTTCAGAAACCTATACTTGGTTGCGATATCACACCTCCCATCCAGTTGCTGTAAAGTTTCTAGATACTATAGAGAGAGCCAGTAAGAACAACGAACTGGTAATAGTTCAGGTAGATATCTCCATCGAAGAAAAAGCAAGGCAGATTTTACGGAAATATGGCGATCAGGATTTTTCCTACGTCGATGCGGTTAGTTTTGTGACTTTGGAGCTTTTGAGGATTAACGATGTGTTTGGGTTTGACACCCATTACTTGATATTCGGTAAGAATCTTCACCCTTAGTCCTTTATGTCTTCTATGGGCTGGCTGATCTTTTTAAGAGCCTTTGGTGATCAGGTTTTTGCTAATGAGCTCTAACCCCCTAGTTCCGTTATATCGCTTCGAGCAAAAAAACTGCCAGGGGCTAGAGAGCTGCTGTATCCGGCGGGTATTCCTCCATTTTATCCTTCTCCCTCCATAATTAGCCTAGAATACTTTCCCAACCAACCCCACCAGGTTTGTAGCTACTTGGGTGCGATAGGGGTGCCGATTGCCGTGGCCGCGAATTATTCTTTTATTGCCGAAACGGCCACTATGACTATTCATCCTATACGCCTTACGGGCCTGGTAATCGGGGTTCCTCAAACGTATGAATACTTGGATAAAATGCAGGATCGGGTGGTAAGATTTGTTACCGAGCATTCCAGGATCTCTGAAGAGAAGTTCAGGGAGCTCATGTTTAGAACAGGGGAACTGGCCCGAGATATAGGCACGGTACTGGTGGGAAGGGATGCTGTAGAAGCAGGGCTGATAGATGCGGTGGGGGGCTTGTCTCATGCGGTAAATTATCTTAAGAGGTTGGTCGCTGAGGGAGTACCGGGACCGGGAGGGTTACACTAATGATCATATATAGCCCTATGGCGCCGGATTTGATTTGGGAAGGAGCCGAACAGTTTTGGCCTATCTATGAGGAAATAAGTTTCGGGCGGGTAACTTTGGTGGTGGAGCCGAAGGGTTTTCACCAGGCCCGAGTCGTTCGCCTTTTGAGCACCGATCCGGCAGATTACCTTTACGGCCCCTATCAGCCGGGTAAGATTATTACCTTTGTTCCCGGCTCTCTCGACTGAGGGCCAAGGGCAGTTAGAATGCTAATAAGCAGCTAAAATTAGCTGCTTTTTTTATGGCCGTGGGGAACAAGGAATTTCCTGCCCGATGTAGAAATAGTAGCTAGCTAGGGGGATGGAAAATGCCGCCTACTAAAACCTTGACCAACAGGCTGAAGAATGAAATATTAGGCATTGTCCTGCTGGCCTTGGCACTTCTTTTTGCCGCCGGATTATATACTACGTTGGCAGAGTGGAGCGCTCCCAATGCCAGTATCGGTGCCCTGGGACAGTTTATGATCCGGGTCTTACAGGGTTTAACCGGTCAGGGTAAGTTCATGGTTCCGCTTATCTTGGGCGTCTGGGGGTTAAGGCTTATCATCGGCGGGCAAGGGCGCGACCTGGGACCCCGGCTGCTGGGCACGGTGATATTCATCCTAGCTTTACTGAGCGCCTTACACCAACCTTACCTGGCGGGGCGAGGGGCCAAAGAGATCCTGGCCATCGGTTTGGCGGGCCAAGGAGGAGGGCTTATCGGCGGTCTGTTATCGCTGGTATTGGGTACCATCTTCGGCCGAGTAGGTACGTGGATTATACTGGGCAGCTTTAGTATTATCGCTTTTCTTTTGTTTACCGGCGTTTCCCTTTCTAAAGCTGTGTCTTTTTTGGGCAACTGGTTTAAGACGGCCGGGCGGAACTTTAAAGGCTGGCTGGTGAATTTTCTCTATACCGAAGAAACAGTAGAAGAAGCAGAGGAGCCCAAACTAAAACCGGCGTCCACCAACAAAGTGGAGCGAGAGGTCGTTCCGGTGATTGTGGACAGCCGGCCGGCTCCTCAAGTGGTTACCACAGAGGTTAAGGGGGAGCCGGTACCGGCCAGAATTTATCCTGATAGCCCGTCGCTTCCCCTGGGAGAGGAGGAAGGTAAACGGCGTCGCCGGCAGCCCCGAAGTTCTGTAACGGCTCCAGAAGAGGCGGTCTTGGAAGAAGCGGGGGGAGAAGGCGTCAATTATGGGAATTATGTTTTGCCTCCCTTAAGTTTGTTGCACAAACCTGTGAGAGTGAAGAATCCCCGTTTGGAAAAGGATATTGCGGAACGCATCAAGATTCTCGAAGATACCTTGGATAGCTTTGGTGTGAAAGTGAAGGTGACCCAGGTTAGCTGTGGTCCTGCCGTTACCAGGTATGAGGTGCAGCCCGCTCCGGGCATCAAGGTCAGCCGGATTGTGGGCCTCGCCGATGATATAGCCTTAAGCCTCGCGGCACCTCAGGTACGAATCGAGGCGCCCATACCCGGGAAAGCTGCCGTCGGCATTGAGGTGCCCAATAAGGAAGTGGCACTGGTCTACCTGCGTGAGGTTTTGGAAAGTCCGGCTTTTGCCGAATCTACGAGCAAATTAACCTTGGCCCTAGGTAAAGATATTGCCGGCAATCCGGTCATAGCCGACCTGGCCAAAATGCCCCATTTGTTGATAGCCGGGGCGACGGGTTCTGGTAAGAGCGTGTGTCTCAATGCTATAATTTGTAGTATGCTCTTTAAAGCTAAGCCTCAAGAGCTGAAATTTCTTATGGTTGATCCTAAGATGGTGGAGCTAACCCAATACAACGGCATTCCTCATCTTATAGCCCCGGTAGTAAGCCATCCCAAGAAAGCGGCAGTGGCTTTACAATGGATGGTAAATGAGATGGAGAAGCGATATGAGCTTTTTGCCGCGGCAGGGGTAAAGGATATAAACCGATATAATCGCCTGCAACAAAAGGAGAATGGCGGAGAAGGCGCTTTACCTTTAGTAGTGGTGTTGATAGATGAGCTCGCGGATCTCATGATGGTAGCACCGGCGGATGTGGAAGACGCCATCTGTCGCCTGGCCCAGATGGCCCGGGCCGCGGGAATCCACCTGGTGGTGGCCACACAGCGACCTTCGGTGGACGTGATTACCGGCTTGATCAAAGCCAATATTTCGGCCCGCATTGCTTTCGCCGTATCTTCCCAGATTGACTCCCGAACCATTCTGGATATGGCCGGGGCGGAAAAGCTCTTGGGACGCGGTGATATGCTTTTTTTACCTACAGGCGCCAGTAAACCTCTTCGGGTACAGGGGGTTTATGTTTCCGACCGGGAAGTGGAGGACCTGGTGACTTATATTAAGCAACAGGGTAAGCCAGAATACGATCCTAATTTCCTGAAAGAGGAGGAACCCTTATCTTCTCAGGAAAACGGGGGTGATGAATTGCTGGCCGCGGCGGTGCGCGTGGTCCTGGAAACGGGGCAGGCTTCTATTTCTATGCTTCAGAGGCGCCTGCGTGTGGGTTACGCTCGTGCCGCCAGGCTCATGGACATAATGGAGGCGCGAGGCTTTGTGGGCGGCCCTGAAGGGACGAAGCCCCGGGCGATTTTAATCAGTTGGGACGAGTACCGACATATTTTTGGAGAAAATGCCGATATTTAGAGGGGAGGATTTTTACCGGTCCGTGTCGAAGAACCAATGGGGTAATTTTAGACGGAAGGGGACCGTCACAGGGGTGGAGTCATGGGAAGAATCGGTGAGACTTTGCGCCAGGCCAGGGAAGCAAAAGGCATCACCTTGCGGCAGGCTGAAGAGGCGACCAAAATACGCCTCCGGTATTTGGAGGCCCTAGAACGGGAGGATTTCGGTCAAATACCGGGGCGGGTATATGTTATTGGTTTTTTGCGCAATTATGCCCGGTATTTAGGCCTTGACTGGCAGCCCTTGGTGGAAGAATTGAAAGCTAAGCTGCCTCCGGAGGAGGAAGAGGAACGCCAAGTAAGCCCTGCGGTTTCCCCGGAGGATAGCGGCGGGAGAGGGAAGGGCCTCTGGCGTTGGCTCGGCTTTTTCCTGGTCTTGTTCATATTGTGGGGGCTTAATGAAGTATATAGACTGGCCAGGCCGGCTCCGGAGGGCAATCTGCCGCCTCCTCCGGTCACGGAGAATAAAGGCCCAGTCCCTTCTCCCAGTCAGCCAGAATCTTCCGTTCCGGCTCCTTCCCCGTCTCTTCCGGTTCCGCCCCAAATCAACGGAGTAGAGGTTAAAGTGCAGATTAAGGAAAGGGAATGTTGGCTCGGGGTCAAGGTAGATGGGAAAGACAGCTTTTCCGGGTTGTTAAAAGCCGGAGAAGTTAAGACTTTTCGGGGAGATAGAGAAGTAACCCTTACCTTGGGTAGCGCTGGTGTAGCTGAGGTGACGGTAAATAATCAGTTGCTCCCGCCTCTGGGTAAAGTGGGCGAGGTAGTAACCAGGACTTTCACCGCAAGTTCTAATGCGGTCCGTTCACCTTAATCCAATCAAGGGAAGCAGAAGGGAGAAAATGGCTTTAGCCGGCAATGGCCAAAGTAACTATAATTACTTTAGGTTGTTCCAAAAACGAAGTAGATAGCGAATATATGCTGGGCGTGCTGGAACAGAGCGGGCACGAGCTGGTAGCCGGAGACGATGAGGCGGAAGTGGTTATCATCAATACCTGTAGCTTCATTACTGCGGCCAAGAGAGAAGCCCTGGCGACTATATTGGAAGTGGGTAAGGGTCAGGAGGGTTCTCGACCTTATATTATAGTGGCCGGATGTCTGGCGCAGCAGCATTACCGGGAGCTTTTCGAGGAGTTGCCTGAAGTGGGGGCCTTTATCGGACCGGGTGCTATCCCACGCTTACCTCAAATAGTGGATAGGGTACTTCGGGGTGAGCGTTTGGCGGATGTACCTTCACCTCTGGAAGAGAACTTGAAGGGGCTGCCTCGCGTGCTTTTGGAATGGGGGCCCACAGCTTACCTTAAGATAGCCGAAGGTTGCAATAATGGTTGTACCTACTGTACTATACCGCAAATTAAAGGCCCTTACCGCAGCCGGCCACAAGAAGAAGTGCTGGCGGAAGCTAAGTTTTTGATCTCCCGTGGGGTCCGAGAGCTGGTCCTGGTGGCCCAGGATACTACCGCTTACGGTAGGGATTTATATGGGCGCTACGCTCTGACGGATTTGTTGCAGGCCCTCGCCCGGCTGCCGGAAATCCGATGGATACGCCTCTTGTACGCTCATCCTCTCCGGATAAGTCCGGAACTGGTAGAGGTGATGGCGGGCGAGGAGAAGATATGTTCTTACCTGGATCTCCCTCTACAGCATGCGCATCCGGAAGTTCTGCAAGCTATGGGAAGAGGGCATACTCGAGAACAAGCCGTAAAGACTATTGCCCGGCTGAGAAGCAACCTCCCCGATCTAGCACTACGTAGCACCTTTATGGTGGGGTTTCCCGGAGAAAAAGAGAGGCATTTCCGGGAGCTTCTTCATTTTTTGGAAGAAGTACGCTTCGACTGGGTAGGAGCGTTTGTGTTTTCGCCTGAAGAAGGCACACCCGCGGCCGCTATGCCCGGCCAGGTGGCAGAAAATATTAAGCAGAGACGGCACGAACGTTTACTGCGCTTACAAGAAGGGATAACGTGGGAAAAAAATCTCGCCTGGGTAGGGCGGGAAGTTGAGGTTCTGGTGGAAAAAAGAGTAGGCTCGGAGCCCGGGCAAGATTTGTTCGTGGGGCGTAGTTTCCGCCAGGCTCCGGAAGTAGACGGAGTGATTTATATTAAAGGTAGTTGCCGGCCGGGACAAATGGCTAGAGTGAAGTTAACGGAAGTCCAGGATGTCTACGATTTGGTAGGCGAGGTTCTATCTTAACCCAGCAAAACCAGGCGATTACTAAGGCTCGAAGTAAGGAATTTTGTTATAATTGAAGGTGCTATCCCAAGGAGGAGTGTTACCTTTGTTTTTCCAGGGTTGGCGCCTTCATCTTGTTTTAGTGGCTTGTCTCTTAAGCGCAGGAGTATTGCTGGGCGGTCAGCATGTTTATCGAGAATTTTTCGTGCAAAGGCCGCTGATGGAGACGCTGCGGGCAGAAAAGGGAGTGCAAGGGGTTAGGCTGGAGAGGACGGGCAATACGGAAAAGGTAATGGTGGAATTGGAACCGGTAGACAGCCTGAAGCAGACCTACCTCCGTTTGGAACAACTGCTGCACCGTTTTTACCCCGACGGCAAGGTGGAGCTGATAGTCGTGGATCATCGTTCCCCTGCGTTGGAACAAGTATGGGGAAGATGTCAGTTTGCTGTTTATGAGGCGGCAGTGCGCGGCAACTTTACGACCATGGCGGAAGAGGTCGAAAAGGAAACTCAGGAACAGGGAGTAAAGTTGAAGCTGGATGTGGACAGAGGGCATATCTATGTGGCTCTGTTCCAGGGATCCAGTTACCTTTATGAAATCGTGCCGCGGGAAACGCCGGGTAGAGGTGAAGACGGGGGAGGCGAGATTGACGGTGCTTAAAGAGTGGTTGGCCGGACTAGTGCTGGGTTTTCTGGTTTTCTTGGTGGCTCAAGGCTATGATATTACGCCCTGGCTGTTAATCGGAGGGATAGTTTTCGCTTCTTACTGGCTCTGGGAAAAAAAGGGTTTGTTTGCCGGACGTAGTTATCAGCCCTATTCACCTCAGGATGTTGTTAGTTTTGAAAATATAGGGGGACAATCGGTTCCGATTCAGGAGTTAAAGGAAGCGCTGGAATTTCTGATAAAAAATGAGGATGCGCAGGCCTTAGGCATCCGCCCTTTAAAGGGTATTCTTTTGAGCGGGCCTCCGGGTACGGGGAAAACTTTGATGGCCAGAGCAGCAGCGACTTATATCGATTCGGTGTTTCTGGCGGCCAGTGGTAGCGAATTTATCGAAGTTTATGCCGGAGTGGGGGCCCAGCGGATAAGGGCTCTATTCAAACAGGCCCGGGCCTTAGCCCGTCGTCGGGGTAAGAATCGGGCCATTATTTTCATTGATGAGCTGGAGGTCCTGGGAGGTAAACGGGGAACCCACTCCTCTCATTTGGAATACGATCAAACGTTAAATCAATTATTGGTAGAAATGGATGGCTTGGAGAGCAGCGAAGGTCCGCGGATACTGGTGATCGGCGCCACCAACCGACCGGATTTGTTGGACCCCGCTCTCTTACGGCCCGGCCGTTTTGACCGGCACGTGAAAGTAGAACTTCCGGACAAGGAAGGGAGATTGCAGATCTTGCGATTGCATACGGCCAACAAGCCGCTGGACCCCGATGTGGACTTGGAAGCCATAGCCAGGGAGACTTTAGGTTTTTCGGGCGCTCATTTGGAGAGCGTAGCTAACGAGGCGGCTATTTTGGCTCTGCGGTCTAATTCGCCGGTCATCCGGCAAGAACATTTGCGGGAAGCCGTAGACAAGGTGATGCTGGGGGAGAAATTGGGTCGAAAGCCTAGCCGGGAAGAACTTTATCGTTTGGCGATTCATGAAGCCGGCCATGCACTGGTGAGCGAATTGGTGCAACCCGGTTCGGTAACCCATGTAACTATTGCTTCGCGCGGTCAGGCTTTGGGTTATACTAGACAAAGGCCCGCTGAGGAAGTTTATCTTTATACTCGGGATTATCTAGAGGGGCAGATCTGTATCTGTGTGGCCGGAGCAGTAGCCGAAGCTCTGATGCTGGGAGAGCGCAGCACAGGGGCGGTAAACGATTTCCAAGAAGCCGTGCGGATAGCCAAGGTGATCATAGTTTCCGGGCTTTCGGATATGGGAGTGGTGGCGGAAGAGAATTTGACTAAGGAACAGATACATCAAGCTATCACCCAAATTATTCGGAGCCAGGAGGGAAAGGCGGGAGAACTCCTGCGCCAGTATCAACCTCAACTTAAAAAAATCGCTGAACAGCTGTTGCAGGAGGAAACGTTGAAAGGAGAAAGTTTGCGTTTAATTCTGGTGGAAGAAGCCCGAGCTTCTTGAGAAATTTTGGCACTTAGTGTATTGCTAACCGGGCGATGTTCGGTTATGCTAAAAGAGTTGGAGGAGAGTGCCATGCGGCTGTTTATCGCTGTAACTTTTTCCTCGGAATTTAATTCCCGCTTGGCCGCTATTCAGGAGGAACTCCGGCGGTCCCAGGCTGACGTTAAGTGGGTGGAAAGAGAAAATTTTCACTTAACCCTAAAGTTCCTGGGGGAGGTAGAGCCGGAGAGAGCGCTAAAATTGGTAGATGCTTTGAAACGGGGGACTAGGGACCAGGGGGAAATATTGCTTCAGTTTAAAGGATTGGGGGTTTTCCCCGGCTGGTCGAGGCCGCGGGTTATATGGATGGGCTTGGTGGATAACCCTTTATTGCGGCAACTGCATCAACGGCTGGAGCAGGAGTTGCTCCCGCTTAATTTCTCGGTGGAGGATTTTACCCCCCATTTAACTCTGGGACGCCTGCGTTCGCCCTATAATTGGCCGGCTTTGCAGAGGAAACTGTTAGCCTGGCAAGAGGAGTACTGGGGCGAGGAGCGGGTGAAGCAAATAGTGCTTATGGAAAGCCGTCTAACTTCAAGGGGTCCGCAGTATTATGCCCAGGAAACTTTTTCCTTGACTTAGCGCTAAAATTTTTTCTAAAATGAAAATAGTAACCTGAGGGAGGAGCTCGAGGTGGTAATATCAGAAAAACAGAAGATGCTGGAACACACCTTAAACCTGATTGAAAAGCATTTTGGTAAAGGCTCTATAATGAAGCTGGGCGAGGCGACGGCCCGGCTGAACGTAGAAGTGATACCTACCGGCGCTCTGCCTTTAGACTTGGCGCTTGGAGTGGGTGGAGTGCCACGGGGGCGTATTGTGGAAATATTTGGGCCGGAATCTTCGGGGAAAACCACGGTAGCGTTGCATATTATTGCCGAGGCGCAGAAGCAAGGTGGTACGGCAGCCTTTATAGACGCCGAGCATGCCTTGGATCCTTTGTATGCTCGCAACTTGGGAGTGGATATAGACAATCTTCTGGTTTCGCAGCCGGATACCGGAGAGCAGGCGCTGGAAATAGCGGAAGTTTTGGTTAAGAGTGGGGCGGTGGATGTCATTGTCATAGATTCCGTGGCCGCACTGGTTCCCCGAGCGGAATTGGAAGGCCAAATGGGCGATGCTCACGTGGGATTACAGGCGCGGCTTATGTCCCAGGCTTTGAGAAAGTTGGCCGGAGTGGTGTCCAAATCCCGCACCGTGGCCGTCTTTATTAATCAGCTTCGCGAGAAAGTAGGCGTTTTGTTTGGCAGCCCGGAGACTACTCCGGGAGGTAGAGCGTTAAAGTTTTATGCTTCGGTCCGTTTGGATGTGCGTAAGGTGGATAACATCAAACAAGGGGCAGAAATTATTGGTAGCCGTACCAGGGTGAAGGTGGTTAAGAATAAAGTAGCTCCTCCCTTCCGCCAGGCGGAATTCGATATTATCTACGGTCGCGGTATCGATAAGGAAGGATGTCTCATCGATCTGGGGGTAGACCTGGGCATAATTAAGAAGAGCGGTACATGGTATTCTTTCGGCGAAGAGCGGTTGGGGCAGGGAAGAGAAGCAGCCAAAGAATACTTGCGGCAGCATAATGAATTGGCAGTCTCTCTAACGGAACAGGTTAGGCAGAAGGCGAGCAGCAATATGGGTGCGCTCATAATAAAGACGGGAGAAGTCACGGGCGAGGAGCTTTAGCTTCTTGAGGTATCCCCAGTTTTTACAGGGCAGGCCTGCGTGGGCTTGAAAGCGAACAATCTTTCGCGGCAGCCAAACTTAACGAGGCCGAAAGCTTAAGAAGGGGTTGAGGACAGGAGGTCCGAGACCGGCCCATCGGCAAGGATGCTGATTGGGCCGGGAACCCCGCCTTAAGCTTTTAGGTCGAGCGCTAGTTTGGCCCGCGAGGGAGGCCTTTGCGAGCGAAAGCCAAGCAGGCCTGGGATCAAAACTGGGATACGCCAGGCTTTAGCCTAACTTGACAGTGGTAAAATGAAGTAATACAATACCATCGAGGGAAACTAGGTGTAGGCTGACTACCAATCCTTGACATAGATGCACCTTCAGTACTAGTCGTTGGGCAGCAGTTTATCCTTAGCCTAGGAAGGCATGCTTTGAAGTGTGGCCGGTAAGGCTGTAAAATCTCTTCCTGCTGAGTAAGCGCAGGAAGAAAATCGATATATTGCCTTGGTAGGACTAGGCAGCGTAGGGTAGGTGCGTTTTTGTATCTTTGCCAGGGAAAAATTGGTAGGATGCCTTTCTGAAAGCCGGGTTTCTGCTCGGCTTTATTTTATGTAAAGGAGGTGGGAGCGATTTTGATCCTTGTGGCGGTATTAGCTCTTATCCTAGGTATAGGTACTGGTTATATTCTCCACAAGTATTTGGTGGAGACTAAGATAGCTTCAGCCGAAAAGACAGCTGCGGCTATTATCGAGGAAGCCCATAAGCAGGCCGAGGCCAAGAAACGCGAGGCCTTGCTGGAAGCCAAGGAAGAAGTCCATCGCCTGCGCCATGAGTTGGAGCGGGAGAGCAGAGAGAGGCGAAATGAACTCCAGCGGCTAGAGCGTCGCCTGCTCCAGAAAGAAGAGGCTCTGGAGCGCAAGATGGAAAACATGGAACGTAAAGAAGCCAGCCTGCATCGGCAGGAAGAAGAATTGCAGCGTCTCAAGCAAAATCTAGAAGAATTGAGGCGGCAGCAGGTAGCTGAGCTGGAGCGCCTGTCGGGCTTGACTACGGAAGAAGCCAAGAGTTTACTGCTCAGGAATGTGGAGGAGGAAATACGCCATGAGGCGGCTCTGCTGATTAAACAGGTAGAGATGGAAGCGAAGGAAGAAGCGGAGAAGCGGGCCAGAGAGATTATTACTTTGGCGATTCAGCGGTGTGCGCCAGAAATCGTGACGGAAACTACCGTCTCCGTGGTTAACCTCCCTAGCGATGAGATGAAAGGGCGGATTATTGGGCGGGAGGGCCGTAACATAAGGGCTTTGGAGACTCTTACCGGGGTAGATTTGATAATCGATGATACGCCCGAAGCCGTTATTTTGTCCGCCTTCGATCCCATAAGGCGGGAGGTGGCCCGTATTGCTTTGGAAAAACTTATTGCTGATGGTCGTATTCACCCGGCCCGTATAGAAGAAATGGTGGAGAGAGCCCAACGGGAAATCGAACAGAAGATTAGGGAGGAAGGCGAACAGGCCGCTTTTGAGGCCGGGGTACACGGTTTACACCCGGAACTGATAAGATTGTTGGGTCGCCTGAAGTATCGTACCAGTTATGGCCAAAACGTTCTTAAGCATTCTTTAGAGGTGGCTTTTTTGGCCGGCGCTATGGCGGCAGAGCTGGGCGCCGATGTTGCAGTGGCGAAACGCGCTGGGTTGCTCCACGATATAGGCAAGGCAGTGGATACGGAAGTAGAGGGTCCGCATGTTAGCTTAGGAGTGGAGCTGGCTCGAAAATATCGCGAATCCCCGGAGGTAATTCATGCTATTGCGGCCCATCATGGAGACATCGAGCCGCGAAGCGTGGAAGCAGTACTGGTACAAGCTGCGGATGCTATTTCCGCGGCTCGGCCCGGTGCCCGGCGTGAAACTTTGGAAGCCTATATTAAGCGGCTGGAGAAATTAGAAGAGATCGCGGATTCGTTCCAGGGAGTGGAGAAGGCTTACGCCATACAGGCGGGTCGTGAGGTCCGTATCATAGTCAAACCCGAGAAAATTGATGATGCTATGGCCGTACAACTGGCTCGGGATATTGTAAAGAAAATTGAGCAGGAGTTAGAATATCCGGGACAAATAAAAGTGGTGGTTATCCGAGAGACGAGGGCTGTGGATTATGCTAAATAGTTGATTGGTGGTGGCAGGGATAAGGGGGTAAGTTACCATCTCTGCCACTATATTTTCTGCTTACCGGAAGGGAACCCAGCAGGATTTTTGCAAAAGGTGCAGAACTATGCCTTGATAAATGGTTTTTGGGATAAAAGGCGGGTGAACATTTTATGGGCTTCAGATATAGGTATGAGGGAGAACTATCCGATAGTGTGGGTCTTTTAATCTCTATTTTGGTGCGGTATCCGGAAGTAGGGACCATCAATTATGAGCCCGGCAGCCGCGTATTGAAGTTTTCTTTTATGTTGGCTGCTTCTTTAAAAGGGAAAGATCTTCAGGAGTTTGCCCACCGGTTCACCAAGTCCTTATCCACTTATAATTTGTTGGAAAACAGGATACCCCGGGTTATCAGTTTAAATTATAATTGTTTCCAACAGTTGACGGTCCTGGAGGTGCAGAGGGATGTAGAAACTCTGTCCCAGGGTGAGATCGGCCTTATCATGGCCTTGGTACGCCAGGAGTTCAATGAAGCTTTGGTGGCTGAGCCTAACGAGAATATTCAAGAAGAGGAATTGCTGGTGCAAGAAGAAATAATTGACCACATGTTGGAAAGCCTAAAAGGAGAAGTACCCCAAAAGAAGCTGATAGCTTTCCGGGAAGAAGGGCGGGTTTTGGTTTTTAATAAATAAGGGTCAATGGGTGGAAAACGTGGGCCGAAGGGGAGATCTTCATACTCATACCGTGGCCTCCGATGGGAAGCTCAAGCCTCTTGAACTTCTCCAACTGGCGCGTGACAAGGGATTGACCACTATAGCGGTTACCGACCATGATACTGTGGACGGTTTAGGAGAGGCTTTAGCAGGAGCTTCACTTTATGGTTTGGAGGTTATTCCGGGTATCGAATTGAGCACTGAATGGGAAGGGAAGGATGTTCACCTTCTAGGGTATTATATTGATTTTCAAGGGGACAACCTTCATACCTTTTTGCATCGTTTGCAGGAGGCTAGGCAGCAACGGGGCCTTAAGATAGTGGACCGGTTGCGCTCCCTGGGTTATGAGCTCACGTGGGAGGAAGTATCCCAGTTTGTACGAGGCAAAGCCGTAGGTCGGTTGCACATAGCCCAGGCTCTGGTGGCCAAAGGGTTTATGCCTTCTATAGAAGCAGCGTTTGCCCAACTGCTGGACCGCGGACGCCCGGCGTACGTCCCGCGCTATAAGATCACTCCGGTGGAAGCCGTGCAATTAATTGTCGCCTGGAGGGGTATACCCGTTCTGGCCCATCCGGGATTGATAGGGGAAGACGAAATAATAGAAGAGCTGGCTGCCGACGGTCTGCGGGGATTGGAGGTTTACTATCCTCTCCATGACCGGGAGGCGGTTCAACGTTATCAGGCTTTGGCGCGCAAGCTAAACCTGCTCGTTACTGGTGGTTCGGACTTTCACGGTTTGAGCATCCCTGACCATAGTGAGCTGGGCGCAGCCACCGTGAGCGAAGAAGAGATCGTCAGACTGAAGGAGGTAGCTCTGGCCGTAAAGTCCGGCGCAATCCAGGTTTAACCGAGGGAGTCCGCTGAAAGGTCACCTGCCTGCGCTGTAGGCGGGAGGCCGAAATTGTCGGGCAGCGGCACAAGCGTCTGGTGTATCTCCAGTTTTCGCACTCAAGGCCTGCTTAGGCTTGAATACAAAAATGGGGATAACTCAGCGCATGCGACACTTGATCGGTAAGGGTTATTGCGCTATACTGGCTGCAGATATTAAGAAAATACGGGGAAGCTGGCAGGTGCCTAAAAGGTTAAAAGGGAATCAGGTGTAAATCCTGAGCGGTCGCGCCACTGTAACCGGGGAGTCCTTCCTTTAAACCAGATAAATCAAACCCACTGGGCTTGGTGCCTGGGAAGGGAAGAAGGGGGCGGTGAACCGGAAGCCAGGAAACCTGCCTGTCAGTAAGCCTGGTAAACCCCTCGCGTCAAGGGAAAGGCTAATGTGGGAAAGGGAAACCCAGCCTGTAAGCGAGAGGCTGGGTTTTTTGATAGCATAGGTAGCATAGCTCCTGGGAGGTTTAGGAGTGGGAATAAGAGGGAAGCTGGTCCTGGTAACGGGAGGGGCCAGGAGCGGGAAGAGCCGTTTTGCCGAAGAACTGGCTCGCGGCAGAGGTAAGGAGGTCATTTACGTAGCTACGTCGCGGGTGACGGATGAAGAGATGGCCGAGCGTGTGGCCCTCCATAAGATGCGGCGTCCGGTCGAGTGGCAAACTATAGAGGAACCCTTGAAGTTGGCTCACGTTATTGAGGAATGGGGCGCTCCCCGGCGGCTTTTGCTGGTCGACTGCCTTTCGGTCTATGTGAGCAATTTGCTGGTGGAAGGGAATATGGGGAAGGCAGAGGTTTTGCGGGAGATTAAAGAGATGGTTCATAAAGCCCGGGAATCGCCTGCCGACGTGATTGTAGTGAGCAATGAGGTGGGCTCAGGAATAGTGCCCTGTTATCCTCTGGGTCGCCTCTACCGCGACCTCTTGGGCTGGGCTAATCAAGAGGTGGCCGGCTTGGCCGATGAGGTATATTATGTGGTGTGCGGGTTGCCGGTGGAAATAAAGGCTCTGGCTGGCAAGCTTGGATCTTATGAGGGTTAGACGGTAAGGGGAAGACGGCATGGGCAAAAGATTACGGCAGGGATACACTACGGGCGCCTGTGCAGCGGCGGCGGCCAGGGCAGCGGTCAAGGCTCTTGGGAGTAAGGGAGGGCCGGAGAACACAGTCCGCATAACCCTTCCTCAGGGACAGGAGATCGAGCTGCCGGTAACCGTACACCGGGGGGAAGGGTGGGCTGAAGCTACGGTAATAAAAGATGCCGGGGATGATCCGGATATTACCCATGGAGTAGCCGTTAAGGTTAAGGCCCGGTTTCAGGAGAGCGGCCTTATTTTGCGGGCCGGCGAGGGAGTGGGGATAGTCACCCGTCCGGGTTTGGCGATTCCCGTTGGTGAGCCGGCCATAAATCCCGGTCCCCGGGCCATGATAAGAGAGGCAGTGAAGGATCTTATACCTCCCGGCAGGGGCGTAGAGTTGGTCTTCAGCATCCCCGGCGGTGAAGAGCTGGCTCGCCGCACCTTAAATCCCCATCTGGGAATAGAAGGCGGACTCTCCATTTTGGGGACCACCGGCATTGTGGAGCCGATGTCGGAAGAGGCTTTGCGGGAGTCCCTCTTACCCCAGATAGATGTAGCTCGGGCGGCAGGCTACGATACTCTGCTTTTGACTCCAGGGCGTATGGGTCGGCGCCATGCGGTAGAGGGGTATGGTTTACCGGCCGGAGCGGTAATATTGACCAGCAATTTTATCGGTTATATCTTAGAGGCCTGCGCAGAACGAGGAGTTAGACGCGTTCTTTTGTGGGGCCATGCTGGCAAGCTGGTCAAGCTGGCAGGAGGTATTTTCTACACTCATAGCCGCATCGCCGACGCCCGCAGAGAAATAGTGGCCGCGCGTGCAGCGGCCTGGGGTGCCTCTCCGGAGATAGTCCGGGCCATCCTCACCGCTACTACGGTGGAGTCTATTTTCACTATCCTGGAACAAGCTTTTACAGGAGAACGTTACTTTGCCTTTTGGGACCACTTGGCCGATCTGGCCAGCAGGCGAGCCCGAGAATTAGTTCATGGGACTCTGGAAGTGGGCACGGCTTTTTTAGATTTACAGGGCAGGATAATGGGACAGGATGGGCAGGCTAGAGCCATATTGGGAGAGTGGAGAAATGGCGGCAAGGGATAATAAGTGGCTAACCGTGGTAGGAGTTGGTCCGGGAGATCCCTCCTGGCTGACCCCGGCGGCCTACCAGGCTGTCGCTGAAGCCGAAATTCTGGTTGGCGGGCCTCGAGCCCTGCATTTATTCGCCTTTTTGGACCGAGAAAAAAGAGTGATCGATGCCGACTTGGAGACCCTGTACCAATACCTGAAGCAGGTGCGGGGGCGGCCTACTGCCGTCCTGGTTTCGGGGGATCCCGGCCTGTACAGTATTTTAGGGTGGTTGAGAGCCCGTTTCCCGGTGGAAGAGATCAGGGTGATACCGGGAATAAGTTCTGTTCAGCTGGCTTTTGCTCGCCTGGGCCGCGGCTGGGAAGGCGCTATTATTTTGAGCCTGCACGGGCGTCCGCTCAATCTATTGGACGGCTATCTCTCCGCACTCTCCCGAAATGAGCTCTTGTTGGCCCTCCTCACCGGAGGAAGTAACACCCCGGCAGAGGTAGGGAGGTACTTTACTGCTAAGGGATTGGGAAAACTCAAAGTTTGGGTGGGAGCCCAACTTGGGGGACCGGAAGAAAGGGTGGCTTATCTTTCGGCCCGGGAGCTGGCCGGCTCCGATTTTGATGCGGTGGCAGTGATCATAAGTGGGTATGAACAAGGGTAGATGGCCTTACTATACGCCGGGCATTCCTGATGAGCTTTTCCGCCGGGGTAAGGTCCCCCTGACCAAAGAAGAGATCCGCATTTTGACTCTGTCCAAGGCCCGCTTAGCACCCGGTCAGACAGTTTACGATGTGGGTTCCGGCACCGGTTCCTTGACGGTGGAGGCTGCGCGGCTGGTGGCTCCGGGAATCGTCTATGCGGTGGAGAAGGATCCAGAGGCCTTGGATTTGACGCGGGCTAATGTGGCCAGCTTTGGGCTAGAAAATGTGGCCATAGTAGCCGGGAAAGCGCCGGAGGTTTTAGCCGATTTGCCGCCTGCTGACCGGATATTTATCGGTGGCAGCGCGGGGGGGCTCCGGGCCATATTGGAGCATTGTTTTCAGAGGTTGCGACCCCGGGGTATTATAGTAATAAATGCTATTACCCTGGACACCCTTTGGGAAAGCGTGGCTTACGGGCGCGAAAAGGGATGCGGGGTATCGGCGGTAGCGGTTAACGTGGCACGGCTGGAAAAGCTGGGTGGGCGCCACCTGTTTCGGGCCCTCAATCCGGTTTATATTGTCCAATTGCTAGCCGGTGAGGAGGAGAACTATGACCGGTAAATTTTACGGCCTGGGGGTGGGCCCCGGTGACCCGGAGTTGATCACTTTAAAGGCCCGACGGATTTTACAAGAAGTGCCCGTCTTGGCAGTCCCCACCTCTTCTGAGTGCGGGAGATCTAGCTTGGCCTTGGAAGTGGTAAAACAATTTATCCGGCCGGAACAGGAAACCCTTTATCTTTTTCTCCCTATGAGTCGCGACCCTGCTTATCTGAAAGGCTCCTGGAAGTCGGCGGCTGAGAAATTGGTAGATAAGTTGCGCGAAGGGAAAGATGTAGCTTTTTTGACCTTAGGTGATGCTTCTCTTTACAGTACGTACAGCTATTTGGTAGAGATGATAAGAAAACTGGATCCGGGCGTCTCCGTGGAAACTGTGCCGGGTATAACTTCTTTTTCGGCCGCGGCTGCGCGTTTAAATATCCCTTTGGCCACAGGCGAGGAGCCGCTGGCCATTATTCCGGCTTTGCAAAAACCGGAGATCTTAGAAGAGTTAATCCCTCGGTTTCCTAATCTGGTACTAATGAAGGTAGCCCGGCACTATGATGATATAGTTCGGATCCTGGCCCGTACCGGAGTAGTAAAAAATGCTGTACTGGCTACCCGTTGCGGTCAAGAGGGCGAGAGTTTTTCCTGGGATCTGGAAGCCGGGGTGGGACAGAAGCAGGATTATCTCTCCTTGATAATTGTCAAAGGAAGGGACGGGGCATGAAGGTCTATTTTGTGGGCGCGGGACCGGGAGACCCGGAATTGCTTACGATTAAAGGGCAGCGGTTGCTCCGAGAGGCGGAAGTGATTATTTATGCCGGCTCGCTGGTTAACCCGGTTTTGCTGGCGTGGGCTCGACCCGGGGCAGCTATCTACGATAGCGCCTCTTTGACGTTGGAGGAAATCCTTGATCTTATGGAGCAGGCGGCGAAAAGAGGGCAGAAGGTGGTGCGGCTGCACACCGGAGATCCTTCCTTATATGGGGCGATTCAAGAGCAGATGGAGGCTTTAGATATGCGCGGTATCCCCTATGAAATAGTGCCCGGGGTAAGCTCCTTTGCTGCGGCTGCGGCCGCGGTGGGAAGGGAGTTCACGGTACCCGGTGGGAGCCAGACACTTATTTTGACGCGCCGCGGCGGGCGTACACCGGTACCGCCTGCGGAAAATTTAGCGAATCTAAGCCGTTACCGGGCGAGCCTTTGCCTTTTTTTGAGCGCTCAGAGTTTTGCCGAGGCTGCTGCTGAGCTGGCTACGGGATACGGCAAGGACACTCCGGCGGCAGTAGTTTATAAAGCCTCCTGGCCGGAGGAAAAGGTTATTTACGGAACGCTGGAGAATATTGCCACCAAAGCGCAGGAAGAGGGTATCCAGCGCATGGCTCTCCTGTTGGTGGGCGATTTTTTGCGAAGGGCCTCGACGCGATCTTGCCTCTACCATCCGGAATTTTCCCATGGTTATCGGAGGAAAAAGGATGCGCATAGCCATTGTGACTCTGACCAGACGAGGCCTAGCTACGGCTAAACGGCTGGCCGGCGCTTATGCAGCCGGGGCCGATATTTTTGCGCCGCCGGAGTTACTAGCGGGAGAACGTTTGTCCTCGCCTTTTTACCCTCTGGAGGGAAGCCTGACGGCGTTTTGCGGCCGGATATGGCCTAAATACCGGGGATTAGTATTCATTATGGCGGCCGGTATCGTAGTTCGCTGCGTGGCACCCTATCTGGAGCACAAGACCAAGGACCCGGCAGTGGTGGTGCTGGATGAAAAGGGTGAGTACGTCATAAGCCTTTTGGGAGGGCATTTGGGCGGAGCGAATGCTTTGGCCCGCTGCGTGGCCGAACTTCTGGGCGGAAAGGCGGTAATTACTACCGCCAGCGATGGGCAAAATTTGCCTGCTCTGGATGTGCTCGCCCGAGAGGCGGGCCTGAGAGCAATCCCGGCGGAAAGATTGACCAGGGTTATGGCTGCACTGGTGAACGGAAGGAAGGTAGGGCTTTGGGCGGAGGACCCGTGGATGGAAAGGCTCATCCCTAAAGTGGTAGGCCTCCAGGTTCATCCCTGGCAGGAGTACCGGGGTCCTGAAGGGTGGGAAGCAGGGATACTGGTAACTTCACGGCGGGTGGACCTACCTTCCGGGTCGTGGATTTTTTTGCGGCCGCAGGAATTGGTTGCGGGTATAGGTTGCCGGCGCGGTATAGACAAAAAGGCTGTATTATCTGCTCTGGGAGAGGCTCTTAAGCTCACCGGACGCAGCCGTTGGAGCCTTCTGGCTCTGGCTACTGTGGAAGTAAAGACTGAGGAAGAAGGTTTGCTGGCTGCCGCTCAGCATTTAGATTTACCTTTATGGATTTTTAAGAGGGAAGAATTGGCTACGCTTCTGGAGGAGTACCCTGAACTTTCTCGCTCGAGATTGGTGGAAGAGAAAATAGGTATCGGTGGCGTGTGCGAGCCGGCAGCTCTCCTGGGCGCTCAGAAGGGGGAACTTTTATGTCGCAAAGTGACTCGCCAGGGAGTAACCGTGGCCCTGGCGCGCGTAGTATCGCTGTAGTGGGGTTGGGGCCCGGAAATCTGAACGACATGACCTATAGAGCCAGGGAGGCTCTCGCACGGGCAGAGGTGGTGGCCGGGTATCGCCCTTATCTGGAGCAGATTGGCGAACTGCTTTCGGGGAAAGAGATAATAGCCTCGGGCATGACCGAAGAGGTGGAGCGTTGCCGCAGGGCGGTGCGGCGGGCGAAGGAAGGGGCTAGGGTGGTGGTGGTTTCCGGCGGAGACCCGGGAGTTTATGGAATGGCGGGGTTGGTACTGGAAATCTTGCATCAGGAGGGTTTGAAGCGGGAGCTTCGGATAGAGATTATACCCGGTGTTACGGCGGCTACGGCTGCGTCTGCGGCTCTGGGCGCACCGCTGATGCATGATTTTGCCACTATAAGCTTGAGCGACCGTCTTACTCCTTGGGAGGTAATTGCCAGGCGTATCGAACTGGCTGCTCAAGCCGATTTTGTGTTGGTTTTGTATAATCCCCGGAGTAGGGGAAGGCCGGAACACTTATCCCGGGCTCGAGAAATAGTGCTGCAGTACCGCCGCCGTGATACCCCTGTGGGAGTGGTGCGTAACGTCGGCCGAGCGGAAGAAGAGATATGGCTATCCGATCTAGATTCCTTCATTCATTTGCCTATAGACATGCAGGCTACGGTAATTATCGGTAATAGCCAAACCCGGGTTTTAGACGGCTGGATGGTGACGCCGAGGGGGTATACTTTGTGATTGTGGTTTTGGGAGGCACTTCTGACGGCGGCGAAGTCATTCAGGCATTGGCCGAGAGGGGCTATGGAGTGCTGGCTACGGCTGTTACTCCTTACGGAGCCGAATTAGCGCGGAAGGCAGGAGCCGCTGAAGTCCGACAAGGTGAGCTAACGGCCCCATTGCTCAGAGAACTGCTGCTTAGCAAGAAGCCCTTGGCCTTAATCGATGCTACTCATCCCTTTGCCGTAGAGATAACGGCTTTGGGTCGCCAAGTATGTACCGAGCTCTCTATACCATATTTCCGTTACCGACGGGAGAAAGCACTATTGCCCGAGGACCCGCGGTTAACGGTGGTAAGCAGCTGGGAAGAAGCGGCCGCTGCGGCGGCCGCGGCCCAGGGCAAAAACGTATTCCTAACCATCGGCACTCGCAAGTTGGAGATTTTCACCCGGCATCCGGAACTCAAGCTTAAGCGCTTAATAGTGCGGGTGTTACCCGATAAGGCGTCTCTGGAAAAATGTCTGAGCCTGGGCTTCGGCCCGCGAGATATTATTGCTCTGTACGGGCCGTTTAGTTATGAGCTTAATTTGGCTCTCTACCAGCAATATGGAGCGCAAGTGCTGGTGACTAAGAATAGCGGCAAGGAGGGAGGCACAGAGGCCAAAATTCGGGCCGCTCTGGACTTAGAAATGGAAGTGATTGTGATAGAGCCGCCGGTGGAGCCCTGGGGGATGTCCCTGGAGGAAATTTTGTCGGCTTTATCTTTGCGGGTGGATTTTTCCAGACCTTCCCGTGCAGCAAGAAAGCCTTAGGGAACCTATGGAAAAACGAGGAGGAACGTCATGAGGACCGGTGTAATTCTTTTGGGTCATGGTAGCCGCATACCCGAAGCTAATAAGCACCTGCGGCAGCTTGCGGAGCAGGTAGGGGCGTTGTTGAAGGGCATGAGCGTGGAGGCCTGCTATATGGTGTACGCTAACCCCAGCTTATCCGAAGGAGTGGCCCGCATGGTACGGGAGGGGATAAGCAGGATTATTGTGGCCCCTATTTTCTTATCTAACGGCCTGCATGTGCAGCAAGATATACCCGAGGAGCTGCGAAGAATCCGGGAGACCTACCCCGAAGTAGAACTGATCTATACTTCTAATCTGGGAGCGGACCGTCGTATAGCCGAGATAATAATGGATCGCATCCTGGAGGTGGCGCCGGGTGGACTTTCTGCAGGATCCCAGGGCCATCGAGGCTAAGAGCCGGGCAGTCATAGAGGCACGACTGAATAAGGTGACCGACCGCCGCGAGGAAAAGGAAATCCTTATCCGCATAATCCATGCTACAGGGGATCTCAGCTATGCTGAACTGACGGTTATCCACCCGGAACTGGTGACCACCGCTACCGCTGCCCTCCGCCGCGGTGCGGCCATTGTGACCGATGTAGAAATGGTGCGCAGCGGTATTAGCGCTGCTCTGGCCAGCCGGGGGAATTGTCCTATAATTTGCGCTATCCGGGACGACGAGGTTGTTCAGATCGCCTCGGCCCGCGGGCAAACCCGCGCTATGGTAGCTATGGAGCAACTGGCTCCGCGGCTTCAGGGAGCTCTGGTGGCTATCGGCAATGCGCCTACGGCTCTATTTCGCTTGCTGGAGTTAATCAAGGCCGGTCAGACGAAGCCAGCCGCCATAGTCGGGACGCCGGTGGGTTTCGTGGGAGCAGCCGAAGCCAAGGCGGCTCTAGAGGCCAGCCCCATTCCGTTTCTTACGGTGCGCGGGTCCAAGGGGGGGAGCGCCGTAGCGGTAGCCGCTGTCAATGCCTTACTGCATCTGGCCTTTCCCCTGAGCTAAATGCCGTATGGCTGGCGGGGTAGCGTGGGACTTCTTTGAGGAGAGGACGGGTAGAGAGAAGAGAGAAGAATATTCGGTAGGGTCCTAGAAAGGGGTAACTTTAAGGTGAAGACCAGAAGTATCATGGTGCAGGGTACCAGTTCCCATGTAGGCAAGAGTCTCCTGACGGCTGCGCTGTGCCGCATTTTTTACCGTATGGGATTCAAGGTGGCGCCTTTTAAAGCCCAGAACATGGCCAATAATTCCTATGTCACCGCCACCGGTGGGGAAATGGGGCGGGCACAAGTGGTCCAGGCTTGGGCCGCCGGAGTAGAGCCACGGGTAGAAATGAATCCGGTATTGCTTAAACCCACGGCTCACGCTTCTTCTCAGGTTATTGTTCTGGGACGACCTCTAGGGAACCTGAGTGCGAGGGAATACCATGGAGACCTTAGCCTGCGCTTGCTGGAGGCTGTAACCCAAGCTTATGCTACCCTGACCCGGGAGTTTGAAGTTATTGTTATCGAAGGGGCCGGTAGCCCGGCGGAAGTTAATTTGAAAGATCGCGAGATAGCCAACATGCGTATAGCCAAAATGGTAGGAGCTCCTGTCTTACTGGTGGCGGACATCGATAAAGGAGGGGCTCTGGCCGCGGTTGTGGGGACGTTAGAGCTCCTGGAGCCGGAGGAGCGGGAGCTGGTGGCCGGTATTATCATAAATAAATTTCGGGGCGATCTGGATTTGCTTAAGCCGGCCCTGGATTTTCTGGAACAGCGCACCGGCAAACCGGTTTTGGGAGTTATTCCGTACCTTAAGGATGTCGGGCTCCCGGAAGAAGATTCGGTAGTGCTGGAACAAAGACAGTTCAGGAGCGCCGGCCCGGACGAATTAGACATTGCGGTAGTACACCTTCCCCGGATTTCCAATTTTACCGATTTCGACGCCTTAGAGCGGGAGCCGGGCGTCAACGTTCGCTATGTAGATCTCACCGGTCCTATGGGCCAGCCGGACCTTTTGATCTTGCCGGGCAGCAAGAATACCATCGCAGACCTTCTTTATTTGCGCCGTTACGGACGAGATCAGGAGATTAAGAATCTGGCCGCACAGGGGGTTCCCATCATAGGCATTTGTGGGGGGTTTCAAATGTTGGGGCAAGCCCTCCGAGATCCTCTGGGCGTGGAAAGTGAGGTGGCCGAAGTGGAGGGATTGGGTCTATTACCCGTGGTTACTACCTTTCTGCCGCAGAAGTCTACCTATTTGGTGGAAGCGGAGACAGCAGGGCCTCATACCTTCCTCGGCCTGCCGCCTCAGGAGCGGGTCCACGGGTATGAGATTCATATGGGGGTTACAGAAAGACGGGGGAACACTCCACCGGCCTTTTATTTAAGGCGGCGCGGAGAAACCCAGGTGGAGCTAGAAGACGGAGCTGTATCGCCTGACGGGAACATCCTCGGGACCTACCTCCATGGTCTCTTTGATAACGATAACTGGCGGGGATTATTGCTGCGCGAGCTGCGTCGCCGGAAGGGTTTAAAGGCTTCCGGCGCTTCTCGTTTGAACTATATCGCCGACCGAGAAAGGCGCCTAGATGAGTTGGCCAGGGTGGTAGCCGCCAATCTAGACCTACAACGATTGATGCAGATCATGGACCTGGAGCGGCGACCGGCAGGTGAAGAGCTTGGCCCCTGAGCTGCAAGTGTTCTTGCTGGCCCTGCTTTTGGATTTAGTAATAGGCGATCCGCGCTGGCTGCTGCATCCTACTCAGGTGATGGGGTTAGGTATTACGGCACTGGAAAAGAAACTCAGGCCTTGGGCGGTTACGGTACGCCGCCAGTATTGGGCCGGGCTCATAATAGAAGCAATAATTGTAGGCTTGAGCTGGGCCGTCACTAAGGTTCTAATTGTGCTGGTCCGGGGATGGAGCCCTCTATTAACTGTAGTTCTTAGCGCCTGGCTGCTTTCTACTACCATAGCTGCCAGGGGATTAGCCGGGGCGGCCTGGGAAATTGCCTCTGCTTTGCAGAAAGGAGATTTGGCGGCTGCACGACGCCAGGTGGCCTTGATTGTGGGCCGGGATACCGAAAAAATGGACGAGAGTGAGATAGCCCGGGCTACCGTGGAAAGTGTGGCGGAAAATACCAGCGACGGCGTTATAGCCCCTCTTTTTTATTCCTTAATAGGTGGGGTACCCCTGGCCATGGCTTATCGCGCTATCAATACTTTAGATTCTATGCTAGGTTATAAGAACGAACGCTACCTTTATTTCGGTCGGGTGGCCGCCCGGGTGGATGACTGGGCTAACTTTATTCCTGCTCGGGTGACCGCCATCCTTTTGTGTTTGGCTGCCTTTTTCTGGAACGGTAGGGGATGGGAGGCCTGGAGAATAGTCCGGCGCTACGGGCGTCGCCATCCCAGTCCTAACAGCGGTTATCCTGAAGCTGCTATGGCTGGGGCTTTGGGAGTACGCTTGGGAGGGCTAAATTTTTACCAGGGGATACCAGAAGAAAGGCCCATAATTGGCGAAGGAGAGAGAAGCTTGAGAGCTCAGCATATCATCAGGGCAGTGGGGCTTATGTTAACCGCTCTATTCTTATTTGCCGGATGCTCAGGAGGGATAATGTGGCTCGTAAGCCGACAGGTGAAGGTATTGGGAGATGTCTATTACTGGTAGCGGGACGCGTAGCCGACCCATGGTTTAGATGGGTAGGGTGTGGTTGGAGATGTTTATTACTGGTAGCGGGGAGGAAGAGCAGTGGTGAACCGGCCCCGAATTGTTATTGCGGGCACAAAGAGCGGGGTGGGCAAGACCAGTATAGCTACCGGGCTAATGGCGGCTTTTACCCAATGGGGTTTGAGGGTACAGGGGTTTAAAGTGGGGCCCGATTATATTGATCCGGGGTATCATACTGTGGCTACGGGACGCCCGTCGCGCAACTTGGATTCCTTTTTGGTCCCGCCCGAAAGATTGGTGGAACTTTTTGCGCGCGCTTCCGCAGACTGCGATATTGCGGTGATAGAAGGGGTGATGGGCCTTTTTGATGGCCGGTTGGAGGACGGGGGTAGCAGTACGGCGGCCATTGCCAAATTGCTAAAGGCGCCCGTATTGCTGGTAGTGGATGTTACTTCTCTGGGGCAGAGCGCTGCGGCCCTCGTCCTTGGCTATAGCCGCTTGGATCCGGAAGTAAAAGTGGTGGGAGTGATCCTTAACCGGGTGAGGAGTTCTCGCCATCTAGAGCTGGTGAGAAGTAGCGTGGAGCAGGCGACGGGTATACCGGTGGTAGGTTGGTTGCCCAAAGGCGCTGTACCCTCTTTCCCTTCCCGACACTTGGGTTTAGTTCCGGCGGTAGAGCAGCAGGGGATAAAGGAAACCATAAAACGTCTGGGCTACATTATGACCCGGAACTTGGACCTGAAGCAAATTCTCAAGTTGAGCCGAGAAGTTTCATCACTGCCCTCGTCCTCGGCCCATTGGTTTCCCGAGGGAGATTTAAGGTCAAGAGTAAGCATAGGGCTAGCCCTGGATGAAGCATTTAATTTTTATTATCAGGACGCTCTGGATTATCTAAGGGCTTTAGGTGCGGAGTTGGTTCCTTTCAGCCCTCTGAAGGATGAAACGCTCCCCAAAGGAATAACGGGCTTGCTTATAGGAGGCGGTTTCCCCGAAGTATTTTTACCGGAACTATCTGCTAACCGGTGGATGCTCCAAGAGATCCGCCGGCAGGCGGCTGGGGGTCTGCCTATTTTCGCTGAATGCGGCGGCTTAATGTATCTCTGCCGGGGTTTGCAGGATAAGGAGGGCAGGTATTGGCCCTTGGCCGGAATAATACCGGCCTTTTGCCGTATGGAAGACCGCCTGGTAGGTATGGGCTATCGACGGGCCCGGCTTATAAGAGATACTTTGTTTAACAGGCGAGGAGAAATAGTACACGGGCATGAGTTCCATTATTCCAGTATGAGGCCGCTGAAGGCGGCTTTTCCCTGGGCTTACGCGTATAAAGGGGATTCGGGACTCAGCTCGGTACTCCAGGACGCAACTCGGTACTCCAAGGAGGGATTTGCCGCTCCTCATATTTTGGCCTCCTATCTCCATACTCATTTTGTCGGCAATCCGAAACTGGCTGAGAATTTTCTGCGAGCTTGTTTGCGGTATCAGCGAAACGCTTCGCGGAGGGGAAGAAATTCTTTTTGTAAATCGGGGTAATCTTAATTTTATTGACGGGCTTCTATTTCCCGCTCCGATTTACCCCACTCAAGACGATGTAGTAATCTTACTTCTATTGACGGGCTTCTATCGACGGATTTTATTGTCCATTATCGGCTTTCATTACTGAAGAAGGGCCGATTTCGGGCTGAGAAGGCTACAGCCGGATAGTTGGTGGTGACGTTTTTAATGCGGGCTACGGTACGTGTTCCGGGTTCTTGCGGAGAACTGGTGCAGGGGATGGTGGATGGTAGTTATTTCCTGATTACCTGTCCTATAAACATAACTTCTGAAGTTACAGTAACTTTGGAAGAGGAAGAGGGCATCCGAGGGCCGGCCGGGAGATTTAAAGCCCTGGAGGCAGTAAGGCAGACCTTTAGGTTATTGGGGTTGAAGTTAGGCGCACGGGTGGAGATAAATAGTGCATTGCCTATAGGGAAAGGGTTAGCTAGCAGCACGGCAGACGTAGCAGGAGCGGCAGCGGCAGCCGCTTTGGCCGCCGGCAGGATTTTAAGTGAAAAAGAATTGATCGAGATTGCCGTAGGGGTGGAACCCAGCGATGGTATATTTTTGCCTGGAATAACGCTGTTGGAACATTTAACCGGAAGAAGATGGGAATATTTAGGGGAGCCTCCTTTGCTAGATATTCTTATAATTGATCTGGGCGGTACGGTAGATACTATAGCTTTTAATCGGCGGCCGGACCTTATGAGATTGAATCGTGCCAAGGAAGCCTTGGTGCGACAAGCTGTAAAACTAGTACGCGAGGGCTTGGCCAGAGGAGAAGCTGCATTGGTAGCCCAAGGCGCTACGGTAAGTGCCTTGGCCAATCAGGTTATCCTCCCCAAGCCGGAATTGGATTTTATTATAGAGATAGCCCAGTCCTGCGGTGCCTTGGGGGTTAATGTGGCCCATAGCGGTACGGCCGTGGGAGTGCTATATAAACCTGAAGAGACAGATCGAGAAAGGATACAGGCGCGCCTTAAAGAAAAGTATCCTTACGTAACTCTTATACCGGCCCAAATACGGGGTGGGGGAGTGGAAATCGTTGAACCATACCGGTGTGTCTCACGGCGGTAATTGGCAGGAGATTCAACAAAGGTATGGCTGGGCACCTGAAGAAATTCTGGATTTTAGCGTCAATATCAACCCCTGGGGGCCTCCACCTGGGGTCTGGGCTTGTTTGGCGGACAATTTAAAGGCCGTCCGGCGGTATCCGGATCCAAACAATATGCAGCTTAAGGAGGCTCTCAGTTCCTATCTTCAGGTGCCTCGGGAAGCGTTACTAATAGGCAACGGCGCCAGTGAGATTATTTATCTTCTTTGCTTTTTATTAAGGCCGAAGGCAGTACTGTTGGCTGAGCCCACCTTTGCCGAATATAGCCGGGCGGCCGGAGCGGCAGGGTCGAAGTTGGTTACACTTCGGCTACAACCATCTGACGGTTTTCGCCTGGAGGTGGGAGCCTATTGCCGGCAATTATCCCAGGTAGATATGGCTTTTCTTTGCCATCCCAACAATCCGGTGGGCAATCTCTTGGACGAGGAAGACCTGCAGCGGATATGGGAGGAAAGCGAGCGTCGGGGTACGTGGCTGGTGGTGGATGAATCCTTCTTGGATTTTGTACCTGAGTGGCCTAAGATTTCTTTGTGCCGGGTGGCTGCTCGGGCCTCCAGACTTATTGTGCTGCGGTCTTTGACCAAGTTTTTTGCTCTGCCGGGGTTGCGCCTAGGGTGTGCGGTGGCTGCTCCCGACTTAATCCGCTATTTAGAGGCTCGGCGTGATCCCTGGAGTGTAAATATTTTGGCTCAGATGGCGGGAGTGGAGGCTTTAAAGGATCAAGATTATCAGCTACGTACTAGAACTTGGCTGGAGAAGGAGAGGGGTCGTTTTTACAGGGAATTGGCCTCTCTCCCGGGTATCAGGCCTTACCCCTCTCAGACTAATTTCTTTTTAGTAGATATTAGTTTTAGTGGCTGGGCTTCTAGTCAACTAGCAGAGGCCTGTGCTCGACGTCGAGTTATAATCCGGGACTGCTCCTCTTTTCCCGGTTTACAGCAAGATTATGTTAGGGTGGCGGTTAAGCAGGAAGAGGCTAATAACTGTTTATTACGGGTGCTCAGAGAGCTGCTGGAAGGAGGCCGGTCATGAGCCGCGGTACCAGGCTTTATCTTATCCGTCATGCGGAAACTGAGTGGAATAACAGCGGGCGCTATCAAGGACATATAGATATAGCGCTGAGCCTTCAGGGAAGACGACAAGCCGCCCTGCTCCGCGACCGCTTAAGGGAGGAAAAGCTGGTAGCGGTCTATACTAGCGACCTGAAACGCGCACGCGAAACGGCCGTCATTATAGCCGAACCGCACGGCCTGCCGGTAGTAGAAGTACCTGACCTGCGAGAGCTTAATTTCGGCCTCTGGGAAGGGCTCACCTACCAAGAGATTGCTGCCTGCTATACTAAGGACCTGGAGGAATGGTTGGCCCATCCGGCGGTGAAGCAGATTCCGGGAGGGGAAAGTTTCGCCCAGGTGCAAAAGAGAACTTCGGGGGTTATAACTAAGATAATAGCTGAGCATCCGGGGGAAAAAGTAGCCATAGTCTCCCATGGAGGTACTTTGCTGACCATGGTTCTCTCCTGTTTGGGCCTGGATTTAGACCGGATCTGGCACTTCCGGTTGGACAATGCGAGCTTGAGCATTTTGGACTGCTTTGACGGCAGATATATTCTCACCTTATTTAATGAGGTGCATCACTTGCAGGAGGATAAGCGCGAGGATAAGTAGAGTTAGGCTGAGGCACACTACCTCCGAAAGGAGGTTTAATTTATGTCTGAAAACTTTACTCCAAATAGAGTTCCCTGGAGTAGGCAGCCCAGCTTGAAAACCATGGCCGCTGAGGTGGGTATTGATTTCGAAGCCTTGATAGAGGGATTGGCGGCTAATAAATCGGATACGGAGATGGCCAGGACCTTCGGCGTATCGCCAAAAGTTATCAGCCGCTTGCGCGATCACTTTGAGCGTTATGGTTTGCACTCTATTATGGGACAGGATTAGTTTACTTCCCCTTCCGGCTACGCTATAATAGGCAATAAACAGGTTTACTAGGGCGGCCTAAAGTTCGCCTCCACGGCAAAAGCGTTTCTCGGCTGGTACGACCAGACGGTATACCGGCACTATTACGGTAAAGGAGGGGATTATTTGCTGGAGGATAAGATAGTGGGAGAAGGGCTCACCTTCGATGATGTTCTTTTAGTGCCGGCGGCCTCAGCTGTGTTACCACGAGAAGTAGATGTCAGTTCTTTTTTTACCCGCAACGTTAGGGTTAACATCCCTATTGCCAGCGCCGGAATGGATACGGTTACGGAGGCGCGCATGGCTATTGCTATGGCGCGCGAGGGCGGTATTGGGGTTATTCATAAAAATATGCCTATAGAGCGGCAGGCTCAAGAGGTGGATCGGGTAAAAAGATCCGAACATGGCGTGATTACCGATCCCATTTACCTTAGCCCTGAACATACGGTCGGTGAAGCGGTTAGGATTATGGAGCATTATCATATTTCCGGAGTGCCGATAACCGTGAAGGGGAAACTGGTGGGAATTATTACCAACCGCGATATCCGTTTTGAGCAGGATTATAGCCGGCCTATCGGGGAAGTGATGACTAAAGATAATTTGGTGACCGCACCTGTAGGCACCACTCTCGAAGAAGCCAAAGAGATTCTTCGCCGGCACAAAATAGAGAAGTTGCCTTTAGTAGACGAAAATTTCCACCTTAAAGGGTTGATTACCATTAAGGATATTGAGAAGGCCAGGAAATATCCTAATTCAGCCAAGGACCGCAAGGGTAGGCTTCTGGTAGCTGCGGCAGTGGGTGTAGGCAAAGATACGTTGGAACGGGTCGAAGCATTGGTGGCTGCTGGCGTAGATGTAGTAGTGGTGGACACGGCCCATGGTCACTCGGAAAATGTTCTTAAAACCATATCCCAGATCAAGAAGGCCTATCCGGAACTGGAAGTGGTAGGCGGTAATGTAGCTACGGCTGAAGGCGCCCTGGCTCTGATCGAAGCGGGGGTGGATGCGGTAAAAGTGGGTGTGGGACCGGGATCGATCTGCACTACCCGGGTTATAGCCGGAATAGGTGTACCCCAGCTGACAGCCATTCTGGACTGTGCCCGGGTGGCCAAAGAGAAAGGCGTGCCGGTCATCGCCGATGGGGGAATTAAATATTCCGGCGATATTACTAAGGCTATTGCAGCCGGAGCCAGCACGGTGATGATCGGCAGCCTTTTGGCCGGTACCGAGGAAAGCCCCGGGGAAATTGAGATTTACCAGGGGCGCAGCTTTAAGACCTATCGCGGCATGGGGTCACTGGCGGCTATGAAAGAGGGCAGCAAAGATCGGTATTTCCAGGAAGAGGCTGATAAACTGGTACCTGAAGGTATCGAGGGCCGGGTACCCTATAAAGGCCCGGTAGCGGAGACCCTGTTCCAGTTGGTAGGGGGGCTTAAAGCAGGTATGGGCTATTTGGGTACCCGCAACATTGCTGAACTGCAGGAAAAAGCCCGCTTTATCCGCATTACTCAGGCGGGTTTGCGAGAAAGCCATCCCCATGATGTGATGATCACTAAAGAAGCTCCTAATTATCGGGTATAAATGTATCGGATGTATCGTGTATAGATGCGCACACTCAAGGGGAGAGGAGGAGACTCTGAGCTATGGCATCCGAAGTGTTTTGGTCTAATATGCGAGCGGAAAAAGGGAAGAATCTCCTTGATAAAGTGGAACGCCTGTGGCAGCGGGCGGGTTTCTCTAAGATTATAAACCAGGGTGACCTGGTAGCTATTAAAATACATTTTGGAGAGAAGGGTAATCTAGCCTACATTCATCCAGCCTATGTACGCCGTATAGTGGACCTAGCACGGCAGCAGGGCGGCAAACCTTTTCTGACGGACAGTAATACCCTTTATGTAGGTGCTCGCTCTAATGCGGTGGACCATCTTCAGACAGCCATTGAGAACGGATTTGCCTACGCCGTGGTCGGCGCTCCTATAATTATAGCCGATGGTTTAAATGGTAAAGACTATATTAATGTGCCGGTCAATCTTAAGCGGTTTAAAGAAGTAAAGATCGGCAGTGCCATTTATCATGCCGACGCTTTGATAGTGTTAAGCCACTTTAAGGGTCATGAGCTTACCAGCTTTGGCGGCACGCTGAAGAACTTGGGGATGGGTTGCGGCAGTCCCAGCGGCAAACAAATGATGCATTCGGATGTTTTACCGGTGGTGCAGCCGGATAAATGTACGGCCTGCGGCAGGTGCGTCAAATGGTGTCCGGCAGGGGCCATTACGGTTTCGCAGCACGCTGTAATCGATTCTGGGAAGTGCTGGGGATGCGGCGAATGTACGGTGACTTGTAACAGGCGGGCCATTAAGCCCAATTTTAAGTCTACACCAGAAGCCTTGCAGGAAAAGATAGTGGAGTATGCTTACGGTGCCCTGCAAAACAAGTCGGGCAAAACGGCTTTCTTCAACTTTGTTACCCATGTGTCGCCGGAATGTGACTGTAATTCCTGGAATGATGCGGCTATAGTAGGGGACGTAGGAATCTTGGCCTCCTATGATCCGGTAGCCATAGATCAGGCCAGCCTGGACTTGGTCAACGCCCAGGCTCCCTTGCCGGGAACGCGGTTGGATGGTAAGGAAGTAGGTGGGGACAAATTCCGGGCCGTCAGCGGGTACGACGGTACCCATCAGTTGAAGTATGGAGAGGAGCTAGGCCTGGGCAGCAGAAAATATATTTTAGTTCAAGTTTGATTGGGGTGCTAAGGCAGGAGGTTGGTTAGATATGACGAATTTATACTATAAAAAGTGGGAGGGCAGACCGGGTAGGGTCCTGGCCTTCCGTTTGGCCTACGGTGTGGATCTTTTAAATGCTTTACAAAGGATTGTAGAAGAGCAGGATATTCGTTTTGGGTGGATTAAATTTCTAGGTGGGGTCCAAAAGGCGAAGGTAGGTTACTACTTGCAAGATCGTAAAGAATTTGTTACCTTCAACTTAGAAGAGCCCATGGAGATTCTTTCGGGCATGGGCAATGCCAGCTTGAAGGATGGTAAGCCTTTTGTCCACGCTCACGTAACTTTTCTAAATCAAGAAGGGAAGGTTTTGGGAGGGCACCTTTTAGAAGGTACGGTCGTACTGGCGGGTGAAGTTTTTATTCAGGAGTTACTTCTGCCGGCACCGCCAGAAAGAGTATATGATGAGCTGACCGGGCTGTTCCTCTGGGTCTAGCATCAGAAAGGCGCAGGGAGGGGGGTATGAAGTGCTTATACCTGTTAAGGTAAAGCAAATTGTCCTGGACCAAAGTATGAGTCCCGTAGTGCTGCTTGTCGATCAGGAAGAATCGCAAGTATTGCCTATCTGGGTAGGGCCCTTTGAGGCACAAGCAATTGCCATGGCCATGCAAGGGATTCTCAGCCATCGGCCCATGACCCACGACCTACTGCGTTCTTTATGTGAAAGCCTGGGAGCCAAGGTTAGCCGCGTTTTAGTACAGGATGTCCGCGATGGAGTGTATTATGCTGAATTGTACTTAAACCACCAAGGCAAAGAGGTGGTGGTGGATGCCCGTCCTAGCGACGCTATTGCTTTAGCCCTCAGGACTAATGCGCCGCTGTACATTACGGAAAAAGTGGCGGCTTACACCTTGGCCGTGGAGGATTTGATAGGGGAGGAACAGGCAGACGAGCTCCAAGAGTTCCTGGAAAAAAATAAGCCGGATATAGACAAAAAATCTTTGCACTAGGGTTTCGAAAATAGAATTTGGAGAAGGATTCTTTAGCCGCCGCGACAAAAAGGCGGCTTTTTTATCGCCCTTTGTAGAAAACCTGGGGAGGAGCTATAATTAGTATGTAGGCAGATAAAGGGCAGGAGGAAAAGGCTTAAGTGAAAAGGTACTGGATTAAGGTATACGGTTGTCAGATGAATGAGAGAGATGCCGAGATAATTGCAGGGCTTTTGGAGAAGGAAGGTTACCGGGAAGCCCCGTCTTTGGAGCAAGCTGACATTATCCTATTGCATACCTGTTGTGTGCGGGAAAAGGCGGAGAATAAAGTTTATGGCTTGCTGGGGCACCTGGCCAGGCTGAAAAGCAAGAATCCCGGTTTAGTTATTGCGGTCGGCGGCTGTATGACCCAGCAGCCCGGAGCTGCGGAAAAGATGCGGGAGCGGGCCCCCTATGTGGATTTGATTTACGGTACTCATAACATTCACGAACTGCCTCGCCTGCTGGAGCAGGTAGAGATTTTGAACCGTCCGGTAGCAGAAATTTGGGAAGAAGAGGGGGAGATCGTAGAAGGCCTACCTGTTAAGAGAACGGGAGGGGTGAAGGCTTTAGTTACCATAAGCTATGGTTGCAATAATTTTTGCTCCTATTGTATCGTACCTTATGTGAGGGGACGAGAACGGAGCCGTAGGCCGGAGGATATTATGCGAGAAATCAAGAGCCTGGTAGCTGAGGGTGTGCTGGAAGTAATGCTACTAGGCCAAAATGTAAATTCCTACGGCAGGGATTTAGAAGGCCGCATGAGTTTTGGTAAACTTTTGGAGATGGTAAACGGGATCGAGGGTTTAAGACGTATCCGCTATATGACTTCTCATCCCCGTGATTTTACCCAGGAACTCATAGAAACCCTCAGCCGTTTGGACAAAGTTTGCGAGCATGTGCACTTACCTGTACAGGCGGGGAGCAATAAGGTGCTCCGCCTGATGAATCGAGGCTATACGCGGGAGGAGTACCTGGCTCTGGTGGACAACTTACGCCAGCATATACCGGGAGTTAGCCTGACGACGGATATAATTGTAGGTTTTCCCGGGGAAACCGAGGAAGATTTTGCCGACACTTTGGATCTGGTAGAGCGCGTTCAGTTCGATAACGCCTTTACTTTTATGTACTCTCCCCGTCGAGGCACGACGGCAGCAACCCTGCCGGGGCAGGTTCCTGTAGAAATTAAGAAAGAGCGGTTGCGAAGATTAATGGAACTGCAATACCGGATTAGCAGGGAGAAAAACGAGGCATTGGTAGGCCAAGAGGTAGAAGTGCTGGTAGAAGGGCTCAGCGAGAATGATGCTACCAAATTGTGCGGCCGTACCCGGACCAATAAACTAGTAATCTTCTCCGGCCCCGAAAGTATAATCGGGAAATTTGTTTCCGTTAAAATCACCGTGGCTCAGACTTGGCTTCTCAAAGGGGAAGTTGTGGCATGAAGACGGATAAGGGCTCGGGCTTAACTCCCATGATGCAGCAATATAAGGAACTCAAAGATAAGCATAAAGATGCCATTTTGTTTTTTCGCCTGGGAGATTTCTATGAGATGTTTTTTGAGGACGCTGTAGTGGCCTCCCAGGAGCTAGGGATAGTTCTGACTTCCCGCGAGTCCGGGGAGGATGCCCCTCCGATGTGCGGGGTTCCCTATCATGCGGCGGATAGCTATATAGCTCGGTTGGTGGGGAAAGGCTATAAGGTGGCCATATGCGAGCAGGTGGAGGACCCGCGTCTGGCCAAGGGGCTGGTACGGCGCGAGGTAGTCCGGATAATAACCCCGGGCACCATAACTGACGATAAAATTCTTCCAGAAAAAGGAAATAATTACTTGACTGCTGTATGGCCGCAGCAGGATAGATATGGTCTGGCTTGGGTGGATGTTTCTACTGGGGAGTTTTACCTACATTCGTGTAGCAGTTTTTCCGAAATGGCCGACGAGCTTCTACGCTTAGAACCGGCGGAATGCCTGTTACCCTCTTCCTGCCTTAAAGACAGCAATTTCGTAAGGCGTATGCGCCTGTGCTGCTCCGGAATTCTAACTCCCTGGGATCAGGGTATAACGCCGAACACAGCCCGGAGTATCTTGCAGGAGCATTTCGGCGCTCGATGGAGTCTAGAGGCCTCAGAAGAAGCCTTAACGGCTGCGGCTATGGCTTTAAGTTACCTTCTGGCCACACAAAAGAATTCCCTGGCCCACTTAGAGCCCCCGACTATGATGGATGCTATTACTTACATGCCTTTAGATCAGGCTACGCGCCGTAACCTGGAGCTAACGGTAGCCGGTAGGGAGCGCAGCCGACGGGGCTCGCTGCTTTGGGTATTAGATCGCACGGCTACGGCTATGGGCGGACGGACGCTGAAGCAATGGGTAGAGCGCCCTTTGATTAAGCTGGAGCCCATAAGGGCCCGACAGGAAGCCGTCGCCGAGCTGGTCCGGGACTTCCTGTTGCGCCAGAAGCTAGAAAATCTTTTAAAGCAGGTCAAAGACCTGGAGCGACTGGCGGGCCGCGTTGCCTATGGAACAGCCGGTGGGAGGGAATTACAGGCCTTGCGCCACTCCCTGGAGGTGGTAGTTCCACTTAAGGAAACTTTAAGTGCAGCTACTTCGTCTCTATTACGAAAGCTCTCCGAGCAACTGGATGCCGTGGAAGAGATAACGAGGTTGATTGCGCAAGCCCTAGTGGATGACCCGCCGCCGGGAATAAAAGACGGTGGACTTATTAGACCGGGTTTTCATCCCGAGGTGGACCGGCTGCGAGAAGCAGTCAGCCACGGCCGAGAGTGGATCGCCGGGTTGGAGAATCAGGAACGGGAGCGCACGGGTATTAAGTCTCTTAAAGTGGGGTATAATAAAGTTTTTGGCTATTATATTGAGGTTACCCGCCCCAATCTGTACTTAGTGCCGGAAGACTATGAAAGAAAACAGACGTTGGCTAATGCTGAACGCTTTATTACCCCCCGTCTGAAAGAGCTGGAACAACAGGTGATGGGTGCTGAAGAGAGATTACAAGAATTGGAATATCAGCTCTTCCAAGATCTGCGTTCCAAAGTGTTGGAGGTGTTGCCTCGCATTCAAAGAACAGCCAAAGCTCTGGGTATACTGGATGCCTTAAACTCTTTGGCTTCGGTGGCCGCTGATTATAATTACACCTGCCCTATGGTGGATGAGGGAGAAGTGATTGAAATTCGCCAGGGACGCCACCCGGTAGTGGAAAGGGTGGTTAAGGAGAGCGAGTTTATTCCCAACGATACTTTATTGGATTGTACCTCCCAGAGGGTACATATTATAACCGGTCCCAATATGGCAGGCAAGTCTACCTATATCCGACAAGTGGCCCTCATAGTACTGCTGGCTCAAATAGGCAGCTTTGTTCCTGCCAGCGCGGCTAGAATCGGACTGGTGGACAGGATCCTAACCCGGGTTGGAGCCAGCGATGACCTTTTCGCCGGTCAGAGCACTTTTATGGTAGAGATGCAGGAAGTGGCTTATATTCTGCGGCAGGCCACCAGGCGGAGCCTCATTATTTTGGACGAAGTAGGTCGAGGTACTAGCACTACTGATGGCCTGAGCATAGCCCGGGCGGTCATAGAATACATTCATGACCACATTGGTAGCCGGACCTTATTTGCTACCCATTATCACGAACTAGTAGAACTGGAGAAGTACTTAGGGGGAGTAAAAAATTACAGTATAGCGGTAAGAGAGGACGGAGAAAATATTATTTTTCTACATACCATTGTGGCCGGGGGTACGGACAAGAGTTACGGTTTGCACGTAGCCCGTCTAGCCGGATTGCCGGAAGCGCTCATCCAAAGAGCGGGGGAACTTCTCGGCAACTATCCGGGAGAAGGAAAAGGGAGAGGATATGAAGGCAAAGAGAAGAAGCGGATGGAGGAGATACCGCTAAAAGAGAGGTTAGTAGAGGAGGAGAAGACCGAGGAAAGGCCCATAAAAGAGACCACGATAAAGGAAAAGCCAATAAGAGATTATGCCACAGTGCTGGAAGTCATAAGGGAATTAGAAGGATATAACTTGTTCGACAAGACGCCGTTAGAGGCTATGCAAGCTATATACAACTGGCAAAAGAAACTTGCAGCCCGACGCAAGTTACAGAGAAATGAGTATCAATTAAGGTGGTGGGGCGAAGGAGGTTAACAGAAAATGATACAGCCTAAAATTATAGTTTTGGACCCCCAAACTGCCAACCAGATTGCTGCGGGCGAAATAGTGGAGCGCCCGGCTTCCGTGGTAAAAGAATTGGTAGAAAACGCTATTGACGCTCAGGCTAAACACATAAGAGTAGAAATAAGAAACGGCGGAAAGGATTATATTCGCGTAGAGGATGATGGCTGGGGCATGGATGCCAGGGACGCGGTATTAGCGTTTGCCAGGCACGCCACCAGCAAAATCAGGCGGCCGGAAGATCTATTTTGCCTCCGGACTTTAGGCTTTCGTGGGGAAGCTTTGCCTAGCATTGCTGCGGTTGCACGGGTGGAAATGATTACGCGTCCGTCCGGGGCGCCATTGGGTACCCGGGTAAGAATAGAAGGTGGAAAGCAGACGACGGTAGAGGAAGCAGGGTGCCGGCAGGGGACTGTGGTCACGGTGACCGATCTTTTTTTCAATACACCGGCCCGACGGCGCTATTTAAAAAAACCTGCCACCGAAGCTGCCCAAGTAGCCGGTGTGATAGAGCGGCTGGCCCTGGCCCACCCGGAAATTGCCTTCCAACTTATTATTGAAGGACGGCGCTCTTTAAGCACCCCGGGTAATAATGACTTGCGTTCGAGCATAGCAGCTGTTTGGGGCTTGAAAACGGCAGAAGCCCTATTGCCGGTCAATGGCTCGGTGGGCGAGGAGGGAAGTTTTTGCGGCTTCGTTTCCCCGCCGTGGCTGCACCGCTACGGGCGCGAGCAGCAGATTTTGATAGTTAACGGACGCTACATAATGAGCAGAACTCTCAACCAAGAAATAGAGGCCGTGTACCACCACTTAATCCCTGCCCAGAGACACCCAATTTTTATTTTGCACTTGAATCTCCCGGCAGCGTGGTTAGACGTCAACGTTCACCCGGCTAAATTGATCATCAGGATCAAGGATGAGGAAGTCCTGGCTGCCCACTTAGGTAGCGCCATAGGAAGGGCTCTCAGAACTCCGCAAGCCGTGATGAGAAAACGATTGAGCCTTCCTACCAGGGGGTATTCCTTCAACGATAAGGTTAATGAGGACGGTGGCGAGCCGGAAATTTCGATGGCGGAAAGCCGGGATTACGTATATAAGAATAGGTCTGAACCTAAAGAAGTCACCCAGCAGGACTTTAATTTTCGCATTAGAGAGACAGGAGGGGACGAGGACAGAAAAGGAGAAGCAGACGAGGACAGAAAAGGAGAAGCAAAAGAAGCGAGAGAAGAAAGTCTACCGGCTTTACGTATCATAGGTCAGCTTCTAAATACTTACATACTGGCCGAGGGCGAGGAGGGGCTGTATATTATCGATCAGCATGCCGCCCATGAACGTTATCGGTTTGAACAACTAAAGCAACAGCGCCACAACCAGGGAAGGGCGGCTCAGTTGGTAGAGCCCCCACAAGTATTGAGGCTGACAGCCCCTGAGTCCCTAGAATTAATTACCAAGCTTAAGAAGTTGGAAAATCTGGGGTTTGCCATTGAACCTTTTGGGACTAATACTTTTTTGCTGCGGGGCGCCCCGGCGGGTATAGTAGCGGGCCAAGAAAAAGAGGTTCTGGAAGAATTATTAAAAGAAGAGGACCCGGAGAATTTGGGGTCCTTAGAGGATAAACTGTTGAGGCTAATCGCTTGTCATGGAGCGGTTAAGGCCGGAGACCGACTTTCCCAGGAAGAAATGGAAATGCTTGTCAACCACTTGGCAACAGCTCAACACCCTTATACCTGTCCGCATGGCCGACCGGCGGTGGTGAAAATAACTCGGGCGGCACTGTCACGCTATTTTAGTCGGCCGGCTTCCCCTGAAGGAGGAACTTTCACCATTGGTTAAGTTAAATGACGGCAATTTGCCCCTGGCCGCCATCGTAGGGCCCACGGCCGTAGGTAAATCGGAGATAGCTCTGGAAGTGGCTGCGCAACTGGAGGCAGAAATAGTATCGGTAGATTCGGTTCAAGTATATAGAGGGTTGAATATAGGTGCAGCTAAAATTCCGCCGGAGCAGCGAATTAGTAAAAGTGGCAAGCCTATTAAACACCATCTCATGGATATCGTAAATCCTGACGAACCCTTTAGCGTGGCCGATTATCAGCGCCTCGCTCGGCAAGTTATTCAAGATATTCACCTTAGGGGGCGCCTCCCTTTGTTAGTGGGGGGGACCGGACTTTACTTTCAAGCTGTGGTGGACTCCTATTTATTTATCCCCGGAGCCCGAGACGAAAGCTTAAGGGCTCGCTTAAAACTAAAGGCGGAACGCTATGGCAACGAGTATCTGTACCAGCTGTTACAAAAAGTAGACCCCCTGGCAGCCCACCGCATCCATCCCCATGATCAAAAACGTATAATTCGGGCCTTGGAAGTATATATATTAACTGGCCAGCCGATATCTGCGACGTGGGGTAAGCATTTCATCCAAACGCCTTACCGTCTGGCTCTAGCGGGTTTAACGATGGACAGAAAACTTCTTTACCAACGCATTAACGAGCGAGTGGATAAAATGATAGAGGCCGGGCTGGTGGAAGAGGCTAAAAGTTTGCTGGTCAAAGGTTACCATCCTGATCTGCCTGCCCTGCAGACCCTAGGTTACAAGGAAATAATAGCTTATCTTCGAGGGCAACTAAACTTAGAGGAGGCTGTGGAGCTTTTAAAGAGAAATACCAGACGCTATGCTAAAAGGCAGTTGACCTGGTTCAAACGGGACCCGCGCATTGTATGGTGGGAAGTGCAACCTGGTAAGATACAGGAAATTTCTAGCGCTATAGCTCGCTGGATGGCAGGACAATTGGGTATTCGTGTAGAATAGGGTATACTAAAAACCAAAAAAGCCAACCTGGAGGGGACAAGATGAACAAAGCTCAGGGGAACCTGCAGGATATTTTTTTGAACCAAATACGCAAGGAGAACATACCCGTAACCCTCTACCTAGTAAACGGATTTCAGCTCAGAGGAGTGGTGCGGGGTTTTGATAACTTCACCGTATTATTAGATTCAGAGGGCAAACAGCAGATGGTCTACAAACACGCTATTTCTACGGTGGTTCCTCACAAATCTGTGACTTTACCTGTAGAGAGCAAATCGGAGGAGAAAAAATAATTTCGGGTAACTTAACCGCTCCTACGTCGAAGGGATAATCAATTATGAAGATGGGATTATTTTCTATTAACCCTTTATACCTGCGAGACACAACCATTTATGGAAAATAGGGCTATTTGCGAATTAGAGGAAGCTCCCTCGAGCGTGTAGAGGGAGCTTTTTTAGTACGGAAATTTAGTACGAAAATAGCTCTATTTTCATGTGCGGTTATGCCGGGCAGGTGTGGCCGGCAGGAAGGGTTAGTATGCATAAGGCGGCCGGTGATAAACCACACTAGATTTAAAGAGTAGCTTGGCACCGACTGAATGTGCCTTTGGTGGACTGAAAAGGATAAACCACACTAGATTTGAAGAATAGGCCTCAAGAAAGGGGAGCAATATGTCAGGACCAAAAGTGAAGTGCGAGGTTAATACTTGTACTCATTGGATGACGGGCAATCAGTGTAATGCCGGCAACATTGATATAACGCATGAAGAAGAGGGGAAGATGTCCCAAATATCTGAACACACCCAATGTAAAACCTTCAATCAACGTCGAGGCTGGGCCAACACCTTGGGGTCCCTGGATAATATCAATTGGGCAGGTTTAGTCAGTAATAGCATCTTAGCAGGTGGTGAAATCTATCCTTCGGTTACTTGCATTGTCAACAGCTGCCAATACTGGGCAGAGGGTAACCGCTGTATGGCGGAAAAAATAGATGTGGTGGGCGCTAACGCTGACGAGTGCCAGGATACCAACTGTTATACCTTTAAGCCTAAGGGCTAGTGGATGAAAAGGAGACTAGGGGACGAAAAGGAGATGAGCAAGGAGAGAAAATAATGTCATACGGATACGTTTCCCACAGCCGTAACTACTTACTCAATCCTGGCTTCCGTACTGATGAGTAACAGCCCCCTAGTCCCCAAGTTAGTTCCCCAGAATAGAGTAAAGTTTGTAGCCGTCCTTAATTCTGGCTACCGTACCTACCGAGGAAACCAAGCCTATAACGAAGCAGCTACGCTTCAAGTCAGTGCGCTAGTAATACCGCTGAACTTAAGCACATCGACTATAGTGGGACGGCTACAGGCCCAGTAAGAAGCATATAATTATCTCAGTATCTTACTAAATTAGCTTAATTGCCTTAAGAAGCGGAGCTGATAAAGGTAGCGGGGGGAGCAGGGTGGAGATTAAGATCGCCTTTGGATCGGGAAAGTCACCTTATAAGAAAGCCATGCTTTCCTCCTATTATAGAGACAGAGGACGGAGCGACAGAGAAGAGCCAGGAGAAAGAGTACAAGCAGTACTTCAGGAATTGGATAAGCTCGTGGGTCTGGACCCTATCAAAGAGTTGGTGAAAGAAATCCGGGCTTATGTAGAAATAGGGAAAAGAAGGCAGGCAGAAGGCCTTCTGGCAGAGCCCATGAGTTGGCATATGATTTTCAAAGGTAACCCCGGTACAGGGAAAAGTACCGTCGCCCGGTTGATCGGTCGGCTGTTTAAAGAGCTAGGGCTGTTGTCCCAAGGACATTTAGTGGAAGTAGAGCGAGCGGACTTAGTAGGAGAGTACATCGGTCATACAGCTCACAAAACGCGAGAACAGCTACGTAAAGCCCTAGGCGGTGTCCTCTTCATTGACGAGGCTTATTCGTTAGCCAGAGGAGGAGAAAGGGATTTCGGCAGAGAAGCTATCGATGTGTTGGTGAAAGGCATGGAAGACCACCGGGAGAACTTACTGTTGATTTTGGCGGGGTACAAGGAAGAGATGGACTATTTCTTAGAAGTAAATCCTGGGCTGCGGTCACGGTTTGCCATCCACTTAGAATTTCCGGATTATTCGGTTTCCGAGTTACTAAGTATTGCGGAGGTGATGTTAAAAGATCGGCAGTATTTTCTGACGTTAGAAGCGCGGGTAGAGTTAGAGAGAATTATACGTCGGGAAATCTTATCTGGTCACCGCTATAACGGCAATGCGCGCATGGTACGCAATATTATAGAGAAGGCCATTCGACGTCAAGCTGTGCGGCTAGCAGATAAAATTTCTGTTGCAAGGGAGGACTTGATGACTATCACCATTGAGGATTTAGTCGGTCTTAGCCAGGTGAAAGGGTACAGGCAGAATGGTAAAGAGCGGCATTCCAGTATTCAAGAGACTTACCAGATCTGCTATAATAATCCTTTGTAAGCTATTGCTCGCGTAAGCTATTGCACGAGGTCCATCTATGAGGGCCGAACCCTCGCCCTGAATAAAGCATAAGATTTTAAGAAGGCCATAATTTAAGGTGCCGTTAAACCAAGGTACCGTTAAACTTAAGGTACCGTTAAGGAAACGCAAACTGTAGAACAGGCTTAAGGAGCCGAGTACGTGATGGAGGTGTACTGCGCAGACATTGGTTATAAAGAATGAGCCTTTTTCTGAAAGCGACTTCTTCCAAAAAGTATTTGGAATCGAGCGGGGGTTGGCAGAAGAACTTTTGATGGCCGAAGAAGAGAGCCGGCAGCAGGGCTGGTTTGACCGGGTAGAAACAGTAAGCACTTTAAACCATTATAAGATTCTCAAGTTTTTTCAGCAGGTTGGCGTAAATGAGTTCCATTTTCAGGACACTACGGGTTACGGATACGGTGATCTGGGCCGGGAGGTTTTGGAGAAACTCTATGCGCATGTATTCGGCGGAGAGGCGGCCCTGGTCAGGCCCCAAATTATCTCCGGCACCCATGCCTTAAGTCTTTGCTTGAACGCGCTTCTCCGTCCGGGAGATACTCTTTTAGCTGCCTGCGGTAAACCCTATGATACTCTGGCCACCGTAATAGGGATAGAAGGTAGAGTAAAAGGTAGCCTGCGTGCTAAGGGTGTAGTCTACGCCCAAGTAAACTTCACTGCCCAAGGCCAGCCCGATTTTCTGGGCCTCGCTCGAGAGGCGGAAAGGCTTAAGCCACGGATTTGCCTCATTCAGCGATCCCGCGGTTACCAAAGCCGGCCGGCTCTAAGCGTCCATACCATTCGCCAATTAGTAGAAACGGTTAAACAGGTCTCTCCCCAAACCGTGTGTCTGGTAGATAATTGTTACGGGGAACTGGTGGAAGAAATAGAGCCGCCTGAAGTGGGAGCAGACTTGACTGCCGGATCGTTGATTAAGAATCCGGGGGGCGGACTGGCTCCGGGAGGAGGTTATATTGTAGGCCGTGAAGACTTGATAGACGAAATAGCGGCGCATTTGACGGCGCCCGGGCTGGGTAAAGATTTGGGCCCCTTCAGCGGGAAGCGGCTCTTTTATCAAGGCCTTTTTCAAGCCCCCTGGGTAGTGAAAGAGGCTTTAAAAGGAGCCATTTTGGCCGCCAGGTTTTTCCAAAGGCTCGGTTATGCCGTAGACCCGTTGCCTTCGGACAGTAGGTACGATATTGTCCAAACGGTTACTTTAGGCAGTCTAGAAGCGCTGCTAGCCTTTTGTCGGGGATTGCAGCGGGGAGGGCCGGTAGAAGCCGATGCCCGACCGGAACCCGCACCTCTGCCGGGTTATAATGAAAAAGTAATCATGGCGGGCGGTACCTTCATCCAGGGCGCTTCGTTGGAGCTAAGCGCTGACGCTCCGGTTAGGCCTCCTTTCACGGTTTTTTTGCAAGGAGGTATATCTTTAGCTTATACTAAGGTAGCTCTGCTGACGGCTGCTCAAGAGGTATTACAGATGAGGTATGTCAGGTAAAGAGGGAGGCATATAAAAACAAATTAGATGGTGAGAAAAATGGAGGAGATGAAAGAGCTTAACTTTCCAAGGAGATTCAAGAAGGAGATCCAAGGGAGGTAAGCCGTATTCTTATCACTTCCGATAATAATCATTATGTTAACCTATGGCTACCCTAATATAATTTCACCCATTCTCTTTAACCCATTCAGGGTCACACCAAGTAAGTTTTCGCAACTCAATTCCAGCTTCACGCAAACGCCTATGAACCGTACTATGACTCACCCCCATATACTTAGCTATGTCTCTAACATTTCTAAAACGCTTATACAACTCTAATAGTTCCTCATAATCAAATTCCCACCTCGGACGCCCAACCGGATTACGAACCTTCCGCACTATGGCACCACTCCTTAACCCTGGTGCCATAGGCAACATATGATTATTATCGGAAGCATCCTCGCCTTATTAATATATTTAGACGTTATGTCTCAAATTCCTTCTAAAGAAAAAAATTATTTTCTTGCTTAACCAATTCTGCTATATTACCAGTAAAAGGATCTATTATACATGTCCAGTTCACTAATAGCTCTATTTCACGAGCTATTTTTTCTTTGTTAGCTAAATAATCCTTATAAGGTTCCAATCCTTCACTTAGCATTTGTTCCAATTTATTCCTTTTATACCTGCTTAACATATTTAGCTCTCCTGGATAATATAAAGCAAGTAATAATAATCCTTTATCCTCTATATCGTTAACCCTATATAATTTTATTCCTCTAAACAAATCATCTAACTTTTGTTCAATTCTTCTAACAACCCCCTCGCAACGCATTATGTCAATACCTATATCCCTTCCTTCTTCTTCCAAAACCTCCAATCTCTTATCGTATATCCTATAAAAACGCTCACTACTTCGAGAGCCTATATAAACACTTTCCAACTTTTTACCATAATTCCAGCTACTACTAACCCTCCTTTCTGTCCATATCAAATAATTACTTATGTCAACCCCCTCATAGTCTATTGCTATATCTAGTCTCGTAATCTCTTTATCTTTCATATACTCCCTTATAAAGTCCGTAACAAATTCTAAATCGCACTTATTCGGATTAAACTCTACCCTACCTTCTTTAATATTTTTAGCATCTCTCTCTGATATTTGCATATAAACACTTTCTAATTTCATACTATAGCGATAAGGATACTTGCAAATTCCAAACTCACCATTTTTTTCCCTAACTACCTCCTTAAAAATATCCAGCATATATTCACGCCTCAATTTCCAATTTCCAGTAATACTGATTTTATCTATAGTACAAGCTACATTCAAACCACCACCACCTTAAAAAAATTTGCGGAAAAACCCGCTTATTAGATATACGGGTTTTTTGCGTCCGGCCTGCACCATTAATTTTATTCGCTCAAGCCTCCGCGCAAGGCCAAGCCGCTTCGCGGTTCCCTTCGGGAAGCCTTGCGCTCCGGCTTATCGCGAATTACTAACAATTAACAGGCCGGACGCACTTACCTGCCAAAAAATAGAAACATTACCAACTCTTGCCGCGGACGGGAACCCCTCAATCCCCGTCCGCGGCAATTATTACCCCAAGTAATTTTGAGACAATATGTCGCATAATTAGCCTAAATAATAACAGAATTTCCCTCCCTAATAGCTCTAATACGCCCCAAAATAAACACATTTCCTTTTGACTGTAAATAAGCTACAGCCTCCTTTTTTGTCTTAAAATACTTCTCCTCAATTAATTCACCCCAACTTTCCGTATACAACTCCGATTTAAACTTATTACCAACCCTCAATACTCTCCCATAGTAGACTTCCAACCCTACTTACCTCCTTCAAATATAGTGTATCATGCCCTTCTCATTGCGTCACCTTCTGATTCAATTCTTTGCAAAAATTTTTCTTTATCCCTTTCAGCCCGAATAAACTCTAGAAACTTCGCCACTTCTGCGGGAATTACCTTCCCCTTATAAATATCCTCTATAGACTTCTCCATATCTTCCAAGTTAAAGATACGCATACTATCATACCTATCTGCCACCTTTTTCCATATAACAAAAGCATCTAATGTTCCCCTAAGCCTAGTATGATACCAGAACCAAACTGCAAAATGAAGCTTTAAGGGGAACCACCGCAACCACCAATAACGCCTTGCCGAATAGTGTCGAACCTCATACTCAGCCAAATCCCTTATTTGTCTATCTATCATTCTATCACTTTGAGCCACCAGGATAATGTCATAACCGAACTTTCGCGATTGAGACATAAACTTAATCCACTTGGTCCTTTCAACCCCCTTAATTTGCCAATCCCGACTATTAAATATTACGCCTGCTTCATCTATAATAAGCAAACAATGCCCTTCTTTACCATAAAATCCCTTTTCCAAGCTAAAAGCTATCAACCGCTCCGGAGTTATTTCTCTCCAAAAATGCCACCTTTTCCTTTCCTTTTCTCCCTTTTTCCCCTTTCGAAACTTTATAGGGAAATTAGCTACTACATACCTATCAGGAATAGCACTTATTTTCTGTAACCCATATACCAAAGCATGGTAGCTTTTTCCAGACCCAACCGACCCTGTAAACAATGCTATCATACTCACACCTCACTTAATATAACGAGCAAATCGCAATACCCACCTCACCCCATACCAAACCCCAACCGCCCCCAAGTACGCAGACATTAACGTAATCATATCCCCGACAGGCACAAAATAATTCAGCCACCTCAAATATTGCTCCACAATCCCACCAATATTTACAAAAGGACTATCAGGCAAAGAAGACAAAACCCCATTAACCAAAATACCTACAAAATCCAATACTCCCTGTAATATTCTAGCAACCATTACTCTGCACCACCCAATAATTTACTAGTTCCTACTACTAGCATTATAGCAAATCCCAACAATTCCAATCGCCTTACTATAATCATAAAATCTTCTCGCAAAATCTGCCTAGTATCAATAGTAATATCTGTATTAAAAGGATAACCCAAATGTCCACTTATAACAGGAGCCTCTGGACTAGCATATAATAAACCCAACAACCTTCCAAAATCCCACGGCAAGCTAAAAGGGAATTTATTACTAATACCAGAACTTAAACTAGGAAACTCTACCGCCCCAATATCCCCTATTAAATCCCCAGTAAATAAATCAACTAATTCAGATATTTTACTACTAATACCTTCCAGCAACCCAGTATATTCCCCCGTCACAGTTTCACCCGGTTCCTCCACCGGTTCCTCCACCGGTTCCTCAACTGGCTCCTCTATAACCTGTTCAACAATCACGTCACTATAACTTTTGCCAACCAATTCTTCCAAACTAGTAGGCACAGCAACCTCCCGACCCTGCCAATCCCAAGTAGGATTAGTTAACACGTCCGCCCCCGTATAACTAACATTTAATGGCACCGCTGTCCAACTATTCCTAAGATAATCCGTACTATACCAATATAATTTTACTAAATTCCCCTCAATTCTAAGGAAAAGCATGGAAACAGTACTTTCAGGCACGCTGGAAGCATGATACTTCTTAGTTCCGTCAGGAAAGACCACGTAAACGTTACCATTTTCCCACCAAATGTAGTAATAACCCAAAGCACCCGGAAAGCTACTCGAAGACGAATAATAATAATCTCCTACAGCGTTAACCGCCACAGAGTTATTACCTACCGCAAACTTACTACTTACCCATTGCCTCACCGAATTCCAAACGACATCACTGACCTGCATAACGCCATTTACAGCATTAGACCAATCAGCTGCCAATTGATCACGTACCTCTTGCCCTGCCTCAGAGTACCACCACTGCGCCAACGCCTGCATTCCAAGAACTGTTCCAACTGTCAAACCAGCTGCCACCAAAATAGTAGAAACTGGAACAGCCAAACCAGCAGAGATAACAGCAGGATTCGCCCTAGCTTCCTGAAGAGGTAAACCCAAACTTGCCATATACACCATTAATACTAAAATCAGCCAAACTAAAAACCTACCTGTCCTACATACAACGAACCGCCTCATTTACCCACCCCCACTAAATACATAAATTAGTGAGCTAGGTCAAAACAACCTAGCTCACCACTAACCCTCTCCACTACCTACCACTTAACCCTCTAATTAAACTAGCTCCTTTCCGAACCGCCAAAACTACCCCTAAAATAGCCACCCCAATAGGGATAACAGCAGATAAAGCACTCATAATAGTAGTTTGAATTGGCTCAAACAGAGTTGCAAAATCCAGACCAGTCATAATTTCACCTCCTTCCTATATCATGCTCTTTAATAACCGAATTGCCGCCCCAATCCCCCAAGGCAACAATCCGGCTATTACCGTTAAACAATAACCTACACCAAACGCTTTTAACGCTAAACCTAAATCCATCTACTCACACCTACCATAGTACTTAACCCACATAGACAACCCGCCAAAAACATTAGTCCCGGAAAAACATAATCTCTTGCAATTATTACCAATCCCTGATATGCTTCAGGAGTCAACCCTCCAATCCAAGCCTCAAACACCTCCATACATTTCACCCCTATTTAATACTCCCAGCATACACCTGTATTACTGCATATTTTCCACTTTGGCCTGGAAACGCTACCACCCTACCCTCCACTACTACATCATCTCCAACCTTTGTACCATTCATTTTCGCTTTCTCAACTTTTACAGTTACCAATTCCCTTTCACCAACCTGATATAGCCGCACATTAAAAAATTTCTCTTTCTCCTCAACCTCAATAACCTTACCCTGTATAATCGCTTTCACAACTAAACCCCCTTTTTGATACTTTGTCTCAAAACTACTTATATTAATCATTATGTTAACCTATTCCTTCGCTATATTTTCCCGTGTAACGTGATGGTATCTTAATTTCCGCACCCTGGATAATTATTCAGGAAGAATACATAGTTACGCAGATTATCTACTATTCGGTACCCCAAGCGCCAATCATGACCAGGGGAAAATGTAGTACCGTAAGAACATGGTACCGTAAATGGAAACTCTAAGGGTACTTTCTAGATAAACGCAAGATAAACACAAAATATGTAGGGCCAGAAAAATCTGGCCCTACGAGGTATAAACCGTGAGCAACTCACTCTACTATTCTAATTGTCGCCGAAGAACAATAAGATGAGGATCAGGAACAGAATAAAAGCCCAGCGGTTGTCAAAGAATCCTCCCATAGAGTTCACCCCTTTACCCTTATTTCACTAACATACTATGTTGGGCGCGGAGAATGGTTACTGCGGACAAAGCGCCAATTTTATTGGGCGGGGTGTATCATATATGGGTGAGGGGTGTATCAGAAGAAAAAGACGAGGGATAAAGGGGATGAATTATGTATGCTAATTAAAGAATTATGGTGAAAGAGTTATGTTGACTAAAAAGGCAGTAGCTCTCTCCCCTATGAAGGTGACATAGAGGTGAACTCGCGGGATCGCAGGGCCCATTATATTGACATTATATTGATGAGAAAGTATGTACTTTGGTAATGCGGTCCGCATTGCAGATTAGATCCAGGGTCCATTATGTTGATAAGAAAGAGAAATTATGTTAATTATGCTATTTAATTACACCATTGTACTATTTATACCAGTATATATTAGCGGTGTATTATTAGCAGTGTATTAGGTTGATTACCTGGTTACGTAGTATTGGTGGTGGAAGCAGCCCAATTCTTGTCCAATCTATAGATGAAGACCAAAATCTGGGCTACCATATGATATAACTCTACCGGGATTTCGGAGCCTAGCTCCAAACGCGATAACATCTCCGCCAGTTCCGGATCCTCATGCACAGGGACGCCGGACTCCTTGGCCGTCTGAATAATTTTATGGGCTATATCCCCTTTCCCGCTGGCTACGACCCTGGGGGCCAGATCCTCAGTTTCGTTGTAGCGCAGGGCTACTGCTTTTAGAGTTTTGTCAGGCTGTTTCATGGGCGTTCTCACCTTGAGCCTCCCCCTGGTGTGGAGTTAGACGACCTCATTCAGGGAAAAGAGTTTAACCGGAGCTACCGACTCGTCATACGCAACAGACAACAACTTGGATGGCACCCGCTCTAGTTCCCACGTTGCCGCTTCTAAACGGTAACCCAGCTCGGCAAAGGCTTGCTGCAATTGAGGCCAAGCCTTCGTTATTACTTTACTCACCCATTCTTTCTCAACTTTTCCGCGGACGGTTACTTCTCTGTTCCCCACTTTAATGTCTAGAAGTACAGACCCGAGGTTTTGAGTATGCAAGAGCAGGGTCATCCTGAAATTTTCCGGGTCGATTAACCTCTGCCCTTTCCCCTCCCTTTTGATCACCAACTGGGCCCATTCGGTAACACTTTCTTCTTTCAGCAGCGGCAAACAGAAATAAAACAATTCCTGGCCGTTATTATCTTTACCAAATAGCTGCACAATTTGCTGGCCCAAAAGTTGTTTTTCTAGCTGCTCACCTTGGTCCACAATATTTTTTAGCGTTACCGTATCTCCGGCTTCTCGGTCAGAATACTTACGTATCTCCTGAAGCAAGCGCCCCAATGCCCGTAAAAGTTCATTATCGGGCAGCTTTTGTCGAAGCTTGCTCGAATCCTTACTTAATTCCTCCGGCAACTGAGAACTCAAAAGCAGTTGGAGCTGGTGCTCTAATTTTAGGATATCTTCCTCCGGTTTTATTACCAAAGAAGAGAGCATACTCTTCATAGTCTCTATAACCGGAGCCATTTCTTCCCTGTTACTGTGGGCAGCCGGTAATTCTTCCCAAAAATTTACTGCGAAAGCCAAAAACCGAGCCAGCCGGGTAATACTTCCCGTCCCCCATTCCTTTTCGCCCGATATGAACGCCTGCAAAGCCCTAAGAACTTCAGGAACGGGCGGAATTCCCCATTTTAGGGCGAGCAGGGCCGTGTCCAGATCCGCCGGGCCGGGTCTGCCCGGAAGCCCCAGCCCGGCCAGTATAGAATTCGCTTGTTTAAATAACTCGGGAGTTAACGGCAGTCCTTTGGCTAGAAAACCCTGGATCAAGGCCCGCTGGACCGGCGAATCTTCCAACCCTAACTGATAAAGTAATGTTCTCCAAGGTTCCTCCCCAATCTCGCCTGCTAATTCGCTATGCTCAGGAAGCAAGCGGACTTTATAACAGTTACCCTGCCGTCCTTGAACTTCCATAAGTATCGAACGGCCTAAGGGCAGCGGTTGATCTGAGCGGGCCAGGACCTCTTTACCTTCTACCAGCAATAAGTAGCTCAGGTTCGAGGTTTGGGTGAGCACTTTTCCCTCCAAAACTTGTCCCGCGCGCCATCCTTTGCCGGCGCCCTCATAAGCCAAGCTATTCTCACCGGTAGATATTTTGCCTGACGCTTCAGTTAAGCTGTTTAGGGTAAGCCTTATAAGCATGGTGGACCTCGATATACCTCGCACTCTACTTATTTTCCGGTCCTCTTTCAGGATCGAATATTACTTGATACCCTCGGATACGATGCAATTCCCGGGCGCGAAATTGAGATCGTCTGGCCTGATTACGTTCGTTACGGCTAAGTCTAAATCTTTTCCTCACGCGGCTTTCCCTCCCGTCCTTATATAGCGGTCACCATTATTGTGGCCGGCCGCGTCAGGGTTTAGAAGAGCTACATTATAGTAATTATAGTAATTAATGGTTTACAGGTTAAGCATAGAAAAAATTAAACGGAGGACACTAAATAATACAGGAGGGATGGCCATGTTTCAGGCTCGTGCAATGCTGCGAAAGCGCAGAGAAGAAAAAAATTGGTTGCGCTGGCTCGCATGGTTAGCTTACCCTATGGGGCTATTACACGGAGCTCTTCTAGCTCTCTTCTTCGGGCGCCAGAAGGAGCAACCCTCGCCTCAGGGGTAGGCCTCCCTCCTTTCCCTTCCCTCTCCTTGTCCCCTCCCCTCCCTTGCCTCTCCCCTAACGTACCTGTTACTGTAAATTCCGTCATACCCTGGTGTATCCCCGCTGGCGCATCCCCACTTTTTACAGGGTAGGCCTGCTTAGGCTTGAAAGCGAGCGACTAAACCCGAGCGGCTAGCCAAACTTAACGAGGCCGAAAGCGTAGGCGGGGTCGAGGATAGGATGTCCGAGACCGGCCCATCGGCAAGGATGCCGATTGGGCCGGGAACCCCGCCGGAGCTTGAGGTCGAGCGCTAGTTTGGCCCGCGAGGGTTTTTGGAGCGAGCGCAAGCTAAGCAGGCCTGGGATCAAAACTGGGGATGCGCCGGGTATCCCCGGTGTTGCTTCTGAGGCTCCTTGGTCTCAGAGCTTGCCCTGGTCCCCTTCTTTATTATTCGCGCCCCAAAATCATAGTCCTGCTTAAAAAGCATTCCTAATATATTTATTTGGAGGTGCTTCCGAAACAAGTATGATTTTCCTCCGGTTGAAGCTTTGTCCCTCGAGGGCTCTTAGGCTTGCGGGGGAAGGGGAAATCAAAGATGATTACCGGCTTTAGCCCGTTAGCAGTTGTCGAGTCTTGCTTCGGAAGCCTCGCTTAAGTAGAGAGGGAGAACCCAAATGATGATTATCGGCTTTAGGCTTTAGACCGCAAGCGCTTGCCGAATTTTGTTTCTGAAGCATCTACTTTGAAGGCAGGTGGATAAATAACATGGACTTGTGGGGTGTTTCCGGTGGAGACATATGGACTATCATTGGGACCTCGGGATTATTTAAGTATAGTTACAGCATAACGGGCAAATCGGTGCCTGGGATTTCCGCATACCTGGCAACTCTAGATAAGGCGGGAAAGCTTCACTTAGTACTTAAACAGGGCGAAAACTGCTGCATTTACGCTTACTGGCAGGGGGATCATTGGAAGAGAATCCCTCTTCCCCAATTAGAGGTGAACGTTTTAATGGGCTTAGTAGTTGATGCCCATGATGTACCTCATATACTTATGGTTTCCCCAGATGGGCGCATAAACCATCTCCTTTACTGGCAGGGAAGCTGGCGGTTCGCATCCTTTCCCTTTACTCTGGCTCGCAAGCCCCTGTGCTTTGTACCCGAGCCAAGTGGCAAGATATGCCTTTGTTGGGACCACATTACGGGTAAAGACAAAAGTTTATATTGCGCTCGATATTCGCCGGGAAAGGGCTGGTCCGCACCCCGGTTGTTAGGTCGCGAAAAGGCTGAAACCGAAGTGTATGTTTATCATACCAGTGATGACCGCCTAGAATGGCTGGCCTGGGAAAAGCAAGCGGAAGGCTATTGCATTTACTATCGGGTAATTGAGGATGGCGATAGCGAAAAGATGGTCGCGGAAGCAGTAGGAAGGTTTACTTGTTTACCCGATAAACAGCCAGCCCTCTTACAACAGGGTCCGGATAGACTGATTTGCTGGACGAGCGGGGGTGAATTTGCCTTTAGTCTTAAGCCTTATATCGGGGATGCTTGGAGCTATCCTCAAAGCGATTATCTTTTTTTCCCCGCCGGACTGAGCCCTATTTTCGGCTGGAGCACTTTAATTTTTGACAAATTAGCTTTTACTAAGATTTGCGGCATCCAGCTAGAATGGCCGCTAATATTGGGCGCACAACAAATTTTACCCTACTGCAAAGCCGTCTTAGCTATAGGAAGCCGGGCGAACTTGCAGTCCCCACAACAGAATTATGGAGCAGGGCCGCTTAAACTTGAAAGCGAGCTACCCAATCCAAGCGATAACCCCGAATTAGAGAGCCGACCGGTGTTCCCTCACCCTATATTTCTCCCAACGTACTCTACATAACCTTTTCTTGAAGAAACGGCTCCTTGAGGAAACGACCAGGGGTTCTTAATCCCTTTTTGCAGGAGAAACTTGAGCCGGCCAGACCTTGTTGCCCTCTCTCTTTCGCTGTAACTATTTCGCTGTTGACGAAGGCCATCTCCGCTTGCTCTCCGCTTTTACTCCGCTTCTGATCCAGCATATGCGAAGTTCTCGTTGCTAAATATTTTTATTTAGCGAACCCCAGAACCGGTAAACTGCCCTCTAAAACCTGTGTTTCCAGTTCCCTGAAAATAGCCGGAGACACCTGAATTAAAATGCTAGAACGCTTAAGTTTCGACTTTGGAAATTATATACATTTATCAAAGAAAATGCTTTAGAATGTTGCCCCAAAATTTGATCCCACAACTATTGACATAGAGCCTTGTGGGTATTGACGAAGAAAGGTTTGACGTGCTATAATTGATATCGGTTCGCGGCCCTATCGTCTAGTGGACTAGGACGCCGCCCTCTCACGGCGGTAACCGGGGTTCGAATCCCCGTAGGGCTACCATATCGTGTAATCCTGAAGCTTCCGGGCAACGGCCCGGATTTTTTGTGCTTTATTACCTCATTACCTATTACCTCATTACCTCGCCAGAGATTCCCTCATCAGAGACACCGCCTTCCGCATTTTCTATTCATCTTCAATTTTGCCCAATACTTCAATAAGCCTGTCCACCCTGCCGACAGCCAGCTACCTGAGAAGAAAGCGCCAAGTGCAGGGCGCTGAACGCTGAACAAGGGAGGTTTTATTTTTATTGAGAATCAGCAAGAATTTGTTGAACCCTGGCTATTTCTTTCCCGTAATCCTCGTATTTTTCTACCGTCGTTTCTAAAATCATAGGCAGACTACCCAGAAAAGAGTGGCTTACTACGGCGCCGATACCTTTTTCTCCCAATTGCCCCTCTCCTATACACGCATGCCGGTCGCGATGGCTCCCTAAAGGAGCAAGGGAGTCGTTTAAGTGCAACACCTTGACGCGTTCTAGGCCAAATTTATCCGCCAAAAAGTCTACCAGCTCATCACAGCCTGTGCGGGTTCTTAAATCCCAACCGGCAGCGAAAAGATGAGCAGTATCCAGACAAATACCCACACCAGGTGACCAATCTAGGAGACACAGAACCCGATGGAGCTCTTCTAGGCTACCGAGTTCACCGCCCTGACCGGCCATGGTCTCTAAAAGGAGCATGGGCATGTTTTCCGGAAGAACAGACAATGTTTTCCGGATGATATCTGCTAGGCGGCACAGCGCTTCCTCCTGGTCTCCTTTATGTCTGCCCGGGTGACTTACGAGAAACTCCCCTCCTAGGGAAGCCACCCTTTGCATATCCTCCTGCAAGACCGTGACCGCGAAGTCTTGAAGCCTTCCCGGAGGTGCAGCTAGGTTAACTGTATAAGGCAGATGGCCTACCACCGGATAGAGATCAAGGCTTCTCCTTTCTTCTTGCCATTGCTTAATTTCTACGTCTCCTATCAGGCGAGCTCGTCCCCCCCGGGGATTTCGAGTAAAATATTGAAAGGTATTGGCGCCTATTTGTTGCGCCATAAGGGCTGCCTTAGATAGCCCTTGGGCAATGGAAAGATGGGCTCCTAGACGCACGACCATCCTCCTTAACTCCCTTTTCCGGCCGTAGTAAGAATAATGGATATATAGTTCCGGCTTACGGCAAAGGTATTGTGGGATATATGTGGGATATATCTACAACTTAACATTATTTCCTGGTGCATGTCAAACTTTGGGGGCCGACCGGCCCCCTTCATTTACAGCTTCTTCATGCTTTCTGAATGTAGTGATACCCTAGCTTTCTAATCTGATACCCTATGAGCTCCAATTGGGTTTTTGAAGTATCGTAGGTTACCGCCAGGCGGTGTTGCGATAGGAGCGGAGTAACTTTTATAACGCCCGGTAGAGTACGGAGACCTTCGGTCAGTCTAGTGCAGTCTTCCGGGCTTTTCATGTTAGTAATTATCAGGGTTACAGTAACTTCTTGGTGCCAGTTAACAAAGTGAGGGTCGAACATGCTGTTTTCCTGCGTCCGGGGCGTTGCGACCAGAGACTTAAGCTTTTCATGATATAAGGTCACCGGTTTCCACTCCTTTGGATTAAGCTACTCTCCATATTTATTTATGATGAACCGTCGAGTTCTGCTCCCGGGTCATTTTTGCCTAAGCCTTCATATTCTGTAATGTAATCTGTTTTCTTCTAAACTACTTAGCAAGCGGGGAATGAATAATGAACATTACCGTTGCCCTGCGACAACTGGTCGCTTCCGACAGAGAGCTAAAACCCTTATTTACGCTCTTGAGTGAGAGGCTCGAAGCTCAGGGCGCTACGGTCATTCTGCTTCCATCAGAAGCCGGAAATGGCAAATTATTTAAGTTTTGGGGGGTACAAGTAGCTCTGGCTTTGGCACAAGCGGGTAGTTTTAGAACGGAAAGTGCAAACAATCCGGGTATACGCTTTTACTATGGTTCCCAAAGGCCAGAAGAAAGCTTGAACCTCATCGCAGCTATTGCGTGGGAAGTGTTACGCAATAAGGAAGTTATAAATTATAGCCTGGCACGGAGGTGGGAGCATTGGAAAAGGCTATGCTATTATAACTTCCTGCGAAAGGTCGAGGTGCCGTCCATACTGATCGAATTCCAGCACTTTGAGTTTAAAGAAGATACTATTTTGCAACTGGCAGATTGTATCGTTAACGGGCTAGCCTACTGTTACGGTCTATCTGGTAAAAACTGGAGAGATACCGGAAACGAGAGTGCCAAAGGGCTGGTTCACGGCTATGACCAGACTTTCGTTGACGATAAAGACGTTGACGATGAAGAAATAAAACCTCCTGGCTTTAGCCGAGAGAAACAAGAAGACGGAGGGCGAATTGCCGCGTCCCACGGAATAACTCTCAGCCCGGAAACGGGAGCCGAAGGAGGTCAAACTACTTCGCCAACTGCGTTAATCTTGACGTTACCTGAAACGAAAGCCGAAGGAGGGGATCAAACGGCTGCGGTTACTTCAGAGGTAAGCGGGGAGGAATCTAGGCGGCAGAATGACGGCGGGGTGGAGGAGCAAGAGACGGTGGTGAAGCCGGTTCCGGAAGAGCCCATAGCCCGGGAGTTGCCTACATCAGACAACTCAAAGGAAAGGTCGGTAGCAGTTGGTACCGGTACGATAGCCCTAAAAACACGCACTAGGCGGTACCACTGGAGTGGAAATCCTCTGGCTCCACCAGGTGAGGGTCCAATTTATTTCTTTGAGCGGCGGACAGGATTGCTGGACGCGTCTTTGCCCATTGAGCGTTCCTGGATCCCTATGCCAGGTTCCAACGTCTCTATCCGGTCTATTTCAGTCGACCACATAGGGCAGATGGCGTGGTGCAACAAAGGGGCTGAAGCATATTCGGAGGCCTCCAATGTGTTGGCCCAATTGAAAGATTTAAGAAATGCAGTCCTTCTCCCAGAAGGCACCCCGTCTAACTATACGGTAAAAAAAGAGTAAAAGAGTAAGTAAAAGAGTAAGTAAAAGAGTAAGTAAAAGAGTAAGTAAAAGAGTAAGTAAAA
>JBNATU010000010.1:72962-95435 GCA_049701195.1 Neomoorellaceae bacterium
GAGCACCGTCTGATGGCGGTGCTCTGTGAGTGTGATCTTATGGGTATTGGTAATGGAGATGTCCAATGGCGGTCTTCGTGGGCTTAAGTGCATTGTGCCGGCGGAGCGGGCGGGCATACTCCCGGAATAACCACGCAAGGAGACGGTACACAGAAGCCGTAGCTCGGCACCAGCAATTGCACTGTAAGAAGAGATTTTACCACCAGACATACCTCGAAATCACAGGTTACGGTCACCTGGGTTAAACCGACCGCGGAAATTACGCAGTTACAGAAGAGAAGAGTGCTCTCCGAACAGTCTATATTTACGCCCGTCGGAGCGCAGAGAGTAGTAATTTTAGTGAAGGTAAAGACCCGATCTACCGTTTCATTGGTGTTGTTAGGATTGGTTAAGGTTAAAGGTACAGATACCACCAACGTGAGCGTGGCAAAACCGTTCGGCCCGGGCGTAGAGTTTATGACAGAACAGGAGATACTTTGCCCCGGGGTAAGAGTGCAAGGCACTGCCTGCCCGACGGTAAAGGTGCCCGTAGTCCACTCGCAGCTCAGACCAGTGGTCACGGTGGTATCGCGGCTGCGGGTTTCCACCTGAAAACAACTGTCATAGACTTTATCTACTACAATGCACTCAATGCGTGTAGGAGGCGGGCATCCCTCCGGCGGGCATGGCCCCGGAGTAACTTGTTGTTGCTGGATCACGGTGTCTTCCGACATAACCTGATAACCTCCCTCGGGTGCTGGTTTCTATTACCGTTTGATATATAATATTAGGGTGTTGGAAATTTTGCTACCGAGGGAGGAGGTTAAAAAGATAATTGTAACCCGAGATTTGCGCCTGCGATTCGGGACCCGAGCCCCACAATTTCACCATTACTATTTCCTATAACGTGGAATCGTCTCCACGTCCCGGTGCTCATTGCGAATTGGTAGGCTTTGCTCCGATGGACGACTTCGGAAATATGTACTTCTCTCTTGTCGAACCGATACCGGAAAGTTACCTTCCAATCACCTACCCGAAGTCTAAAAACATCTCTTTGCCCCTCTAACTTCACGACATCTCCTTCAGGCGGGAAACTCCGCAGGCTTCTCTCGATTGCCGACTTGATCCTCACCTGTGTTTCCCGCTCAAGCTTTTTCATCTGCCTTATGGCCTTGGGGGAGAAAATAATCTCAAATACCAAGTTCCTTCCAGACATCTTCAGCCTTCACGCCTTTACCCGCTTCGATTTCGGCAAATCCTGCTTCGATCTCCTCAGCCTCTTCCGGAGTAATCTGCTCTATCGGCCAGGCCATGGACTCCAGGATGGCTAGGAGCGCCTGTACCTGTTCATCGGTTAACCGGTCGATGAGAACCTTGGCATAGTCGCGCGGTTCGCATGGCAAAGCCATTACATTCACCCCTAGACCATTATACCTGCTTACTGTCGATTTTACCACCTGAAATTCGTCCAGGACAATAACCGGAGTAATACCCCGCACCTGCTTTAAGTATTAAAGGAAGTAGTCCACATCGGAACGTAAACGAGGCGACGGAGCTGCCCCCCATGAGGGAAAAGGAAGCGGCCCCGTTCAGCGTCAAGGAGGTGAGGAGGTTTCTGGAAGCCGCCGCAGTCGAATGTTTTTTTCTGTAGGGGTCAAAGAGGGGCCAAACGAGGTAAAATTTTAAAGCCTCCCAATACCGGGAGGCCTTGATTTTTCTTGGCTGCGGGACCTGGATTCGAACCAGGACAACATGATCCAGAGTCACCGCCTGCTTGTCTATGTTTGTCTAGGGCGTTATTTCTCAAGGGTTTCACTGTCTATATTGTCTATTGTGTCTATAGTTTTCTACTCCCATTGCTGTCAAAATTGCTGTCAAACTTGACCGAAAGACGGCCGCCACGGGCCCCGCCCTTTAGGGCTGGGGATAAGGCGGCCAAATTTTTGGGTGCTACAGTTATATTGTCATCTGCGGTATAATAATCATATGAGGCGCCAATTTAAGTCCAACAACAATGTCGTATATTCTTGCAAATACCATGTGGTTTGGTGTCCGAAGTACCGCCGTCCCGTTCTAAAAGACGGGGTGGACTTGCGGCTCAAGGAGATCCTCTTTCAGGTGGCACAGGAGAGAAGGGCCGAAATTATTGAATTGGAGGTAATGCCGGACCACATCCACCTGCTGGTGGAAGTGGATCCCCAGTTCGGTATCCACCGGCTGGTGAAGCTCATGAAAGGGCGCTCCTCCCGCATCCTCCGGCAGGAGTTCCCGTGGCTCAAATCGAAGTTGCCCACTCTTTGGACAAATAGCTACTTTGTGGCTACTGTTGGGGGTGCTCCCCTTGCAACCTTACGCGAATACATCGAGCAGCAGAAATACGTCTGAGACGCCCAGCTTTGTGTGTGAGATCCCCCTCCGGGTCTCGCCCCCTCAGGAGAAGACTTTGCTGGCTCGTCTGGAGGCGGCCCGCCAGCTCTACAACGCTTGTCTGGGGGAGGCCGTGAGGCGTATCCGGCTCATCCAGCAGTCGAGACTATGGCAAAAGGCTTGGAAAGTAGAAGACAAAGAGCTAAGAAACGTCCTGATTCGGGAAGCTTGCTCCAGATACGGCTTTACGGATGCCGCACTGCAACACTATGCCGTAGAGATACGGCGCTCCTGCTGGATAGGCGAACATTTGGACGTCCACGCCGCCCAGAAGCTGGGCACCAGGGCCTTCCGTGCCGCCCAAAGGGTGCTCTTCGGGCAGGCCCGCAGGGTACGCTTCAAGGGCAAAAACCAGATGGACACTGTGGAGGGCAAGAGCAACGACGCGGGCATCCGCTGGCGGGATGGCTGTGTAGTCTGGAAGGGTCTCGTTCTTCCAGCCGTCATCGACCCAGAAGACCCGGTAATCCGCCACGCTCTCTCCTGCCGGATCAAGTACGTCCGCTTGGTGAGGCGCAAGGTAAACGGGCGCAACAGGTTTTACGCCCAGCTCATTTGCGAGGGTACTCCCTACCAGAAACCCGAAAACGCCCTGGGAACAGGGACTGTCGGCATCGACGCCGGCCCCTCTATCATCGCCCGTGTCAACAGCAAAGAGGCGCGCTTGGACCGCTTTTGCGAGGAGCTTGCAGAGAAGGAGGCGGAAATACGCAGGCTCCAGCGCAAACTCGACCGCTCCCGCAGGGCCAACAACCCCGAGAACTACAACCCCGACGGTACGGTAAAGAAAGGGCCGAAACAGTGGAAGAAGAGCAGGACGTACCTCAAGACCCAGGCCCGCCTGGCGGAAATATGGCGCAAATTGAGCGCCCACCGCAGGAGCCTCATCGGCAGGATGGTCAACGAGACCCTGCGCATGGGCAACGTGTTCAAATTTGAAAAGCTTTCCTACCGTTCCCTACAGAAGATGTTCGGCAAATCCGTCAACACCCGGGCGCCGGGGAGGTACTTTCAGGAACTCACCCGCAAGGCTGAGAGTGCTGGCGGGAAAGTCCTGGAGTTTCCCACCCGGCTTAAAGTCAAAGGTACAGAAACTTACGTTGGCCTTTCCAGCTATTGCATCTGCGGAGAACACAAGAAGAAGTCATTGTCCGAGCGCTGGCACCTATGCTCCTGTGGGGTGAGGTGCCAGCGGGACCTTTACAGCGCCTACCTGGCGCGTTTCGTGGAACAGAATGTACAGAACGATTTCGAGCTCGACGCGGGTTCTGCCGCGAGGCAGTGGCCGGGTGCGGAGCCGCTCCTGCAAGCGGCGTCGGGCCGTATCCCCAACTCCCGACTGTCCGGCTCTGCCGGACAGCCCCGCAAGGGGACAGAGGGAGCCGCCGCGGAAGGGGGGACAGCCAAGGCCGAGGCCCGGGATGGTGTAGCGCCGCCTTTTGGCGGTGGCGAGAGCTCGGGAGAGGTTGCGGTGGTTCCCCTCAGAACCCCCTGGCTTTAGCCATGGGGAGGCTCAGTACCTGATTTCATGTCAGATTCAGGGCGTTTTGTGGATTCCTAGAGATCTAAGCCTTCGTCTGCGGCCCTTGAAATTAAACAGTAGCTTCGACACTCCACACCTCCAAACCATCTTCTCCTTCTACAACAACAAGTTTATACGGTTCTCCCAGGGCGGCCAGCAAGAGGTTGCCCAGAATCCTGAGGTTCTCTAGCGTCGGCTCCCCCGGCGGCACGGCCAGGAACGCCCCGACCAGCCCTTTCAATTCCGGCGGCACTTCGACGGGCAGGCCGAGGTAGCCGACGGCCTGGGCCGCCACCGAGGCCCTGATCAAGAGGGAGTATCCGTGCCCGAGCATGGAATCCAAGGGTAGCCCTTCCGCCAGGGTCACGCTATTTTCTATCTCCAAGCGCGCGACCTCGGGGGCCAAGCGGAAGACCTTATATTCCGAGAACCAACCCGTCGCCGCGTCGCACACTCGGCCGACCGCTTCTCTGGTCTTCTTGGGCACGCTTTTGGAAAAGCGGTGGGTGCCGAAGAGGTGGTGTGCGGTCTCGGCGAGGTGCATCGCCGCGAGCGTCCCCAGCAGGTCCGTGCCGCCTACGGGGGTGCCATCGGACGGGAGAAACAGGATGTGCTCCTTTTTTAGCGGGTCGGACACGGCCGAAACGCCCTGGCGGGGCCAGGGGTGCGCCCGGACGGGCCATGATAGACGTGAGAAGGCTTCCTGGATTGTTTGTTCCATTGGGCGGCTCCTTTCTTTTTGGGTTGCTCAATTTTTATCCAAAGGTTCCCCTTTCCGGCGTGGCCGGTGTCAAAACGCGGTCTTCTCCAGTGCCGCCAGAAAGTCTTCGACGTAGCCGTTAACGATTTGCTTTTCCGCGATATCTGTTCCTTCATACCTAGAAAGGATAGGAAAGCTTGACGCTATTCCAGCGTGCCCCGATGCGTGCACTTCTTGCAGTATTGAATTGGTCTTGTGGTATCTTTATTCTATCCTGTCGCTTTCCATCACCAAACTCCGCGTCCAACTCTCTCGACCAGCCCGACCTCCTTGGCGCGGTGCAAGTATGAGGTCAGTATCGGTTTCCGAGGGCCCTGGGCTTTCCGCCGCAGAACACGAGCCGCAGCTAGAATATCATCTACTCTTAACTCGAACGGATACGCTGCTCTTAGAACCGCCAGCGCGGTGCCATACCAAGATTCTATATTCCTATACTGGAGACCCGATTCGAAATCCCGCCAGCGGAGGTATTGGGCCTTCATAGCAAGCAATAGGGCTTTCTTCTCCAGAAGCTTCCTCTCCGGGTACCCTGCGATGTATGGAGCCCCCTTTAAAAAGCTGATGAGTTCTTCATCGATCGCCCTAACATGTTGCGAGATAATTTCTACATCGTCTACCATTTACACCACCTCTAGAAAGCAAAACGGGTTCTCATTGTACTTTACCAAATTACCGCCTATGGGGATCGTCTGAGCGGCCCACAAGATAATCAAGGGAGACATCGAAAAAGTCGGCGAGACGGATGAGTATGTCAAAACTTGGTTTCGCTTCGTTCTTTTCATAGTGGAAGATTATCCGCCGCTTAAGCCCTATGGCCTCTGTTAACTCTTCAGCTTTTAAACCGCGTGACTTTCTTAGATGGTTTAAACGTTCACCAAATGTTGCCATAGAGATTGCTCCCAAACAGATTTGGAGGGTTGGATATACTATTTCCCCTCAATGTAGATAAGTTCTAGAAGGTGACCACTCCTGTTTTTTGAATAGTCCTCATTACCCAGAAAACTATATGTTTAGCAATCCACGTTAACTGTATCCCTTGGGATTTTAATCGCGATTTATTGAAAAGGTATCTCTTTCTAATGCTGTCAAAAAATCTTCAACGTAATTATTCTTGCCCTGCCTTGTTGTTTCATCCGCTCCAACATTATGGTTATAGAATTCCCTTTTTTCACTGTTATTCCTGCTAGGATCTTTCATTTTTTTCTCTAACTGCTGTTCCTTCCCAGACAACACATCCAACAAATGGTCGAGCTTCTTCTCAACAGTCGAAAATCTATGCTCGAGCATTAAACCAAGATCGAGCAGGGCGCGGGCGTAGGCGGAGCGGGTCCTGGGCGGAAGCGACCACAGGGGGTGGCCGTCGGGGAGCCACAGCTCGAGGCGGCGGTGTCCGGGCCTGGGGTTCTTCGGCACAGTTTACACTCCCTCCCGAAAGAAAATCCGTCGCTGGTCCTCAAAGGTCGGCGGTACTGCGGTCCGCCTTTTCCCAAAGGCTTTCTGATCCGGGGTCGGGCGCGGCCTCGCCCCGGTTTCAGGGCGGCCGGGCCGGGATCGCGTTCCTTGACCCGGCTAATTCTTGGCTTCTTCGAGCAACGCTTCCCGCAACGGGAGCCGTTCACGCAATCGGAGCAGTTTCTCGGTCCCGTCGGGCAGCGTGAGGCAGTAATACGTCCACACTTCGTCGCGGCCGTTCGGACAGATAGCGGCCCGTTCCAGCTTCATTTCTGGATCGGGTACCCACTTCGCAACGGAAGACCCGGATGTTGTCAACAGGCCCTCTACTACCTCCCCTAATCCCTTTAATTCGTTGGATACGTTTAACCGTCCTTCTACTTCTATGCTTTCCACCTCCCCAAATATCGATCTGTGAGGTTTCACCCTCACCCTCGGAGAGTGGAGGAGGACCAGGGCGCGCGTCCACTTTTCCGCCAAGATGGACGCCCTAATGTAGCTGACCGATGCCACCAGTAGCGCGGTGAACATCAAAATTAGCACCACGAAGGATACCATCGTTAACACTCCTTTTGGTTGTTTAATTTCGGCGGTAATTCCTTTTTGGTCTGGAACCGGAAAGGCACTCTTTTATGGTTTGGAGCCGGAATACTTTTCCGGTTCTAAACCGGACAGATACCTTTTTCCGGTCTGGAACCGGACAATTTTGTCCGGTCTCGAACCGGAAAAACTCCTTTTTCCGGTCCGGAACCGGAAAACCTATCCGGTCTGGAACCGGATAAATCCGCCTTTTCCGGTTTGGAACCGGATAGTCTGTCCGGTTTCAAACCGGACAAATGCCTCATATCCGGTCTGGAACCGGACAAACTCGCTTTTCCGGCCCGGAACCGGAAAGGCCATCTCAGCCCCTGGCTCGGAAAGTGCATCTGCCGTTACGCCCCGCCCAAGGCCGCCAGATACCCGCGACAGTTGGCGAACAGCGGGTCGTCGACCACCCTGGCGCAGGGCAGGGCCCTCTCCAGCTCGGACCGGAAGAGCACGGCCCCTCCCCCGGCCAAGAGCGTGGCCTCCAGGAAGGCCGCCCTGTTCCCCCACGCGGCCAGCACCTGCTGGGCGACCGCCGTGGCGGCGTCCCTGACGGCGGCCCGGTAGGCGGGGGTGAGGTCCACGGCGCGGCCGCCGAACTTCACGGGCTCGCCGCGGGCGGCCTTCTCCAGGGCGCCGCGCTCGGCCCACACCGGGAGCGGCGCGCCCGTGGCGGCTTGGAAGGCGGAGGCCACGGCCCGCGCGACGAGGTGGACGCCCACTTCTGCGGAGCCGCAGGCCTCGGCGACGGGCATGGGCCTGCCGCCCTCGACCTCGAGGAGCAGGTAGTCGGTGGTGTACGTCCCCACGTCCACGACGCCAACGAGCCCGTCGGGGAGCCGCCCGGCCTCGGCGAAGGCCACGCCGGCGCCTTGCGGGACGACCAGCACCCGCGAGAAGCTCACGCGGCGCTCGGGGCCCCCGTCGACGCTGGCGTACACCGCCAGGCCGGACAGCCTCTTGCGCAGGGCGTCCCTCTGCGAGGAGTAGTAGGCCAGCGGGAGGCCGACGCAGAGCTCCGGCGGCGAGCCGGCCGGGGGCCTTCCGGAGTCGGCGCCGACGAGGTACGCCGCGGCCACCACGAAGAGGTCGTGGAGCGCCGCGGGCTTCTCGCGGCTTAAAGTCGCCGCCGCGGCCAGGCTGCGGAGAGCGGCCTCGCCGACCAGCCTCTCCAGGGGCGGCCCCTCGGCGCCCCGCAGGGACACGCGGTGGCCCGCCCTGTTGCCCAACGCGCCCCCCAATGGGTCGGAGGGCGTTGCCGGGGCGGCCACGCTGGGGAAGCACGCCTTCAATCCGAGGGAAGACGCTGCTTTAGTTAAGCCGTAGCCGACGTCGACGGCGATCTTAACGGAGCCGTTCGTCACAGTCCTCAACCCCCTTGGGTTTTCTGCCCTTGTTGGTCCGGCACGCCCGCTTGGCCAGCAGGGCCTTTTTGTTTGGCACCACCTGCGTCGCGGGGCGCCGTGCCCACAGCACGCGGGGCAGCCGGATCCGTTCTTTCGTCATTGTTACCACTCCCATTAGAACAGCCGTTGTTTCAGAACGCGGTTTTTGTTTTTATGGACCCGCACTTGGGGCACTTGCAGAGGATGGACTTGAGGCGGCTGCACGATATTATCGTCGGGTCGCCCCCTTCCCTCCTGAGTTGATTCACCACTTTACTTAAAGTGGGGAGTTCCGGCGTTTCGTAGCCGCACTCTTCGCAGAAAAATTTCACAACATATCCCCTTTCCTTTATTTTTCCAGTATTTCTTCCGAGCACCACTCCCGGCTGGCTATGTAGTCCGCCAAGTGTACCAGCTCCGCCGCCGTTAGCCGGGTGAACACCCCGGGGCGAGGCCTGACCGGGCCCCAAACGCCCATGTGCGTCCTGATTAAAGCCATTATTTTCCGGTACGTCCTGCGGCCCACCAACGGCCTGTGTCCCCTGTAGCGGTGTTCTGGCAACAGCGGGTGCTCTTTCACCGTGTACCCTTCCCCCGCCCCGTGCTTCAAAGTGTCGTGCAACAACAAAGCCGCTATAATGTAGTCCCGCTTCCTCTCCAAGTGCGGGTACGCGCGGAGCAGGTCTACCGCCACCCGCATCGCCGCCTTCGTGTGCCGCACGAGGCCGCCCTTTCCCCATGCCCATTCAGGATGGTACTTCCCCGAAGAAGACGCCGGGGCGCGCCAGAAGTAGTCGGGGGCGTCCTTAAGGCAGGCTTCTGCGAACGCTCTAAGCCTCGGATTCCTTATGAGCGAAAGTTCCTTGGCGAAAACGCCTACCAGATCGGAAGCATCGGCACTATGCACAGTTGTTCCTCCCAGGCTGTTCGCTTCCCGTTGCGTACCGATGGTGTAACATTGCTACCCGGTGCATTAGACAACGGGGTACGCGGGGCTGCGGGGCGTGCGGTGGCCAGAGGATTCGGCCGTTCCCATAGCTACGAGGCACGGTCCTGTCATACCAAGGGATTGGAAAATGAGTTCGACAGCTATTCGGTCAGCACAACACATGACCACGTCGAACCAAACTGGTTCCGGTAGCAACACCGCGCCACTTCCCCCTGCTTCCCATTCTGCCATCAACGCGAGGAAGGTGCCTATTGGATCTGCTGGATCCAGAGGACTATGTACTTTTACCATCCCCACATCGAGCGGGACTTCACGGATCACGGTCGTGCAACGGGAGACCAGCCACGCGAGGATGCGGTCACGTCCACCTATATCCTGCGTGAGCAAAACCTCTAAACACTTCTGGGCCGCCGCGGATCCATCGCTTCGGTCACAGGGCTTATCGGCAGACAGTACGCTGGCGGCCAAGTCGGCCGCGACGGCGGGCAACACACCGGGAAACAGGGCGTCCAACCGGGACAAGAAGTCTTGGCACCGGAAGAGGTTGAACACGTAGCGATCTGGGTCGACGGTGGCCCGCCTTATGGCGGCACAGGCTTCCGCGACCAAGGAGGCGACCTTGGCACGCAGCCGTGGACCCTTCACGGCCGAGTTCGGCCGCCGTGTCCCCGATCGGTACGCATACCAAGAAGAAGCGGAAATGCCAAGCATGCGGGGGATTTCGTGTGGTGCCCCCGCCCTAGTGATGTCCGCTTCAACGATAAGTTCCACCAGGGTAGGGAAGGTCAAGTACACCTTTTACCACCACCCCAAGGTAGTTTTCCGTCACGTCCTTACCCCGAAGCACCCGTTCTCGCACGATCCCACGACGCCCTTGCCGCGCGGCTCCCCGGGCCAAGGATGCTGAACCAGCTTGACCACGGCTCTTCCGCCGCAGAAGGGGCACTTGAACTCGGATTCCGGTTTAGTTTCCGGGTTGAGTTTTCCGATTTCAGAAAGGATTGTGCTCCATTCATCCCGTTGAAAATTACCTTTATCGACTTGTCTATCGTCCGCACCCATATTTATCCCTCCACGGCATTTCGGAAAAAGCTATCTCCCGCCCCCCCGGCGGCCCGTTCCACACGTAGCACCACGCCCTGACGCTGCCGCCGCAGCACAGCCGCACCTCCGCCTCCTCCCGCCTGTAGAGGCGCGGCACGCCCTCGTAGCGATCCAGCGTGCGGAGGGCGTCGGGTGAGACGTAGTAGAGTTCGCCCAGCACCTTCCCGCCCCCGGCGGGGACGATGCCCGGGAAGGAGGGGTCGACCTGGTACATCCTGTACCCCTCCAGCACCCCGGGGTAGGGGCCGTCCGCGCCGAGGTGTCGCATGTGATTGCTATTGATGCTCATGAGGGTGCCGTAGACAAAAACGGGAATGCGTGCCTTGTTCGCTATCAAGAACTACCACAACCTTTCCGCATAAATTGGAAGAGTTTGTCTAACCAGGTAGCAGATATTTCATTACTCACCAAGGAAAGCCACTGACGGCAACCATCCGTTCACCAGTACAACAGTCGGCCCCGCTCCACCGCCCTCCAGTAAAACCTAGGGTCAGCCAAATAGATAAGGCTTACAGACCACCCCCGGGCGTCCTCCTCATCGCCCACGTGCCTGCCCTTCTGGCGCTGCCAAGCGTGCCTGAACTCGTGGGCCAGCGTGGTGACCGAGAACCTGGGGAGGTGGATGGTGTTGTCCGCTATGGCGTAGCAGCCATATCCGCTCAACACCGCCAGGGGCGTGCCGACCCGCAACTCCGGGGTTGCTACCCCATAGATCCCGCTCACTCCCTCCAGCCATTCCTTGCACGCCGCGTAGGCTGCCGCAAATTCGGCAGGGCCGCCCCGGTCCGGGCTGCCCCGCCAAGGCCTCGCGGCGATGAGGCGGCGGGTCGCCTCGACGGTGCGGCGGTCGATGTTGCGGAAGCGGTCTTTGTATGACAAAGGCATAAGAACCATCCTTACCTAGTTAATCTAGTTCATTAGGTGAAAAATCGTATAACCTGTCAATATTTGGATTATATACAGTTATGCATTGAGCGTCTGGATATTTGTGGTAAGCTAAACTTGCCGCTCTATGCGGGTCGGAACTTTCAATCGTTAGAGGAACAAACACATTCCCAGTTTCTTTTAATCTTTGTTGACTATCTACCAATACCAGAAAGGTTTGAAATAGATTTCTTAGATCTCTTCCGTCCTCCATGAATTACCACCAACCTTATTAAGATCGGACATCACCTCATAGTACTTTGGGGCGAGTGCTGGTAGACACCCGCCCCAGACCTATCTTTTTTCCCTAAAGGGCTACCTGTTCTTCCACTTCCTCTTGCAATATCCTTGCCGTCAACACGTAGTACCTGCGCCCCTGTCTGGAACGCACTTCACTAATCGTCACCGCTACCGCGTCCCAGTCCTTACCGTCGTTCTCCAAGCCTTCCATTAACTTCTTTACGGCCTCTACTACGGGGCCGGAACTGAGGCGGTAATAATTGGCATTGTCGCCCCGGATGGTGAACAGGATGTTTTCATTACCGTAGTATTTACTAGTGACCACCGCCACATCTTCGAATATGATCTCCCTGCCTAAAAGCCGCGTCACCTCCCCCTTTCTGCGGCCCCGTATGAAACTAAGCTCGGCACAAGAGGCCTCGTTGACCTGCTGTACAGCTTCCATAAGGTTCATACATACTGACCCCCTTTTTAGTGAAAGTTGGCTACCTGTTTTCTTTTGCTCCTGTTAATTTCTTCCTCTAAATAGTCGATGTACGACCGATGACGGTACACCCCCTCAACAGAAGGCCTTACCCCCTGTTTTTCCCGGAAAAGGACAGCACTCCCGGTAAAAATGGGGACGATTAGCCTCTTTTTCACCACCCTCCCATCTTTGGCCACGTACAGCCACCCGGGCTCGGCCTTTTCCCAGCCTCTGTCCGTGAAGAGAGGCCGCGTGGCGACGACCAACGCCCTCTGGCCGGAGCGTTCAACCCCGCGGAAGTACAGCCCGCCGGCCTCCGCCCTGTGGTTGGCCGAGAAGAAGAGGTACGTACCGTCCGACAGGAGGAAATTGAGCTTCCCGCTGTGGGTAAACTTACCGGCTACCCGGCAGATCACCTCCATTTTGTCCTCCACTAATAGCGGCTTGCTGATTTCCAATTCATCTGCCAGGATGCAGAAAAAGGCCTCAGAATCGGTTGTCCCTTCAGGTCGGCGGAACCTCGGCTCGGCCCTCCGCACATACCCGTTGTGGGCACCCACCCAATCGGTCTCGCCCACGCGGAAGAGGAACGGGTGGGCGTTGGCCGTGCTACGGAGCGACCACTCGCCGCTGGTGGTGCCCAGGCGGACGTGGCCGATGACGGTCACCGCCGGTATGGGGTCTGACGCTAGCGCGGCGGCCAAGGGGCTCTCGTGGGCGGCCCTGGCCTCGCGGATTATCGCTGGACCGTGCCCGTCGCCCGTCCAGTATGCGATCCCCCAGGCGTGGGGGTTGCTCTCTCCCCTCTTGCGGAACTCGGCGAACAGCCTGTTGAAGGGTCTGGGTTCAGAGAAGTTTATTCCTAAGAGCTGGCACATCTGTGATACCTTCTTTTTATCATTAAATCATTCTTTCATTATATCATTATAGAAGGAAGCTGTACGTTTGTCAAGGGCCTGTCGGGCAGATTTTTCTCGGGCTGTTGGCAGGACAAATTTAAAAAGGCCCTGCAAATAATGGTTCTGCAGGACCTTCTGAGGTTTCGCAGTAGTTCCTATGGCCGTACTATGAACCTACCACAACATCTCCAGATGGCGTTGATGTTCCTTCAGTATAGCTTTCTGCTGTTCCTTTGTGAAGTATCCTTTGGAATCTTCAATGAAGGCACTCATGTCTTCTTCCGAACCTAACGGCCAAGCCGCCTTCTCTTCCTCGAAGAATTTCCATTCATCGTCATAGGGAGCCGCGTACAAGACAACGGAGTCGTCGGTCACCCCCACTGCCAGCCTCTTGCCGTTCACGTCCATGTCGGCCACGCTGACGTAGCAGTGACCGCCCGTCTGAAGTAGTTTCCAATTGGGATGCATTTTTTCCTCTCCCAACCAATGGGCGAACTTCACTCGGATACAATATGTTGCTTTACAGGTTCAGGCAAGGTCTTGTTAAACCCTATTGGAGGGTTGTTTGTCTCTATCAGCCATTCAATATAAGTGTTGAGGATTTCAGCCATGGTAGTATTGTTTTCTGAGGCTAGCAGGAATAAAAACTTCTTGTAACTATTGGGTAGCTTGAACTGGAAAAATGCATCATTTTCAGGTTTTCTTGGCCTGGCCATGCTTTGCATCCCACCTATTATCATTTTTTCATTTTTTACTTTATCACACCATTATCTACTTGTAAAGTGCCTGTGGTGTTGATCCGTCCGGTCGCATAACCTCTGAACCGTTCGAAGGCCCTTCCTGACCGCTCAGGAATGGCATCTTCGTATTTGTTGCTTGGGGATGCGTTGGAGAAGGTGAAACTTGGCCGCTGGGCTGCTCTTTTGCCCCCTGTCCCACATTCTGTTCCTCTTGCTACTCCTGCTTCTGTTGCTCTTGCCACGCTTCTTCCGCCCCAACCATTTCTGGGTCGAAGAAGGGATCGTAAACGCCGGAGGGGCTGGAAACGCGGTTCTGCCACTCCGGAGGGTCAAGGGAGTAAAGGACGACCGCCGCTTCTACATCCACAACGTCGCCTCCCGCTTTGATGGTCACAGGCTTTATTTCGGTAGGTACGCCAGAAGTCTCTATGCCGCTCAGCACCCTGTAAACCGCAGGGAAAGGTCCTTTGACTTTCATAGTGTAATACCGTGCGTGCAGGTGGCCGCGGTAAAAGGCGTTGTCTTCCCCCGCGTTGGTGAGGCTAATTTCTTTTATCCCATTCTCGCGGGCGAGGCGCCCGACCAAGTCGAAAAACGCGCCGCCGTCCACGGACGCCGCGTAGCCCATTTTCACTTCGTCCCACCGCTGCTTCACGGCGGCCAGCTGCGACCGGAGCGACGCCAAGGAGGCGGCGGCCGCGTTTTGCTCCATAGTTGTCTTTGCCTGGTCGTAGGCGGTACGCGCGGAGTTCAATCGCTGCATTCCTTGGAAGAATATTGTACCCGTTACTACCGCCACGGCGATTAAAATGACGGCGACCTTAATGGTTGGCTTCCGCGTATTCGGTAAGTGCAGGAACCGCATTACGACCACCACCAGAACAGCCGTTCCGCAATAACCGGCCATATTGCTACCACGACGCTATTGGCAGCTAAAAAAGGCACCAGCGGGATGGGCCTTTTCCTGTTTTGACTATCTTTGACTAAAAGAATGCCCCCATAAATGCCCCCTACCACTGCCGCAATAATGAACACGGTTACTGCCTGTTTGGGATTAAATGTAATTATAATCAAAGCACCCACAGGTACATCGCCGTCACCTACAGAACCCCACTTACATAATAAGGCCGTGCCGAGAACGAAAATGACCGCCGCAACAATATCGCCAAGAACCTCTATACCGTAACCACCTATCAGTTTTAGAACAATCATGCCAGCGATCGCAAGGACGAGGGGTGCGTAAGGGACAGTCATCTCCTTGATGTCGGTTACCGTCACGGCTATCAGGGTCGACGCGAAGACCGCAAACCGGAGGAATTCCACCGTCATGCCGTAGCGGACGGAGAGGGCGGCGAATACCACACCCGTCGCCGCTTCGACCAAAGGGTATTGCGGGGAGATGCGGCCGCCGCAATAGCGGCATCGCCCCCGTAGTGCTAAGTAACTTACTAAAGGTATCAAGTCTCTAGCGGCCAGCCTGTGGCCGCACAAAGGACAATGGGACGGCGGCCAGAGGATGGATTCTCCGGAGAGAGACCGGAGGGCGACCACATTCAAGAAGCTACCTATGACTGTGCCAAGAAGAAAAAATATTGCTACGCTGGTAGTAGGCATAAATCATAACCTTCCTTTCTTGGTATCCTTTAGCATTTGCTATTGGAACTATTAGCTTTTGGTGTATTCCGCCAGTCTTTTCTTGTCCACCACTTTCTCCCAGGCGTCTTCTTCAGCCACTACGCCGAGGCGGATTAGCTCCGAGAGGGACTTGTCCATGAGTACCATCCCTTCGTCGCGTCCCGTCTGGATCGCCGTGGGTATCTGGTGGGGTTTACCCTCGCGGATGAGGTTCCGCACCGCCGGGGTCACGACCAGGACCTCCATGGCCGGTACGCGCCCCCCGTCTTTTTTGCGTACCAATTGCTGGGTGATGACTCCCTGCAGGGCGTCGGCCAGGTCGAGCCTGGCCGTGGCCTGCTGGCCGGGCGGGAACATGCTCACGATGCGCTCCACCGTCTCCGCCGCCGAACCCGTGTGCAGGGTCGACAGCACCAGATGGCCTGTCTTGGCGGCGTGTAGGGCGATTTCCACCGTTTCGAGGTCCCTCATTTCCCCCACCAGTATCACATCCGGGTCTTCCCGCAGGGCCGCCCGCAGGCCGTCCGCGAACGATATGACGTCGCGGCCCAGCTCCCTCTGGTTAACGATGCTCTTGCCGTGGGGGTAAGTGTACTCGATCGGGTCTTCCAGGGTGACTATGTGCTTGCGGTAGCGGCGGTTGATGTAGTCGACCATCGACGCCAGGGTCGTCGACTTGCCCGAGCCGGTTGGCCCTGTGACCAGGACCATACCATAGGGCAATTGTGCGAACCTCTCAATGGTCGGTACTACTCCAGGCAGCATCCCGAAGAGTTCTTGCATCGATGGTATCCTGGCGGGGAGGACACGGCACGCCAAGGCCGGTGCGCCGTTGTTGAAATAGGCGTTCACGCGGAAGCGGTCGCCGGTTCCGATGTGGTATGCAAAATCGGCACTCTTACGCTCGGCAAACTCGTCGTAGCTTATCCCCGCCGCCGCGAGCATCACGCGTGCCGCCGCCTCGGTGTCGCGGGCGTCCAGCGGCCCATTGAGGTCCGGAAAGGCGGCGGCCAGCCTCTCGCTCCCGGGTAGCTCGTCCAGCCTGTAGATCTCCCCGTCCACGCGGTACGCCGGTGGGGTGCCGTGGACGATATGCACGTCTGACGCGCCGCGTTCGACAGCGAAGGCGAGCAAGGCATCGACGGCTCTAGCGTCCATCGGTGTTGCCCCCTTCCTTCAAACCGCCTGCCTTTTTGAAGGCTATGTAGGCACTCTCTACCGCAGCTACGTATTTTCGTGTCTCCGTGTAAGGCGGTACTCCTTTATAACGCTCCACCGCGGCGGTTCCGGCATTGTACGCCGCCAGGGCCAATTCGAGATCCCCGTTGTAGGCGTCGACCAGTTCCCGCAGGTACTCCGCTCCAGCGTCTATGTTCTGGGCCGGGTCGAAAAGGTCGGTAACGCCGCGGGCCTTGGCCGTGTCCGGCATGAGCTGCATGACCCCGGTGGCCCCTTTTGGCGACACGGCCTTTACGTCATAACCGCTCTCGACCCACGCCACGGCCCTGAGCAGGTCGGGGTCGACACCGTATTTCCTCCCCGCCTTCTCAAAAGCGGCGTCGAGCACAGGCGGTACGTTTCTTATGCCTACCTCGGTCAGTTTGTGGGAAGCGGTGCCCTCCGTCTTGCCCCGTGACGCAAGGGACGCGGCGTATATCCACCGTGCGGCCTCCACCCGGGCCGCTTCTGCGGCCAGGGGCGACCTCTCAGGGAAATACGTGCCGACCACGTCGAAAGGGATGCCGCCAATGGTACCCCGCAGCTTTACGGTAGCCACGGAGGCGACGCCGACCACGGCCCCTGGCGGCAGATACTCACCCTGCTTCGTCAGGGGGGAAATGCCGGAGTACGTGATCTCGGTGTTCCCGCTCCGGACGGCCACGCTTTCGGCCATCACGGCGGCGGCACGACCGGGGAGGATATTCCGGATCGGCGTCCCCGGAGCGACCGACAATTCGGTGTAATTCTGATAAGAACCCTGATTGAAACCGTAGCCCTTTATGGCTACGGTTGTGTCTACAGGGAATACAGGTTTTGTGGCCTCCTCCTCTACGTTGGGCACCACCGGAGGGATGTCAATCATAATGAGGGGATCGGTCGCCTTGAAGCTCTTTACGGTCGTTGAAGCCGCCGTGGCAGCATGACAGATTATAGTAGCGATGGTTATAGTGCCTAGTATTCTGTGTGGGTTCAATTGTACCATCCTTTCTGCCGTAAACCTTCTTAGAAAAATGCTTCTATAGAACCAACAAAAAGGCCGGGCATCCACCCTTAAAGAGTCGCCCGGCCTTTTAGTGTTCCCTACCCCTGTACTTTCAGCTTCACCGAAATCCTGAAAATGTAAAAAACTCCATCATACTCCACACTTTCGGTAGTCACACTCTCAACGTAGGGTAGCTGGGAGAGGTTGTCGGCGAAGACCCCCACCAACTCTAGGGTTTTCGCCTTCCCGCTCAGCCGTATACTCATCGGCACGTACAACGCTCTCACATTTTGGGCTGGAGCCGTTTGCCCGGCTTGAACATTAATACCTCCCGCCTGTTGGCTTCCGCCGCTATTGCCCTTGCTAGGTGTCTGGCCGCCGCTTCCTACCAATTGCCCGGCGGCCGTTCCCCCCGATGGGGCGGTAGGCTGTGCCGTGACGGGCGGTGTGGCTATCCCTGCCGTACCAGCTGTGGCCGTGCTCTTCCCTCCGCTCGCTGGCACAGGAGTCGGATTTACTTGATCCGTCAGGATTGGTTGCCCTGCCCTCACGGGCGTCCCGGCGCCCGTCTGTCCGGTGGGCTGCCCGGAAGCCCCCGTGGCCGTGCCGCCCGTAGTGGGCCCGGGCTGGACGGTTACCGCCTTACCGCCAGCAATGGGGGTTGCAGGGCCAGACGCGGCCGCCGGTGCCGCTCCGCCTCCGATCTCCAGGTCGTCAAGCATGACGCTCGGCGGCACGGCGTACCGCACGTCGCCGACCATAGCCATATACGGTGTTATCTTATGCCCGCTCACCACGTCAGCCCATTCCTGGTATTTACTGATCTCACTACGCAATGACGCCGCTTCTTGGGCGGCTGGGGCGTTACTGGCAGCGGCCGCGCGGTATTCTTTCGCCTTGGCATCGTAATACCGCGCCGCAGCGTAGGGCGCCGCGACGGTGAGGGCCGTGATGACGAGGCCTGCTGCGACCAGCTCTGACAGCTGCGGTTTCTTGAACTCCGTTGGCCTCACACGGCGGTGCTGTTCCGGCAGGATGTTGATCTGGCCTGGGTAGAAAGGAGCCAGAGCATACCCCGCCGAGACGAGGTAGGCCGACTCCTCCCCTTCGAGTTCTACGACATTGGCGTCAGGAGCATCGAACGCCCTGCGGAAATAATCGACGGTGCGCATGCGTTCGGAATCCAGCGTGGCCGAGGCGGGCATCTCGCGGACGAATTCGATCTCTTTCCGGCCGCCGACAACGGTGAGCCCTTCCGGCCAGCGGGCCAGCAGAACCGTCGGCCCGTCACCCGGGTGTGTGAAGCGAAAGCCGCGCCAGAGGGCAAAAGGCCGCACGTCCAGGCACGTGTAGATTCCGCTGTTCTCACGGCAGAAATCGTCGATCATCCTGCGGGGGACGGCCGCGCAGATGACGGTCAGGTTGCCGTCAGGAGAAAAGTCGGTCCTCTTGTAGACGAACTCGTAGTCAGGGGCTTCAACATCGTAAAACTGCCACCGGACCGCTTCTCCGATCTTGGCGGGTTCTATGTCTTTGGGGAGTACAGCGTTTTTGAACAAGACTTCCGGCCCACCGAGGCCGGTTACGGCGTGGTACGCACGGCGCACTACCGACCCCAGCACGTCCGCTTCCATGAGTTTCTGGTCAAAGCTTTCGCCTTTAATGGTGGTTACATAGGCCCCTATAGTACCAAAGTGGACGCCTACCGAGGTTTTCCTACGGGAGTCTGCCGCCCGCTCTTTATGGAACAAAGCCATTTGTGCCGTATCTCCTTTCCAATATTTCACTTCACCGCTTGGTAAACCGAAACGATAGGCAAAAATAGGGAGAGCATGACTACCAATACGCCCGCGCCGACGGCGATGGTTATGCCAGCTTCCATCAGAGAAGGTATGCGGCTGAGCAATACTTCCGCTTCTTTTTCCAGAAGCACGGCGGCGTGCTCGACCATTCTATCCAGGTTTCCCGATCGCTCTCCTACGGCCATCATCTGGCGTTCTACAGGCGGTAACCATATTGACCCTTGGAAACCTGCTGATAGGGAATCTCCTTTTTCTACGGCAAGCTTGGCCGAGATGATCTCCTGCTTTAAGGAATTATAAGAAGTGGCCCCCGCTAGGATGTCGAGTGACCGGATGAGGTTTACGCCCGTGCGCAAGAGCATGGCCAGCGTCCATAAGATCTGCGAAAGGTTAAGGTAACACACGATCTTGCCAAATACCGGCACTCGGAGGAGCATTACTTCCATACGGGCAGACGCATTTTCGTTTTTTCTGAGGGCACGCAACGCCATTAACGCCCCGACCGTCAGGGCGACCAGCCCTAAAGCTATCCAGAAAAAGTGGCTGGCGATAGCCATCATGATCCTGGTCAACAGTGGTAGGGGGATATCGTTTGCCTCCAATAACATAGTAAACTTAGGCACGACAAACACGAAGAGTCCCGCCATGACTGCAATAGCGAGGGAAAGCACAACCAAGGGGTAAGTCATCGTCTGCTTCAGCTTCCCCTTGAATTCCTGGTCGCGCCGCAACACGTCGGCCAGCCGCAACAGGGTCTCTTCGAGCCTCCCACTCTCTTCAGCCGTTTCCACCATGCTGCAGAAGAACGGGCTGAAGATGTCCGGGTGACCCTTCAGCGAAGACGCGAAGGAAAAGCCCGACCGCACGTTGGCGGCTATGTCCGCCAGGGCGAGTTTCAATCTGCGGCTCGCCGTCTGCTCTTCGAGCGTCTTGAGGGATTCCAAGAGCGTCATTCCCGACGAAAGCATAGCCTGCAATTGGCGGCAGAAAAGTTCCAGCTCTTTTTGCTTCACGCGTCCGCGGCGTAGCCTGAAGGCATGGTGCCTGGCCGCCCGTACAGGGGTAACACTTATAATGGTGGTCCAACCCGCACCCGTGCGTTCGAACAAAAGTTCCGGGACATCCTTGGCATTTTCCGCCTCTATGGTGAACGTCTGACGGCGGTTGTTGACGTAGGCCTCAACGAGGAAGACCACTAAACAACACCTCGCTTATATTCTCCACTCCATACTTGGACTTTTTCAGGTATCAATCCCACCCGGAATAGATCACTCTCATCGCATCCTCTACCGTCGTCGTCCCGGCTACCGCCCTGGCCCGTGCCGTTTCGGCAAGTGGCACCATCCCCTCCCGCACGGCCGCATCTTTTATCTCGTCCGCGGTGGCGTTACGGCGTATGAGCTCGCGGATGGCCCGCGTGACCCGCATGACTTCGGCCACGGCCGTCCGCCCCGTGTACCCGGTATAGTTGCAATAACGGCAGCCTCTGCCCCTCCACGCCGTCTGGCCGTAGCCCTCCATGAACGTGCTGGCCGGGCTGTCCGGCGGCAGGGGGTATTGTTCGCGGCAGCGGGGGCATACAGTGCGGACGAGGCGCTGGGCGACCACGCAGAGGAGCGACGACGCCACGAGGTACGGCTCCACGCCCATGTCCACCAGCCGCACCGGCGCCGAGGCGGCATCGTTGGTGTGCAGGGTCGAGAGAACCAAATGGCCGGTCAGGGCCGCTTGGACGGCCACCCGGGCCGTCTCACTGTCGCGTATCTCCCCTACCAGGATTACATCCGGATCCTGCCGCAGGATGGAGCGTAACGCTGTGGCAAAATCGAGTCCGGCCCGGGGATTGACCGCTACGTGGTTCACACCCGGCAATTCGTATTCGGGAGGGTCTTCTACCGTGACAATGTTGATCCTTTCCGAAATAAGCTCGTTTAAAGCGGCGTATAGGCTGGTGGTCTTGCCGGAACCTGTGGGGCCGGTGACCAGGACCATGCCATAGGGGGCCTTGCACACTTCTCTGAGTCGTGCCAAGGCATCACCGTCGTATCCCAACGCTTCTAACCGCGGCACCGTCTGCGAGCGGTCGAAAAGGCGAATAACCGCCTTTTCCCCGTGGACGGTGGGCAGGATGGACACGCGCAGGTCGGCGTCCCTCGGCTCGGTCACTCGTGCCCTGCCGTCCTGGGGCAAGCGCCTCTCCGCTATGTTGAGGCCGGACATAACCTTGATCCGCGAGATGACGGACGGGTGCAATTGCTTCGGGTACTCCGCCTTTTTGATCAAGACGCCGTTGACCCGCAGCCGCACCGCGAATTTACCGCGCCGCGGCTCGATGTGTATGTCACTAGCCCCTTCGGTTAGTGCACCCTCGATTATTTCGCGCACCAGCCTGACGGCAGGGGAATCGCGGATCTCGGCGAGCTCTTCCTCCGGCACCTCGTCTTCTTCCTCCGTTCCGCCCGTTACCCCCTCCATCTGGGCGCTCCCGTACCACTTCTGTATGGCCCGGTCCAGCTCCCGTGCCGTGCATACCACCGGCACGATGTTCATGCCCGTGGCGACCCGTAGGGCGTCCGCCGTCTCCACATCGGTGGGATCGTCGGTGGCGATATAGAGGTTATCTCCCTCGACTTTTACCGGGAACACGCGGTACTTTCTCGCAAGTTCCACCGGGAAGCCCTGTACGGGACGGGTTTCGGTGAGGCGTGCCGCCCTTTCGAGACCGTAGTATTCCGCTAGGGCGTCGGCCGCCTCTTCGGGCGAGACTTTCTTGAGCGAAATAAGGGCATCCAATAGGCTTATTTTGGCGTTACGCCGTGCCGCATCGGCCTCGCGGAGGTCATCCGGGGTTATGAGGTTTTTGGATAGGAGGAGATCGATGATGCCGTTGTGCATAACAGTTTCTCCCTCTTGGAAGTTTGTGGGTATAAAAAAAACCCCGGTCGGGAAGCGGTTGTGTCGCCTTCCCGACCGGGGTTAAGCATTGGTTCCTAGTAATGGAACTGTGACACCTGCACCGGGGTGTAGCGGTTCGTGGTAGTTCCATCGCCAAGCTGGCCGCAATAGTTCCACCCCCACGCCCAGACCGTACCGTCGGACTTGAGGGCGAGGGAGTGGTCGCCCCCATCCGCCACGGCCACCACGCCCGTGAGGCCCTGGACCTGCACCGGAGCGGTGCGGTTCATGGTCGTCCCGTCGCCGAGCTGGCCATTACTATTGTACCCCCACGCCCAGACCGTACCGTCGGACTTCAGGGCGAAAGAATGATAGTATCCAGCCGCCACGGCCACCACGCCCGTGAGGCCCTGGACCTGCACCGGGGTGTAGCGGTTCGGGGTCGTCCCGTCGCCGAGCTGGCCTTCGTAATTACGTCCCCACGCCCAGACCGTACCGTCGGACTT
>JBNATU010000011.1:0-55496 GCA_049701195.1 Neomoorellaceae bacterium
TAGGTCACTGCCAGAAAGCATTATATTTATATTCCTCGGTAGCTCAATGGTAGAGGTAGCTCAATAGGCAGAGAGCGAAAGCTCTTTGCTTTTTTAGTTTTTGGGGGGCCGGTACAGGCCGGGGATTGGAGACGTAAAACGGCAATTATCGTCAGAAGATCGCCTCGTGGTTATACGAGTGAGTTTAACGCGGTAATTTGGGGAAAAATAGCCTATAATGGGATTTGCTTAGGCGCCGGGAGGGCGCTATAAATAAAATAGAAAGGTCAAACAAAATCAAAAGATAAAAGATAGTCAAAGCGGCGAGGATGAAGGGCTATTTCGAGACAGAAGCTTTTGAGGTGGTTTCCGATGGAAGGTAAGACTTTAGCCGACCGAATTGAGGAATACTTGAAGTGGTTGCTGAGCTCTACTCCTGAAGGTGTTATTGAGGTGCAGCGCCAGGAATTGGCCAAGGTTTTCGCCTGTGTTCCTTCCCAGATAACCTATGTGCTGGGGACCAGGTTTACGGTGGAGCGGGGTTACCTGGTGGAGAGCCGCCGGGGCGGTGGCGGTTACGTACGCATCATGCGCCTGCCTTTGAAGGACCGACATAAGTTGAAGGAGTGGGTACAGGAGGCGGTAAGCGAATATGTCTCGCAGGATGCCGGAGAGGAGATGATTAACCGGCTTTACCAGGAAGGATTTTTAACCTCCCGGGAAAAGATGCTGCTGGAGGCTGTGATAAACCGCCATGCGCTACCATTAGAATTACCTCTGCGGGATAGGGTGAGAAGTGCTATCTTGAGGGCGGTACTGTTGACTTTACTGCGCGATGATTTCAGGTGAAGGAGGACGAGGGGATGCTGTGCGAGCAATGCCAGCAAAGGCAGGCCAGTGTGCATGTGACGCAGATTATTAATGGGCAAAAGACCGAGCTCCACCTCTGTGAGGAGTGCGCCCGGGAATTTGAAAAGCAGTGGCACTGGGATTTCTCTTTACCCAAGTTTTTTGCCGGCCTCTTAAATTATGAGCCGAGCTTGGGTGTGGGATTGGCCAGGGATACAGGCCAATGTCCGGAGTGCGGCCTTACTTTTGCCCAATTTCAGCAGACGGGGCTTTTAGGTTGTCCGGAGTGCTATCGTTATTTCGACAGCAGGCTCGAACCGCTGCTCCGGCGCCTGCATGGCAGCGACCATCACCGGGGTAAGGTGCCGCGGCGGGCGGGGGGAAATCTACGGTTGCAGCGGGAGATAGAGAGGTTGCGCCGGGAGTTACAGGAGCTGGTGGCCCGGGAAGAATTCGAGCGGGCAGCCGAAGTGCGCGACCGCATTCGCGAGCTGGAAAGCCGACTGGAAGGGCAGGGATGATGATGGGCATAAACTTAGACCGGCTGAGCAAGTGGATGGAAGGTTCTGGGCCTCATGCGGATATTATTGTGTCCAGCCGGATACGCCTGGCGCGCAACTTGAGAGGCCTACCCTTTCCGCCTTTTATGGATGCCCGCCAGGAAGGTAAAGTGGTGCAGATGGTGGGGCGGGCCATACATGCTCCGAGCGTGGAACAGACTGCCGGCCAGCTTCATTTACAGCGGCTGCGGGAATTGACCCCCTTGGAGCGGCAGATACTAGTAGAAAAACACCTTATCAGCCCTCAACTGGCTAAGGACGAAGGGGAAAAAGCGGTGGTCTTGAGGGAGGACGAAGCCATCAGCGTTATGGTCAACGAGGAAGACCACTTGCGGATTCAATGCTTGTTGCCCGCCTTGATGTTGCACGAAGGCTGGCGTCTGGCCACGGCCCTGGATGATGCCCTGGAAGAAGAGCTGGATTACGCCTTCGACCAGGAGAAAGGTTATCTCACTACCTGCCCTACCAACGTGGGTACCGGATTGAGGGCCTCGGTCATGGTCCACCTGCCGGCTCTGGTGATCAGCAAGCAGGCGGGGCAGATTTTGTCGGCCCTGGCGAACGTAGGCGTGGCAGTACGCGGCCTTTACGGGGAGGGGACAGAAGCGGCCGGCAACTTATTTCAGATTTCTAATCAGATAACCTTAGGCCGCACGGAGGAGGAGCTAATCAGCAATCTTTCGGCAGTAGCCGTCCAACTGGCCGACCAAGAGCGGGCGGCACGGGAAATCCTGTACCGGGAAAGGCGGTGGCAGTTGGAGGATCGGATTGGACGAGCCTACGGCATTTTAACCAATGCACGTATCTTAAGTTCCCAGGAGGCTTTACAGCTTATCTCGGATGTGCGTTTAGGAGTGGAGATGAAAATTATACGGGGTATCGACCAGAGAATCTTGAACCAATTGACCTTTATGATCCAGCCGGCCTTTCTGCAACATCTGGCGGGAAGGGAGATGACCCCTATGGAGCGGGATGTGCAAAGGGCCGCGCTGGTACGCGAACGGTTGGTTTAAAACTGCAATGGGGAGGTAATTATTATGGCATTACGTTTCACGGAGAGGGCCCACCGGGTTTTGCGCCTGGCCCAGGAAGAGGCGCGACACCTCAACCATCCTGCGGTGGGAACCGAGCACCTCTTGTTGGGGCTCTTACGAGATGGCGACAGCGTGGCGGCCCGGGCCTTGTCCAGCCTGGGGGTTAACCTTAAGGCTGTACGCGAAGAGGTGCGTAAAATTGTGCGCCCCGGGGAAAGCTCCCCCAGGGGTGAAATGGGGCTTACACCTAGAGCTAAGAGAGTGTTAGAGCTGGCCCAGGAAGAAGCCAGGCGTCAGGGTGTCAATTACGTCGGTACGGAACATATTCTTCTGGGGCTCATGGAAGAGGGAGAAGGTCTGGCTGCCCAGGTATTAGGCAACTTGGGCCTTACTCCGGAAAAGGTACGCCAGCAGGTGGTTGCTCTGCTGGGCGGGGGAATGGCGCAACAGACTGCGGGGCCTTTCGGTATTATTTTGGGTAATTTCCCCTTCGGCATAGGCGGCCCCGGCGTACCGGGTTTCCAGGCTGGAGGAGCTCCTGCGGGAGCTAGACCCCACCGGGGGGGTACGGCAACTCCGCTTCTGGACCAATTCAGCCGCGATCTCACGGCCCTGGCGCGGGAAGGCAAGCTAGACCCGGTTATAGGGAGAGAAAAGGAGATAGAGAGGGTTATACAGATTTTGAGCCGGCGCACCAAGAATAATCCGGTGCTTATCGGAGATCCGGGAGTGGGCAAAACCGCTATAGTGGAGGGCCTGGCCCAACGCATCGAACAGGGTCAGGTGCCGGAAATATTGCGGGGCAAGAGGGTAGTGGCCCTGGATATGGCCGGGATGGTGGCGGGCACCAAATACCGGGGCGAGTTTGAGGAGCGCTTTAGACGGGTTTTGGAGGAGATCAAGGCCGCCGGGAATATTGTTCTGTTCATCGATGAGCTGCATACCCTCATAGGTGCGGGTGCTGCCGAAGGAGCCATAGATGCGGCGAATATTTTAAAGCCGGCCTTGGCGCGGGGCGAGCTCCAGACCATAGGGGCTACTACTATAGATGAGTATCGCAAACACATCGAGAAAGATGCGGCCCTGGAACGGCGGTTCCAACCGGTAATGGTTAACGAGCCCACTGTAGAAGAAACTATAGCCATACTAAAGGGTTTGAGGGACAGGTACGAGGCGCATCACGGGGTGAAAATCACCGATGAAGCCTTGGAGGTAGCGGCTAAACTCTCCGACCGGTATATCACCGACCGGTATCTGCCGGACAAAGCCATCGACCTTATAGATGAGGCTGCTTCGCGCGTACGTCTGACCCTTTATACGGCTCCTAAGGATGTTAAGGAGCTAGAAGCTCGCCTGGAGGAGGTTCAGAAAGAAAAGGAAGCGGCGGTCCACGCCCAGGAGTTTGAGAAGGCGGCCCAGCTAAGAGATGAAGAGAGAAAGCTCAAGGAAGAGTTAGAAGCCCGTAAGGCAGTTTGGGAGAAAGAGAAGGGTTTGGAAAAGTCGGTAGTTACGGCAGAAGATATCGCCTATATCGTTTCCAGTTGGACGGGGATCCCGGTGGCCCAACTGGCTCAAGAAGAGACGGAACGGCTGCTCCGCCTGGAGGAGATTCTGCATCAACGGGTCATAGGGCAGGACGAAGCGGTGCGGGCGGTAGCTCGAGCTATACGTCGGGCCCGAGCCGGCCTTAAAGATCCTAAGCGGCCCATAGGCTCCTTTATCTTCCTGGGTCCTACCGGGGTAGGGAAGACCGAATTGGCCCGGGCGCTGGCGGAGGCTTTATTCGGCGATGAAGAGGCTATGATCCGGCTGGACATGTCGGAATATATGGAGAAGCACACCGTATCCAGATTGGTGGGCGCCCCCCCAGGTTATGTAGGTTATGAAGAAGCCGGTCAGCTTACGGAAGCCGTCAGGCGGAAGCCGTACAGCGTAGTGCTCTTTGACGAGGTGGAAAAGGCCCACCCGGATGTTTTCAATATTCTTCTTCAGGTTTTGGAGGATGGGCGCCTGACGGATGCCAAAGGCCGTACGGTGGATTTCCGCAACACAGTTATTATCATGACTTCTAATGTGGGAGCAACGACTATTAAGCGTGATACTCTGGGCTTCAAGGCCGCCGGCGTTAAAGTGACGGCTGACTCTTATGAGGAAATGAAGAAGCGCATTATGGAGGAGTTGCGCCGCACCTTCCGGCCGGAGTTTTTAAACCGTATAGACGAGATAATCGTGTTCCATGCTTTGAGCGTAGAGGATATTAAAAAGATCGTGGATCTTATGCTGGAGCAGCTTAACAAGCGCTTGAAGGACAACAATGTCCAGGTGGAGGTCACGGAAGAGGCTAAGGAGATTTTGGTCAAGGAGGGCTTTGATGAAGCTTACGGAGCCAGGCCGTTGCGCCGGGCCATCCAGACACTAATAGAAGATCCGCTTTCGGATGAGATGCTCCAGGGCAAGTTTGGCCCCGGCGACAAGGTGCTGGCAGTGGTAGAAGAGGGCAAGATCGTTTTAAAGAAGGCCTAGGCGGAAACCCGAATGCGGGCAGGGGCCGGAGGGTGGTGTACCCAACCGAACCTGCCCGCATTATTTTTTAGCTAATCTTAGTTTTAGCTAATCATAGTAAAGGCCTCTTTGCCGGCACCGCAGATGGGGCAGGTCCAGCCCTCCGGGAGCCTTTCAAAGGGGGTGCCGGGGTCAATGCCGTGCTCCGGATCGCCCTGGGCGGGGTCGTAGATGTAGTTACAGATGCTGCACTGGTACTTGGAAGCTGCTTTGGCACTCTCCGGAGCAGCAGGCAGGAAAGTAGGCGCGGCCTTAGGAGTGGTACCGCGCTTGACCTGATGGTAGTAGGCATAGGTCATGGGCTCACCCGGGCGAAGCACGGCAGCCGCGGTTAAAGTGCCCAGGAATACCGTGTGCGTATGGACTTCCATGCTCTGGCTTACTTTAGCTTCCAGATAGGCCAGGGTGTGCTCGGTTAAGTAGGGCAGGCCTCCGGGCGTCAAAGCGTAGGCCATGCCGGAAAATTTGTCCACTTCCCGGCCGGACTGAAAACCGAACTGGCCTACCAGGGATAAAGGAGCATCCTGAGCCAGCACGGAAACGGCGAAGAGGCCGCTAGATCGGATGAATTCATGGGTGAGATTCTGCTTGTTTATGCTCACGGCCAAAGTCGGAGGCTCGGAGGAAATTTGAAAGACGGTATTGGCGATCTGGCCGTTAAAGCGGTCGTTTTGTCTGCTGGTTACTACGTAAAGGCCGTAAGAGAGGCTGTACAAAGCCTTAAGATCCATAGAGGGAGATACCTCCTTAAGATAAGGATTTCGAGCAGGGCTTTTATTCCTTGATTCTGGCGGCTATATCCTTGCCGAATTGGTAGCACCTCTCCAGATCTTCGGCAGAAGGTACCCATTTTACGGCTAACCCGGACTCGATTAAGGATAGCCTGGCAGCTTGGAGGCGTTCCTCGATAATCTTCTGGGCGCCGCCTCCCCAGCCGTAAGACCCGAACGCGGCCCCTAATTTCTTGCTTCCGGGTCTTAAGCCCACCAGGTCGTCCAGCAGGGGAGAGACGGTGGGGAGAATATCGTTGTTTATGGTGGGGGATCCTACTAGAATAGCCCGGGCTTCCAAAAGCTCTTTAATGATATCGTTGCGATCGGAAACGGATAACCGGAATAGCTTTACTTCCACGCCTCCCGCAACTAAGCCGTCCAAAAGGGCGTAGGCCATCTTCTCCGTGCTCTGCCACATGGTGTCATAGGCAATTAGGGCTTGGGGTTTTCCTTTTCCTTCCGCCCAGCGGGCATAAGCCTCTACGATGCGCTCCGGATTACGTCGCCAGATAATGCCGTGGCTGGGCGCAATGGTCTTTATAGGTAGACCCATTTTCCTGATCTCTTCCAGCTTGTTGGTTATCAAGGGGCTGAAGGGCAGGAGAATATTGGCATAATACTTGGCGGCTTCTTCCATCAATACGGCAACATCAACTTCGTCATCGAAACGGCCGGTGCTGGCCAAATGCTGGCCGAAGGCATCATTAGGCAGGAGTAAGGCCTCCTCGGGTATGTAGGTGAACATGCTGTCCGGCCAGTGCAGCATGGGGGCTTCTAGGAAAGTGAGGGAGCGACGGCCGAGCCGGATGGTGTCCCCGGTTTTGACTACCAGGCAGTCGAATTCGCCGCCGTAGTAGGCTTTCAAGCCTTCCAGGCCGCGCTGGGTACAGACGACCTTGGCTTCCGGATATAAATTTCTTATGGTGGGGAAGGCGCCCGAATGGTCTATTTCGGTATGGTTGATTATAATATAGTCGATTGGGCGAGATCCCAGGAGCTTTTGCAGCTTGGCGACCAACTCGGAGGCAAAAGGGGTGTAAACGGTATCCACCAGGGCTGTCTTCTCATCCAAAAGGAGATAGGCATTATAGGTGGTGCCCCGGTGGGTGGATAAAGCGAACCCGTGAAAGTGGCGAATATTCCAATCTACCGATCCCACCCAATATATCCCGTCGGCCAGGGCTACAGGTTGGCTCACGAGCAACGACCTCCTTGAAAATAATTTGATTTAATGATTATCATTTTAGTTTAATTTTAACTTACCGGAGCCGGGAAGTCTACCCGGCGGCTGAAAATATCTGAAAAAGTAGCAGGAAATGGAACGAAAAAGAGCGAATTACTTTTTGAGAGAGCAGGGAACTGGGCTAAATTAGCGTATCCCCGGTTTTCGCTCCTGATATTAAGCATGTGTGGCTTACCAGGAGGGGCACCGATACTTACGACATGAAAGTTTTAGGCATAGCAGGAAGCCCACGGCGCCGGGGAAACAGCGAGCTGCTGTTGGATGCCGCCCTGGCCGGGGCTGCAGAATATGCGGCAGAAACGCATAAGATAATTCTGGCCGAACTCAGGATAAATCCCTGCCGGGGCTGCGAAAGCTGCCGCTCGGGGGAATGTGTCCAGAGGGACGATATGGACAGGCTTTACCCCTGGCTGGAACAGGCTGAGGTGATAATCCTGGCCTCGCCCGTTTATTTTTATGGGCTTACGGCTCAGGCGAAGGCCATGATCGATCGCTGTCAGGTTTTCTGGAACCGTTCCCGCCAAAATCCGGTTAAAGAAGACAAATGGGGAAGACGGGGAGCCCTGATCGCCGTAGGAGCCACTAGAGGCCCCCAACTATTCGCAGGAGCCGTGCTCACCACCAAATATTTTTTTAAAGCCCTGGGCATGACTTATTGTCAGGAACTATTATTACCGGGTTTAGAGGAGCGAGGTGCGGTGCTCCAATATAAAGAAACCCTGGAAGCGGCCAGAAAGCTCGGCCGGGAGGTAGTGCTTAATCACTGTCGTTTTTGACCTGGCTATGGAAAATTTCCGCTAAGGATTTTTCCGGTTTTTTCACCTCCGCCTCGCTAATTATCTCTTTTACTCCGCGGGCCTTGGCGGCGGCGCGCCGGGCAGCCTCTACCTCACCGGGGTCTACAACCTTGCCCTTAAGGATAACAGTACCACGATGGCTTTCGGCACCCAGGTGGCGCAAGTTTACTCGGGGATCGGCCGCCAGTTCTTCGGCCACTTCGAATTCCACGTCCTTATCCGTGATGGGACCGTCGGTGCTTAAGGATACGCCATTGTCTATACTCCGTATGCCGGGAACCCCGCGCACCAGTTCTTCGGCTCTGCTTTTCTCTATTAAAGTGTCCACTATCCCTTGCAGTCGGGCTTCCCCTTTTACCACGTCCGCTTTTAGAGCGTAACTACGCAAGTCTTGGTCACGGTCCAATATCTGCTGCACTTTTTCCTGTATAATCTCATCGGGCAAGATTTCTTTACCTTTTTTAGGTCCCATTTTTTTAGAGCTCATTTTACTCTCCTTTCTTTGACGCCGTCAGCCGTCGCCGGCTAGGGACGTTCTATCGTGTGAGGCAGTGGCTTTTCTCTCGTTTACTTAGCACTTTACGAGATGGGGCTTTCCGGAGAAATAGGCGGCGTCGGCCGTTATTTATTATTCTCTCTACGTTTATTTTTTACCAAGAAAATTGGCCGGAAAGTATTTATATGCCACACATAATCGTATATAATTTATATACTAGCAACTGTATACCAAAAACCCCGGGGGTGCCCGCAAGGGCTGAGAGGTGCCTGGCGCACTAACCCTTGGAACCTGATTCTGGGTAATACCAGCGGAGGGAAGTGGGGAGGTTGGGCTAGAAAAAGTCACCTATTTCCCGGGGGTGACTTTTTTTATAGCCGGAGAGTATTTTGTTGGAAGTGCCTTATTTTTAGGGAGTACCTTTTTAGTGAGGGAGAGGCAATTTTTTATATGGTGAGAAAGAGGAATGAAGAAAGGAGTGGTATACCAAATGACCCAATTGGAGGCTGCCCGTCGCGGAGAGATAACGCCGGAAATGGAGCGAGTGGCGGCTAAAGAAGGTGTGGCTCCGGAGATCTTGCGCGAGCGTGTGGCTCAAGGCACAGTAGTGATTCCGGCCAATAAAAATCATCTTAACTTAGATCCTTGCGGCATCGGCCTGGGCTTAAGGACTAAAGTGAATGCCAATATCGGAACTTCTACCGCCTACCCCGATATTGAGGAAGAACTTAAGAAGCTGGACGCAGCGCTGGAAGCCGGGGCCGATGCAGTTATGGATTTGAGCACCGGGGGCGACATCAATGCTTGCCGGCGCCGTGTCTTGGCGCGTTCCCGGGCGGCGGTAGGGACCGTACCCATTTACCAGGTTACGGTGGAAGCCCAGAAACGGTACGGCAGCATGGTGGAATTTACTGCCGACGATCTTTTCCGGGTAATTGAAGAGCAGGCAGCCGACGGCGTGGATTTCATTACGGTACACTGCGGGGTTACCCTGGAGGTGGTGGAGCGCCTGCGCCGGGAAGGGCGGGTAGCGGATATAGTCAGCCGGGGAGGCTCCTTCCTCGTAGGCTGGATGCTCCATCACCAGGAAGAGAACCCTTTGTACGCCCAATACGACCGCTTGCTGGAAATCGCCCGGCGCTACGATGTTACTTTAAGCCTGGGCGACGGCTTGCGGCCCGGTTGCCTGGCCGATGCTACGGATCGGGCCCAGGTGGCGGAACTGCTTATTCTAGGGGAGTTAGTGGACCGCGCCCGGGAAGCCGGAGTGCAGGCCATGGTGGAAGGGCCGGGCCACGTCCCATTGAACCAAATCGAGGCTAATATACTGTTGCAGAAGCGCCTCTGCCATGGGGCTCCCTTCTACGTTCTGGGGCCCATTGTAACGGATATAGCTCCGGGCTATGACCATATTACGGCGGCCATAGGCGGAGCTATAGCCGCGGCTGCGGGAGCGGACTTTATCTGTTACGTCACCCCTTCGGAACATTTGGGGTTGCCCACGGCAGAAGATGTGCGGGAAGGAGTCATTGCGGCCCGGATAGCCGGCCATGCGGCCGATTTGGTCAAAGGTATCCCCGGAGCCTGGGAATGGGACCGGTCTATGGCTCAGGCCCGCAAAGCTCTGGATTGGGAGAGGCAGATTGAACTGGCTTTAGACCCCGTCAAGGCCCGGCAGTACCGGTCCAGGCGCAATGTAGCTACGGCCGAGGCCTGTTCCATGTGCGGCGACTTTTGTGCGATGCGCATAGTAGGGGAATACCTGGGCAAGACTATGGAAAAGTGTTAGGAAGGTCTCGGGCCTGGGGGACGGCGGCCGACCTTTTAGGGTCCGGCCGCCGAGCAAGCCAGCAATACTTGATCCGCGCCTGCCATTCCTACTTGGGCCAGACGAGCGACATTGTTCAGGGTTTGGTCCACGGTGGCTGCTACCAGACCGGAAGGAGAGGCTGCCAAGCCGTGCAGGGTGAGGAGGGCAGTTTTTAAACCCGTCTCTACTCCTACCATGACCTTAAGACTACACGAAGGCTTGGCTCCATCGCAGATTATACCGCTTAGACTGCCGGCCAGGTTGCACAGAGTGCTGGCTATAGGGAGAAAATCACTTCCCAGCAGCCAGAGGCTGGCGGCTGCAATTCCCCAGCTCCCGGCAAAGGCGCTGGAGCAGATACGGGAAAGCCTGCCCAATCTATTTTTCACCCAAAGGGTTACGGCAGCGGAAAGGGCCAGAGATTTGACCAGGGTTTCCTGTTTGACACTGAGTTTGCGAGCCAGTAGCCATACGGGCAGTAGACTGGTGATACCCTGGTTTCCGCTGCCTCCTAGAGTAGCTACCGGTAAGGGCTCCCCCGACATCCGGGCGTCCACCGCCGCACAGGCGAGAGCCTGGGCAGCCAGGAACACACCCAACCAATTAAAATCAGAGCAACGGTAGGCGGTTAAACTTTGACGACTGATATGCGATAGACCCCGGCCGGTGGCCAGACCGCTGCCTTTTCGCAGACCGTACCTGGCTACTGCGAGATTGGTTTTAGCTGCCTCGTGCAGAAAGCCCAATTCCCCGGCCTCCAGTTGTTCTGCCAGATGGAAAATATCGCGGAACTTAAGGTTTCCCCAGAGATTTTTCTTAGGGGCCGGCAAACGAGCTGGCCTAAAGTTATGCTGGGTAAGGCAGGGGCCTTCCAGGTCCACCAGATTGGTATGCTGATGGCGAATGCAGGCCCGGGCTTTATGTAGGTTATTACTGACCTGGGCTTCGATATATAAGTCCGAGAGGGAAGGATCAAAAACAGCTCGTACGCGCCCGCTACGCAGGTATTCTTCTGCTTTTGAGACCTTACGCGGGTCCAGGTCGGCAAAAAGAAGCAGTTCCTTTTCCGGGGTTAAAAGGGCTCCTAAGGCAGCGCTCATGGCCGGGCCTTTTAGGGAAGTATAAGGTAACCCCACCGCAAGGGCATTGCGGTAGGTCTGGGGATCTAAAATTACCTCGATTTCTTGGGGCAGGGCTCCGAGGGCCGCCGTAGCGTAAGCGACGGCCAGGGCGATGGCTGCCGGTTCGGTGCAGCCTATGGCTAATTTTATTTCCTGACGCAATTCTTCCCGCAGCCATTCCCGGGTTATCATATATGACTCATCCTTTGCCGCAAAAATTAACTTTTACTTAATTATAGCACGGTAATTGATATAATGTCCATAACCAGCCGGGTTAGCAGGTGGGTGAAGTTAGGATGGCCAGGGTTCGACTTAAACGCCATGAAGATAAGCGCCTTAAAGCAGGCCACCCCTGGGTTTACCGGACGGAGATAGAAGATGTTTATGGCTCTTTTGCACCAGGCGATATAGTGGAAGTAGAGGATGGGCGCGGCAAATTTATAGGCCGGGGCTACATTAACCCGGCCTCTATGATTACTATCCGACTGCTCACCTATGAGCGCGGGGAGGAAATCGATGAAGCCTTCTGGCGCCGGCGCCTGAGTGCCGCCTGGAGCTATCGCCAAAAAGTGCTCCACGGTGCGGATACCGACTCCTGCCGCGTCGTATTCGGCGAGGCGGATTTCCTGCCCGGGCTGATTGTAGACAAATTCGGCCCTTACCTGGTGGTCCAGACTCTAGCCTTAGGGATAGATCGTTTCCAGGGTACACTGGTGAAGCTTTTGGACGAATTAATCCGGCCCGAAGGCATTTATGAGCGCAACGACGCGGCAGTGAGGGAGCTGGAGGGCTTGCCCTTGCGCACCGGATTTCTTAAAGGAGAATTTGATCCCCTGGTGATCATCCGAGAAAACGGGATCAGGCTGTACGTGGATATGGCCCGCGGCCAGAAGACGGGCTATTTTTTGGACCAGCGGGAAAACAGGGCAGCCATAAGACCTCTGGTGAGGGGAGCACGGGTATTAGATTGTTTCTGCCATACCGGAAGTTTTAGCCTGCATGCGGCCCGTTACGGTGCGCGGGAAGTGCTGGGCCTGGATATTTCCGAAGAAGCTATTGAAATGGCCCGGCGCAATGCCGAACTTAACGGCTACGGGGACATCTGCACCTTTGAAGTAGCCAATGTATTTGATGCCTTGAGAGAAATGGAGCGCTCGGGCGAGAAATATGAGGTGATCATTTTAGATCCTCCCGCCTTTGTTAAAAGCCGGAAAGCCCTGGAAGGGGCTATAAGAGGTTATAAGGAAATCAATTTAAGGGCCATGAAGCTTTTATCTCCCGGAGGTTTTCTGGTGACGTGCTCTTGCTCTTACCATATGCCGGAAGATCTTTTCCTGGAGGTGGTCTTCAGCGCGGCCCGGGATGCCAGGCGCCGCTTGCGTCTGGTGGCCCGGCGCGGGCAGGCGGGTGACCACCCGGTTCTTCTGGGTTATGAGGAGTCCTGTTACCTGAAATGCCTGGTGCTCCAGGTAATATGAGTTAACAATTTCTTGACAATTCCTTGATTAGTTTCCGGCAATGGTCTTCTATACTAACAACTGGAGGCAGGGAGATATACCTGCCCCAACATAAAGATTACGAAGGGAGGCTTAAGCACGTGAAGCGCTCAAGATGGATGGTTATGCTCTCTATACTGCTGCTGGGTCTCTTCCTGACCCCGGCTTTTGCAGGAGAGACCGGCAGTAGCGCCTGGCCGGGCGGGGGGTTGCGGCTAGGTCGGACCTCGGGGGGTCTGGTGGCTACTGTCGCAGACATCCTGGGGTTGGACCGGGCGAAAGTCATAGAGGAGCGCCATGCCGGCCGGTCCTTGGCGGAAATTGCCCAAGCTCAAGGGGTCGATAAAGACCAACTGGTGCAAAAAATTTTGGAGGAGCGCCGGAGAATTTTAGACCAGATGGTGCAGGAAGGCCGCATTACCCAGGAGCAGGCTGATCTCTGCCTGCAGAATATGCAACAGCGCGTGGAGTCCGATGTGGACCGCACCTCGGTGGGAGCACCACCCTGGGCCGGGAAAGGTTCCGGCAGCGGCCGGACCGGCGCCGGAGGTAACGGTTTCGGCCGGGCCGGCAGGGGCCGCGGCCTGGGCTCTGGTCTAGGCCTTGGAGAGGCTGCAAGCAGCTCGTGAATAGACCATAAGATTGAGGAGCAGGGGGCCTTCAGGCCCCCGCACAATTTTTGAGGTTACCCACAAAGGTGCTCGCCGGCGGCTTGAAGGACTTAAAAGTGCAAGTAAGCCTGCGGGGAGCCTTGGAATTATGCTGCTGTGAGGTTAAAATAGCGATGAGCCGAAAAATTTTAAGAGTCAAGGGATGCCGGGGCTGGTGTATCCTCACTTTTGCTTCCAGGCCTGCTTGGCTTTAGCTCGCTCCAAAAACTTTCGCGGGCCAAACTAGCGCTTGGCTCAAGGCTCCGGCAGGCTTCCCGGCAAATTCGACATCCTGTCTCAGTTGCCAGCCTCGGCCATCCATGGCCTCGGGCCTGCCTCCGCCTTTCGCCTCGCTTAAGTTTGGCTGCCGCGAAAGTTTAGTTGCTCGCTTAAAGCCTAAGCAGGCCTCCACAGCAAAAAGTGGGGATGCGCCAGATGCCGGGGAGGTGAGGTCAAAAAGATGGGTGCGCCCCTGATTTTGGTAGTAGAGGACGAAGAAAAGATAAAGGAAATGGTGGCCGGCTACTTGGTGGGTGAAGGCTTTCAAGTAAGGACGGCGGCCACAGGTGACGAAGCTTTACAGCTCTTGGAGCAATACCGTTTTGATCTGGTGGTCCTGGACTGGATGCTCCCAGGGTTAAGCGGTTTAGAAGTCTGCAAGCGGGTGAGGCAAAAATCCGAGGTCCCCATAATTATGCTCACCGCCAGGAGTGAAGAGGTGGATAAACTTTTGGGCCTGGAGCTAGGAGCTGATGATTACCTCACCAAACCTTTTAGCCTGCGAGAGCTGGTAGCCCGTATCAAAGTAGTATTGAGGCGAAGTAAGGGTTTAGAAACATCCCGGCAGGAAGAACTCACTCTGGGCGAACTTTATGTAAATTTTACTACTCGGGAGGTAAGGGTGGGGCAGCGGGATGTAGAGCTCACTCCCACGGAATTTGCCCTTCTTTCGGTTATGGTGCGCCATCCGGGCCGGGTTTTTAGCCGGATGCAACTACTGGATTTGGCCCTGGGGGAAGCTTTTCTGGGCTATGAGCGCTCGGTGGATACCCATATAAGCAACTTGCGTAAGAAGATTGAGAAAGATCCTGCTAATCCGGAGTACATACTTACCGTTTACGGTGTGGGCTATAAATTCCGGCCCAGGTGAAATATGAAACTGCAGGGGAAAATCACTGCCGCTATGGTGGTCGTGGCTGTAGCAGCTATAGTCCTGGTAGCGGCTACTTCTAATATAATTGCCGGTAGCTCTTTTAGCGCCTATGTGAACCGCCAGCAGGAACTCCGGGTGGGGGAATGGGAGACGGTGCTCCTTTCCTATTACCGTCAGAACGGGAGTTGGGAAGGCGTGCAGTCTTTGCTTAATTATTCCCGTCCCGGGCGAGGACGCGGAGGGCCGGCCCTCCCGTGGCGGGGAGGTTTAGAAAGGATCGTAATTGCTGACCAGGAGGGGAGAGTAGTCGGAGATTCGGAAGGGACTCTTTTAGGCCAAAAGCTGAGCCCGGCTGATCTGAAAAAAGCCGTCCCGTTAAGCTATGATCAGCGTACGATAGGCTATCTATGGCTCACCACCAGATCCGGAACCGGAATCCGCTCCCTGGAACAACAGTTTCGCGACAGTGTCTTGCGGGGGATTATAGGGAGCGGTTTATTGGCTTCTTTACTGGCCGTTGGGCTGGGACTGTTCCTGGCCCGCCGGCTTACTTCGCCTCTTAAAGAGCTGTTAGAAGCGGCGCGTAAAATCGCCGGCCGCCAGTGGCACCACCGGGTACGGGTGGACAGCAAGGATGAAATAGGAGAGCTGGCCCGGGCTTTCAATTCCATGGCCCATAGTCTGGAGCGCTATGAAGATGCGCGCAAGAACCTGATGGCCGACATGGCCCATGAGTTGCGGACCCCTCTGGCTATACTGCGGGGGAATCTAGAGGCGATACAGGAAGGGATTTCCGAGCCCACACCAGAGCTGATAGCTTCTTTGCATGACGAAGTCTTGCGGCTTTCTCGCCTGGTAAAAGATCTGCAGGAGCTCAGCCTGGCGGAGATGGGGAAACTTAATATGCACTTCCGGGAGGTATCCTTAGAAGAATTGCTGGAGAGGGTAACAACCACTTTTGCAGCTGAAGCCGCTGCTCGAGACATAGAATTCCGGGTCCAGATAGATAGACCTTTGCCCCCGGCAAAGCTGGACCCCGACCGTATAACCCAGGTTCTTTTGAACCTTTTGTCCAATGCCTTGCGCTATACCCCGTCGGGAGGTACTGTTAGCCTGACGGTGAAGAAAGAGAAAGACGGGCTTCACTTTCAGATTAGCGATACGGGGCCGGGAATAGCTCCGGAGGATTTGCCCTATATCTTCGAGCGCTTTTACCGCTCTCGAGTTTCTCCGTCCCAGGCTGATGGGGGGACAGGCCTGGGACTGGCCATTGCCAGAGAGATTGTGGCGGCCCACGGAGGACGGATATGGGCGGAAAGCGAGAGCGGCGCAGGCAGCACCTTCCATTTTGTTATACCGCTATAACTGCTATATTCGGGGGAATGAAGTGCCGGTTTAGGCAGGGGCTTAGGGCACTTCGGCGACCACATGAGGCGTGTAAGTATAGAACGACGGCGGTGTTCGATAAGCGTTCACCTGCATAAGAGGCTTATGCTACTGTTGCGGCACCAGCAGAAGGATTAAAACAGCCGAGGACTATTTTCGGGGTAGAGCAGACCTCGGGCGGGGTGAGCTTTGGGGCTCGCCTCGGCATCTACAGTAAGGTCCAGGGCCATAATTTTATTGACATATGGTCATAATAGGAATACAATATAAATGAACTAATGACCATAAACAGAACGGAGGGGGATAAACAGGCAATGCTGGTGGCCGTGACAGCTCAAGGGCCAGAACTGGATTCCGCCGTGGAACCGCGCTTTGGTCGCTGCCCTTATTTTGTCTTGGTGGACACCGAGAGAAACGTGGTAGAAGCGATGGCCAACAATAGCGCCAGCTCTGGAGGCGGGGCGGGGATCGCCGCTTCCCAGGCGCTGATCAACCGCGGAGCGAAAGCGGTCATCACCGGTCAGGTGGGGCCCAATGCCATGCGCGTCCTGCAAGAAGCGGGGATCAAGATCTATTATACGAATTCCATGACCGTGCGCGCGGCCCTGGAACAATGGCAGCAAGGAAGGTTGACGGAGGTATAGAGTAGCGCAGGGCCGGCTTAGGAGAAGGAGTAGACGAGGGGAGGTAAAACAATTTGAAGATCGCCGTGGCAACCGAGGGTAATATGGTGGCGGAGCATTTCGGACACTGTTCCCAGTATACTCTGTTTCAAGTGGAAGGTCAGAGAGTGATCAGCAAGACGGTAATCCCCAATCCGGGACACCAGCCGGGATTTTTGCCGGGGTATTTGGCCAGCTTGGGAGTAAATTGTGTAATCGCCGGAGGAATGGGTACCCGGGCGGCGGAATTGTTTGCCGAACACGGCATTCAAACGGTTACCGGCGCCAGCGGCCCGGTAGACGAGGTGGTAGGCGCTTATTTGAGGGGTGACTTGCGTACCCGCGGAGGCTTTTGCGACCACGGGCATCACGGACACGGATGTTAATTTTAGGGCGGGAGGAGAACGAATATGGCCGTATGGGTAGATAAAGAAAAATGTACCGGATGCGGCAGTTGCGTGGAGGTCTGTCCCACGGGTGCCCTAGCCGTACAGGATATAGCGGTAGTTAACGAAGACGAATGTCTGGAATGCGGTGCTTGTGTAGACGAATGCCCCAATGGAGCCTTGAAATTACCGTAAAAGCGATGGTGAAAGGGCTATGATAGTAGCGGTGGCCAGCGGTAAGGGTGGCACCGGGAAAACTACGATAGCCGTGAATTTGGCTCTGGCCTTGCAGGGGAAACTGCCGGTGCAGTTTCTGGATGCCGATGTGGAAGAGCCCAACGCCCACCTTTTCTTGCGGCCTAACCTGTTGGAAGAGCGCGAAGTGACGCTGCCGGTGCCGGAGATAAACGAAGAGCAGTGTACCGGCTGTGGGAAGTGTAGCGAAGTCTGTGCGTTTAATGCCCTGGCAGTGGTTAAAGGCAAAGTGGTCCGCTTTATAGAGCTGTGCCACGGATGCGGGGCTTGTACGCGGTTTTGTCCTGCCCAAGCGATTCGGGAAAAACCTCACCGCATAGGAATTCTGGCCAAAGGTTGGTCCGGCGGCATAGCTTTTGTTCACGGCAGAATAGATGTCGGCGCACCGCTGGCCCCCCCGCTGATTAGAGCTGCTAAAAGGGAGATACAGAATACAGGAGTCATTATAGTCGATGCCCCGCCCGGAACCTCATGCCCGGTGGTGACGGCGGTGAGCGGCAGCGACTTCTGCCTGTTGGTCACCGAACCTACTCCCTTTGGGTTAAATGATTTAAGATTGGCCGTGGGTATGGTGCGGGAGCTGGGCGTGCCCTTCGGGGTGATAATCAACCGCTCTTCGCAGGAAGACTTTCTCATAGAACGCTATTGTTCGGAGGAACAGATACCTATACTGCTTAAAATCCCTTTTGATAAACGCTATGCTGCCTGCTATGCTCAAGGTCGTTGTCTGGTGGAGGTTTATCCGGAATGGACTGCGGCCTTTGTGGGCCTCTGGCAAGAAGTGAAAAGGATGGTGAGGCGGGGTGCGAGAGCTGCTGGTAATCAGCGGTAAAGGGGGCACGGGTAAGACATCCGTGGTAGGCGCCTTTGCCGTTTGGGCCCGGAGCAAAGTGGTGGTGGATGCCGACGTGGATGCCGCAGACCTGCACCTGCTTCTCCACCCTGAGGAACAGATGGCCCACGAATTTTGGGGAAATCCCCAGGCCTTTATCCACGACAGCCGGTGCCGTGGTTGCGGGCTGTGTCTGGAAGCCTGCCGTTTTGGCGCTATTGACTCCGGCGAACGATACCGTGTAAATCCCCTTTTTTGTGAAGGCTGCGGAGTATGTAGCCGGATATGTCCGGAAAGGGCCATTGAGATGCGCGCTCATCTGGCAGGTCACTGGTATATCTCCCAAACACCATACGGCCCTATGGTCCATGCTCAGCTGGGAATTGCTGAAGACAATTCGGGGAAGCTGGTCACCGTGATACGCCAGGCGGCGCGCCAACTGGCCCAGGAAAGGGGCCTGGATTTTATCCTCATCGATGGGCCTCCCGGGATCGGGTGCCCGGTAATGGCCTCCTTGACAGGAGTGAGTCTGGCTCTGGTGGTGACCGAGCCTACGGTGGCCGGCCTGCACGATTTGGCCAGAATAACCGATTTGGCGCGCCATTTCCGGGTGCCGGTGCAAGTGTGCATAAATAAATTCGATTTGGCGCCTGAGCAAACCGCCGAAATAGACGACTACTGTCAGGCTAAGGGGCTGGAAGTAATAGGGAAAATACCTTTTGATGAAGAGGTTATGAAGGCCGTAGCGCGAGGAGAACCTATAGCCCTCGGTGCGGGACGGGCGGCCGGGGCTGTGAGGGAGATATGGGAGAAAATAGAAAAGAAATTAGGGTTTTAGCAGAGCGGTGAGCGGATTAAACTGCATTTCGGGGAGGGGAAGAAGGTGGCAGTCGGGATAACGGAAAATTTAGAGCGCCTTCAGGAAAATGAACGGCGTTTGACTCCCCAGCGGAAGGCCGTTTTGCAGGCTTTTTTGGAGCTGTCCCAGAAACACCCGACTGCCGACGAGGTGTACCGGACGGCGAAGAATTATTGTTCCAGCTTGGGTCTGGCTACGGTTTACCGTACCTTAGACCTCTTCGTTCAACTGGGTATTATCCAAAAAATACCGTCGGTGGACGGGATTGCCCGTTATGAAATGGATAAGTTTTCTCACAGCCACTTCCTTTGCTTAAGGTGTGGCCGCACCTATGAGCTGAAGGAACAAGAAGGGAACCTGCCTATTCCCCAATACCTGTCTGCTTCCGGCTTTGAGATACTGAAGTCTTCGCTAGTGGTCATAGGCATTTGTCCATCTTGCCGTGGAGGAACCTGATAGCGCGGGAGAGGGGGTTTGGAATGCCTGAATTTGAGTATAAATGCGGCGATTGCGGGGCGGTAACCGTATTCTATAAGCGTGAGGACGCCGGCTACTGCCCGGTATGCGGCAGCAGCAAACTTGTTAGGGTATTTTCGCCGCCCCATATAATCAAGGGCAACGGGGGCACCGGTTCCCGAGGCTTGTGTTGCGGGAGGGAGGCGCGACCGGATAGCTGCGTTCCAGGGAGTTGCTGCCGCAGTTAACCGGTGCCGAGTAAGGGGCTGGAGAGGTGTACCTTATGTATAACAACAGTGTCCTGGAGCATTTTCTGAATCCCCATAACGTCGGTAGCCTGCCCGATGCCGATGGTATAGGAATGATAGGCGATCCCGATTGCGGCGACTACTTGAAGATTTATATAAAGGTGCATAAGGGAATACTGACCGACGTGAAGTTTGAAATCTTTGGCTGCCCCGCAGCGATTGCCACCAGCAGTGTATTGACCGATTTAGCCAAGGGGAAGACCATAGACGAAGCGCTGAAAATAACCGACGCGGACATTATCAGGGCCTTAGGAGGTTTACCCGACCCTAAAATACATTGTTCCAATTTAGGGGCCGAAGCCTTGCGCAAAGCCATCGAGGATTATCGGACTAAACAGGCCACCGAAAAGGGCTAACCGGCCATGCCCGGAGGGTGCAATTATTTTATGGAAATATAACCCAAAGGCTATTTCCGTACTAGCCTTTCATGCCGGCCACACCTGCCCGGCGCAACCACGCATGAAAATAGGGCTATTTTCTTACTAAGAACGAGAGTGGGTGAGGAACATTGGCTAAAGAGACTTGCGAAACTTGTAACCCCGAAACGTGCACTTCGTCAACTTGCGAAGTCAAAGCCCAAGAACCCCAAAAAATACCGCCTAAAGAGATGAACCATATCCAACATATAATCGGCATTATGAGCGGCAAAGGCGGGGTAGGCAAATCTTCGGTGACCGCCCTGCTGGCAGTAGCCTTGGCCCGGGAAAACTACCGGGTCGGTATTCTGGACGCAGATATTACCGGCCCCAGTATTCCCAAAATGTTCCGTATCTCCCGGCCGCCTCAAGGGAGCGATATCGGGATTTTCCCGGCAGAAAGCTCACGGGGAATAAAGATTATGTCCCTGAACCTTCTGTTGCCCCGGGAAGACGATCCGGTTATCTGGCGTGGGCCATTAATCGCCAATGCAGTGAAACAGTTCTGGACGGATGTATTTTGGGGCGACCTCGATTATTTGTTAATCGATCTGCCTCCGGGCACCGGAGATGCCCCCCTTACAGTGCTCCAATCTTTACCCCTTACAGGCCTGGTGATCGTCAGTTCACCCCAGGAATTGGCTAATATGGTGGTCCGTAAGGCCATTAAAATGGCCGCCCTGCTTAAGGTGAAAATATTGGGCCTGGTAGAAAACATGAGCTATATCGTTTGCCCGGATTGCGGCAGGGAAATTTATGCCTTCGGCCCTAGCCGCGCCGAAGAGGCGGCGGCCCAAGCAGGTATTCCTCTTCTGGGCGTCTTACCTTTGGACCCGGAGTTAACCGCCCTGTGCGACCGGGGACAGGTAGAAGATTATCGCGGTCTGTTATGGGAGCGGGTGCAGGACTTTATAGGCAGGATGGCGCTGTGACGGGATCGCGCCGCGCCTTAAAGGTGAGGGAACAAGTATGACCGGCACCGTAGAAATAATCACCCTGGCGGACAATATGGTAGTTGACCGGGGGTTGCTGGCGGAGCACGGACTGGCTTTCCTGGTTCGCGTCCGCGGCCGCAGCTTCCTCTTCGATACAGGAGCCGGGGCTGCGGTAGTGCACAATGCCTTAAGTCTGGGCATTGATCCCCGGGAGATCACGGCGGTGGTGTTGAGCCATGGGCATGACGATCATACGGGAGGCTTAAAGAAAATTTGCGAGATTACCGGACCGCTTCCGGTCTATGCCCATCCCGATGCTTTAACGGCTAAGTACCGCGTTAAGCCGGAGAAGGAGCCCCAATATATAGGCATTCCCTGGTCACGGAAAGAATTGGAAGAAAGTGGGGCTATTTGGCATTTAAGTAGGGAACCCCTGGCTTTGGCCGAAGGGGTTCTTCTTACCGGGGAGATTCCTCGCCGCCGGGATTTTGAAAACCCTGGACCTGAGTTTCGGATCCTGGCGGGAGAAGAGTACATCCAGGACAGGTTGCTGGATGACCAGGCGCTGGTAATGGATACTGAGGAGGGACTGGTGGTAGTCCTCGGTTGTGCCCATGCCGGTCTGACAAACACTTTGGAATATGTGTTAACCCTTACAGGTGCCGGCCGTATATACGCGGTTATCGGCGGCACCCATTTAAAGGATGCGGGCGAGGAACGCCTGGAGAGGACCGTAAGAGCCTTACCCCGATTCGGCGTGCAGTATTTTATTGCCTCTCACTGTACCGGATTTAGGGCCGGCGTAGCCTTATACCAGGCCTTGGGAGACAAATTCACTTTTAACGAAGTGGGCCGCCGTTTTAAGGTGGGGTAAAGTTGGAGAAAGGCAACCTGGGGAAAAATGTTTGTAGCCGAGGGGCGGATATGTGTACCATAGATATACGCACCAGGAGGACGAGGCCGGTAGAAGCCCGGAGAAAAATGTTGGTGGAGGCAAGGATAAAGTTACAGTATTAGTGCGGAGCTAATAGCTTGGACGGCAAAGGCTGCAAACGTGTTGGAGACTCACCATGGGCAGGATTAGTGCTTATATGCATCAAGCTGGAGAAAAGGGAAGTATATAAGTTAACGCCGGTTGGGGATAAACCATTATTGACATAAGTCCATAAAGGGGATATACTATAAGTGAAACAAACATATGTTCATAATCAAGGAGGGAAGGCGTATGCCGTGGGGTGATCGGACAGGTCCTTGGGGTCTGGGTCCTATGACGGGCAGAAGAGCCGGTTACTGTGCTGGCTTCCCGGTACCCGGGTTTATGAACCGGGCCTGGTGGGGCGGTTTCCGCAGGTTTTGGGGAGGCTTTGGCCGGGGCTGGCGGCATATGTACTATGCCACCGGATTGCCCGGCTGGCTTCGAGGCGGGTGGTGGGCCGCTCCCTTTCCCGGCGCGGTTCCTCCCCTGGGGGAAGAGGTTCCTGAGGTGGAAGTGCTGAAGCAGGAGGCCAGCCTTCTGGAAAAACATCTTCAAGCCCTCAGGGCCCAGATTGATGCCCTGCAACAGCAGAAGAGGAAAGAACAGGAAGAAAAAGGAGAATAACCCTTTTATGGCCTGAAGCCGAGTCCAAGGCTAATGCCGGGTACATCCCGGCTATTTTTATTTTATTGGCGGAATATTGGCCTTAATAGTCCGGCCGAGTTCTGAGGCGGTCAAAATTTTATAGATCTTCAGGAAGGAAAAGGCAATATGGAGCCCGAATTAGTTTGCCCAGAGAGGTATTTTTATCGAAGTTTGACCACGAAAAGATCCAAGGAACCGGTGGCTGCATACTTAAAGTCTGTGTTAAGAGAAGAGGCAGTGCTTCCAAAACAAGTATAAAAATGCCGGGATGCTGGCGCAAGGCGACTTTGGGCGAACTTTGCGAGCCGTTGGCGAAACCGAGCCCGGAGGCGGGGCCGAGGGCATGGAGGCCCGAGGCCGGCCACTGAGACAGGATGTCGAATTGGCCGGGAACCTCGCCGAAGGGCGAGGGGGAGCCATAGGATCGCTAGTGAGCCCATCAGGAGCCGGCGCCAGCGCTCCGGCATGGGTAACATTTAGGAAGCATCGAAAAGGCAAAGGGGGATTTATTGATGAAAAGCCTGACCGAAGAACTGGAAACCCTGGCCAGAGGCGAAGGAGCCAGACTTTTCGGGGTAGCGCCCGTAGAACGTTTTCAGGGGGCGCCACCGGGGCACCACCCGCTGGATTTTCTATCGGAAGCGCGCTGTGTAGTGGTGATAGGCATACCTATTCCGCGGAGAGTGATCAATTACCATACCTTGCTCCAGAATTCCGCCATAATAACAGGAGATTTCAGGCAGGAATATCTCCAGCGGTATTTTTATCAGGCGGCCGGTTATAACATAATAAATCAGCGCCTGGAGCAAATAGCTCTTTCGTTAACCCTTTTCTTAGAAGACAGAGGAATACCCGCCATTTACTTTCCTCCTACTTACGCCGGCTATAAAGATATTCAAGATAGAGTACCGGATCAGTTCGGGATTTTTTCTCTGCGCCATGCTGCGGTAAGAGCCGGACTGGGCGAATTCGGGTTGAATAACGTGGTAGTTACTCCGCAGTATGGCCCCCGGGTGCGCTTCGCCGCTTTGATAACGGCCGCCGATCTTAAGGCTACCCCTTTAATGAAAGAAAAGCTTTGTCGCGGTCGAGCCTGCATGGCATGTATCAAGCAGTGTGCCACCGGCGCTTTACGGACAGGAGAGATACCGGCTATAGTGGCGCCCGGCAACTTAAAGCCGGAAGAAACGTTGACCTACAGTCAGCAGCGCTCCTCCAATATAGAGGAGGTTGTATGGTACGATCCTGTAAGCCGTACTGACATACCTACTTGCAGCGCTAACAATATCAAGGCCTTTTGTTATGGCAGATGCTTGCGGGTCTGCCCCGTGGGGAATTAAGAAGCGGTTGGGCTGCGCTTTTGGCCGGAAGGGGGAAGGTGCTTTGCAGCCCACTCTTGGAGTTCCGCCAGGAGGACTTCCCGGGTATTGAGGTTCGGGTCGTCGAGCACCCGCTCCAGGAGGTAATTCAAAGCCTCGCCCACTTGGGGTCCGGGGGCCAGGTTTAAGTGCTCCATAACGTCGTAGCCGTTAAGGGCCAGGTCTTTAAGGCCGAAGGCCGGCTTTTGGTTCTGGATCTCTTCCAGGCGCCGCTTAAAGTATTCCAGGGATTGCAGGTTGGCCTCCGAGGAAGTGGCCAAGATGTCCGCCCGCCGGAGTTCCAGGAGATCCCGGACCAGGTCCGGGCCTATGCGCCGCAAGAAGCGCCGGATACCGGCGTCGGTAGTGGGGCAAGTGAACATGTGGTGGGCGATTAAGTGGAGGACTTTCTCCTGGAAATCCTTGCTGAAGCGTAGACGCTCCAGGATGTTTTGGGCCAAAGCGACGCTCACTTTTTCATGACCATAAAAGTGCACTGCATCTCCGGTAACCACGCGGCAGCAATATTTTCCTACATCGTGTAGTAAGGCGGTCCAGCGCAAGAGCGGAGTGGGCTTGATGACTCTTACTGCTGCTAGAATATGGTCGAATACGTCTAACTTATAATACCGGTTTCCCTGTACCACCCCCTGGTTTCGGCTTACTTCAGGCAAGATAACTTCTAAGAGGCCGGCTTCCTGCATTTTTCCCAGACACGCATCCGGATTGGGCCCAAGGAGGATTTTGGTCATCTCTTCCCGGACGCGTTCGGCCGAAACCCGGAGGATCTTTTGGCGGGCTAGAGTTATGGCTTTTAAAGTGGGTGGGTCCCAAAAGACTTTGGCGCCTGCGGCTCCCGCCCGGGCCATAAGATAAAAGGCCCGCAGCATCCTCAAAGGATCTTCTTCCAATCGCTCCTCCGGATGGCCTACGGCTTTTATTTCCATTTGTTTAGCTGAGAGCTGCGGGATAACTCCGTAGGGATCGAACCATCTTTCTTGTAGGGGATCATAGGCTAAAGCGTTTACAGTAAAGTCGCGCCGGGAAAGATCTTCTTCCAGGGTTACCCCCAGCTCCACTTTTTCCGGGTGGCGTTTGGCATTGTATTGAGCTTCCTTGCGGAAAGTGGTCACTTCTACCGGATTATCGTCAATCAGGACCGTTACCGTGCCAAACTGGAGGCCGGTGGGAATCGCTCGGTCAAAGAGGGCCATCACTTCTTCAGGCATAGCCTCGGTAGCGATATCCCAATCCTTGGGTTCCAATCCCAGCCAAAAATCCCTCAGAGCACCACCGACCAGCCAGGCCTGATAGCCTGCTTTATGGAGAGTTTCTACAGTGTAAAAGACGTGAGCCGGGATGTGCATAGGGTACTTACCCCGCCGAGTTGGAGCGTGTTTTTAGATTTGGTTACTATTATACCGCATTGCTTCTTAGAAAAGGAGTGCCGGCCCAGGGTATTTCCGGTTTTGCTCTTGAGCCTGATAAGCTTACGCCCGCTCTCGCTCCCTCAAAAACCCTCATGGTTACGGCTTTTGCCCGGCTCATGGCTCCGGCAGGATGTCCGGTGTTTTCGGCCTCCTGACTCGGTTGGGCCGTATGGCCATTAACGCCTCGGACCAATCTTTTAGCCTTGAGCTTTTATGAGTTTGGCTACTGCTCAGGTTTAGTTGTCGGCTGCCAGTCCAAGCAGGCCGCAGGCCTTTATTTACCTCCAACCGGCTGTCAATTTGTTTTCCAGCCACCAAAATATTCTTTCGCAGCCCAAACTGATGCAGGCTATAACCAGTAGGCAGGCCATGATTATATCCACCCGGATAAGGCTCTCCGCCTTTATCAGGAGGGCACCGATGCCTGTAGGAATGGCTATCATTTCGGCTACGGCTACCGTACGCCAGGCCATACCGGCCTCCAAACGGAGGCCGGTGAAAATTTGGGGCAAAGCCATGGGAATGACGACCTTCCACAAGACCAGAAGCGGCGAGGCTCCTAGGGTACGGGCGGTGGTTATATACTGCCTGTCTACCGATCTTATGCCGGTTATGGTGTTATACAGCACGGGGATAAAGGTGCAGAGGAAAATTATGGTCACCGGCAGCGTTTCGTTCAAGCCCAGCCAGAGCATGAGTAAGGGCATCCAACCCAAAGTGGGAATAGGATATAGAATGCTGAACAACGGGCTTAAGAATCTATAGGCCAATTCATTCCAACCCATGAAAATGCCCAGCGACAAACCCACAATACTTCCTGCCAAGAAACCTAATATTACCCGCACTAAGGAGAAGGCCAGGTTCTTTAGCAAGATACCCTGTAAAAGCATTTGCTCCAAGGCGTTTAATACTTTACTCAGGGGCGGAAGAAGCGGAGTGTTGGCCAGACGGCCGGCTGCCTCCCAGGCTATAGCGAATAACAGAAGGGGGAGCATATTTAAAGCCCTGGACCATGATTTCGCTGTTCTCACCGTTTCCCACCCTCAAGGTTTGCTCCAAAGTTGTTCTGCAGAAACAGGGTTTTTTAAATAACCGTACGACTCCATTAGATCAATCACCTTCTGCACCTCTTGGGCCTCCAGGTCCGGTGTATAACGCAGGTTGACCATGGATTCCCGCACTATAGCCGGCGTCACCTCTAAAGAGGCCTCAGGACTGGCCATTTCGTTTTTCACCACCGACTGATATTCGTTCAATCTGGCGGCTACTATATTCGCCGCCTCTTCCGGATAGCGGTTGATATAATCCAGAGCCCGGGCATTTATGCTCCTGAGTTTCTCCACCGCCTGAGGATCCTTTTTAAGCAGTCCTTCCGTCACTATGAGCACGCTACCCTGCATGTCCGGCCAAATATCCTGGCTTCTGGCCAGCACTCCCATGCCCGGCAACTTGCCGGCCATGGTGGCAAAATGTTCGGGGACAAAGACGGCGTCTACTTTGCCCGTCTGCAAGGCCAACAGTTGTTTGGCAGGATTCATGCGGGCAGTGCGGGCCAATATTTTTTCCTCGTTCAGACCTTTTTGCCTCAGGAGAAGAGTAAAGAGCAAATCGGTGGTAGAGCCGGGCTGCATATTGGCTATTTTAACTTCCTCTTTTTCCAGGTCTTTAACCTCGCGCACCTTGGTTTGGTTGGCCACTAGAGCATACCCGTTCTTGTGCGTTCCGGCTACGATTTTTAAGGGTACGCCGCCGTGAGCATAAGCGGTCAGGGCGGGAACAAGACAGATATAAGCTACGTCAATATCCCCTTTGGTAAGGGCCGCGGCCAGAGCCGTACCGGTGGCATACACGTTGCAACTGCGGACCTGGAGACCGGCTTCGTCGAACCATCCCTTCTCCTGGGCCACGTAAAAACCGGCTGCATGGTCGGTGTATTCCACGGCTACCGTGATTTCCGTACTTTTCTCCTGCACTTTACCGGCTTCCGTGGGAGCCTGGTGGCTACAACCGCCGGAGACCACCAACCAGACGCTTACTAACAAAAGAGCCAGTATCCTCTTCGCCATAAAAGGGGTTCTCATAAAGATTTCGCTCCTCCCTTTGAGTTTGGCCACCGCGTAGTAGTTTAAGAGTCTCCCAGATCAAGAGTTTCAGTGGCCGCAAAAACAATAGCGCTCGAAACCGGAAAGACGGGCGATGCCGGCAATGGTGACCCCGTAAAAGATCACCGGTTTGCTCCCTAAAAGCGGCTCCAGAGTGTCGTTAACTGCCGTCGTTCCGGTGGCTACTATAATATCGCACCACTCTATGATTTCCGGGGTATGAGAAACATCTTCCACAATAACCCGGCCTTTCTTCTGTCCAATGTTATCCGGGTCCAAATCCACGACGCGCAGAGGGAAATGCTCCGATAATTTAACTACCATGGCCGGTTGCAGCCCTATAAAGGCAATTCGAGGATTTCCATAGCGCTCGCGTATATATTTGGCCAGGTGTTCGGCGCATTGCTCCGGCTCCTGATCCCGGCAATGCACCGTCCTATCCACCAGGTTTAGATCACGCATTACGGCGTTGAGCGTAGCCACGAAGACGGCTCTCTGAAAGTTATTTTCCAAAGGCAAATTTAACACGTCCTGTATAGTTCCCTCATAATGTCCCGGCATATCGGTAAAGGCCTGTCCCCGGCTCGACCGGAATTGAGCCTGGAGCATAACTTCTTTGCCCTTCAGCAGCGGAAAATCCTCCCGGCCCGGCCGGCCGATAACTTCTTCGGGTTTTAACGGTCTGGCCGCTACCACCTGTATATTCTCTTTTAATAATTTGTGGGCGGCCACCAGCTCGGAGAATTTTCTCCTGGTATCCTCCAGAAGGCTCATCTTAATCACTCCTTGAGGCAGATGTAGACCATAAATTAAAGCCCCACCGGCAGGAGGTGGGGCGGATGAAAAATACCTAAATCAGTCCTGGATAAGCCACCTCCTTTTCAAATGTCGGAAGGCACACCCGTTTCCGGGTATACCCCGTGGGCCTGGAAGCCCAGGCCGGCTAACCATAGGGGACCCTTTAGGTTAATCCGGCTCGGAGATGCTGTTTTTGATTTTACTTTGGTATATGGACATATGTTATTTCTACATATGTTCTCAAATTCCTGCCGGATGAGCTAATAAGTTGCCGCTTAAAAATTATTGACATTTGTTCCCATTGGCGGTATACTGGTTGCGAAAAAATCAAAAACTATGTTCGAAGCAAAAAACCGATCCCGGAGGGGGAAGGGCTGCTATGAGACGGAAGATAGTTATCATAGGCGGAGTGGCCACCGGTCCCAAGGCGGCTGCAAGGGCCAGGAGGCTGGACCCGCAGGCGGAGATCACTTTGGTAGAGCAGGGGAGCTATCTGTCCTATGCCGGTTGCGGGTTGCCCTATTATATAGGCGGGCTGGTGAAGGACAGGAGGGAATTGATGAGCACGGCTGCCGGCGTAGTGAGGGATGCGGCCTTCTTTAAGGGGGTCAAAAACATAAACGTCCTTACCCGCACACGCGCTCTGGCTATAGACCGTCGAGCCAAAGAGGTTCAGGTTATGGACTTAGAAACGGGCGAAACCCGATCTTTGCCCTATGACAAGCTGGTGCTGGCCACCGGGAGCACTCCGGTCAGGCCGCCTATTCCCGGGCTGGATTTGGGCCGGGTCTATACGCTGGGAAGCATGGAAGAAGCGGTGGCCATCCGGGAGGCCTTAAGCAGCGGCCAGGTGGATAAAGCGGTCATTATCGGCGGAGGGCTTATAGGCTTGGAGATGGCCGAGGCTCTCCATATGGCCGCTCAGAGCCACGGACGCGATTTGCGGGTGACCCTGGTGGAGGCCCTTCCCCAGTTGGTGAGCGCACAGCTAGATGCCGATATGGCGGCTCTGGTGGTGCAGCACCTGCGGGCCAAAGGCGTGGAGCTACACTTGGGCTGCAAGGTTCTGCGCCTGGAAGGGGACGAGGAGGGCCGGGTGCGAGCAGTGGTCACCGAACAGGGCGAGTTGCCGGCCGACTTGGTGATAGTGGCTGTAGGTGTCCGGCCCAATACGGCTCTGGCCCGGGATGCCGGGCTGAGTCTGGGAGTCACCGGCGGGATAGTCGTCAATCAATACTTAGAGACTGACGACCCCGACATTCTGGCCGGCGGCGATTGTGTGGAAAATCTTCATATTTTAACCGGAAGGCCTGTTTACCTGCCCCTGGGTTCGACGGCCAACCGCCACGGCCGGGTTTTAGGGGCTAATGTCACGGGAGGCCGGGAGAGATTTCCGGGCGTGCTGGGTACAGCTATTTTTAAAGTTTTTGATTACCATGTGGGGCGTACCGGTTTGTCGGAGAAAGAGGCCCGGGATAACGGGTATGAAGTGGAAACCATTATCTGCCCCAACCCGGATCGGGCTCACTATTATCCGGGAAGCAAACCGATAATCATAAAAATGGTGGCCAATAAAGCCAATCGCAGGCTTCTGGGAGTGCAAATAGTGGGGCCGGGTGAAGTGGCCAAGAGGGTGGATGTGGCGGTAGCGGCTATCACTATGGGAGCCACCGTAGACCAGGTGGCCAATCTGGACCTGGCTTACGCTCCCCCCTATTCCACGGCCTTAGATCCGCTCACCCACGCGGCCAATGCTTTGCGCAACAAACTGGATGGCCTAGCCCGCAGCGTAAGCCCTCTGGAAGTTAAACGGCGCCTGGAGCGGGGTGAGGACTTTATACTGCTGGATGTGCGCACGCCGGCGGAAGTGGAGGAAGTGCGCCTTCCTTACCCCCAGGTGCGGCACCTTCCTTTAGGCAAGTTGCGGCAGGAGGCGGGTAGCTTGCCCCAGGATAAGGATATTATAGCTTTTTGCAAGATAAGCCTGCGGGGTTATGAGGCCCAGGTGATCTTAAACGGTCTGGGCTTCCAGCGGGTGTGCTTCATGGAAGGGGGGCTGGCGGCCTGGCCCTTTGAGGTGGTTAAGGGGTCGATAGAAAGTCGTAAATAGGATAAAGGATATAAGACGCTCATGCTGCTGATGCGGCACCACCAGAAGGATTAAAACGCCAACGAGCGCATTTTCGGGGTAGACCCCCATGCCGCCCCGGCGGCACCGGCAAGAGGATGAAAACGGCAAAGAGCGCATTTTTGGGGTAGCAGGAGGAATCGCTTAGCTTTTGTCGAATTATCTATTTGCGTTATATCCGAGGTTAAACTCCTATACCGTCAACTAGGCACCGTCGGAAAGACGGGAAGAAGTGCCGGCGCGGTACAAGTAGTGCGGAGTAAAATCCCGGCAAGGAGCCGGGAGGGCGTGCTGCGCAAGGGTATATCAAGGGTATTTTTTAGCGGCCTGCAGATGGGCGAAAAATAAAAAGGCGGAACACAGGACCACGGAGGTTCTCTGCCGTAAGGCGGGAGTTTTGCTCCGTGGTTTTTTATTTCTGGTCCTAAGTGTTTGATCTGAATTAAATCGTGTTGGATCTATATCAACTAGATCTGTCTGAATCTGTCTGAATGAATCGATGAATCTGTGTAAATGTAGTAAATGCATCTTTAACTGTCAAAAGAAAAATATAAGGAAGGGGATAGAAGTTATGTGCCGTGCTTTAAGCGACTGGGAAAAGGCGGTGGAGTTTCACGGCCATGCTTGTCCGGGATTGGCAGCAGGTTACCGGGCCGCCCAAATTGCTTTGCGGGAGCTGGAAAAAGAGCGGGCCCAAGATGAGGAATTGGTGGCCGTGGTGGAGACCGACGCCTGCGGTGTAGATGCCATTCAGGCCTTGACGGGCTGCACTTTAGGAAAAGGGAACCTGCTGTACCGGGACTACGGCAAACACGTGTTTACCTTCATCTGCCGGGAGAGCGGCCGGGCGGTGCGCGTAGCCATAAAGGCTTCGGCCTGGCAACAGGATGAGGCTTATCGCGAGCTGAGGAAAAGGGTATTCGGCAAGGAGGCCAGCGAGGAAGAGAAGGCCCTGTTTCAGCAATATCAAGAGCGGAGAATGCACTATATCTTGGAAGCACCGGAGGAAGAAATATGCGAGGTGCAAAGATTGGAGATTGAGCCTCCGCCCAAAGCGCGCCTTTTTGATTCCGTCATCTGTTCGGTTTGCGGTGAGGCGGTAGCCGAGGTCCGGGCGCGCGTACGAGGAGGCAGGCCGGTCTGCATCCCCTGTGCCGAACAGTATAGCCGCGGGTGGTAAGCCGGGAGGCCGGATAGAGGCCCAAGAACTATGGCCGGCAGTCATCGTGCTGTCGAGGCCCAACACCAGTACCCGGCCGTACCAGGAGGGTACAACTTAATGCCGGGAATAGAGATATTTTTCTACTGAAGAGTACGGGCAGAGAGTGTAAGGAGAGTAGGGGCAGAGAGTTTAAGGGGGAGAGACGACGGTGAAGAAGAAAGCCTGGTGGCCGATAATTGCGGCGGCGGTGGTCCTGTTTAGTTTGCTTTGGGTAGCGGGGTGCGGCACCAGAAAAGCGGAAAAGGAAATCGTGTATACCGTGGCGGACGATACGGGGGACTGGGGCTTCCCCAGCCCTTACGGCCATTATCCCCGCGGTCCGGGGTACGTGCGCATGAGTTTTGTTTTTGATACGCTGATATGGAAGGACGCCCGGGGTTTTGTTCCGGCTCTGGCCAAGGAATGGAAATACGACCCCCAGGAAAAGGCATATGTTTTCTGGCTGGAAAAGAATGCAACTTGGCATGACGGTCAACCTTTTACGGCTAAAGATGTGGTTTTCACCGTAGAATACACCCGTCAGCACCCTTATCAATGGGTGGATACTTCGGTGATCCAGAAAGCGGAGGCTATAGACGATTATACGGTAAAATTCACTCTGAGGCAGCCTTACGCGCCTTTCTTAAGCGATGTGGCCGGGGCCCTGCCCATTCTGCCGGCCCATATCTGGCAGAAGGTGACGGAGCCGGAGAAATTTCAAGACAAGGAGGCGGCCGTCGGCACAGGGCCGTTCAAGCTGGTGGATTATAACCGGGAGCAGGGCACCTATCTCTTTGAAGCTTATGATAAATACTACCAAGGCCGGCCTAAAGTGCAAAAATTGCAGTTTGTAAAGATGAGCGAGGAGATGGCCGGCGCGGCCCTTAAGAAGAAACAGGTCAATGCCACCTCCATTCAGCCGGAAATCGCCGAAACTTTACGCCAGGAAGGATTTCAGGTTTTAAGCGGTACTCATGATTGGGTAGCCAAGTTAATGATAAACCACAATAAGGAGCCCCTGTCCCGGAGAGAATTCCGGCAAGCTCTGGCTTGGGGTATCGATAGAAAGCAACTGGTGGAAGTGGCCTTGCGGGGTTATGGGTTGACCGGCAGCCCCGGGCTGATTCCTCCGGACAGCCCCTGGTATGACTCCGCGGTAGAACCCTACGAGTATAATCCTGTTAAGGCCCAGGAGCTTTTGGCCGCTCTGGGTTACACCCGCCAGGGAAATTATCTGGCCAAGGAGGGCCGTGTGCTGGAGCTGGAGCTTTTGTTTAAAGGCGGAGGGAGCCTTACCGACCAGCGGGCCGCCGAGCTCATAAAAGAGCAATTGGAGCGCATAGGCATAAAGGTGAACCTCCAAAGCCTGGACGCTAAAACCCTCGATAGCCGGGTGAAGGAGTGGAAGTTCGATCTCGCCTTGAGCGGACACGGCGGCCTGGGAGGGGATCCGCGCATTCTGAATAGAACTACCCTGGAACAGAATATAAACAGTGCACGGTACGATAAAAGTCCCGAACTCAATGGGGTTCTGGTCCAGCAGTTGGGTGAGATGGAGCCTGCCAAGAGACGCGAACTGGTGAATAAGGCCCAAGAGCTGTATGCCCGGGAAATGCCGGCCCTGCCGCTGTATTATCCTACCAGTTATTGGGCCCATGACGGGCTGGTGGATCTATACTACACCTGGGGCGGTGTCGGCTCAGGGGTGCCTATTCCTTTGAATAAGCTGTCTTGGGTGAAGTGAGCTGGGTAGTGTCAGTGGCGCCCTTAATTGTTCCCAGGGCAGACCTCTACGCCGCTAGCGCGGCGCCAGCAGGAGAAAAACGGCTAAGGATCATTTGCGAGGCCGACCTGCAGCGGGCGGACCGCAGCCCGGGGAGCGCTTCCGAAAGAAGGAGGAAAATGCCGGGATGCTGGTACAAGGCGACTTGGGGCGAGCTTGGCGAGCCATACGGCTTGCGGAGTTCGCCCGCAAGATACCGGTGCCGGCGCCCGGTATGAGGAATATTTTGGAAGGATTGTCCGGTGCAGGGAAGGGATGGGAAATATAAGATAGGAAATATAATTTACCTGATTTGGAAGGAGATATGAGGGACGTAGTACTTGATAGAGCACTGCATAGAGCAGGGAATTATGCGCTGGCCTTCTTCATTATACTGGTGCTGAATTTCTTCCTGCCGCGGCTTATGCCCGGAGATCCTTTGCAGGCCATATATGGCGATGACGCACTGTTAGCTATGACACCGGAACTGAAGGCCGAGCTCATCCGGCGGTTTGCTCTGGATAAGCCTTTAGGGGAACAGTTCGCGGCTTATGTGGTAGCCCTGTTGCATGGCGACCTGGGCTATTCCTATTACTACCGCGCTTCCGTGGCCTCGGTGGTCTTAAGGTATCTTCCCTGGACCCTCCTCCTTTCCGGACTGGCCCTGCTGCTATCTACGACCGCGGGGTTCATACTGGGTGTGGAAGCGGGCTTTAAGCGCGGGCAAAGGGTAGATAAATTCCTGCTGGCGGCTTTGATGCTGGCCCAGGGGTTCCCCGACTTCTTCGTGGGGATTCTGCTTTTACTCTTGTTCGGCGTGGTAGGGGGCCTTTTCCCTTTGGGCGGGGGTGTGACCCCTTACTCGGGTTTGTCGGGCCTGGGCCTGGCGCTGGACGTGCTGCACCACCTGGTGTTACCTTTGCTGACCCTGGTGGTGGTGCGCACTACCGGAATCTTCCTTTTAACCCGCAGCAACATGGTGGCTACCCTGGGTGCGGGCTTTATCCTTACGGCCCGGGCCAAGGGGTGCAAAGATAGCCGGGTGCGCTATCATCATGCCGGACGACATTCCCTGCTCCCGGTAGTTACGGCGGCCGGCTTGCAGGGGGCTCACCTGATAAGCGGTACCCTCTTTGTAGAAGTGGTTTTTTCTTATCCCGGTCTGGGCTCCCTTCTGTATAATGCTCTCATGGTGCGCGATTATCCGGTCATCCAGGGCGTGCTCCTGCTTATCACGGCGGCCGTACTGACTATCAATTTGCTGCTGGATTTGCTTTATCCCAAGCTGGATCCGAGGATTGGCCATGCACGTTGATTATTGGCACGAGATAAGAGAGAACGGGCTGGGAAGGATAGGTTTGTACTTGCTGCTCTTTCTGGCTCTTCTGGCCGCTCTGGCGCCCTTTTTGGCTCCGTACCCGCCGGAAGCCAGAACAGGAGCGCCTTTTAGTCCCCCTTCGGTTAAGCACTGGCTGGGAACTAATGATGTGGGGCAGGACATCTGGTCGTGCCTGCTTTATGGAGCCCGGACCTCCCTGGTGGTGGGCTGCGGGGCGGCGCTTCTGGCCGGCGCCCTAAGTATGCTGGTGGGCGCTTCCTCCGCCCTGGTGGGAGGGTTTTACGATAGCCTCTGTATGCGGCTGGTAGACGCCCTGCTGGTAATCCCTCCGGTCCTGGCAGCTATTTTGGTGGGGGCCTATTTTCGGCCCCACCTGGGGACCCTCATCTTGCTTCTGGCGGTTTTTCTCTGGCCCGGCGGAGCCCGGATAATAAGGGCCGAAGCTCTTTCCTTAAAGGAGAAAAAATGTGTGGCTGCGGCCCGTACCTTTGGCGCCGGCTCCTTTTATCTTATAGCCCGGCATATAATGCCGGACCTGGGACCGGTCTGGCTGGCGGTTATGATCCAGGATGCCCGGCGGGCCATCTTCATGGAAGCCGGCCTTTCCTTCCTGGGGGTGTGCGACCCCACCCTGCTGAGCTGGGGCAGGATGATGCAGCAGGCTTTAAAGTTCACTTACCTGGAGGTGTGGAAGTGGTGGCTGCTACCTCCGGGAGCGGCCCTTTCTTTGTTGGTGGGGGCTTTTACCTTTTTGAGTTTTGCCGTGGAAGGCGTTCTTAACCCTCGGGTGCGAGGAGATAGGGAAAATGCTGGTTATTAAGGATTTGAAGGTATCTTGGGGCAGTGTGGAGGTACTGAAAGGTATAAGTTTAGAGATTAATAGGGGCGAAGCCCTGGGAGTGATAGGGGAATCCGGAGCGGGCAAGACTACTCTGGGCCTTTCGGTAATGGGGCTGGTGCCGGGGCGGTGCACCGGGCAGATATTATTTCGGGGCAGGAATCTCCTGGACCTGCCGGAGGAGGAGCGACGCCATCTGCGGGGGAAAGAGCTGGCTATGGTTTTTCAAAACGTAGAAGATGCCCTGCATCCTCTTTACCCCGTGGTGGACCAGGTGGTGGAAGCCCTAACGGTCCACGGGGCGAAGAGAAGAACCGCCCAGGTAAGGGCGGTGGAGCTCCTGGAGGCGGTGGGGTTAAAACCGGGGCGGCTGCGCGCTTTCCCCCATGAGCTGAGCGGCGGGGAAAAACAGAGGGCTCTAATAGCCCTGGCCCTGGCCAATGATCCGGAGGTGCTCATCCTGGATGAACCTACCGCCTCTCTGGACGCGGTAACGCGGGCGGAAATTATCGCGCTTCTTAAAGAGATAATCCGGGATAAAATCGTTTTGCTGATTACGCACGATCTGTCTACTGCGGCCAAACTGGCTACCCGGGTGGCGGTGTTATACGGCGGCCGGGTAATGGAGCTGGGGCGCACGCAGAAAATTTTTTCTTTCCCGCGGCACCCCTATACGCGGGGTCTGTTGCGCTCTTATCCTCATATGACCGCGGCCAAGGACCTGCAGGGGATACCGGGTCCTCCTTTTCGGCCGGTAGAAGGGTGCCCTTTTCACCCCCGCTGCACCCAGCGGCTGGAAATCTGCTCCCGAGAGGTGCCGGAGCTCCGAGATCTAAGCGAACGGTCCCTGGCCTGTCACCGGGGAGGCATAATACCCTTAATGGAAATAAGAGAGCTCAGCAAATCCTTCAACGGGGTCCAGGCCGTAAAGGGAGTAACTTTAACCTTGTACGAAGGAGAGACCCTGGCCCTGGTGGGGGAGAGCGGTTCGGGCAAGACTACCCTGGCTTTGACGGTTATGGGCTTACTGGAGGCGGATAAAGGAGAGGTATGGCTGGAGGGCCAAAAGGTGGAGCACCGGGACCGGGAATTCTACCGGCGGGTGCAAATGGTTTTTCAGAATCCCCGGGAATCCTTAAGCCACCGGATGAATGTTTTCCAGTTGGTCAAGGAGCCCCTGGACGTACAGGGAGGGGAGAGAGAAGAAGAAAAGATAGAGCGGGTAAAGCGGGTTTTGGAGGAAGTGGAGCTGCCTGCTGAAGAATCTTTCGGGCGCAAATATCCCCACCAGTTGAGCGGTGGAGAGGCCCAAAGGGTGGCCCTTGCCCGGGCCCTGGTGTTAAACCCCAAGCTATTGATCGCCGATGAACCCACCTCCTCGCTGGATGCCAGTATCCAGGCCAAGATTTTAAAGCTGCTGCTCAACCTTCAGGAGAAAAGGGGATTAGCCCTGCTCTTTATCACCCACGATCTCGCGCTGGCCCGAAAAGTCAGCGACCGTTTGGCGGTCATGAAGGAAGGCTGGGTGGTAGAACAAGGGCCGACCGCCGAAGTCCTCTCTAACTCCCGGCATCCTTACACGCGGGTACTGCTAAGCCTGGCGGCCGACCTGAGCGGGGAAATCTCTTTTCCGCCCGCGAAGGGGGAAGCCTGCTCGGCCGGTCGGGTTTAGCAAGTGCTCCCAGCCCAAGCAGGTCTCTCCTCGCGAAAAGTAAAGATACGCCCCGGGGCAGAGGGCCGGTTTTACCGGCGCTCGGCGGCCGGCAGGCCGGGCTCCAGCCCCAGGGCCCTGGCGCAGCCTGGTGCAGATTAAATGGGCTGCCGGAGGAAAGACGGCCTTCTAGGGCTCCAGCAAGAGACGGTACACGCCGGAGGTTTTTTCCACTTTGACGGTATATCCCCGGCTGTGAGCCAGGCGGGTAATGTTCTCTTTGGGCGTTTCGTTGTCGGTGAGCACCAGGAGGGGCTGGCCGGGATGCTCCTCCATAGCCTTCTTGGTTCTTACCACCGGTATGGGACAGGATAAGCCGCGGACATCAAGCTCTATCATGTTTTAAGAAACCTCCTTTCCGTAAGAGTCAGAGCCATACGTGCCAGAGTTAGGAGGCCTGGGGGATAACCCCTAATTCCTTTAAGGCCTGGGGGAGGTGCTCGATGAGTTCCGCCACCGGGGTGGCGGGGGTGGCGCGGGCCATTTGGCCGGCCAAGCGGTTGGCTCGGGCGCTCGTAATAGCTGCCGGTACGGGCTCCCAGCTGGCGCCTGTCAGAGCCACTACCAGGCCGGTTACGGTGTCCCCCGTGCCGCCAATGCATTCCATTTCCGGTACACACGGTTCTTCTACCCTGGCTACTACTTTTCCTTCGGCGGCTATATGATCTATAGCCCCTTTGACCAGAAGAATTTTGGCGGCTCCGCCGTGCAGATAGGCTGCTTTTATCAGCTCAGGCACTTGCCGGGTCTCGCTATCCCAGAGGTGGCGGCTGACATAAGCAGGATGGGCCGCCTGCGGGTCGGCCAGGAAAGCCATCTCACCGGGGTCAGGGGTAAAAATATCGAACCGGGCTGCCAGACCGGCCGCCTTGGCCGCGTACATGGCTCCGGCGTCGGCGATTAACCGGGGTCTGGAGGGGCTTTTTTCCAGCGCCTCCCAAAGCCTGTGCATCAACCTGACTATGGGCAAGCAGTAATGCAGGGCCAGAACCTTAGGATTTAGCTCCTTTAAGTGTTTCTCCAGATATTGATAGAGGCGACGCGTGCCCTGGCCCCGGCCGATATCTCCGGCCAGGACTGCATAAGGAGGCTCCAAACCCAGGGCGGTGGTCACCGCCAGAGCGGCGCCGATCATTGCTCCTGTGCCTTGCCCACAGGGGAAAACGTAATCCGCGACCTGTAGCGCCTTCCCTACTTGCACTACTCTACCCTGGACGAGATCCAGCTCCGGTGCGGGAACGGTGCCCGCTATAAGGATCAATTAGGCTCCCCTCCTTTCCAGAGGGCCAGGGCTTCCTCCCAGGCCCGGTCCAGCATCAAAGCGCAGAGGGTGAATCCTATTTCTCGGGGCCGGTCGACCTCTTCCAGCTTGCGGCCCACCAATCGGGTGTAAAGGTAAGGCACGTCCGGACAGCCTCCGCCCGAGAGGTTCACGATGACGCCGCTGCTCCGATCATAGGTGAGCTTCATATTGCCCGCCTTTACCATAACGTGCCGGGGGAAAGACACCACCTTCACGATCCGGAGCATCTCGGCGGAACCTTCCAGGGGGTAGAGTCCCAGATAGGCTACCTTACCTTCCAGGGCGCGCACCAGGGCAGTTTGCTCTATGAGCTCCACCTCCAGGGCCAAATCGCAACCTTGGCGCAAATGGGGCGGGGGAGCTACCAGGCGGCACTCATGGCCTGCCCTTTGGATAATTTTTTCCGCTTTGAGCGCTTCTTCTACGGAGGGGAAGATGATTATCCCCCGGGTACGGGAGGGTTCGCAGCCGGGACCGTCGGCCCGGCCGGACCGCTTAAAGAACAACTTTATCCCTCATTCCTCCTCATCTTAAACTTTTTCCCGCATGAGCAGGCCCACGGCCAGAGCAAAAGCTATGCCGAGGAGCACGGCCACAGGCCCTAAGGCGCTAGGGCCTTGAGGGCTGGAGGCCAGACCGAAGTTGTGGGCAAAAGCCGCTCCGGCAATGATGCCCCATAGGGTTATACCGGCGTCCGAGTCGCCCTCCGCCGCCAGTATGGTCTGGCGCAGGGGACATCCTCCCAGCAGGGTGGCGGTAAGTCCGGCCAGAGTCATCCCTAAAAAGTTCCACAGGTGGCTGCTGTGGGCGATAGGCTGGTTTACAAAACCTACGTGGATCTTGCCGAACAAGGCATTGATTATCAGGGCTCCCACGAAGAAAGCCGCTATACCGCTGAAGAGATAGGTGTCTTTGACCAAGAAGAGGTCGCGCCAGCCTCCTACGAAGCACATACGCGTCCTCTGGGCCAGGAAGCCAAACAACAAGCCTGCCCCCAGAGCGAGGAGCAGCGGCGCCCGGGCGGCCCCGGGCCCTTCCTTGCTGGCCAATATGAACTGGGGTTTAAAAACGGCCAACAAGAGCAGGCCCAGCATGAAAAGGGGCATTATCCAGCCGGCGGCGCTGTAGGTGGGGGTGGAGCGTCCCAGATTGAACCCGTTCCGCAGAAGATAGATACCTATCAGGGCGCCGGCTATTACCCCGGCTATACCCGTCAGCCCGTTCAAATCCCCTCCTGCCAGTCGCAGCACCGCCCTAACCGGGCACCCCAGGAAGACCATAGCGCCTATCATAAAGAAGGTGCCGAGAAAAAAGCGCACCAGAGGCGCGGAGCCTCCCCGCGCCCGGAATTCTCCCCAGGCCAGGGCGGACAGGAAGCCGCCCAGCACCATACCCATGATTTCCGGCCGCAAATACTGCACCGTGGCCGCCCGGTGCAGCCCCAGGGCGCCGGTTATGTCCCGGTAAAAACAGGCCAGGCAGATGCCCATGTTTGCCGGGTTGCCGGCCACGGTCATGAGGGCGGCGACGGCTCCTAGAATAAGTCCGGAGACGATCATTAAGTACTGCCGAGAAAAGGTATTCCCCATGTAAGCACCTCCTGTTCAGTTGGGTTTCCGGCCCGGAGGCCGGCTGGTCTTTTAGATTCGGGATCTTAGAAGAAAATTCCTTCATACTAGATATGCCTAAAAGTTATATATCTCCTATTTTCGCTGTGCCGGAGACAAGGTTATACTTGAGGCGAACGCTGCTAATAATTTTGTAATCCCGCCGGACTAGTCAGGCGAAGTATAACAAGAAAGAATAGTTAGAGAGACCAGGGAGAAAGGGCAAAATAGGAGATTAATCTGGCGAGAGGCAGGATTCGGAGGCTGTACGGCGAAAAAATATTAAAGGATATCCAGACAAAAGTATACTATGAGATAAGGGGCAGGAGGCCTCTAAAGGTAGAGGCGAGAGGGAAGTCCGGTGCGAGTCCGGCGCGGTCCCGCCACTGTAAGGGTGATCCGCCTTACACAAGGCCACTGGGGCAACCTGGGAAGGCGTAAGGCCGGAGAGGAACCCGAGCCAGGAAACCTGCCTGTCCCCCGACCACCGCTGATCTACGCGAGATAGGGAGGTGGTATCTGGGCTCACTTCAGGAGCTGGAGCTGCCCCGGTACGGCGTAGACCGGGGCTTTTGTTTTCTCGTCAAGAAAGAACAGAAGGGAACAGGGGGGAAATAAGTTGTACCGGAGAAGGGAAGCGGCGCGCCCGTGGGCGGCTCTACTTATAGCGCTAATGGTTTTTTCCTTGGTAGTTTCCGGGGTGGGGAGCAAGCTAGAGGCAGGGGAGACGGTAGCCGAGCTTAAGAATAAGGCGGTGGATATTCTCTATAAAGATTTTACGCAGAACGGGCCTAAAAATCAGGATAACGGCGTGGGAGCTTACGCGGCGTATGTTCTTACCCAGGCGGGCGTGGACGTGAGTGACTGGTTTTACCAAGGTCAAACTTTGGAACGAGCGGTGACCGACCTGGTGTACCAGGATCTTAAGGTTGCTTCCGACCCGAGTCAGGCGCCGGCCAAGAGGCTGGCTCAGGACTTGCTGGCCATGAAAGCCCTGGGACGGGAGGTTCTGGTGGAAAGTCTGCTGCAAGTTTTTCAGACCAGGCAGAGCCCTGCGGGCTTCGATCCCGGCCCCTACAGTCTTTTCAGCAATCTGCCGGCCTACGACCTGCTGGGCCGGGGCGGATTCTTAAGCGTGGTCGACGCGGTCTATGCTAAGGAATATATTTTGGGCGCGCAAAATCTGGCAGAAGGAGATAATTACGGCGCCTGGGACGCGTCTTGGCCGGACTTCGTGTCCACCGCCCAGGCCGTAAGGGCGCTGGCGTACTTGGACCCGGGCAAAGCGGACGCGGAAATCCAGGCGGCCGTAGAGCGCGGGGTGCAGTGGCTGAAAAAACAGCAACAACCCGACGGCAGTTTTGCAGTTAGCAGTTGGGACGACCCGCTAATAGATACCGTAGAAATGATCGCTACTCTAAAAGTTTTGGGACAGGACCCGGCGGCGGTGAAAAGCGCGGCGGGCAACAGCCCGGTCGATTATATGCTCACCCAGGCATGGAATACAAAAGACGGTACTTCTGGATTTGGAGCGGCGCATAACATCATGGATGCCACCTGGGCACTGTACGGATACTGCCTGCTGGGCACCCAGGGAGAAGAGGGGACTACTCCTTCCACGCCCTCCGGCTCTTCCGGCACAGGTGCCGCCAGCTGCACGGTGCAGATTGCGGTGGTGGGCAAAAGCGGCGAGTTGCTCTACGGGCCGGGTTCGGTTACGGTCCTGGCCAGCAACCGGTGGGGCTTGACGGTTTTGGGGGCGCTGGACGCTACGGGCCTTTCTTATACCATGTCCTCTAAGTGGCCGGATTTGGTGGAATCCATTGCCGGACAGGCCAACAGCGGCATGAGCGGCTGGATGTACCAGGTGAACGGAAGCGTGGGCAGCGTGGCCGCCGGCCAGTACCCTATCGGGGAAGGGGATAAGATTATATGGTGGTACAGCAAGGATTTAAGCACCCCGGCACCCGATTGGGAGGAGCTGGAGCAGCGGCTGAGTTCGCCCCGGAGTACTGGGACTACTAAAGTACAAAGTATTTTGGACGAGCTGCAGAAGGGCCTGTCCAGCCCTGCTCAGGCTTTATCCGGCCTAATGGAAATAGCGGGCGGCCTTAATAAGAATGAGGTGACGGAGGAACTCCGGAAAGCGCTGGGCGAAGTCATAGGGGCGTTGCAAGAGAAGCTGGTCCGGTTGCCGGGGAAGGCCTTACAGATCCGGATAGAAGCGGATAAAGCAGAGATAAAGATCGACGCCGCAGCGGTCAAGGAGCAGGTAGAAAGCCTGAAGAAGGCCGCCGAACTGGCGGATAAACTCCAAGGCCTGGGCCTTACCGAAGAAGCGGGCCGACTGCGGCTGGACACCTTCTTAGTTAGCCTGCCTGCACAGGCCGGGTCAAAGGGAGCTGTTAGCGTCACTTTGCCCGCCGGCGCGCTCCAGGCCGTGGCCGCAGGCGGTTGGCATCTGGGCCTGGATACTCCCGCGTGTTCGCTGCGCCTTCCTCCGGAGGTGTTAAAAACCCTGGCGGAAGAAGCCGCCGGCAATGCGGGAATAGAATGGGCGGTGCAGAAATTGGACCCGGCCCGTATCCAACTTTTTGCGAGCGCGCGGACGGTGGGGGAGGGAATTTTCGATTTCCAATTGAATATAGTTACGCCGGAGGGCGGGAAGGAAAAGCCCCAGGCCGGTTTTGCCCGCCGGATAACCATCACGTTGCCCTTGGACGACAGGCTGACCGGTACAGTGGATAAAGATAAACTGGCGGTGTACCGGCAAAAAGAGGACGGCTCCTGGGAGTACGTGGGAGGCACTCTGAGCTCCGACGGCCAGTCCTTTACCTTTGAGACAGAGCATCTGAGCGTATACGCCCTGGTGGAATACGGCCAGACTTTCCGGGATCTCCAGGGCCATTGGGCCAAGAAGGACGTGGAGCTTATGGCCAGGAGGCTTATAGCCCGCGGCCTAACCGAAGACCTTTTCGGTCCCGAACAAGAGGTGACGCGGGCCCAGGCCGCGGCCTTTCTGGTGCGGTCTTTGGGACTGGAGGAGCCCAACTTCGATAAGGGCAGTTTTCGGGATGTTCCCCCGCAGCACTGGGCTTTCCGCAGCATAGAGGCTGCCTACCGGGCGGGGTTAGTGGCCGGTACAGGTGAGGGGAATTTTGAGCCGGAAAGGACCATCACCAGGGAGGAGATGGCCGCCCTGCTGGTCCGGGCCCTGGAGAAGGAGGGCTGGAAACCTGCCCCAGGGGTCCCGGAGGATAAAAACGGTGAGGCGGTCTATACCGATAGCTCCAGTATATCTTCCTGGGCCAGAGAGAGCGTCAAGCTCTGTGTGAGCGCAGGCCTCCTGCGGGGCAGATCGGCCACGGAATTGGTCCCTCAGGGCCAGGTGACGCGGGCCGAAGCCGTGGTGATGCTCAAAAGGATGCTGCAAATGCTGGGGAGAATACCTTCATCCTCCTAGGTTAGGCATCAGTATCTCACCGGGGGCAGGCCACGGGCAGCTATCAAGGGGAGTACTTATGGCCGGCCGGGCCGGTCCCCGGCGTTTGCGGGGTAAGCACCTTGCGCCTTAACGGCGTGGGGTGCTTCCGAAGGGGTGTTTGTGAAGAAAATAAGAAAATGCCGGGAGGCTGGCGCAAGGGGACACTGGGACGAGCTTGGCGAGCCGCAGGCCGCACGAGCATAGAGGCGGGCCGAGGGCAGGGGGGCCTGAGCCCGAGCACTGAGGCAGAATAGCGAAGGGGACGGGGACCCCGCTTGAAGTCGCGCGGGCCGGCCCTGCGGCTCGGGGGTTTCGCCCGTAAGATACCGGCGCCGGCGGCCCGGCAGGGTCCATAATGAGGGGAGTTTTGTGCAAGGCTCTAGCCTGGACAGGGAGAAAAGAGATTATGAAGAAAGTCTATCTGGTACTTCTAGCCCTGGTACTGGTGGCCCTTCTGGCTCCGGCACTGGTAGCCTATAAGGGGGGAAACCCCGCTCCGGGGGAGCCGGCTCAGAGCACCGTCGGTGTGGCTTCTCTTCCTTCCCAGAGTGCAGAGACTGAGGTCACGAGAAGTGCGGGAAAACCCGAAGACCGGGAACAGGTCGCTTCCTCCCCGCAACCCCGGGCGTCGACCGGGGCTCCACCCGTAACCTCACCCGCCCAAGAGGGAGCGGGGGAGCCCGGGGAGCAACGGCCGCAGGAAAAACAGCAGTCCCCTTCGGGGCCGGAAACCGTCCAACAGCAACCTCCCACCACCCCTCAACGGCAAGCGGGGGTGGCAGGCCAAGCGGCTGAGGGGTCGGTCACCGTAGGTGTGGCCGTGGTAGGGAAGAACCGGGAAATCTTGTACGGCCCGGCTGAGATAGAGCTGGCCGCGAAGAATCCCTGGGGATTTACGGCTCTGGGCGCTCTGGAGGCCACCGGCTTGCCCTACACCCTTTCCACCAGGTTTCCCGGCCTGGTGGAGAGTATAGCCGGCCAGACTAACAAGGGAACGTCGGGATGGATGTATAAGGTGAACGAAGAAGTTCCCATGGTCCCTGCCGGCCAGAAGATGCTTAAGCCGGGGGATAAGGTGATATGGTGGTACAGCTCCAACATAGGCTCTCCGGCTCCCCGATGGGAGGAACTGGGGAAATGAGGGGAGGCACGCCGGATGGTTAAAACCCGGGAGAGAGGGAAAGGCTTATGCTGGACAGACTGCTTTATAGAGATAAAGGCGTTTTTCTGCAGCAGGTGCGCACTACGGTAACCCTAACCTATCTGGGGGCCTTATTTGCCCTGGCGCTGCTTTTTTCCCACCCCCTGTACCTGGCGGGTATATTGCTCATAAGCCTTCTGGCCGTGCTGGCGGCCCAAATGGTGGAGGAGTGGGAGCCTTATTTTAAAATGGGGCTCGGGACGGCCGTTTTAATCATGGTCATCAACGCTCTGGTGTTTCGCCTGGGAAAAACCATGTGGGGAACAGGGTGGATGAAGGTTTCCCTGGAAGCCATTTGCTATGGTGCGGCCATGGGTGTCCGTCTGCTGACTATAACGACTGTTTTTTGCCTCTTTAACGGGTTGGTGCATCCGGATAAACTCCTGAGGCTTTTTTCCCGCTGGGCTTTTAAATCGGCTTTGGTGGTATCCCTGGCTACCCGGATGTTTCCCTTATTGGTGCGCCATTGGTTTAACGCCTGGGAAGTTCTGCAAATGAGGGGGGTAGATTACGCCGGCGGAGGCTGGAAGGAAAGGCTGAAGAAGTATTCCTGGGTGCTGGATATGCTTCTTTTGTCTTCCCTGGAAGGAGCCTGGCAGGTGGCGGAAGCTATGGAAGCCCGAGCTTTCGGCACCGGACCCCGTTCCTGTTACCAGCAGGAGCCGACCCGGCCGCGGGATTTCCTGTGCCTGGCATCCAGCCTGGCGGCCTTAGGCCTGGCCCTGTACGCCAAAATGCAGGGATACGGTGATTTTAAATACTATCCGCAATTGGACCCTTTGCTCCCTAACACTTCGGTGATCGTATTTCTGGCCATGATAATGATATTCCTGGCCGGGCCTTTATTTTTAAGCTGGGGGTGGCGACTTTGCCCCTGTTTGAGGTCCAAAATCTGACCTACTATTATCCGGAAACCGAGACCCCGGCTTTGAAAAATATTAATCTGCGCCTGGAGGAAGGGGAGTTGGTGCTGGTAGTAGGCGGGTCAGGCTCGGGTAAGTCTTCGCTGGTCCGGGCTCTGGCCGGCTTAATTCCTGATTTTTACGGAGGGAAAATAGGAGGCAAGATCTATTTCCAGGGCCGGGATTTGCGGAGCTGGGACCGCCGGACATTGAGATCGCAGGTGGGCCTGGTGTTCCAAGATCCGGAAAAACAACTGGTCATGACCACGGTGGAGGCGGAAGTGGCCTTTGGCTTGGAGAATTTAGGCCTGCCGCCGCCGGAAATGTCGCGCCGGGTGGCCGAGGTTATGAGCTACTTCAATTTATCGCCTTGCCAGAAGGAATTTATAGGGAGTATTTCGGGCGGTCAAAAACAGAAAGTGGCTTTGGCCTCGGTTCTGGCTATGCAGCCGGAAGTACTGCTGCTCGATGAACCCACCTCGCAATTGGACCCGGTAGCCGCGGAAGAATTCTTTAGTTTAGTGGAGCAGTTAAATAAGGAAATGGGCTATACCGTAGTCTTGATCGAACAGCGGCTGGAAAGATGTTTACACCTGGCCGACCGCCTGATACTTATGGAAAAGGGCGAGATTCTACAGGACGGACCGGTGGAGGAAGTAATCCGGTGGCAGGCGAGGAACGGGTATCCTTTTCTGCCGCCGGTGGCCCAATTTTTTGCCTTGCTGGATCATTCTAAGATACCTCTGACGGTAAAAGCCGGACGGCAAGAGCTCGGGAAATTAGAGGTGTGCCCGGCCGCCTCCAGAAGGCAGGTCCTGCCGAAAAAGGTTGAGGGCCCGGCGGTGGTGGAAATGAAAGAGGTGTGGTTTGCCTACCCGGGAGGCAAGGAGGCGCTTAAAGGGATAAATTTAAGAATAAATGCCGGGGAATTTGTGGCTATTATGGGGGAAAATGCGGCCGGCAAGAGCACCTTGTTAAAACATATGGCGGGGTTGCTCAAGCCGGGACGGGGCCGGGTAACGGTCTGGGGGAAGGATACACGCTCCACGCCTATAGTCCAAATCGCACAAGAGGTGGGATATCTCCCGCAAAACCCCGAGGATTACCTTTTTCAGGATACGGTAGAAGAGGAACTCCGGTTTACTTTAAAGAATTTCGGCTTAAAGGACGACGGCGGGATGGAGGCCGTGTTAGAGCGCTTAAGTCTTAGCGGCTGCCGCCAGGTGAATCCCCGGGATTTGAGCAGCGGCGAGCGCGAGCGGGTGGCTTTAGCGGCTATTCTGGTGGCCCGACCCCGGCTTTTATTGTTGGATGAACCCACGCGGGGCCTAGACTTTCGCCTGAAAGCGGAGCTGGGCAGGCTCTTGAGCAGGTTGACCGGGGAAGGGCTTACGGTGGTAGCCGTAACCCACGATGTGGAATGGGTGGCCGAATATGCCGAACGCGTAATTCTTATGTATGACGGCCGTATCGTTAGTGAGGGGGCTAAAGCGGAGGTCCTAAGCGATTCCTTGTGCTATTCTCCTCAGATGGCCAGGCTTTTCCGGGGCTGGGCCCGCGGTGTTTTGACCGTCCGGGAAGGCCTGGAAAGAGTCCGGGTGAACGGGGAAAGGTTATATGCCGGTCAATCAGGTTAGAGCAAGCGGGCGGGGCCTCCTGTGGATAATATCCGGGGCAGTCCTGACGGGCGCACTGGTGGCCCTGAGCTTCAAGAGGTACATGCTCCTGTGGAGCCTGCAAGGAGGGCTGGTGGCCACAGCCTTTATCTTCGTCGTTCTGGCCCTGATGTATCTGGGCTTTGAACTCTCCTCGGCTTCTTCCCGGGAAATCGGTGTGGTAGCCGTGCTGGGAACCCTGGCCGCGGTGGGGAGAATACCTTTCGCCGCCCTGCCCAATGTCCAGCCCACTACCTTTCTGGTGATTGTTTCCGGGTTGGTTTTCGGCCCTCAAGCCGGCTTTATGGTGGGTTCGACCGCGGCGGTGGTTTCCAACTTCTTTCTGGGCCAGGGCCCTTGGACTCCGGCCCAAATGCTGGCCTGGGGTCTGGCAGGGGTGACGGCCGGGCTGCTCGGCAGCCGGGGAGCGAGACTGGGGCACTGGCCCATGGCCTTGTTTTGCCTGGTCTGGGGCTATATCTACGGCTGGATTATGAATCTGTGGTTCTGGACCGCTTTTGTTTATCCTTTAACCTGGCAATCGTTTTTGGCCACTTGCGCCGCCAGTTTTTGGCTGGATACTGCTCATGCTGCGGGCAATGCCGGCCTTTACCTGCTTTTAGGGCCGCGGACGATTAAGATTTTAAAGCGCTTTTCTCGCCGCCTGAGGTCGGCGGTAGGGCAAGGATGATAGCAGGGCCGCTTTTTTCGCCATCCCGGTAAAGGGGAGCGCCGGGGGCGGTAGGGGGCAAAGATGGTAACGCCGCCTTAGCCGGCCATACCCGGGGAGCCCTCTGGAGGGTTATAGGTTACTAGGAGAGAAAGTGCTTTAGAGCTAAAGGGCTTTAAAATCGAGATAATATACCTGTGCCGCCGGCCGGCTGCCGGGTGGGCCGTAGTAGAAGTAAACCAGGGTGGGGCAACGGGCCGGGGGATCCTCCGGGTGGCAGGGGAAGAGTTCAAGATAACCATGCCGGCGCAGTTCTTGGGGGGAGAGATCCGCCAGTTCCGGGAGGTATTGCCGGCGAAAAGCGGGATCGGCGATCCGGTCCATCCAGTCGGAGCGCTCTTTTTCGGTTAAAGGGGAAGGCGGCGCCCATTCAGGCCAGCGGCGGCTGCGGTCATGGCAACAGAGGTCGAATTTAAGCAAGTGGAAAAAGAGGTCCAAGTCCAGGCCGGACCGGCAGGTGGATGCGAAGGCTGCCAGGTGGTGGTATAAATCCGGGCGGCTGTGACCTCGCCGGTGAAGACCCTGGTCCTCCCACCAGGCGGCCAGGGCTTCATAGAAGGCGAAGGGGCTGTCAAAGCAGCTGGCTTCCAGAAAGCGGAGGGCATGGTCGGCCGGGTGCCCGTTCCAGTATTTTTCCAGGAGATCGGCCATGCGGTGCAGGCGCAGCATTTCGGCATAGGAGAGATCGCGGCTGCACAGAACTTCGTAGGGCGGTTCGTCCAAGAAAACATAGCCATAAGCGGAAGCCTCCCGGCGCAGGGGGGTGCCCTTCAAGAGCTTGAGAAATCCCAACTGGATTTCCTGCGGCGCGAGGCTGTATACGGCATCAAAACTGCGGGCGAAGGAAGGATAGTCCTCTCCCGGCAACCCGGCGATAAGATCCAGGTGAAGGCGGATATTGCCGTAAGACAAGAGCCGCCTTACATTGCGGGCCAGCCGCTCCCAGTTCTGATAGCGGTGGCAGCGGCGGTTGACCTGGTCGTTGATGGTTTGGACGCCTATTTCTAATTGGAAAAGGCCAGTAGGTACCCGGGAGAGAAATTTTAGCATGTCTTCATCCAGACGATCCCCGGCGATTTCGAAATAAAACCGGGCTTGGGGCCGCAACGACACGAGAAATCCCCATATGGCCAGAGCCCTTTCTTGGTCGGCGTTAAAAGTCCGGTCCACGAATTTGATTTCCCGCACCCCGGCTTTAAGTATCCGCGGGATATCTTCTTTTATACGGTCCAAAGAAAAATAGCGCACTCCCGGCACAGTCGAAGAAAGGCAAAAACCGCAGGCGAAGGGACAACCCCGCGAGCCTTCGTAATAAACGATGCGGTCGGCTAAAGAGGATAGGTCGGCGTCCTGATAGGGGGAGGGGAGGCGGTCCAGGTCCTCTAATAGGGGGGCGGGTGGATTGGACTTTAGGGTTTGGCCGGTACGGTAGACCAGACCGGGCACGGCGGACAGGAGGGAGGGGTCCGGTTTTAGCTTCCCGACTCCCGAGGGACCCTTTTCCGCCAGAAGTGTCAAAAACCCGGTCCAGGGGATCTCCCCTTCACCCCGTATAACCAGATCTACCTGGGGATGGGCTTGCATAAAAGCTTCGGTCTCAAAAGACACCTCAGGGCCTCCGCAGATTATAAGAAGCTCGGGCTTAACTTTTTTCAGGATGGCCGCAACCTCCAGGGTAGGCTTCAGGTTCCAGATATAGCAGGAGAAGGCTACTATGTCGGGGTTTAGACGATAGATCTCGGCGGCTATGCTGTAAGGCAGATCGTTTATGGTAAATTCTGCTATATCCTGCTGCCAGGGAAAGGAGCGGCCTATAGCCCCAAGGTAGCGCAGGGCCAGGGAAGAGTGGATGTACTTGGCATTCAAGGTGACCAGCAGGATGCGCATACTAATCTTCCTCAAAACTTTTTGGTGTTCTCCGGCGGGGAACGCCGCTATGCTGTGCTATATTTCGGCGTATCCTTTATTTTCCTCTTGGGCCTGTTCTGCCCAAAGTAGCGATAACTCAAGCGCTAGAGGTGTAGAGGCTCTCGCTACCAGCCAGAAAAGCACAGGGTAAGATAGGCCCGCTACGCACTCTAAGGAATTAAACGGGTTTTCGTGAATAGGAGTGCGAAGCCGGAAGTTGGAAGCCGGGGTAGACGTCCATGCCGTCGGTGCGGCATATATTTTCGGGTATTTTCTGGGTACACGCTCATGATACTAAGACAGCACCAGCAGAAGGATGAAAATGGCAAAGAGCGCATTTTCGGGGTAGACCCTCATGCCGCCTTGGCGGCATCAGCAGGAGGATGAAAATAGCCAAGGACTATTTTCGGGGTAGCCTCCACGACAAGGAGGTTCAATCGATCTCTATTATTTCTAGGTTTTCCAGGCACTCCTCCATCAAGCCTTCCACGTCCAGGTTCTCCTCTGCTCTTTCCACCTTTTCTAAGCGCGGCCTGGTGGCCGGGTGCCGGGGGACAAAGAGAGTACAGCAATCTTCGTAAGGCTGGATGGAGATCTCGTAGGTGCCTATTTTTCGGGCCAGCTCTACGATTTCGGTTTTGTCCCAGGAAATGACCGGCCGCAGCACGGGCAGTTGGACTACTTTGTTGATTACGGCTATGCTTTCCAGGGTCTGGCTGGCCACCTGGCCCAAACTTTCTCCGGTGAGGAGGGCCAAGGCGCCTTCCCGGTGGGCCACCTGCTCGGCAATGCGGAACATCATCCGGCGCATGATGGTTATGTATAATTCCTCCGGGCAGCTCTGGCGTATAGCCTTCTGGATGGCGGTGAAAGGGGCCACCACCAGGCGCAGGCTTCCGGCAAAGCCGGCCAGGACCCGGCAGAGCTCGACGACTTTTTCTTTAGACCGCTCGCCGGTAAAGGGGAAGCTGTGAAAGTGCAAGGCGGTGAGTTCCAAACCCCTTTTCAGTCCCAGCCATCCGGCCACCGGGCTGTCCAGGCCTCCGGACAGGAGCAAGACGCCCCGGCCCGTTACTCCTACCGGGAGACCGCCGGGTCCGGGAATGATTTGGGAATAGATGTAAGCGGCGTCGTCGCGGATTTCCAGGTGGATTATCCGGTCGGGGTTATGCACGTCCACTTTCTGTCCGGTTCTGGCCAGGAGATAGCCTCCCACGAGATGATTTATTTCCGGCGACTTATAGGGGAAGCCCTTGTAAGAGCGCTTGGTTTCCACTTTGAAGGTCTGACCGGGCGTGTGCTCTAAAACCTGCAAAGCCTTTTCCCGGATGAGGCCTAGGTCCAGAGGCGCTTCCGCCACCGGGCTGAAGGAGACCACGCCGAATACGCGCTGGAGCCGCTCCTTTACTTCCGCCAAGTCGTCCTTAAGCTCTATGAAGATGCGGCCGAAGGTCTTGCGGATCTGGCGCGGAGGGAGGTCGGCCAGGGCTTGCTCAATATTCACCAGGAGCCGCTGTTCGAAGTCCGACCGGTTTTTTCCCTTTAAGCTGATTTCGCCGTAACGGACCAGCAAAGATGTATACACGAACGGCAGCAACTCCTTCCTGCTCTAAGCTGTCTCTACCGGCGTATCCCCTTGGACTTTAGGCCTGCCCAGCTTGCGCTCGCTGCCCAAATCCTCGCGGGCAGGACTTTTGCTCACCCTCAAGCTCCGGCGGGGTCCCCTCAACAGCCGGCATCTTTGTCGATAGGGCTGGTCTTCAGCCTCTCTGTCCTCTACCTCGTTTCCACTTTCGGGCGAAGCTCAAGTTGGGCGACCGCTCGGGTTTAGTCGCTCGCTTAAAAGCCTAAGCAGCAAATTACTGCACCGATTTAGGGCCCTATAGCTTGCGCAGTTCCGCCACACAGTCGCGGATGGCCCGCGCCGCTTCCTCCATTTCCTCTTCTGTATTGAAACGGGACAAGCTTATGCGTATGGCTCCTTCCATCTGGTTTCCAGTAATTCCCAGGGCTTTAAGCACATGGCTAATGTCCCGGCGGCGGGAATGGCAGGCCGAACCGGTAGAAACATAAATCCCCTTCTCTTCCAGCATGTGAACCAGGACCTCGGCCTTAAGGCCGAGGAAAGAAACATTCAAGATATGAGGAGCGCCCGAAGCGGGCTGGGGGCCGTTTATGTAGGTGTCCGGGATTTGGGAGAGGAGGCGCTCGGCCAGAAGCATCTTCAGCCGCCGCATTTTAGCTTCGCTGGCCGGCAAAGATTGCCGGGTCAAAGAAGCGGCTACTCCAAAACCAGCTATACCCGGGACGTTCTCCGTTCCTGCTCGCAGCCCGCGCTCCTGGTCACCTCCTACCAGAAGGGGTAGTATGTGAAGGTCCCGGCGCAGGTATAAGGCTCCTACACCCTTGGGGCCGTGGAGCTTATGGGCGCTTAAAGAAAGGGCCGCGATATGCAGTTTTTTCAGGTCCAACTGTATCTTGCCGTAGCCTTGAATATGGTCTACGTGCAACAAAGCCGAGCTTTTGGCCCTCACGATCTTGCTTATTTCTTCTAGGGGCTGAACGGTGCCCAATTCGTTGTTTACGCTCATGATGCTGACCAGAATGGTATCTTCCTGCAAAGCATTTTCCAGGGCCTCCAGCCGGACCACACCCTGGCCGTCCACCGGAAGATAGGTTACGCTGAAACCTTCTCTCTCCAGCAAGCGGCAGGTTTCCAGTACGGAAGGGTGCTCTACTGTAGTGGTGACGATATGCCGGCCCCGCCGGCGCAAAGAGTAGGCCAGCCCCCTTAGCGCCCAGTTATTGGCTTCGGTACCGCCGGAAGTAAAGTATATTTCCCCCGGCTCTGCCCCTAAAAGGCGAGCCACCTCCTCGCGGGCCTGGCGCAAGATTCGTTCGGCCGCTAGACCCATCCCATGGAGGGAGGAGGGATTGCCGTAGATAGACAACAGGGCCTCTCTTACAACTTCTACTACTTCTGGTAGAGCTGCGGTGGTGGCGCTGTTATCGAGATAGATTATCCTGCCTGCCATCTCCTTCTTAGTCATAGTTTTAGTATACTACTTTTCGGTGCTTTTAGCCACCTGTTGCTCGACCGGCGCAAGTAGTGTCCGGTATAGTGTGGAAAAAAGGTGGGCTTAGAAGCAGTAGGGGCCACCCTCCTTCTAGTAATAAAAAGATAGGCAAAAACCTTACCAGGAGGGATGGAGGATGACCCACTATCAAGTTGCCGTAGATGGCGAGGTTTTGCAACAGTTGTTTTTCATCAGGAGAGATCCAGAATTAACCAGTATCCTGGAGTAAATTGGAAGTTATTCATGTGCAGACGGCCTAGTGCTAAGTAAAAAAGGCCGCTGGGGAATAACCCCCTGCGGCGGTTTTGTTCCTTCCTAGATCAGGCACCGGTTTGCTATATACCTGTTTGCTATATACCTGAACGATATATTTTTACTGCAGGTAATCTTCCAGTTCTTTGATATCATTGATATCAAAGATGTTGTCGATAATCTGCTGGAGGACATAAACGTCCTGCTCTTTAATTCGGGCCAGATACTCCCGAGGTATTTTGCGAAACTTCTTGCTTAAGAGCCTGATGGTCACGTCCATCAAGGATTCCTGCTGTCCTTTTTCTATGCCTTTTTCCATACCTTTTTCCATACCCTTTTCCATACCCTTTTCAAATATCCGCTGGTAGCCGGCGGATTCCTCTATGTTGAGCATTTGTTCCACCTCCCGGAAAACAAGGTCAATTGTTTTTTGGTCAAAAACTAGGCCGGCGAATATCTCCGCCCGCAACAATACGGTTTTTTTAGTTTCCAGGTCCAGGCTGCTGTTGAGAATATCCTCCGCGCAGCGCCGAAGGAATTCTTTACCACTTTTCTGGCGCTTTTTCCTGTCTACTACAGGTAACAAGGAAAGCAACCGCTGGTGGGGGCTGTTTTTTAATTCTTCATAGGTTATATTACCCAGATCGAGAAGGTGGTAGCGATAATCCAGCAAGTTTTGGTCGCTGAGTCTATACACTAGTTGATTGATCATGTTCATAGGCCACTGGCCAAAGTAGATTACTAGCTGGTAGACCGGCAGGTGGTAGGTCTTGTAGATTTCCAGGGCATAGCGCAACATACGGTAGGGCATCTCATCGTCATTACGGCTCTGGAATTCCAGGTGAATGGCCACAGGTCCTTGCAGGCTTTCGGCTTTCATTGCCAGGTCGGAAACTCTAGTTTCTACCTGAGGAAACTCGATTTTTAAGTCACCGGTTACCCTGACCTCAAGGTGACCAAAGTAGTTGATGAGTTCCTGGGTTTCGTCGGCGAAAAGGTCCTTGATGCTGATATCGTACCTGTTACCGCTTTTTGGCTGCAGATAAACCACCACCTGTCTTAAGTTTATCAATGAATTATTGTAGGGGCAAGTCTGTTATGAAATCTTTATGTTGGTTTATCGAGAACCTGAGACAAAATGGCTCAACATTTTGAATTATTCGGGGCAGCTTTTTTCTTATCCTTGGACGTGAAAGTGGGGAAAATACCGGTATACACTTGGCAACCATGAATAGATAGTAGTAATTAAACTGGCGGAAGAGTGATGGTAATTACTCGATGACAGTATAAAGTTTTGTATCAAGCTTTTTTGTTTCAATCCTCACCCGGCACAGAGGCCGGGTGCAACTTCTCCTGCCGGACCAGTTCATACTCCAGCGGCTGGTTTCAATCCTCACCCGGCACAGAGGCCGGGTGCAACCTCATGGCGTGCCAGCAGAAGTAAAGAAACGTGCCGGTTTCAATCCTCACCCGGCACAGAGGCCGGGTGCAACTCGTAGAAGTGCTGCCCAATGTTTATATGCACAAGTTTCAATCCTCACCCGGCACAGAGGCCGGGTGCAACGAGGCTTTAGATACTGGTGGCGCAGTTACAGGATACAGTTTCAATCCTCACCCGGCACAGAGGCCGGGTGCAACCTGGAGGGGATCGTGAGTGGGTCGTCGCAAAAAATCAGTTTCAATCCTCACCCGGCACAGAGGCCGGGTGCAACTTCTCCTGCCGGACCAGTTCATACTCCAGCGGCTGGTTTCAATCCTCACCCGGCACAGAGGCCGGGTGCAACTCGTAGAAGTGCTGCCCAATGTTTATATGCACAAGTTTCAATCCTCACCCGGCACAGAGGCCGGGTGCAACCAGGCGGCGGAGGCTGCTTCCAGGCTGGAGGGAAGGTTTCAATCCTCACCCGGCACAGAGGCCGGGTGCAACGCCGCTCCCAACAACACCTGCATAGCCCTGGTGAGGTTTCAATCCTCACCCGGCACAGAGGCCGGGTGCAACACGACCCGGACGACATCGAGTACCAACCTACCGACGTTTCAATCCTCACCCGGCACAGAGGCCGGGTGCAAC
>JBNATU010000011.1:55596-84228 GCA_049701195.1 Neomoorellaceae bacterium
TTCAACTAACCACCTCCTGTTTCAATCCTCACCCGGCACAGAGGCCGGGTGCAACTTTTCCGCTACCAACTGTACCTACATAAAGATCAATGTTTCAATCCTCACCCGGCACAGAGGCCGGGTGCAACGCCCCACGTATTGAGCTTGCCCCATACCGTGTAGGTGTTTCAATCCTCACCCGGCACAGAGGCCGGGTGCAACACGAAATAGCCGCCCAGGATTATCCCCATTAGCGGTTTCAATCCTCACCCGGCACAGAGGCCGGGTGCAACGGCTCGCGTCCAAATTCTTTTTACTGTGTGTTTTTTGGGGTCACCTTGCGCGAACCCGACGGCCCAAAGGTTTTTTGACCAGTCGAAAGCTCCTCTAATTACCCGGATTGCCATGAAAACCCCCGATCGCGATCCATCTGGGCTTAACAACTTCACTAGAGGTCCGCGCACCACCACGAAAACCTTCATAAAATCAGCGGCCCATCGAAGTCCACATATCGATCCCGGCCGTAAACCTTCAGCGAACCTTCCCGGCCGCCATGCAGTATGTAGATGCGAAGGCTGTCCTGCTTTTCATCGATTACCTTCCGGAGCCTGTGGACGAGTTCCTCGAGCTGGGTCGGTGTTACCCGACACTCAAAGAGCGAGTATTGAACCCGCTGACCAAAGTTCTTGCAAATGGTGGCTACCTTACGCAGGCGAGCCTGGCCTTCCTTGCTTTCCATATTTACGTCGTAGGCAACTACGATGTCTATCCGCCTCACCGGGCAACGAACGGCGCGTATTCGGCCGCATCCCCACGAAGATGTCGCGCCAAAAGGCGTGCCTGAATGTGAGGAAGGAGCCCCACGGGTACCCGTTGTTCTAAAAGAGGATGGGTAAGCTCCTCTTGTTTCCGCTTCTGATAGGCCTCGAGAAAGGTCTGGCGGGCCCGGTCGGTAAGGTGGACGGCCCCTCCAGGTCGCTCCAGGAAATCTTTTTCCGTTATCTGGCGGCGGTTTAACACGGTCAGTACCAGCCGGTCTGCCAGGAAGGACCGGAATTCCTCCATCAGGTCCAGGGCCAGAGCTGGACGGCCAGGGCGCAGGGCATGGAGATACCCGATCTGAGGATCAAGCCCTACACCCTCACAGGCCGATATGCACTCGTTAACCAGCAACGTATAAGCAAAGGAAAGAAGCGCATTCACCGGGTCCCGGGGCGGGCGCTTTGTCCGCACTTCAAACTGCAAGGAGGGATCTTCAACCAGGATGAGCGAGCTCAGGGCCGAAAAGTATACCGCGGCGGCCCGGCCCTCGATACCACGTATCTCATCCAGGTCTTCAGATCTGGTTACGTCCCTTAGAGCCGTTTCCAGTTCCCGAGCGGCCGGTTCAAGCTGGCAGGCCAGTTCCGGGTTATCGCGCATTCCCCGAAGCAGCACGTGGCGGGCATTTCTAATCTTGCCGGCCACAAAGCGGCGTGCCAAGGCTGTACGTCGGCACGCATCTCCATAGGCCTCGTGCTGAGCACGCCGCAAAAGGACGTTGCCGGATACCGGCCCGGCCAGGCGGGCCCGGAACTGGCCGTTCTGATCAAACCAGACTATGCTCCGGCCGTCCTCGGCAAAGCGGTGAATCAAAAAAGGACTCAGAAGCACATTACCGAAAACGACTAGACCACCCAGGTGGTGTAGCGGTAGCTGTAATCGCAGGACCCGGTCTACCTCTACCTTGAGCGTATCGTGATCCAGGTGAAGGTAGGCGCCCTGGGTTTGGACGTACAGGGTATTCAGGAGTTGATATATCACTTCCATTCACGCTCCAGCCAGGCGGGCAGATTTTGCAGGGCAAAAGGCATACAGGCATCCACCAGGGAACAATCCCGGCAGCGGCCGTCTGCCGCAGGTGGGGGCAGGTAGCCGTTCTGGAACAGCCGGCGCACGTGCACGACTACCTCTTCCACTTGCGAGCGAAGTTCGGTGGTAAAGCGGACCTCCCGCCTGCGGCGTGACCCGTGATGGTACAGGGCTCCCCGTGTCACGGGCCGTCCCAGCATTTCCTCAAGGCATAAGGCCTGGGCGCAGAGCTGCACCTCGTCGGCCCGCCGGGCCCGCTGGGGACCGGCCTTATACTCGACCGGGTAAGGAGTTTCGTCTGGCAGAAACTCGACTACGTCCGCCCGGCCGATTAACCCCAGACGTTCTGACCAGAGGGGGACGGCCCGCTCAACCCGAACGCCTTCCGCAGTGTATTCGTCAGGAAGATCTACATTTTCGTGAACCCGCCGCCCTCTTAGAGTGAAAAGATTTTCTTCCCACACCTGTTCTAAATGGATCAGGGCGCACTGGCGGGGACAAAAGACGTAATGCTGCAAAGCACTGATGGGGACGTATTCAGCGTTTTCCCAACTCATATTTACACCAGCCTGACTAGGGTGACTCCGGCAAAACCCAGATTGTCAAGCGTCCCTTCAGGCGGAGCATCGATTACGTAGTCCGCGAAGGAGCGGGGGTTCTCCACGCCTTCCCGCCGCCGCACTTTCACCAACTCAAACAGCCTGTGTGCCGGGGCGTTGCCCTTCTTGTCGTCGTGACGGAAAACAAAGATCCCGCGCACTGCCATTTCACCTCTAGAGGCCGAGCGGTCCAACTCGAAGAGGTTGCAAAGGGCTTCCCAGAGGACCTCAAGGTCTTCTTTGGACACGCCAGTTCCTTCGGCTAGGAAGGGATTATAAAAACCATGGGTTCGGTACAGTCCATAGGGAATAAGTGGCTTTCTGCCCATCTCGGTTTCTCCGGTTTCCATACGTTCTTCGGTGGTCCGGGCCTTGCGAGTTATAGAGAGATCCAAGGGAAGCACTGGATCAATCGAACGGGCAAAGGTGATCTGTACCGGCCCCCGTACTTGCCCGGCGTTCAGATCGCCGGTGGAAAGTACGGCTCCGAACATGCGAATATCGTAATATTGCTTACATAGCTCATTGCGCACTTCCTCATTTGGTACCCGGCTCTCGGTAACACCCTTTGCTTCTCCCGCCTGTCTGATTAAAGTGTTTAGCGCTACCCTGCTTTGAATGAAAATAGGGATATTTTTCGTAACCTGTATGTAATCCCTTATTTTTCGTTTTATAGAAACATCGCTTGCCAGGCCATGCATGGTCTCCGGGTCTACCCGCGGCAGGTTACCTGCATCGGGATCACCATTTGGGTTGCCGTCTCGGACATCAAAAAGGAAAATAAACTCGTACCGTTTTTGGGGATCACAGACGAGTTCAAGCCTGTTGCTAATGTTCATTCAAATTTCCTCCTCCTTCTTCTTCTGGACCAGCTTTACTAGCTTTTCCCTTAACCCGTCCGGCGCGGAAATAGGCCCGCTGGTGGTAAAAGCCGAGGGCGAACTCCGCCTGCTGGGGAAGGTTTAAGGTCCTAGGAAATCCTCCGGCCTCGTCTAGCCGGGAAAGGATCTCTTCCACCAGGAGATTTATTTCCCGCCCAACCTCGGGGAGGTGAGCGGTGGTGCTAAGGCGCAAAAGATTCCCGAACACCGAGGCCGGTGCGGTGGAGGCCGCCCCGTAGAAGCGGTCCACCAGGGTGGTGTTCAGCTTAAAATTGGCTGCCCGCTGCTGGGCCTCTTCCAAAACCGCCAGTAGCCGCCCGCAAAGGTAGGGCGAAGAACTATGCCTAAAATCCAGTTTTTCCATGTTTACGGCCTCCTCCTTTCCATAAGAGAGCACCAACTTTAATAAGGCTGTCAAGGCATGAATGTGCTTAAACCTTTCCTGTTCCGCTTCCGGTCTATCCCTCCTTCCTTTGGCCCAAAGAACTCTCAGGCGCGGTACCGCCCGGGTCAAAAGTTCAGCCGAAGGCCTGTACCCCAGGTAGGCCGCCCGGAGCAATCCTCTAGTTAAATTAGGATCGGGCGAATCTAGGGCCTCCGCCAGGGTGGCAACGGATACCGGCCGGGGCTCGTCTCCCCAGGGGGAAACCAGCGTAAAGGCCTGCAGGAAACGCTTGAGATTTTCTTTTAAAGCCTCAAGGGAAACGCTAAACCACTCCCGGAGGGCAACCCGTCCCACGTTGGGCGAGAGCACCCCCAAATAAAAGGCATAGGCATCCAGTCTTAAGCCGGCTATGCTAGGATTCCAGGGCAAATCCAGCAGGCGACCCAACTGGACCAGATCGGGGGGAGGAGCCGGAGCCCTTTTCTGGGCCCGCTCTTCAGCCATCAGGGTCCCCAGGACGGCCAGGAGGTCGTCGAGATCTAGTGGTTTATCTCCCACACACAGTGGAGCGGGGGCTTTAAGCCAAAAAACGGCCACCTGGTTGGCCAAGCTGTCGGCTTTGTTTTTGTCCCGGAATAGGTCTTTCCGGTGTCGCGGGTGTTTACATAGATAGTCAAAGGCCCTCGAGGCGATGTCCCCGCAGGCGAAGCAAAGCCCCAGGCTAGCCTGTTTAGAAATGTTCTGTCCAGTAAGGTAAGAGACAAAGGCATCTTCGTTAAGAGAATGCAGGGGGGCGGTTCCCTTAAGTAGCTTCACCTGGGTGGGAAGCTTGCCGATAAGTATTCGAGTGGCCCCACAGACTGCACACTCACCTATGTTGACCACAGGTCTCCCATTCTTATCATGGGCTAGGCACCGCTCCTCCAGCTCAGCGACCCAGAAGGTCTTTACCTCTGGATGCTCAAACAGGTGCTGTCCGGCCAGGGGTCCCTCTTCCGGCACAAAGGATACCCAGTCTTTGGACTGAATTTTTTCAAAGCGCGGGTCGTCTTTCACCAGACCCTTTTCCAGAACCTCAGCTACCCATGTGGCCGCTTCGCGGAGTGCAGGGTCTTTTACTAGCGGCGAACCCAGGAATTTTTTAAGCAGTTCCCGGAATACCTCGTGTTTTTGCGTCGCCCGCTTATCTAGATCATTTTTTTGTCCGGAAGCACCCAAAGCATAGCCAGCCTCGTGGACGAGAGGGAAAGCCCTCAACCCTGACGTCCTACCCGGATCGTACGGTCGGGGTCTATTAGTTAGCTCAACCTCTTCCAACCAGACTTTCAGCGGCGGCCCGGGCCAGATGTGAACCACCCAACGGATGGGCTCTGTATAAGAGTAGAAGCCCACCGGAGGCAGCTTTCCTTGGGCCTCCAGTTCACGCCCCAGATCTACTAATTCCCTAAACATATTCCTCGCCCTCCAGCCGATATAGCTCCCGGTACTCTTCCGCAGGAACTTTAAGCCACCCTGCCTCGAGGCGGGCCGGGAAAAAAAGCGCCTGGTGATAACCAAAGGTGCGCCGCGCGCCGCTCGGGCCGTGGCGGACAAATTCTATCTCAGGTCGGGAAGGATCTTCCACAAAAGCAATGTCTAAAAGCATATTACCCAGGTCCATGTTCAGCGGCTGCGGCCGGTCGTTCTCTTCTGTCGGGGCAAAATGGGCCGCAAACTCGCGGGTTCCTAGGTAGGGCCGGTACCGGCACTGGCCCCTTTCCACACGGCGGTTAAACTGGTCGCGGTACTTGTAGACCGGGTCGGTGGCCCAAGGCCGGAGAACCATTTCGGCCCGTATCAGGTAGGCCACATTCTTTAAAATCAGGCTGGAGCGCTGCATCCGCTGGTCTTCCACAAAAATCGGCCGGTTTCCCTGACGCTCTGAGAGTTCGTTGCGCAAAATGACGGTCTGGGTGCCCAGCTTCAGCACTCCAATGGCCTGTACGCGGTAGCGGAACTCCGGTTTCCAGAAAATCGCTTCCAGCACCCCTCGCGCCGCCGAAGGGGTCATGACCGGGTAGCTTACCCTTTCCACCTTAAATTCCGGGCGGGTAAAACAGGCATAGTCCCCCCACACTTTAACCGTAACCATTCCGGTCCGCTCCATCTAAAATCCTCCTTGCTTGTTTCAATCCTCACCCGGCATAGAGGCCTGGGTGCAACAGGCCACATTTGCATTGGAAATCAATCATCTGTTCGCTAAAAATTTAATCGATATTAGGACACTTCCCCTAGATAATTAGATCGCTGGGGTCGTAGACGGGCCCTACCAACCCTAAGCGCTCATCATATCGCCCTGTCCAGCGGTACAAGTTTTCTCCCAGGGGCTCCAGCAGTCCCTCTCGAGTTAATTTTATCGCCTCGTACCGAAAGAGGCTGACGAGGTAGGGCTGTAGGCGCCGCCAGGACGTACGGCGAGGCTGATTCAACCATTCCTCCAGCCGCTCTTCCGCTTCGCCGTAGGGCACGACTACCGATATTGTATCCTCGTCGATCAGCCGGTAGCGGCGGGCTACCTCCGGATAGTCTAGGGCGCGTCGGTATTCCTGAATATTTTTCTTATCTAGATCAACGTCTGCAAAGAGCCTCCGGAAATATTGCCGGTAAACCTCTGGATCGTGCAGGCTCTCGACGGGGTGCTCCCTTAAAAGGAGGCGGGCTTTTTCAAGGCCCACTTTATACGGCCCCCGGGGAGTTCTGCCCTCAGCCGGCTCAAAAACCACGACTCGCCCTTCAGTCAGCAGTCCCTCACGGTTGCATCTGCCCGCTGCTTGAACTATTCGGTCTAGGGGCCCTACTGCCCTGTAAACTATTGGAAAATCCAGATCTACCCCTGCTTCTACCACCTGGGTGCTGACCAAGCAAACCGGTGCCCTTTCTTCCGGCTTCAGCCGCTGCGAAACTTCCTCTAGTACCTTTCTCCGGTGGGCTCCGCAGAGGAGAGTAGAAAGGTGAAACACATCCGGTCGATTACTCAGGGAAGCTAAAAGTTCCAAGACATCCCGCCGGGAGTTCAATACCACTAACACCTGAGGCAGCTCCCAGAGCTCTCTTGCCAGTTCATCCCAGGCAAGCGGCCTTTCGCGAAACTCATAACGTACCCTTTTGAGCAGCTCAAAATGTTTGGGATACTGGGGTACGATTTCGCGCACTTCCAGACCGGAAAACTCCTGGAGGTAGGGGGTGTCGTCAAAAGTCGGCTGAGTAGCGGTGGAAAGTACCAATGTTACTCCGTAGTCCTCGACCAGCGCCTTCAATACGTCCAGGGTGGTTTTCAGAATTTCCGGGGGAAGGGCTTGCACCTCGTCTAAGAGAATGACGCTTTGGGTCAAGTTGTGAAGCTTGCGGGCTTGCGTGGGGCGGTTGGTAAGCAGGCTTTCGAAAAGTTGCACAGTGGTAGTGACAATTAACGGTGCATCCCAGTTCTCGGCCGCTAGGCGCATCCGCAGAGCCGATAGGTTTTCTTCTTCATCTTCAGTCACGGAAACCTGGCTGTGGTGCTCCAGGACGGCTTCCGGCCCCAGTATTTTCCGGTAAACATCCGCGGTCTGCTCAATTATGCTTGTATATGGAATAGCCACAATTACCCGGCGCTTGCCGTGAAACACCGCGTGTTTTAGCGCGAAAGCCAGCCCGCTTCGTGTTTTCCCTCCGCCAGTAGGTACGGTGAGGCGCCAGATTCCAGGCGGGCCTTCGGCAGCATGTAGGCAAGCTTCGTATACCTCGCGACGTACATGGTTGGTAAGGGTGTCCGCTTCCCGGGCGGCCAGAAAAGATTCCTGCTCTTTCACGAACCTGGACCAGAGTTCGGCAACTTCCGGCCATCTTTTTCTGTTCTCTGCCAGTTCCGGTGCAAAATGCTGCTCTGTGTCCAGGTAGTCGGCGTCTACCAGTGCCGAGAAGAGCATGCGGATGAACAGTTCACGGCGGGTGTCCCCGAGAGAGGCAGGAACTAGGGGTGTGGGTTTGGGGAGAGAAGCAAGTGCTTGTTTCATGTACGCAAGGGCGCTGCGGTTTTGTTGCACAAACTCCTCCAGGTCTTGGGACAAACAGCCGACGGTAGGAAGCCCGGTGTGGTGCCCGTACACTGGAATGGCCAGATCCTTCCAGGTTTCGGGATTTCCAACAACCTTAAAAAGCAACTGGTAGAGCATAGCTGCTCCCCATATGGCATGTGGTACCTGGGGATGATTTTCGCCTCGGTGTTGAGCGTGCAAGTAGTCTTGAAAGGCAGGGTTAAACTTTCCCAGATCGTGAAAAAGACCAGCCCATGCAGCGTGTGCCTCCCCCCCGAAGGGCCTGGCGAAGACCGCTGCTAATTCGGCTACTTTCACTAGGTGGGAAAACAGATCATGCCATTTTCCCTGGGGATTAGGTGTGTGGGCGTAAAATTGGCACATAATCAATAAGTCCTCTTGGAAAATATTTTTAGGCTAGCGAACCAGTAAACGCGCCGAGTTTCCTTATTAAGCCGTTTATTCTACGTATTTCCGCTTTTTCCTGCTCGCGGCAGCTAATTTCAACAGAAAACGATTTTTAGCCTTGTGCAAGTGGAGAGCTCAATTTAATCTCGCTTTATTCCACATATGCTCAAAAAGCGGAGAAAAAGCAGAAAGAATGCGGAGAGGGTCCGGCCAGCACAGTTAAATATAATTTAATAGATTGCATAGCGCTGACCCAAAATTTAGGAAAATTTCGGTAAATATCTCTGGCCCTGAAAAATTACAATGTGGACAGAAGTGGAATAGGGGTTTTGCCTTTGCCGCCTGTTTTCGGGATAGGCGTTCATGCCGCTGGTGCGGCAAAAGCAGGGGGATGAAAAGGTGTCAAAGTGAGTTTTAGGGGCAGAGGAGTGTTTTTTGCCCTGAGTTCGAGGACCAAAAAAATGAAGGAAGCATATGCATAAAGTAATAAGGTTATAGTTTCGGGGAGTGTTCTTTTATGGAACAGGTAAAGAAAGCTTTGGAGCGCTATAGTCGGGAATTGTTGGAGCTGCCCCGGGTCGTAGGTGTAGGTGTGGGATACAAATCGGTGCGCGGGGAGGAGACGGGAAAGACCGCGCTGGTAGTGTTGGTGAGTCAGAAATTGCCGGCCGCCCGGCTCAAAAGGGAAGAAAAGATACCCCGGATCTTGGGTAAGGCGGAGACAGACGTATGGGAGGTGGGGGAACTGAGGCTCTTGGGCCGGACGGATTATAAGCGGCCGGCCCAGCCCGGTATGAGCATTGGGCATTACAAGATTACGGCCGGTACGTTCGGTGCGGTAGTAAAGGACCGCCGTACCAAGGAACCGCTAATCCTTTCCAATAATCACGTGCTGGCCAATATCAGCAACGGCCGTGACGGCCGGGCGGCGCCGGGAGATCCTATTTTGCAGCCGGGCCCCTACGATGGAGGGACCAGGGAGCAGGTTATAGGCTACCTGGAGCGCTTTGTTCCCCTTTATCCGGAGGTCGAAGAGGTGACTTGCAGCAAAGCTTTACGGACGGAACGCCTGCTGAACGCCTTTATCCAACTGCTGCGGCCTGATTATCGGGTGAATTTGCAGAAGTTGGCCAGGACCCCGAATGTGGTGGACGCGGCCGTGGCCCGTCCGGTGAGCCCCCAGGCCGTTACCGGGGAAATTCTGGAATTAGGCGCGGTCAAGGGGGTGCGAGAGCCCAAGATAGGTATGGAGGTGGTCAAGAGCGGGCGCTCCAGCGGGATTACCCGATCCACGGTTAAAGTGGTGCAGGCCACGGTGAAAGTGGTCTTGGAAGAGGGCCTGAACGGTGTATTCACGGATCAGTTCATCACCGGTTCCATGGCCCAGCCCGGGGATAGCGGCTCCCTGATCCTGGATACGGAGAATTATGCTGTAGGCCTACTCTTTGCCGGGTCGGATAAAACTACCGTGGGCAACCGCATAGCCAATGTTCTGGAGCAACTTCAGGTAGAATTTTAGTTACATGGTCAGCTGGCCCCCGGGGAGATCGATTATTTTCATCACCTTCTCTTCTTCGCCGGTCAGAGCATTGTAGTACAGCAAATAGCGCTCGTTGTCCCATAAGGTTTTTACTTCATAGGTAAGGACCTCTCGCCCTCCTCCTGTAGGTATCAGGGCCAGCCTGATGTTCTCTACCCGGAGGTGAGGCTTTATTTTGCTGCGGATCTCCTCGGCGCCAATCTGCGGCTCCGGCAGGCTGCGCTGGTGGTGGGACATGAAGTAAGGGGTGGCGTCGAAGCCCACAATTTCACCGTTGTCGAGGGCTACTTTGACTTTGATCTGGTCGGGATAGAGGATGATCCCTTTTTCTTGGGCGGCAAAGGTGATGAGCTGGCTGTTCCCCTGGCGCAGGGTATAGGTGGATACCATGGGGGCGAAGCCATGGGCCTGGAGAAAGTCGGCCGCGCGTTTTTCGGCAGCCTGGGCGTCCAGGGTCGGCGCATCTATGGCGCGCGGGTTGAGAAAGGAAACGACGTGCCCCCCTTGTTTGCTCACGTTAAGGTGGCCGGTAATGCCGGGCCTATTGTCGTCCGCCAGAGAGATACCCCAAGCCGGGATGCGGCCGTTGATGGGGTTTACGGCCGTTACCCGGTAAGAAGTACCGCTGGCGCTATGGGCGAAGGCGAGGGCGTTTTTCTCCGCCTGAGGCTGGTCGATGCTTCCTCCGGCCAGCCCTAGTGGTTTGGCCTTTTCCAGGTGGTCGGAAAAGGGGCCGTCATAGTTTAGGCTGGGGAGCGTTTGCATATACCGGTCGGTATTGATGAAGCCTTCCAGGGGGCCCGGATTGGCTTGCACGGGTTGTGCTTTCAGCCAAGCCATAGTTTTGGGCAGGGAAGGCATACGCACGGAATAAAAGCTGCTCCAGCGTAGGGCTTTGGTGGCTACCTGGCTTTCGGTCTGGTGCAGGTCGGTAGCCAGCCGGCTCATCTCTTGCCGCAGGCGGGTCAAGTTTTGTATTTCTTCCGCACTCAGGGATTGACCGCGGGCCGCCTTCTGAGCCAGGTAGTTGCTGTAATCGGCGGCCTGGGCGAGGAACTTGCGGGTGGCGGCCAGATTGATTCCCGGGGTGGGCAACTGGCTTAAAGAGGTTTGGGCAAAGGAGGCCTGATTCCAGGCCTGGGTGAGGAGGGCCGCCTGCTGGGCCGGCGTGCTGCAGACGAGGGCCTTGCCCATACTGACTTCTGTTTGTTCTACCTGGCTCAAGAGATTATAGAAATCGCGTTGGCCGCCGGCCTCGACGGCATGGGAGAGGGCCAGGCGGTTGGCCCTCTCCCAGAAGCCCCAGCTCACCGCCGCCAGTAGCAGGAGGGATAGGGTAAGGACGGTCCATTTACGCTGCACGGATAACCGGAACCTCCTTCATAGGGAGTGCTTTTAAAGTGCAAAGACATGCCGACCGATCTGGGTAATTACGGTGCGCGTCCACATCCAGGGACTAACCGGCTTGGCCGGATTCCAGAAGAACAGGGCGCCGTAAGTGGGGTCCCACCCGTTTAAGGCGTCCACGGCCGCATTAATGGCGGTGGTCAGGTCGCTCACCTGCCAGATCAGCCCGTTGTGGACGCTTTCAAAAGCCCAAGGTTCGTAGATGACCCCGCTGATGGTACTGGGAAAGAGGGGGGACCTTACCCGGTTGAGGATCACCGCTCCTACGGCCACCTGGCCCTCGTACGGTTCTCCTGTAGCTTCGGCGGCTATAAGCCTGGCCATTAAGTTTATCTCGTCGCTGGTGCCCACGGGTACGCCTGCCTGGGTGGGCGAGGTGCGCCAGAAGGGCATATGGGGACGGGCCCAAAGGGCTCCGCCCAGGAGCAGGACGGTCAGTATAACCGGCAATAGATAGCGCCAGGGCTTGGCGATCTTAGTGAACATTTTCCTGGTCCCTCCACCTAAAACCTGATCTTCCGGTTATATTTTGCCTAGCCCGGACGGAATCTATCCCCGGTGGGATATAAAAAAACCGGGCGCACTAACGGCTGCGCCCGGTCGGTCGCTGGGTCTGGCTTTCTTCGGTGGGCTTACCCTCCGGAAGGTCCTTTTCTTTATCTTTGACTTTGGGCTCCTTGGTGTGGAGTAGGAGGTGGAGCAGGCTGTTTATCAGGGCCGGGTTTTTCCCCAGCCCTCCCAAAGCAGCGGCCAGATCGGAGGGACCCAGGCTGCCGCCCGGGCCTTCCTGGGCGGAGAGAACGGCGTTCAAAGCTTCTTGCAAAGTGCTGCGTGCTTTCCCCTGGGCAGGTATATTCCCTTGCCAGAGATTTAAGATGCCTAAGAGATCTATTAAGGCCAAAAGACCCGCCAGTTCGTTTAAGCTCATGTTCTGCAGGTGATGGGGCTTAATCCAGGATAGCACCTCGGTTAAGGTTAGATCTGTTCTATCCAGAGGCCTTACCTCCTCGCCGGGATTTTAAGCTTTCAGTACCAAGTATATGCTTTTCACCGGCAGGTGACGCTAGCACCATTCGGGTACCGGCCACATATTTTGAAACTAGGCGGAGGAAAAATTCGGCGGAGGTTGAGAAGGTGCTTTCGAAACAAGTATGATTTTCCGGCGGTTGAAGCTTTGCCCCTCAGGGACTTTTAGGTTTAGGCTTGGGGGGAGGAGGAAATTAAGGAGGATTACGGGCTTTAGCCGGTGAGCAGTTGCCGAGTCTTGCTTAAGAAGTACCGGTTAAGAACAAGGGGGGAGGAAAAATGGCGGGGGAGATGGTCAGTCCCCATTTTTTGGCGTTTATCCGGAGTCTAAAGCCTTACTTGGGCCCCAGGGGGCTTCAGTGCACCGAGCTGGCGGAAACCCTGTTGGAACTCTTAGGCTCTGAGCAGGCGCAAAAGGCCCAGAACACTTTTCGGGCGTTAAGACAAGAACGACAGCGGCTTTCTGCTTTAAAAGGCGACAAAAAAGAAGAAGGGAATCGCCCACGGGGGCGAGACCCTTTTACCTTGTTTCTCATCCTTATACTGCTGCTATTATCTTCGGACACCAATTGCAAAAAGAGATAAGGGCTAAAGTACAGCCCTTATTTTTTAGCTCGCGGCTTTAACACCGCCTTGGCTTTCGCTTTCGGCTTTGGCTTTCTCTTTATACTCTTGGCTGCGGTAATCGGTGGTATGGAAGCCGGAGCCTTTATAAATAACATTTATACTGCCGGTAATGACGCGCTGCACCGGGTTGCCGCAGGTAGGGCAGGCGGACAGAGGGGGAGCAGTAATGCGCTGTTCGGTTTCGAAGGTACCGCATTGGGCGCATTTATACACGTAAATAGGCATGGATAATCCACCTCCGCACGGTACTTTTGCACCTCAAGTAAAATTTATACGCCTGTGCTCTCGCTTTGTCAAGATTGCCGGGCATCTCTGGCGGAAAAGAGGGGCCGACCAAAAAAGATTGACGCTTAGGGAGCCGAGTCCTATAATCAAGAGAGAAAAATCGGAGAGGAAGGGATTTAAAGGCCGGTGAATAAACGACTGCGCCTCATAGTTTTGTGGGTTTTGGTGGCCCTGGGTGCGTTGGCGGCCCTGTGGCCGGCGGTCAACCGGATGCGGGCGGAGGCCGCCAATAGGGCGATTACTATTGCCGTGGATTATCAGGAAGTGGCCAAGCTGGCCTGGTGGACCGGTTTGCCGGAAGAAGTCGTTTTGCAGCGACTGAAAGAAAAAGGGGTCAATGCCATTCTGTTTAAAGAAGAAACGGTGGCCGATCTTAGAGCCGGGAGTCTGCAAGTGATGAACGGGGAAGACGCTCGCTGGCTCCTTCCCGGGCTCAAAGATGCTTTTCGTTCGGAGTACATTTATTTAGTGACGGGGGACCAAGGATTAGGGGAGAGAATTAAGGAGCAGATAGAAAATAAAGTTGCCGTGCCGGTGCAAGTTATAAGAACCTCTGATTTCTTGGCCGTAGGGGTCCCTTTTATAAGCTTGTACGAATTGGATAATGTGGGGCTGGGGTTTCCGCCGGATAAATTAGAGAGAGCGGCGGAGCAGGGATTCCGGCTGGCGGTGCAGATAAAGAGCTGGCCGGGGGCCAACAGCTTGACCATAAGGCGGGTTATGGAGCCTTTGCTGCCCTTTAAGCCCTATCTGGCAGCCGTACTTTTTAACGATAGCGCGCTGCCGGGCTATCCGTCTTATCTGCCGGTATTGGCGGAAGAGGTAAAAAAGTTGGGTGCACCGGTAGGAATCATTGAATTCGTACCCCAGCAAGGCTTAAGGCAGCTGGCCCTGCTGCTGGATAAGCAAGCCCTCCGGGTGCATACCATCCTCCCTAAAGATATGGCTACTATTTCGCCCTCCGCGGCGGTGGAGAGGTTTACTTTAGCGGCCGGCGAAAGGAATGTACGGTTTGTTTTTGTACGCCTGTTTTTCCGGCCGGGGTCGGCAAACTGGCTGGAGGACAATTTGAATTATCTGGAAGATTTGCGGCGCTCCCTGGCCAGAGAGGGGCTGGTAGTAGGACAGGCCCGGCCTTTGGGAACCCTGCCTTCTTCCCGGGCGGTATGGGTGGTTATAGGCGCAGGGGTAGCGGCCGGGGGTGTGCTTCTGCTGGAGAGCTTTGGGTTAGGGCGTGGGGCCTGGATTTTAGGTATTTTGGGCTTTCTAGGATGGACCGCGGCTCTGGGGTGGGGCCATGTCAGTTTCCTGCGGAAAGCTATGGCTTTAGCCGCGGCCGTTATCTTTCCCACCCTGTCTGTATGGCTGGCTTGGGAAAGAGGGAAACCTCAGGGGCTTTTCTCCGGTGTGGGAGTAATTTTGAAGAGCACCGTCCTCTCGATGTTGGGCGGCTTGATGATCGTGGGGTTATTGAGCGATACCAGCTTCATGCTGCAGCTCGACCAGTTTATGGGGGTAAAAGCCGCCTTTATCCTACCTTTGGTCATTTTCGGGGGGGCAGTATTATATAAGAAGGAAAAAGGCCATTTGGGGCCGGTAGTGAGGAGATGGCTGGGTGAGAGCCTTACGGTAATTTTGTTTTTGGCTCTGGTGGTGGGTATAGCGGCTGTTCTGCTTTATGTTAGCCGGAGCGGCAATGAAAGCTTTGGTCTTTTACCTTTAGAGGGGAGCATGCGGGATTTCCTGGAGAGAGTTTTAGGGGTGAGACCGCGCACCAAGGAATTTCTTTTAGGCTATCCGTTTTTCCTGTGGGCTTTAACCTTGAATTACCGCCACCGCTATCTTCCTCTGTGGCTTTTGGCCTTAGCGGGGCAGATCTCCGTGGTAAATACCCTGTGCCATATCCACACGCCTCTGGCCGTCTCCTTGCTGCGCATTTTTAACGGCTGGTGGGTGGGAATTCTGCTGGGCGGTGTTTCGGTCGTAGGTTATGCTTATGCACTTAAGGCGAAAGGAAAGTGGTCGAAGAGCCGTTTCGGGGGGTAAATCTCCGTGGTGCAAGTTCTGTTCTCCGGGTATTACGGCTTTGGTAATGCCGGAGACGAGGCTATTCTCTACAGTATGGTTCAGACCTTCAGGGCTTTAGCTCCGGAGGTGGAAATAGCGGTTTTGTCTCATGACCCGGCGGCTACGGAGAAGTGGTTGTCGGTTAAGGCGGTAAACCGTTGGCGGCCGGGCGAGGTGGTGCAGGCTATCCGAAGGGCGGACCTGTTCATCAGCGGTGGTGGAAGCCTGTTGCAGGATGTAACCGGGCCGCGCAGCCTGCTTTATTATTTGGGTGTTCTGGAGACGGCCCGTCTCCTGCGGCGGCCCCGGATGATCTATGCCCAGGGGATGGGCCCTTTGCAGCGGGACTGGGCACGGCATCTGACGGCCAAGGTGCTGGACCGTGTGCAGCTTATTACGCTGCGCGACAGCTATTCGCGGGATTTTCTGCAGGGTTTAGGAGTCCGGCGCCCGGTCATCAAGGTGACGGCGGACCCTGTTTTGGGTATGGATATGAGCTCTTTTGATCTTCAGGTCGGCCAGAAGAAGTTGTGCCAGCTGGGGTTAGAAGAGAACCGGAAGCCCTTGGCGGGGATCTCGGTGCGCTTCGGGCCTTTTCTCGAGGGGGCGGCGGAAGCTCTGACGCGGATGGCGGATGAGCTGGTAAGCCAGGGGTGGGAAGTGGTGTTTTTACCTTTCCATTTCCCCCGGGATGTGGAAGCGGGCTATCAAGTACAGCGTTTGATGCAGGCTCCTTCTGTTCTTATCAAGGAAAGGCTGACTTTGGAGGAATTGGTGGGGATAATCAGTTGTCTGGATCTGCTGGTGGGGATGCGTTTGCACGCTCTCATTTTGGCGGCCGTATTAAAGGTGCCTTTTCTGGGTTTATCCTATGATCCTAAAGTGGAAGCTTTTTGCCGCCAGGTGGACCAGCCCTGGGTAGGCCTGAACTTCTTGGATTTTCAGGAGATGTGGGGCAAGGTTAAGAAAATGATCTATGAACTGCCCTATCTCAAAGAGAACATTGAGCGGACGGTGGCCGAGCTGCGCCCCTTGGCGAGATGTAATGCGGAGCTGGCCTTGAGGCTCTTATGGGGCGGTGTAGTATAAAGTGAGCGAAGAGGTTAAGGTAGGGCCTGTAGCCCGTCTGGCCCGGGCGGCAGGGACGGTATTGATCATAAATTTATTAAGCCGGGTCTTAGGTTTTATAAGGGATGCGGCTATCGCCGGCCGCTTTGGAGCGGGGCCGGCTACCGATGCTTATATGGTAGCCTACAACATCCCTTATTTTCTGCAGACCATTCTGGGTATGGCTTTTTTGACCGTCATGGTACCCGCTTTGACGGCCTATCTGGTGCGGGGGGAAAGGGAGGAAGGCTGGCGGGTGGCCAGCGCCCTGGGCACGTGGACTGCCTTATTGATGACGGCCCTGGCCTTGGTGGGGATAATTATAGCTCCTGACCTCGTAAGGGTACTCGCACCGGGCTTTTCTCCGGAGATACAAGAGCTGGCCGTAAGACTTACGCGGATTATGTTTCTTTCCTTGCCTTTTGTGGGCACGGGTATGCTGGTGAGCGGCGTGCTAAATGCCGGATATTTGTTCGTCTCGCCGGCCTTGGCGCCGGCTATAAGCAATGTGGTCATAATTATTACAGCCGTGTTTTTTAGCTCAAGAGGCGGGATTGTCGGCCTGGCCATCGGTACGGTAATAAGTTTTATAGCTTTTTTCTTGATTCAGTTGCCGGACCTGCCCCGCTTAGGGTTTCGCTATACTTGGGGGTTAGCCTACCGCCATCCTGCGGTGCGGCGGGTGGGCCTTTGCCTGCTGCCGGTCATCTTCAGCCTGGCCGTCAATCAGGTTTACCTGGCCACTAACCGGTTTTTTGCCTCGCACCTGGCACCGGGGAGTATTACCGCCTTGGATTTGGGTATCCGCCTGGTAAACCTGCCTTTGGGCGTATTTGTGGCGGCGGTTTCCACGGCCGTTTTTCCGGCTTTATCCGAGGAGGCCGCTTTGGGGAACCGAAGGGAGATGGCCCATTTGACCCATAGGGGTTTATCGCTGGTGGCTTTGACCGTGATACCGGCGGCCGCCGGTTTAATGGCCTTAAGGGAACCTTTGGTGCGTCTGGTTTTTGAGCGGGGGGCTTTTGAGGCTCGCGCTACCAGTATGACGGCGGAAGTGGTTTTCTATGCCTCTTGGGGTCTGCTGGCCCAGGCGGCTCAGCCCATACTGATGCGCTCGTTCTATGCTCTGGGAGACGTGCTGACGCCGGCGGTGGCGGGCCTCCTATCTGTGGGGCTGAATATAGTGTTCAGCCTGCTCTTGGCCCCCGCCCTGGGCCACGGCGGGTTGGCTCTCTCTAATGCATTGGCTTCCAGCTTTTATGCTCTGGCTCTTTATGCTGCTCTAAAAGGGCGCTTACAAGAGCTGAGGACCCTTGGATTGTTAAAAAATCTTGCTTTGATAGTATTGGCGGCGAGCGCTATGGGTTTTCTAACTTATGTAGCCGGAACCCGGTTGTGCCTGTTCAATCCTCTACAGACTACCTGGCAGATAGGCTTTAAGATTCTCCTGACGACGGTTGTGGCCTCGGTGACCTTCCTTGCCCTGGCCTGGATTTTTAAGGTGGAAGAGCTGGTATGGTTTTGGGATTTACTGCGACGGCGCCTGGAGAGGGCCTAAAAAGTTTTCGCCCGGCAGGAAGTAGGCGCCCGGTAGCGAATATTAACTATGGGGAAGAGGGGCTGAAGGAGAGTTGACCTTGCTGGATATTAAAGCGGTGCAGGAGATTCTGCCTCACCGGTATCCTTTCTTGCTGGTGGACCGGATAATAGAATTGGAACCCGGCCGGAGAGCGGTGGGCCTCAAGAATGTGAGCGCTAACGAATGGTATTTTAGCGGGCATTTCCCGGGTTATCCGATCATGCCGGGGGTGCTCATCGTCGAGGCCCTAGCCCAGGTAGGAGCTGTAGCTCTGCTGAGCCAGCCCGAATGGGGCGGTAGGATACCTTTTTTTGGAGGGCTGGACAAAGTGCGCTTCAGGCGGCAGGTGTTGCCGGGAGACGTGCTCCGGCTGGAAGTGGAGGTCATAAAAGTTAAAGGCCGGGTAGGCAAAGCCCTGGGCCGGGCGTGGGTAGGACAAGAGCTGGCCTGCGAAGGGGAATTGATGTTTGCCATAAGCGATTAAGGGGGCTAAGGAAGTTGCATTGGGCAGCTATTGCTCTGGCTTTCAGCCTGAGCTTATTATTAACTCCGGTGCTAAAGTGGGTAGCTCCACGAATAGGCGCCTTAGATCGACCGGACCCGCGTAAGATTCACAGTGCTCCGATGCCGCGGTTGGGCGGAGTAGCCATCTTTATAGGTTTTGTAGCGGCTTTTCTGGTGGCCGGGATAACGGACCCTGCTTACCGGGGAATGCTTTGGGGCGCTTCCCTGGTCACTGCGGTGGGCCTTCTGGATGATATAAAGGGCTTGAGCCCCCGCCGGAAGCTGGCCGGTCAGGTGTCCGCGGCTTTAATAGTCACCGTGTTAGGGGTAAGGGTGGAGTTTCTCACTAACCCGTTTAACGGTTTGCTTTTCTTGGGCAAACTGGCTATTCCGGTTACTTTGCTCTGGCTGGTGGGCGTGACCAACGCTCTCAACCTGGTGGACGGGCTGGACGGCTTGGCGGCCGGTACGGCGATAATCGCCGCCCTTACTATGGCCGTAGTGGCCTGGCTTCAGGGAGAAATATGGGTGGCCTTTTTAGCCCTGGCGCTGGCCGCTTCTGCTTTGGGATTTTTACCTTATAATTTTTACCCGGCGAGCATATTTATGGGCGATAGCGGTTCCATGTTTCTAGGTTTTACTCTGGCTTCTCTGGCGGTGCTGGGTTTAACCAAGAGCGCTACCGTAATTTCTTTGTTTGTGCCGGTGGTTATTTTAGGGATACCCATTTTGGACACCCTTTTTGCCATTGTGCGCCGTTTTTTAAATCATCGCCCTATATTTCAGCCGGATAAAGGGCATTTGCATCACTGTTTAATGGCCCAGGGATTTTCGCAACGGCAGGCGGTGCTGGCTATATATTTGGTGAACCTCTGCCTGGGAGCCAGCGCGGTGGGATTGACCCGCCTGACTACGGAAAGAGGCATGCTTATTCTGCTCTTGCTGGCGGTATTGGTTATTTGGGGTAGTAACCGGATAGGCGTGATAGGATATCATCTTAAACCTGCCAAGAGAAGACGCGATATATTTCATTTATAATTTATAATATATAATAAGGCAATATGGCGGTCAAAAGAACCGGCTGGCCCTGAGGCCGGCTTTTTAATTGCATTTTTTAGGCCCCCTCCAGGAGATACTAGGTTTAAGACCCGAAACACAGGAGGGGTGAGTTTGCGCGAATTATTGATAGAGGGGCTGGCCATTTTAGTATTTGTGGCGGCCGGAATAGGGATTTTATTCTATCTGCATAACCGCGAGCTGCTTTGACGGCGGAGAAAGTCAACTTCCAGGGGGGTTAAGCGACTTGATAACCACTTTAGAGGTTATTTTCCAGACCTTCCTAGCTTTTGTGGCCATTCTTATCTATACCCGTATTTTAGGGAAACAGCAGGTGGGCCAGCTAACGTTTTTTGAGTATATTAACGGTATAACCTTTGGCAGCATTGCGGCTGTGCTGGCTACGGATGTGGACCCTAATCGCACCTGGAACCATTTTTTGGGTTTAACGCTCTTCGCCACTCTGACCTGGCTGGGCGGTTATATGGCTTTAATAAGCAGGCCCGCTCGGAAATTGATCTCCGGCGAACCTACCGTAGTAATCCATAACGGGAAGATCCTAGAGCAAAATATGCGCAAAATGCGTTATAATGTAGATGAATTGTCCATGCAGTTGCGGGAGAAAAACGTCTTCGATATTGCCGATGTGGAATATGCTATTTTGGAGCCCGACGGGAACTTGAGCGTTCTTTTAAAATCTCAGAAGAGGCCTCTGACACCTGCCGATCTTCAGGTTCCTACGGAATATGAAGGCGTGCCGACGGAGATTATTGTGGACGGCGAGATCCTCTTTCAGAATCTCCGGCAGAATAATTTGGATGAAAAATGGCTGGAGCAGCAATTGAGGGCTCAAGGGGTTCAAGAGGTGAGCCAGGTGGATTATGCTGTGTTGCGCAGCAACGGTTCCCTTTATATCAATCTTAAGAAAGACGATCTCACCAACCCGGTGGATATAACCGATGCTCCGGAAAGCCCGGTAAAGGTGACTAAGGAAGACCAGCTTAAGCCATAAGTTTAAGCCATAAAGGGGGGATATCTTTGGCCCTCAAATTCGGCACTGACGGTTGGCGAGCCGTCATAGCTGAAGAGTTTACCTTTACCAATGTGCGTACTGCGGTGCAAGCCATCGCCGATTATCTTCGAGAGGAAACTTCTGAGCGTCAGCTTATTATAGGCTATGACCACCGCTTCTTGGCCGAAAATTTTGCGCGAGCAGCGGCAGAGGTACTGGCAGCTAACGGGTTTACCGTACTGCTGCCGGAAAGAGCCCTGCCTACGCCGGTTACGGCTTACGCTATTACCCTATATAGGACGGCGGGCGCTTTGATGTTCACTGCCAGCCATAATCCGCCGGAGTATAACGGTTTGAAGTTTATCCCTGCCTATGCCGGACCGGCCACTCCGGAAATCACCGAAAAGATAGAAAGAAGGATCGCCGGGCAACCGGCCGTCAAGCGTAAAGACCTGGCGGCGGCGCGTCGAGAAGGTCTGGTGCGCAACTTCGACCCGAAGGAGGCTTATTTGGGCCACTTAATGACTCTGATTGACGGTCCCACTATACGCCGGTCACCGCTAAAAGTGGTGGTGGATCCTCTTTACGGCGCCGGTATAGGCTATTTGGAGCGGTTGTTGGGATCTTTGGGCTGTGAAGTACAGGTGATGCACCACTGGCGCGATCCTCTTTTCGGCGGGGGGCTCCCCGACCCCAGTGCCCGGGGGCTGGAAGAACTGGCGGAACGAGTACGGCGCGAGGGCGCCCATTTGGGGCTGGCGTTAGACGGGGATGCCGATCGTTTCGGGGTAGTGGATGCCGACGGTACTTATCTGACGGCTAACCAGGTTCTTTTTCTAGTATTGGCCCACCTGGTGGAAGGAAGAGGTTTAAGGGGAACGGTGGCCCGTACGGTGGCTACTACTCACCTTCTGGACCGGCTGGCCCGGGCTTATGGATTGGAAGTGGAAGAGACGCCGGTGGGCTTCAAGTACATTGGCCAAGCTCTGCTACATAAGAATTGCCTTTTGGGTGGAGAAGAGAGCGGCGGGCTGAGCATTCGGGGACACATTCCGGAGAAAGACGGTATTCTGGCTACGGCCCTGGTAGCCGAAATAAGAGCCAGGTACGGCCGGCCTTTAAAGGAGATGTTGGCCGAGCTGCTGGAGCGTTATGGCCCGGCGGTGAGCGAACGTCTCGATCTGCATGTGGGGGCGGAAGACAAGGAGAGGGTTTTACAGGAGCTACCGGCTTACAGGCCGGAGAGGCTGGGCGGGCAGCCGGTGGCGGAGCGGGTCACGGTGGATGGAGTTAAGTGGATAATGACCGACGGTAGCTGGGCGTTAATCCGGCCTTCAGGGACAGAACCGCTTTTCCGCTTGTACGTGGAGGCTCCCTCTAGGGAGAGCCTCCACCGTATTCAACAGGAGATCAGGGCCGGCCTCAGGATTTAAAGTAAGAGTAATATTCTTCCGGAGATAGTTCGCGGTAGCAGGTGGGGCACAGAGCACCTTTCTGGGGTATCTCTACGGGTGTCTCCCCTAAAATCCTGGCCATCAAACTGATAGAGGCGCCGCAGCGCAGGCAGGCGTCCGCCGGAGGTTCCATAGCAGCTCACTCCTTTTTCCGTTTAACTTAAGTATGTGTAGCTTTATGGGGGGCATACCTCCGAGCGAGTGGGAACTGCTGGAGCAGGGGCCGACCGCCTGGCATATGCTAAACCAGGAGGTATGCCCCATGATTTTAGCTTTACCGGTCGTTATGGCCGTGGCGGCGTTGGCGTGGGTATTTTGGAGCGTTTGGAGCGAGTGGCGCTCGGGCGGAAGACGGAAGAAGTATGGGGTGCTGTTGCTGACCCAGAATCAAGAGGATTGTATTGAGGGGTTACTACGGGAGATCTTGTGGTGGCTCTTCTTAAGAGGGCGGAGGGCGGATATCGTGGTCATTGATTGGGGTTCGAGGGATGCCACGCCGGTTATCTTGCAGAGGTTTGCCTATGCCGATCCCTGCGGTGCTATAGGCTATTGGGACGCAGGGCCCGAGCTGAGGAGGGGCCCCGAGCATCTGGGGGCAACCTATACTTCTACCCCGAAAATACTCCTTGGCCATTTTTCTGCTGGTGCCGCCTCAGCGGCATTGGGCTCTTATGAAAGAATGGTGGTATGCGACTTGAGAAACAGTCGTGATTTAACTGCTTTACGGCAAGAATTGTTCCGGTTGCTGAGAAAGATGTTCTTTGTTCCTGAGGAGTATACCTGAGGGGTCGTAGCGCGGGTTGAGGTGGAGTGCTAGGGCGGGAAAGTAGGTAGGATAGCTTATGAACCATGGACTGATAAGTTCGGCCTGGAAATTTGTCTGGCTACTGCCGGTGGCGGCTACTCTTTTTTTTGCCCTTTCCTCCTTCAGCCTACCTGCCTTCTTCTTCGCGCTGGCTTTAGCAGCCTTTCAGGTGTTAGCCTCCCTGGGGCCCCGGCATATGGGGAAAAATAATCTCCTTGTGCGTTGGACTTGGTACGGAGTAAGCCTCCTCTTAGCCCTGCTGTGGCTTTATTACGGCCGAGGTAGGGGCGCCTACTGGGGGGCGGTATTGGCGGTTCCTTTGATGGCCCTCGGCAGTGAACAGCTTAAGGAGGCTTTGACGGTGCTGGCTTTAGCTGTGACGGCCGGCCTGGTGCACTTGGGGGTGAAAGGAGGTCCGGACTTCTACGGTTCTGCCTTTGAGTTAGGTGGATGGGCGGCCGTCAGCCTGGTCGTCTGGTGCATTTGTGCTCTTTTGAGCGAGAAAACAAGACTGGCGGCTGAGCGGGCGGAAAGGCTGCAATTTTTAGAAAGACAGTACAGAGAAGCTAAAATGAGACTGGCTGAGATGGAATACTGGGCTATAACTGATCATCTCACCCAGCTTTATAATCATCGCTACTTTGAACAGAGTTTGGAAAAAATGTTGCAAGATTTGCACTCTCTTTCCAGTATCACTCTACTCATGATAGATATTGATCATTTTAAGGAAATTAATGATAAATACGGTCACCTGGTGGGTAACCGGATTTTAGGCGAAGTAGGTTCGCTTTTGAAGCGGCAGGTACGGGAGAAGGATGTGGTGGCCCGCTATGGCGGTGAAGAATTTGCCTTATTGCTTCCCGGAGTGGATTACCGGCGGGCGAGACAGGTAGCCGAGCGCATACGCAAGGGGGTGGAGGAACACGTGTTCGCTTGCGACCAGGGGTTGCAACTGCGGTTGACGGTGAGTATCGGGATGGCTACTTGGCCTCAGGATGCCAGAAATAAGACGGAGTTGTTGAGCCGGGCCGATGCCGCTCTTTATAGGGCGAAGAACGCCGGGCGGAATACGGTTTGTGCTTATCAGGTAGGGGAACAAGTGCCTGAGCATTAACGTTTCTAAGGATTAGAGTGCCAGAGAGATTGAGTTTAGGAGGCCGGAGGAAGCGGACCATGGGATCTCCTCTTTTTTGCTGGCAGGGTTATTTATATGTGATAGAGCATGGAGGGAGTTGGGGCTTGGGTTTGAGCCACCGCCCCTCTTTAGATCGCTGCTTTTGGGAAGCCGGCGGGGCTAAGGCTATGGAACTCGTTTCGCCTCGGCTCAACTTAGGTACGGCTTCTTACTTGAGAGATTATCTGCAGAGCCGGTGGCCGGTGAAGGGTAGCCTGGCTCAGATAGACGAGGTGCTGAGGGCGGCGAGCCGACGTTGGAATGTGAAGCTGGAGAGAAGAGCGGTACCGCCGCCCCTTTGTTCCCTGCCGGATGAGGAAGAGGCAGGTCTGGTGCGCCGGGTGCTAACCGGGCGTGTGCTCTTGCCGGAGGAAGTGCATCGGTCTTTAAAGGAAAATAAAGTGAAATTGACTCATGATTTGGTGGATATTTTGCATTATCTTTATCTCCGGGGCGAGTGCGAGCTCTGGCCGGCGGTGGGGTTTGATGACCAGGGACGGCCGTTTTGCTATCGTTGTGGCCGACGGGACAAGTTATTTAGAGCTACCTGTGGGGCCTGCGAAAGCTCTGATTGTTATGTCTGCGAAGGTTGCCTGGAAATGGGGGAGGCACGTACCTGCCGCCCGCTCTATGCGCGTTCCGGCTCGAAAGGGCTTGAAATTTTCGGTGGTCAGGAGATACGACCTCGCTTTTCTGTAGAGCTAACTCCAGCTCAAAAGGACGCTGCGTGGCAAGCGCGGGTATTTGTGGAGCAAGGGAAGGAAGCTCATTGCTTGCTTTGGGCGGCTTGCGGCGCGGGCAAGACGGAAGTCACCTACGAGGCCATGGCTGCGGCCCTGAAGCGAGGGTGTCAGGTGCTTTATACCTGCCCGCGGCGGGAAGTGGTGAAGGAGATATATGTCCGGTTGAGGCAAGCCTTTCCAGAGGTAAAAATGGCTTTGCTTCATGGAGAAAGCAGTCAAAAATATGAGCAGGCCGAAGTGGTGGTAGCCACTACTCATCAAGTTTTGCGCTTTTACCGTTGCTTTGACCTCGTAATTGTGGATGAAGCGGATGCTTTTCCCCTGGACGGCGACCCCGGGCTTTATTACGCGGTAAAACGGTCGCTGCGGCCTTCGGGGAAGTCACTTTATCTTACGGCTACCCCGCCGGCTGAGCTGGCCCTTAAGGCCCGGCTGAAGCAGATGCCGGTTATTTATTTGCCTGCCCGTCACCACGGGTACCCTCTACCGGAGCCCCGGGTAATAATAGAGCGATCGCTGCGGACGTGGGGAGACAAGCTCTCGAAGCAGATGGCCGAAGCTCTAAACTTGAGCCTGGAGCAGGACCGGGCCGCGGTCATGGTCTTTGTCCCGACGGTAAATCTAGTACTTGAGGTGGTCGGGTGGTTGTCTCGAGCCTGGAAAGCCCAAGGTCTGAAAGAGTGGGTAAAGGGGGTGCATGCGCATTACCCCCGGCGGGAAGAAGTGGTAACGGCTTTCCGGCGCGGGGATTTTCCGGTGTTGGTGACCACCACTCTCCTGGAGCGAGGGATTACCCTGCCGCGCCTGAATGTAATGGTTCTTTTTGCCGATCACCGCCGCGTTTTCGACACGAATACTTTGGTGCAGATCGCGGGCCGGGCAGGAAGAACGGCCGAATATCCCCAAGCCAGAGTGTGGTTCGTGGCCGAAAAAATAACGCCGGAGATGGCGGAAGCCCGGTCCCTTATCCGGCGCTTCAATTACCTGGCGGCGCAGAAGGGGTATCTACGCTGTAGAAAGGACTGAGCCTAGCTTGGGCTGGAGAGATTGGATTTTTGTGAGGGGCCATAGCTGTTTTTTGTGCGGACGATCCGGGGTGGAGAAAGGGGTATGCCCTGTTTGTGAGGAAAAGTTGCGGGTTTGGCAGGAGGAGTGGGTTCCTTGCCGGCTATGCGGCCGCCTTCTGAGAAGGGCCAATGGAGCAGACCTTTGTTTGCAGTGTGGGGAAGAAGGACCTCCTTTTCGGCTGGCCCGGGCCGTGGGGCCGTATCAAGGGGAGCTGCGGCGAGCCATCCTGGAGTTTAAGTATCGCGGACGCCGCTCTTTGGCCCGCCCTTTAGGTTATCTTTTGGCCGGCGTGGTGGCGGATGAACCCTTGTACGGGAGCCCTCAAGTAGTGATACCTGTGCCTATAGCTGGGCCTCGGCTCCGGGAACGGGCTTTTAACCAATCCGAACTGTTGGCCCGAGAAGTGGGTCGTATTTTGGGGATAAGAGTGATCGACAAGGTTTTGATAAAAGTACGGCATACGCCGCCCCAGACCGGTTTGCATCGGCGGGACCGGCTGCTAAACCTGCAGGGGAGCTTGGAATTGGGGGAAACTTCGACAGTGGCAGGGCGAGATGTGCTATTGGTGGATGATGTTTTGACGACCGGGGCTACGGCCGCGGCTTGTACGATGGCTCTCCTCCAGGGGGGAGCCAAGTCGGTGGCCGTAGTGACGGTGGCTACCGGTGCCGGTTAGATACGATTCGACTTCCGTTTCTTGTCATTTCGTTTTGGTCCGACAGTTTTTTTGATGATTCACACGGAAGTCCACAATAGAGGAGTAGGATTCGCAAGTTATTAACAGACTTATCCACTTTATCCACAGAAAATAGGGCCGAGCGGAAGTCTGAGAAAAGGTGTTTTCGACAAGACAGCGTATGACACACCTAACGTCTTATTATAACGGCTTATTAAATTTTGCCGTGCAGCCGCAGGGAATTTTACTTCTGCAGCGAATTAACCAGAATTATCGTGTGTTCAATGCAACTGGCTACTGAGTTATCCCGGTTTTTGCGGGGGCCTGCTTAGGCTGGGAAGCGAGCGAGTAAACATGAGCGGTAGCTTAGCCCGCGTGGGTTTTAGAGAGCGAGCTTTAAGCCCAAGCAGGCCTAGGGTAAAAAACGGGATATGCCAGAACTGGCTAGGGAGGTGTCCTGCTTGGACTTTCTGGTGCTGCTGGGAATAGCGATCGGCTTCGTATCTCTGTTGGTGGCTTTTGTATTGGAAGGAGGCGAATTGGTAGCTCTTTTAGGAGTTTCGCCTTTTCTTATTGTTATAGGTGGAACTTTAGGGGCCACTCTGGTAGGCCTATCCCGGGAGGAGCTCCGTTCGCTGCCCGCTCTCTTGAAAGCGGTCTTGATGGACAAAAGATATAATCTGATGGATACTATAGAGACCCTGACCAACTATGCCGTGCTGGCGCGCAAAGAGGGTTTGGTGAGGCTGGAACAGGAATTAAATGCCATTGAGGATAATTTTTTACGCACCGCCCTGCAGTTGATAGTGGATGCCACGGACCCGGAGCAGACGCGCCACACCCTGGAACAATATATTTATGCCACCTCTGAACGGCATGCTGCGGGAATAAAAATTTTTGAGGCCGCCGGAGGTTATGCCCCTACCATGGGAATCATAGGTACGGTTATGGGGCTTATTCATGTGTTGAGCAATATAAGCTCGCCTGACAAGCTAGGGCCGTCCATTGCCTTGGCTTTTATAGCTACTTTGTACGGTGTATCTACGGCCAACCTTATATGGTTGCCGCTGGCGGCCAAGCTCAAGAACAAGTCGGATAAGGAGCGGCTCTACCAAGAATTGGTGCTGGAAGGCGTCCTGGCCATCCAGGCGGGTAAGAGCCCTTCGCTTTTACGTAATACCTTGTTAGCCTTTGTACCGCCCGCCGAACAGAGGGAGCAGAAAGTACAAGGGCGAGCTGCCAGGGAGAGTAGAGCCGAGAATGCGTAGACCTGTGGAAGAAAAGCACGATAACAAAGAGCGTTGGCTTCTGACTTATTCGGATCTAATTACGCTGTTGATGATTTTTTTCGTAGTGATGTATGCTATCAGCGATACCAACACCAAAAAATTGGCTGCTCTGGCGCAGTCCTTAAACCAGGCTCTAGTAGGCTCGTCCGGCGGCCTCTTTCAAGAGGGCGGGCCCAGTATGCTGCCCGGGCTTTCCGGAGGGCCGTCCTTTTTCGAACAGAAGGGGGAGGGTGAAACCAATTCTTCTTTAGACCAGGCCTCGGCCAAACTAAGCGAGTATATAGCCTCTTCGGGCTTGCAGCAGGAAATCACCCTTACCAAAGAAGAACGGGGCCTGGTTATTACTATGGTAGAGACGGTACTCTTTCCTAAGGGTTCCGCCGAGCTGACACCTCATGCGCGGGAGATAATAGCCAAGGTGGGCCGTATACTGGCGCCGCTGCCCAATTTTGTGCGGGTGGAAGGTCATACCGATACTCTGCCTATCAGCACCGAGCGGTTCCCTTCTAACTGGGAGCTGGCTTCGGCCAGGGCCCTTAACGTTTTGCATGTTCTGATCGCCGAAGCGGGGATAGCACCTGAACGCCTTTCGGCTACCAGCTATGGCGAATATCGACCCATAGCTCCTAATGATAGTGAAAGTAATATGGCGCGCAACCGGCGCGTAGATATTGTCGTATTGAAGGAGACCTACAATGCGGTGGAACCCTCCCGCCAGTAGGAAGGGTTAATTTCCCCGGCGCATCCCCAGTTTTGCAGGGTAGGCCTGCTTGGGCTTGAAAGCGAGCAAGCCTTCGCGGTAGCCAAACTTAAGCGAGGCGAAAGGTAAAGGCAGGCCCGAGGCTTTTGAGAGGCCTGAGGCCGGCAAGTGAGACAGGATGTCGAATTTGCCGGGAAGCCTGCCGGAGCCTTTAGCCGAGCGCTAGTTTGGCCCGCGAGGGTTTTTGGAGCGAGCGCAAGCTAAGCAGGCCTGGGATCAAAACTGGGGATGCGCCAGTTAATGTAGCAGTAAAATAAATCTAGGAAAAAGGGATAGATTACCATAGGTAGCAGGA
>JBNATU010000012.1:0-77764 GCA_049701195.1 Neomoorellaceae bacterium
TCCTGCTACCTATGGTAATCTATCCCTTTTTCCTAGATTTATTTTACTGCTACCTGCTCTGAGTTATCCCCACTTTTTGCAGGGTAGGCCTGCTTGGGCTTGAAAGCGAGCAAGCCTTCGCGGCAGCCAAACTTAAGCGTGGCGAAAGGCGGAGGCAGGCCCGAGGCTTTTGAGAGGCCTGAGGCCGGCAACTGAGACAGGATGTTTAAATTCTGCCGGAAAGCCTGCCGGAGCCTTGAGCCAAGCGCTAGTTTGCCCCGCGAGGGAAGCCATAAGCGAGCGAAAGCCAAGCAGGCCTAGGTTCAAAACTGGGGATACGCCGGCGGCCTGCTAAGAAGCAGGCGCGGTTGTGCCTCGTAGGTAGGGGCGGTTTCGGTTGTGCAGGTGGACGTGGTCGGCATAAGAAGTTGAAATTAAGGACGGGCAGAGACCAAGGTCTTAAGGGTGAACAAAAAGGAGCGGGGATTTGGAGAAAGGGCGGCAGGGATATAGTGGGCACATGTCGAAAATAACACTAAAAGATATTTTGGAGGAGTGAAGGCTATGGCCGAGGACAAAAAGGCCGAGGTAATCCCCTTGAAGATAACTAAGGATCTTTCCATTATGGAAGTGCTGCAGGCTTACCCCGAGGTGCGCTCTATCTTTGTGCGTCACGGCATGGGTTGTCTAGAATGCATGGGGGCTATGGCCGAAACTATCGAGACCGGGGCCCGGATGCACGGCATCAAGCTGGAGGATTTGTTGGAGGACCTGAATAAGGCCATCAGAAGATAAGGGGTACGGGAGGAAGTCCGAGACCGGAGCATGGAAAGGCCAGTAGCCAGTCTAAAGTATGTAGGGGAAAAACGCAAGAGGCAACTGGAACGCCTGGGCATTACTACTTTAGAGGAGCTTATTTACCATTTTCCTCGCCGGTACGAAGACCGCCGACGGTTGCAACCGTTGAGCCAGCTTGTTCCCGGTACCAGGGCTACGGTTAAAGCTATCATCAGGAGCTGGGAGGAAAAGAAAGTTCGGCCGCGGCTTACCATTATAAGGGCTGAGGTGGAAGACTCTGGCGGACGGGGATATGCGGTTTGGTACAACCAAACTTATATTCAGCGGCGGCTGCCGCCCGGGACCGAGGTCATCCTGACCGGCAGAGTCAGCCGCCGTTCGTTTTTCCCGGAACTCCAGGTGGAGGAATATGAGGAAGGGGATGGCGACGGGACAGGCTTGCATAGCGGGTACTTGGTGCCCTTTTATCCTTCTACTGCGGAATTAAGCCAGCGGTGGTTCCGCACGGTTATGTACCAGGCTTTAGCAGAATGTTTGCCCGGGGTCCACGAAACCTTGCCTGCGGAGCTCAGACAAAAGTATCGTTTGGTATCACGGGCTACCGCCCTGAAGGATATCCATTTTCCTGCAGATGAGCAGGCTTTACGGCAAGCCCAGAGAAGGTTGATATATGAAGAACTTTTGGTTTGGGAACTGGCTCTGGCCTGGCACAACGAAGCCAGGAAGGCCGCCGGGGTGGGTATTGCCCATATCCGGGACAACAGCCTGGTGGAAAAGTTTTTGCGGGCTCTGCCGTTTGAACTCACCCGCGCCCAGGAGAAAGTTTTGCAAGAGATCTTTGCGGACATGGAAGCCCCCCACCCCATGACCCGCTTGCTGCAAGGCGATGTGGGCTCGGGCAAGACCGTGGTAGCGGCTGCGGCTCTGGTGAAGGCGGTATCCGGCGGTTGGCAGGGGGCCCTGATGGCGCCTACGGAGGTATTGGCAGAACAGCATTTCCTGACCTTGAGGCGGCTGCTGAAGCCCTTGGGGGTACCCTTGGCTTTGCTCACCGGCAGTACCCCGCGCAAGGAGAGAGAGACCATCCTGGAGGGGCTAAGAGAGGGACAGGTGCCGCTGGTTATAGGCACTCACGCTCTTATTCAAGAAGGAGTGAATTTTAAGGCACTGGGTCTGGCCATCATAGACGAGCAGCACCGCTTCGGGGTGCGCCAGAGGGCCGAACTATCGGCGAAGGGCGAAGTGCCCGATCTCCTGGTAATGACCGCTACCCCCATTCCCCGAACTCTGGCGTTGGTGGCCTATGGCGATCTGGACGTTTCCGTTATTGACGAGCTGCCTCCGGGGAGGCGGCCGGTTTGGACCTATATTTTGAGCCAGAGCCAGCGCCACCAAGCTTACAGGGTGGTGGCCCGGGAAGTGCAGGCCGGCAGGCAGGCCTATGTGGTCTGTCCCCTCATTGAAGAGAGCGAAGCCTTGGAAGCGGCGGCGGCTACGGCCCGAGCCCGGGAATTGCAGGAAAGGGTATTTCCCTCTTTCCGGGTCGGGCTGATTCACGGGCGTTTGCGGCCGGGGGAAAAGGAGGAGGTAATGGAGCGGTTCCGGCAGGGCGATATTCAGATATTGGTGGGCACTACGGTTATAGAGGTAGGGGTAGACGTGCCCAACGCTACTGTCATGATTATTGAGGGTGCTGAGAGATACGGATTGGCGCAGTTACACCAGTTGCGGGGCAGGGTGGCCCGCAGCCGGCACCAGGCGTACTGCTTTCTGATAAGCGCGAACTCGGACCCTGCGGTACAACAGCGGCTTAAAGTGCTGGTGCGCAACCACGACGGTTTCGCCATTGCCGAAGCCGACCTGCGGCTGCGCGGCCCCGGTGAATTCTTCGGCACCAGGCAGCACGGCTGGCCGGAATTCCGTTTGGCCGAATTTCCCCGCGACCTGCCGGTGTTGGAGCAGGCTAGGCGGGATGCCCGTGAGCTGATCCGCTCCGGGCGCCTGAAGGAAGCGGAATATGCGACCCTTAGAGCATTGGCCGAAGACCGGCTAAAAAGGCTGCAATTGTGAAGCTTGAGGCTAAAAGCATAGGTAAGGCTAAGGGTGGGGTAAGGATAGGGGATAAGGGTAGAAAGTGATGTGAGCAATAGGTGTAGTGTATTTTCTATGCAAGATGATTGTGGCTTGCGCACTAGAGCAGCTCGACACGGAATATATAAAGAAGGCTTGTTATTAAGTTGAGTTACGATAGGTTTTAAGATGATTGGGGCTACCGCCGTAAAATGGCTGTGGTTTTAGGGCGAGGAAGATTGGTACGGAAAAAAAGAGGACCGGACGAAACTTCGAGAAGGAATAGCATGATTTGCGGCGAAATATATTAATGAATTGATCTAAAGAAAGTGCCAGAGGGCGCTTTCTTGACAGGGGGTATTCCCTAAGCTATAATGGGAGGTGATAACCAAAATGATGGGGTATGAAAACTTGATAGAAAATGATAAAGATCAGCTAAGGCGTGAAGAGGATTACACCATAAACTCATTAGTAAAGGGAATGCAGGTATTATTCAGCTTTATTGATCAAAACGTAAATGAACTAACATTAACGGAAATTTGTTATATTTTAGGATGTAGTAAAGCAACGGCAAAACGATTGCTTTTTACGCTGGAAAAGTGCGGACTGATCGAGCGTTTAAACGGCGGGCGCAAATATGTATTGGGTATTCGTACTTTTGAGCTGGGTTGCCGGGCCATGCAGAGCATACCTCTAATCAGGTGCGCGCGGGAGCAGATGGAGTGGCTGGCCCGTACGGTGAACGAGACGGTGATTTTAGTTCAAAGGCAGGGAGAACAGCAACTTTATTTGGACAAGGTAGAGGGAGTGGGGACGGCGGCCGTACGCACTAAAGTTGGGATGAGGCGCCCATTGTATTACGGGCAGGGGAAAGTTATTTTAGCTTATCTTCCTGAAGAAAGCTGGTATAGAATCTTACCGGAGGAAATGCCGCGGTATACAGTGTATACTATTACTCGACGGGATGATTTTATTGAAGAGTTACGTCGTATTCGAGAGCAAGGATATGGTATAGAGCGGGAAGAATATATTGAAGGAGCGGTGGGCATAGGAGTACCGCTTTTTAACCGAAAGGAAGTAGTAGGCTTGATGGGTTGCGTGATACCTTCTCACCGCAGTGGCAGGGAGCAGGAGGAGAGGATAGTGGGCTTGCTCAGGAAGGTGGCCGAGGTGGTAAAAGAGAAGCTGGAGGGCGCGAGAGCCTAGAAGTAATCTAGAAGTAATAGAGGAGCAAAAAGGAGAAATAAAAGTTACGGAAAGGGAAACAAATTTTTTTGGGTATGCTTGTGAAATTTTTCACAAATAGATATATGAGTTTCTCCCTCAGAAACTAGAGTTCCTTGGCATAACCTGCATTTAATTTCTACTCATTAATCTGGCGACAAAGTCTAAAAACAAAGTCGAAAAATAGAAGGCATAAGTAATATATCCGGCCAGAATAGCCAGCTTAGCGGGTGTGGCATTAGAGATATAGAGATAAAAACGATAAAGTTATATACGTTTTAAGAGAAAACGGATTCGGTTGACTGTATTAAAACTCTAAGAAGGCTTTGAGATTTTGAGGCTTTGAGGAGGTGATGCATAGAGCCAAAAAATAGTAATATGCCTGCATGGGTAGAGAAGTGAAAAGTTTAAAGGGCTTTACCGCCGGGGGAGATGCACCAACCAGATATCTCGGAAAACTGTGAGGAGGGATGTAAGGTGTCTTATCGCGATTTGCGGAGCTTTTTAAACCGGTTGGAGCAAGAGGGTCAGCTAGTTTATGTGCACGATGAAATCATGCCCGAGCCGGATATCCGGAAGATCAGCCGCGCGGCTGCCGATATGCCCAACGGTCCGGCTGTCATCATGGATAATATTAAAGGCTATCGGGGCAAACGCGTGGTGATGAATGTTCACGGTTCCTGGGCCAATCATGCTGTTATGCTGGACCTGCCCAAGGAGACTAGCCTAAAGGAACAGTTCTACGCTCTGGATAAAAGATGGGTCGGCTGCACAGGTGAGGTAAAATTTGTAGATAATCCACCTTGTCAAGAAGTAGTAATTACTAAGGATATAAATTTATTCCATATATTACCTTTATTTAGAGTTAACAAATACGACGGCGGTTGCTATTTTGCCAAGGCCTCGATTATTTCTAAGGACCCCGAAGACCCGGACAACTTCGATAAGGTTAATGTGGGCATGTACCGCTTACAGGTGCAGGGCCCGGATACCATCGGTATGCAAGCCCTGGCCTTCCACGATCTGGCCATCCAGCTCCGCAAGGCAGAGGAGGTCAATCAGCCGCTGCCGGTGGCTATAGCCCTGGGCGTGGACCCCTTCTTGAGTTTGGCGGCCTGCACTCCCTTGCGGTATGACGAATCGGAGTACAAGTTCGCAGCCGGTTTGAGCGGCGTGCCTCAGGAAGTCGCCAAAGCGGTTACCTGCGACCTGTACATCCCGGCCAATGCGGAATATGTGATAGAGGGTGAGGTCATACCGCGTCAGCGCTTCCCGGAGGGACCGTTCGGCGAGATGCCGGGCAGCTATTCCGGCGTACGGCGTCAGGTGCAGATTAAAGTCAAGGCTGTTACGCACCGTAAGGATCCCATTTTTGAAAACTTGTATGTGGGTCGGCCCTGGACCGAGCACGACACCTTGATCGGCCTGGCTACCAGCGTTCCCCTGTATCGGCAGATTAAGGAAACCATGCCCGAAGTAGTGGCGGTAAACGCGCTGTACCAGCACGGTCTGACGGCTATTGTGGCTACGGGGAACAGATTCGGCGGGTATGCCAAGTCCGTGGCTTTCAGACTGGCTTCTACACCTCACGGTATCGCTTATTGCAAAAATATCATTCTGGTGGATGCCGATGTAGATCCCTTTGATCTGGTGCAGGTCATGTGGGCGCTTTCTACCAGGGTGCGGCCGGATAAGGATGTGGTGGTAATACGCAATACTCCGGGTATGCCGTTAGACCCCTCCTCCGAGCCGCCTGGAATGGGCTGCAAACTGATTATTGATGCTACTACCCCTGCGCCTCCTGATAAACTGATGCGTGAGGTGCGCATGGTAGAAAAGCTCGAGGTCGGGGAGTATCAGAAATTGCTTTCTAATCTCCTGGCAGCAGCGGGCAAATAAAGAACGGTCGCTCTAATCCTGGCTAATCCACCAAGAGAAGGGGAGAAAAGGAGGTTTTACTATGAAGTGTGTAAGGTGCCTGCACGATACTGCGCAGAAGGTTGCCGAGGCTCCGGATGGGAGCAAGGCCTGGGAAGTTTATGCGTGCAGCCGGTGCAATTTCACCTGGCGCAACACCGAAGAGGAAGATGTGATTAATCCTGATAAGCGGGATCCCTACTTCCAACTGGTCGGCGTGGACATGGAAGAGCTGATGATCCCTGTGCCGATACCGCCTCTTAAGGAAGCTTAGGCAAGACGCCCGGCGCGGGGTTGGTGAGGGGGACGACGGTAAGTTAAAGGCTTCTGCCTATTGGCCGTCCTCCCCTCCCGCCCTGGTGCGGGGTTCCGGTCTTGGACCGGTCACCCAAGGATAAGGCACGATATGGCTGTCCTGATTTGGTCGGTCGGGCAACAGCCGGATATTACCGGATATTATATAGAGGTTTAAGCCGCCCGGGGGTAAAAGGCCTAAGGCCGCCTAAGGCCGATAAGCGAAAATAAAAACCTGAGGTGAAAGGAGACGGGCAAATGGGAAAGTATAAGAGAGATATAGGCTTCTGGTTGGGTATTATCATCTTGCTGATTATTTGGTTTATGCCTACACCTGCCGGATTGAAGGTTGAGGGTCAAAAGTGCCTGGCCCTGAGTCTGTTTACGGTGTGCTGGTGGGCTTTTGGGGTGGCCCATTCAGGCTTTGTGGCAATACTGTTGCTTACGGGGTATGTGGTTGCCGGTGTGGCTCCGCCCGAAGTAGTCTTCAGCCTGTGGACCAATCCTCTGGTCTACCTGGTTATAGGAGGTTACCTAATCGCTGCGGCGGTACAGAGTTCTGGTCTGGGCAAACGTATTGCCTTAAACTTTATTGAGAGATATGTAAGATCTTACACCAATGTTATTATCGGCGCTTATTTCCTGGGCCTTATCCTGAGCTTTTTGGTACCTCACCCGTTTCCCAGAGCTTTCCTGCTGATGTCGGTTATGGCCTTTGTAATCAAAGAAGCCAACATGCCGGCGCGGGATGCGGCCAGCGTTGGGTTGGCGGTATTCGCCGGGTCTGCCGCCAATTCTATGGTGCTCTTGACGGGCGATAGCGTGCTGAACGTAGCTGCGGTAGGTTTTTCGGGGCAGACGCTTAGCTGGCTCGGCTGGCTTTTGTATATGGGCGTTCCCGGTATTATAGCCAATATTCTCATGTGCCTGCTTCATTTGATTATGTTTAAGCCTACCGGCACTTTTGTGCTGGAAAAGGAAAAGGTGCGCGAGCAGCTCCAGGCTATGGGCCCTATGAGCACGGCCGAAAAAAAGACTTTGTTCTGGATCGCGGTAGCCATTTTGTTATGGGCCACTGATTCGCTCCACCATATTCACCCCGGATGGATTGCTATGTTTATCGCGGCCGTACTCACCATGCCGCGGATCGGCGATGTTTTGAAGCCGGGTGATTGGACGCAGGTGAATATGGGGGTTCTTCTCTTCCTTACTGCAGCCCTGGCCATAGGTAAAGTGGGCGCATATGCGGGTATGAATAAATGGATAGCGGATGTATTGCTGCCGGCCCAACCGCCCAGCAATGCCTTGGTATTTACTTTGCTGGCTACGGTGGTTACGGTAATAGTGCATATGGTTTTGGGAAGCGCTTTGGCCGTTATGGGTATTGTATCTCCCACGCTGGTAGGTTATGCTACTGCTGCGGGCATTAATCCGCTGGTACCGGCCTTGCTGGTGTATACCGCAGTGGGCGTCCACTGGCTGCTACCTTTCCATTTGATGAACGTTCTGGTCGGCGTGGGTGAAGCAGGAGGCGGTAGGTACGGTGATGCCGAAGTATTCCGCCTGGGCGCTCCTATGACGATAGTGGTGTTTATCTTGGTCATTGTGGAAACCTTCTGGTGGAAGGTGGTCGGTCTTCTGTAGGCCTTCTGCAGGCCGCACTCGAGTGTAGTTCGGTTTCGGACTTCTAGGGTTGTTTTTGGTTTGGAGGGATCTCGGAATACGGGGAGATCAGGAAGGGAATAGCCTTTTATAGCCTTTAGGATAGCCTTAGGTGCGTTATTATAAATGTATCCCCGGGTGTTGTATTTTAGGAGTAGATCCTCATGCCGCCTTGGCGGTACCGGCAGAGGGATGAAAATAGCCAAGGAGTATTTTCGGAGCAGGAAATTCGGATTTAGTCCGAAATAGCCCTCAGCTTGGGCACGGCAGGTTAGTTAGATTTGCGGGGAGGAAGGGCCATCCGCCGGAGCTATAGCCAGCAGGCTAGGTTTTACATTATAGGTTTGGCTTTGGGGGATGGCCCCTGCTTAGTGTGGGCGCGGTTTGGGCAGAAGCGAGGCCGGGCCGCGTAGAGGTCACTACGAGGGATACGACAACTTGCTTTCGGTAGCGCACCGGAAGTGAGGGTGCAAGGGATGCAAACGGCCGGTTCCGAGCGGGGTGTTCAAGCTTTCCGGCGATATCAGGATATCAGGGTTTCGATGAAGTTGGCGAGATAGGGCAGGTGAAAGGAGCCGGGCCAGGAGAGGGAAAACGGCGCGGTAGGCAGCGCGCAGTAAGCGCGCAATAAGCAGCGACCAGGTGTCGGATGGCTCTAAGCAGGTATGTAAGAGCTGATTAGGTTGGGAGGAAAAGTAATGCGGCTCATTGTGGGTATATCGGGTGCCAGCGGGTCTATATTGGGTATTCGTCTTTTAGAGGCGTTAAGAGAGATCGGCGGGGTGGAGAGCCACCTGACGATCACCCAGGGAGCACGGCGTACTATTGGGCATGAGACTTCCTACAGAGTGGAAGATGTGATAAAGCTGGCCGACTATTATTATGATGTGGAAGATGTGGGGGCGCTTATCGCCAGCGGCTCTTTTGCTGTGGACGGCATGGTGGTCATTCCTTGCAGTATGAAGACCCTGGCCGGTATTGTAAGTGGATATACGGATAATCTCCTGTTGAGGGCGGCGGACGTCTGCTTGAAGGAAAAGCGGCGGCTGATACTGGTACCCCGGGAGACGCCGCTAAACATGGTGCATATTGAAAATATGAAGCGGGCTGCGGAAGCCGGCTGCATTCTTGTTCCGCCGGTTCTGAGTTTCTACAACCATCCGGCCACTATATTGGATATGGTAGACCATATTGTGGGGAAGGTCCTTATGTTGGTGGGCCTTAATTACCATCGGTTTGTACCCTGGAAAGGAGAAAGATCCGGTGGAGATTAAGATAGCCGAAAGTGTGCGTTGCGGGGCGGGGCGTTTGACGGTAGAGTTAGCAGCCGTATGCTTAGGCCGGGATGTAGTAATAATGGTGAGCGGGGGCCAAGCTCATGTCGGGGCGGTGGTTATGGCGGTCCCACGGCCCAGTTTAGAGGACCCCCGGAGAGTTTCGGCCACGGCCTCGGTCCTTACGGCGACGGGACATAAGGAGGATGAGCTTCTGCGGCCGATAGCCCTGCGGGCGGCTGCGGCCCTCAATAGCCGGGTGGTGGCGGTGGGCGGTGTGCACCTGGACGGCGCCACCGGGGAGGAGATTGCCCGACTGATGGAGAATTGTATGGAGGGTACGGAGCTTCTGCTGGCCCGGCTTAAGGAGCGGTTATCTCCGGTAAGCGAAGCCGAAACGGGCCCCCATTGAGTAAGTGGGAAAAAATCTGGTCTGGTAGGAATTTTATTATGTCCGGCGAATATGATTTCCTGCGGTTGGAGTTTTGTCTTTGAGGGAGGGGAGTGTTATGCCCAACGTTATGCGTACCGTGGCTGAGCTTATGGCCTTGGCTGCTAGGACCGCGCCCAAAGCGGTAGGTAAGGACTTTCTGGTGATGGAGATTTTAGAAGGGGAAAAGTAGAGAAACTGGCACAGGCCATGAAAGAGTATGCCGAGAAGTCCGGACGAAGGTTTTTTGAAGTTAACGCCGAAAATGTGCGGGCTTCGGAGGTAGTTCTTCTGTTGGGCTTAAAGAAGCCGCAGAAAACCGGACTGAACTGCGGGGCCTGCGGAGCTGCGAGTTGTGGCGATTTGCAGGAAAGCCACTCGGGACCGGAGTTTGCGGGACCCACATGTGCATGGCACCTTATAGATTTGGGTATTGCTGTGGGGTCTGCGGTTAAGACGGCAAGTATGCTCAATGCGGATAACCGCATAATGTATAGCATAGGGGTACTGGCTTGTCAGTTAGGCTTTATCGAAGCCGAAATAGCAGTGGGTATTCCGCTATCGGCCACGGGGAAGAACATCTATTTCGACCGCTTTGATCCGGTGCGTCACGGTCATTGAAGTGTATTTGGTAAATTAAAGTATTCTTGAAAAACAAATATAGAAAGAGAGGGGTAGCAGAGCTATGGCGGCCAAAATTGCCTTTATGTTCGTAGCTGCAGGAGCCCATCCGGAGCGATGCCGGGCAAAGTTCTACGCAAAGGATATAGAGTTGGAAGTTATCGGAGTCGACAATTATAGGATGGCAGAGGAATGGGCTAGGAAGTTGGCTGATGGGGGGGTACAGGCCATAGAGCTGTGCGCCGGTTTTGGCCACGAGGGAGTAGCCCGGGTGGTACGGGCGGTGCAGGGCAAAGCCTTTGTGGGTGCAGTCCGTTTTGATAACCACCCCTGCATAGACGGCAAGAGCGGGGATGCTCTTTTCGGCGACTGAGGCGGGCAAGGTTCGGGCATGGAAGGGATAGGCTCCGACTCCGAGGAGTAGCGCGGCCTTGGTCTAAGTTGATTTTCTAGCTTTAGTTATACGGCCTTTGCGGCCTTTCTTTTTTGGCCGTGCGGTCGAATTTTAGGGGCTAGTGAACTGGTAGGTAAGCCAGGCAAAGTCGGCCTTATAACTAGACTGTTGAACTATAATGAGGCTATAAAATTAAATTTAAAAATAAAGAGAAGAAGGGGGGAAGTCGCCCCGGAAATTATCTTGTGGATAGGGTGGCGACGAAGCGGCGTGGATAGGGAGAACAGCAGATGGACAGATAGCCTGCGCATCAAAATGACAGCAGCGTTCGGGCTGGTTGTTTTGGCTGGGTGTTTGGCGCTCTGGACGGTGAGCCAAAACCGGGCGGAAAATGCGCTGGAAATTGAGGCCCGTGAGGCCATGCTTAAGGTGGCGCGACAGGCGGCAGAAACGGTGGATAACCGCCTGTTGTCCCGCATGTATGTAGTAGAGACCGTGGCCGGCAACAACGTAATCCGCGGCCAGTGGGGGGACCGGGAAGCAAGCTTGGAGGAGAAGCTTCGGGTGCTGCGCGAGGAGCACCGAAGAGTGCAAGGTCTGGGATTTTTGGAGTTCGGCCTTACCGACCGGGAAGGGAATGTGGCCTTTGTTTCGTCGACTTCCTCGGAAGTAAGCCGGGCGAATGTTTCCGACCGGGAATATTTTAAGGCGGCCATGGCGGGGAAAACAGCGGTATCCAGCGCCCTTATCAGCAAGGTGAATAATTTAGTAGTATTTGCCATAGCCACCCCTGTACGCCATTATGCCACCGGCGAGATCACGGGCGTGCTGATCGGGGGGCTCGAAGGCAGTAAGTTTTCCGAACTGATGGGGAACATTACATACGGGCGCACAGGGTACGCCTTTACGGTGGACAGTACGGGTAAAACGGTAGCCCATAAAGACCCGGAAAGAGTTAAGGCCCAGGAAAATATTTTAGAGCAGGCTAAGTCCGAGCCGTCTCTGGCCTCTATGGCGGAAATTGTCTCCAGGATGATCAAGGGGGAAGAGGGCTTCGGGGTATATTCTTTCCAGGGGCAGGAACAGCTCATGGCCTTCGCTCCCATCAAGACCACCGGTTGGTCGATCGGGGTTACGGCGCCCAAAGAAGAGGTGCTGGAGAGAGTAGCGGGTTTGAAACATTCGTTGCTCTGGGTATCGTTAGTGATAATCGTTTTAGCCCTGGGGGTGACTTTCGCCATGGCCAGAAGCGTTACCAAGCCTTTGGGGTTGGCGGTAGAAGACTTGGGGCTGATAGCCGCCGGCGATTATACCCGTCCGGTAGCGGATAAATACCTGCGCCGGAAGGATGAAATAGGCAAACTGGCCAGGGCGGTAGATAGCCTTCAGGCTACTATGAGGCCCTTGCTTTCCGGGCTAAAGAATGAGGCTAAGGCATTGGCTTCTAATTCGGAAAGTTTGAGCGCCACCTCCCAGGGCATGGCTTCTTCATCTGAAGAGGTGGCCCGGGCTATTCAGCAAGTAGCAACCGGAGCTTCGGAGCAGGCCGGACACCTCCAGGAGATACTGGGGCTTATGGATAATATAACCGCCAGCCTGGAGAAGGTCAACCAGGAGCTAGGGCGGGTTAAGGCCAATACCCAGGAAACTTCCCGCCTGGCGGTTATGGGTAAAAAGGAGCTCGATTCCCTGGTCGTTTCTATAGAGGCCGTGCGAGAGGCGTTCAAAAAAGTGGTGGACAGGCTGGAAACCCTAAAAGGGTCGGTCGGTCAAGCCGGAGAGATATTGAATGTGATCAATGATATAGCGGAGCAGACAAACCTGCTGGCCTTAAATGCGGCCATAGAGGCGGCGCGCGCCGGGGAGGCCGGTCGGGGTTTTGCCGTGGTGGCGGATGAGGTACGGAAGCTGGCAGAGCAATCCCGGGCTTCTTCGGATAAGATAAGAGGTTTACTGAACAACATCTCTGGGGAAACCCGGGAAGTAGTGGCCACTTCGGAAGAAGTCAACCGGCTGGTAGCCGGCCAGTTGGAAAAAGTAGAGCACACTTTAAAGGCTATAGATGATATTTTGGAAGCGGTAGCCGGAATAGCGCCTATGATCGAGGCTACTTATCAGGAAATGGAAAATACTGTAAGAGCTAAAGATGTGACTCTGGACCGGGTGCAGAGCGTGAGCGCGGTGGCGGAGGAAACTTCGGCTTCGGCGGAGGAAATTTCTGCTTCTGCAGAAGAGCTTTCGGCTTCTACTCAGGACATCGCCGCCAATGCCCAGGAGGTTTTGCGGGTAGCCAAGCGCTTGGAAGAGCAGGTGGAACGTTTTAAAGTGTAAAGCGAACCGGCCGGTGCCGGCTACGCCTGCCCGGCACCGCCAACTTGCTAGCCTTCCTGCCGAGCTTATTTTGCTCGGCAAAACCGCGCAGGAAAACGGAGCCGTTTTTATGTTAAGAATTGCCTAGAGAGGAAGACCAAGAAGCATTTAATGAATGTCCCCCGGATTTTTAAGGCACACTAGAGCCAAACGACAGAAGGGGGGCTTTTTCTTTATGCAGCTCAGACCAGGGCAAAGGTCTTTATTAGCAACATTTTCCAGTAGTACACGGGCGCAGAAATGCGCAGCGGCCTTAGAACAGGCCGGTTTTAAAGAGGTACAAACGGATCGGGTGAGCCGTTTGGGCACCCGTTTCAACGATCGTTATAATAATCCTCTAGCCAACCAAGGTAACACCATTACGGGTTTGACCCTCTACAGCGCAGATATTAACCCTTTGGTTAAAACCGATACCCGAGCCCTCCTGGGAGCCGAGCCTTCGGTTAGCGGGTCGGGTTTGAAAGACTATGGGTTGGCAGGAGGGGAAGGCTTTCTGCTTACGGTAGTTACGTCTGAGGGAAGAGCGGAGGAAGCCAAGAGAATTATACAGCAGTATGGGGGACGCATTTAATCATTTAATCAAGGACCCGTTTTTTCTTTTTTTTAGTATTAAAGTAAAAGTTACGCTGTCCAAATAATACTAGCCGCAATTTAGCATAAAAGTCGCCCGTGGACACATACTAGAACTAGAGTAAGGAGCAAAGGAGGTGAAATAGATGCCGCGAGGAGGTAGGACGAACCGTCTGTTGATCCCCCAAGCTCGGGCTCAGATGGAGAGATTTAAGCAGGAAGTAGCCAGCGAGTTGGGGATTTCCAATTACGACGGTTATCTCGGCGACCTCCCCTCTAAAGTCAACGGTTCAGTCGGGGGGTTGATGGTTAAAAAGATGATCGCCGCCTACGAACATTCGCTGGCCGGGACTGCCGCTGCGGGTGGCCTTGGGGGCGATGTAGAACTGGGCGCTGCGGAGCAGGTCACCGGGCGTATCAGCGGCCCCAACCCCGCTTTTACGACCGGCGGCCAGAAGCTTAATATCAATGCCCAGCAGTATAACGCCCAGTCTACCGGTTTGGTAGGCGGCCCTACCGGTGCAATTAGCTAAGGTTTATTACCTTCGTGTTCTTTTCCGCGAGCGGGCCGAGGGAGCCCGCTCTTTTTTATGCTCTTTTTGTTTCGCTTCATTTCAATGGAGAGGTATGGCAGCTCTGGCCTGGAGCAAAGTGGCGTGCAGGCTTTGGTTTAGGGCCGCTCCTATTACCCAGGCCAGATTGCGGATAAGGTCGTCGATCTCCTTAGGCGTTACGGTGAGATTCCCGCCAAAAGGTTCTAAAATTCTCTTTGTTATTTGGGGCAACAGCTCGGGCGAGAGCTGCCCTTGGAGCCCCTGGAGAACTTGAGTTAAGTTGCTCAAAGTCTCGTAGATAATTACTGCTGCATGTACTACTGTAGGTATGCCGACGGCTATAACCGGTACTCCCATGGTGGCGGCATTTATGGTTGCGCGCTGTTTTCCTATGCCGGAACCGGGGCTGATGCCGGTATCGGTTATTTGGATGCTAGTACCGATGCGGCGCAGATCGCCGGCAGCGAGGGCGTCAATAGCTATTACGGCTCGGGGCTGGGTTCGGTCCACTACGCCCCGGATTATTTCCGCAGTTTCTATACCGGTAATCCCCAGCACCCCCGGAGCCAGAGCGCTTACGGGCCTGCTGCCAGGGGGAAGGGATTGGGGGGCATATTTAAAAAGATGCCTGGTTACCGTGAAGTCTCCCACTACTCGGGGCCCTAGCGAGTCGGGAGTGGCCTGCCAGTTTCCTAACCCCACCACTAAGACAGGCTCATGGGGTTTAACTTGAAGTTTATGGAGCAGCAGAGTGATTTTTTGGGCCACCAAACGGGCAATGGCTTCATGCGCTGGCGGGTCGGCGGTGAGCAAGGCGGGAGCTTCCACGGTAATGTATGTACCTTGGGGCTTGCCCAGCGCCCGCTCCCCTTCAGCATTGAGTATATTTATCGTAGTAACACTGGCCTGGGGATAGGTTTCTTTATCCTCTTGTACGCCCGGTACTTCTCTTTGAGTAGCGCCGCGCAGAAGGGCATGGGCCTCCAGCGCCAGGTCTAAGACTACTCCGCAGGAGCGATAGAATTGATAACGGTCCAAAGGGTCCTCCTCCTTGAATTTCCTTTCATAGGTTATCCAAGATGAAAAAAAATATACCTGAGCCTCTATGCTCTTATATTGACAGCGAAATAAAGCTATAGTATAATCCTAAAAAGAGGAGGGGAGAGAATGGATATTCGCCTTTCGCGTAAAGCTGAGGAATTCATAAGAGGCAAAGGGCAAGCCGTTACGGTGATAATGCAATGGTGTGGAGGTTGAGCAGGCCCGAGTCTACGTCCTGCCGTGTATGCAGGGACGCCTAAGAACGCCGAGGGATACCAGGTTCAGGAAATAGAAGGGTTACGAGTATATCTTCAGAAGGGTATTAAAGCCGCTCCGGAAGGGATTACTATCGATCTGGTAGGCATGGGTCCCTTTAAACAACTGGTGGTAGATGGGGTATTATTTCATTAAGATGGATAAATATGGATAAATTAAGTAACTATCATGAAAGATTTGAGGTATCCTGGAAGATTTAGGGAGGGAAGAATTTATGAGTGGACAAGTTGTCAACATAAGCCAGGATGAATTTACGGCCGAAGTGCTTACTGCGCCCCAGCCGGTAGTGGTGGATTTTTGGGCGGCATGGTGTGGCCCTTGCCGGATGATGGCACCGGTGCTGGAGCAGTTGGCGGCCGAGTATAACGGTCAGGTAAAATTTGTAAAGGTCAATGTGGACGAAAACCAGGAAATCGCCGCCAGCTACGGTATTATGAGCATTCCGACCCTGGTTATATTTAAAGAGGGTGCAGAAGTAGGGCGCCTGGTGGGGTACATGCCCAAGGAGAAATTAAAGGAGAATCTGGCAAGTCTGCTGTAAGGAAAGCGAGGGGTAGAGAGAAGAATGGGCCGGCGCCAGGCTTATGTGGACCCCTCGCGGTGTGTCGGAAGCGTTGACTGTCCGGCGCGGGCTCACTGCCCGGCGGGCGCTATTTTCCGGGAAGAGGAAGCAGGGCCTTTCTTTGTAGGTCCCGAGTGTTTGGGGTGCGGCAGGTGTATAACCTATTGCCGATGGGGGGCTATCAGCCTGCTTTAGACCGGACGTATTGTCCGTAAAGGAAGGCCAGGGCAAAAATCAGGCTGTGGGTCAAGACTATGGACGCGCCCGAAGGTAGGTTTAAGTATACGGAGAGCGCAATACCTCCCAATACCGCCAGCAAGCTGGTTATGAAGGAATAGAGGAGGAGCAGGCGGTAGTTTCGGGCCAGTTGGTAGCCTGTGGCGGCAGGGAGGATTATGAGAGCCGAAGTCAGTAGAATCCCTACCACCTTAGCGGCCACGATAACGGTTAGGGCCAATAGAGTCAAGAGGGCAAAATATAGGGGGGCCACCGGTATTCCGGTGGCTTCTGCTGTTTCTTCGTCAAAAGTCAGGGCCAAAAGATCATGAAAATAGAATCCCAAGAAGAGAATCACGATGACGGTTACCGCACTTAAAAAGCGGAGTTCCGGCCACGAGACAGTTAAAATATTCCCGAACAGATAGCTGAACACATCTACATAGCCTTTATAAAAATTTAAAACCATTATTCCCAAGGCCATAGCTACGGTAAAGACTATACCTATGGCCGTATCTTCAGGTAAGCGACCTTTGCGGCTTAAGCCCCCGATCACCCAGGCGCTGCCGGTAGCCAGCAGACCGGCGGTGAAAAGGGGGTTCAGGCCCGTGACTAACCCTAAGGCAATGCCGCCTAGAGCTGCATGGGCAATACCGTTCCCAATAAAGGCCAGACGCTTTAATAGCACAAAAAAAGAGACCGCAGCCGATAATACGGCTACTAGTAGGCCTGCCAGAAGAGCCCGCTGGATAAAGGTGTAAAATAAGAGTTCCATAGGTGCACCTCCGTCGCTTCGAACATTGGAGTCCGGATGAGCCTGTTCCGTCCTCTTCCCTCGGCCGACCCTAGGCAGGGGAAAGGTGCGCGCTGGCTGCGGAGTTACCCCTAAGCTGGTGAAACAGAATTTTAGAAGGAGGACCGGAAGCGATTATTTTCTTGTCCAGCACTACCAAGCGCTCGACCACTTGGGCTAAGGAGAGGACATCGTGGGAGACCACTAAAACGGTCAATTTAAGCTTCCGGCGCAATTCCGCCAGCAGGTCGTAGAAGCGGTGCTGGGCAGCCAGATCCAGAGCGTTGGTGGGTTCGTCTAACAGTAGCAAGCTCGGCTGATTAACGAGGCAGCGTGCCAAAAAGATAAGCTGTTGCTGCCCTCCCGAAAGGGCGCTCAGAGGAGCATCTAGATAGCTCTCCATGCCTACCAGGGCTAAAGTTTCTTTTATTTTGTCCTTTTCGGCGTTATTAGGTCCCAGAGCAAAGGGGCGTCGGGAAGACAGAGCCAAAAAAACGGCTTCCCCTGCGGTCAGCGGGAAATGGGTGTTGTAAAAGGCACGCTGCGGGAGGTACCCTATCCGCCGGCGCACTAAGGGATCCTCGTGGGGATCGCGGCCCCACAGGAGGATTTTTCCGGTAGAAGGGGAGGTCAACCCCATGATCAACCGGAGCAAGGTAGTCTTTCCTGCGCCGTTCGGCCCGATAAGACCGGCCAACTCTCCTTCCTTGAGGTAAAAGGTTATTTCTTGTAGAACGGTGCGCTGACCGTAAGCATAGGTAACTTCTACTACTTCTAGAGGTTTCATTAGCCGGTGCCCCCTCCGCCTAAGGCTTCGCGAAAAACGGCCAAGTTGTGGTACATCAGGTCTAAATAGCTGGAGAAATTAGTACCCACCGGGTCCACGGTGTAGAGCCGCCCCCCGTATTCCTGGGCTATTACCTGCGCTGCCTGCGGGCTAAACTGGGGTTCGAGGAGTAGCGGCGGTCGGCCCTGAACCCGAGCCTTTTGAATTAGTTGGGCTAAGTGGCCGGCCGTGGGTTCCTGTCCCGGGATTTCTTCTACCGCTTCCAACTCTACGAGATTATAGCGGCGCGCAAAATAGGTCCAGGCCGGGTGGAAGCTGATAAAGGTACGTTGGGGTACTCCTGCCAGCGCCGAACGGATAGCCGCGTCCAGTTGAGTGAGTTTGTCCTGCCATTGTTTTAAATGGGCCATAAAATAGTCTGCTGCTGCGGGTTCCAACTCTGCTAGAGCCTGGGCCACGGCCGGCGCTACATGGTCGCGCATTAAAACGGGGTCCAGCCAGATATGCGGGTTGAAGGCCGGCCCTTTTTCTTCTCGCCCGGTTTCTCCCGGCTGGTGGGCGGGAGAAGCGGGGGGAAGATGCTCCTCTTCTTCCGGTAGGAGCTCCAACCCCTCGCTTACGGCCAAAACCTTGGCTCCGGGGGCACTAGAGGCGGCTGCCCCGGCTATCCAATCGTCCAGGTTTGCTCCTACTTTTAGGATAAGGCGGCTGCCCGCGAGAGCCTTAAGCTGCGCCGGTGTGGGCTCATAGGTATGCGGACTGGCGCCGGGCGGCAGCACGGTTACTACTTCTACTTTTTCACCGCCGATTTGGCGGGCAGTATCCGCCAGCGGCATGATGGTGGCCGCTATCTTGAGGGGGGCCGGTTGAGAATCCGCAACCTCCTTACGGCTGGGTGATTCTGTAGGGCTGCACCCGGTAGCCAATAACAGTACAGGGATCACTATGATCGCTATAATGAGAAATAATAAGGATGCCTTTTTCCTACCATCCAAGCCCCACAATCCTAATCTACCTCCTCTTCTGGCCGCCGGCAGCGCCTGCAATAACCGTAAAGTTCAAAGAGATGCCCGGTTACCAGAAAGTCTTCTGCGATATGGGCGGGCGGCTGCCAGCCGTGGACGGGACAACCCGGCAAGCAGGTAATGGTTCCGCAACCGAGGCAGACCAAATGACAATGGTGCTCCTTAAGCAGCTCGAAGCAGTCACTATAGGCGGTACTGGAACGGATTTGAGCCACCAGCCCTAACTCGGTAAGCAAGCGCAGGTTGCGGTAGACGGTGTCCTGGCTGGTGTCGGGAAATAAGGGTTGTAGCTTTTGGCTTATCTCCGCCACGGTCAAAGGTCTGGCGGCTTGGAGCAGGATTTCGATTATAGCCCGGCGTTGTGGCGTGATCTTGTAGCCGGCCTTTTTTATCGATTCTAATATATGGGTTAGTGTCATGGGATATTCTCCTATTTAGGATTTTTCTTATTAAGTATTAATCTATTTTAAGTATTAATCCATATAGAGCCGGTTGTCAAGGAAGAAAGCAATAAAATTTAGCCCCATAAAATGTAGTTTTATTTAGAAGGCATAAGTTGAGTAAATGTAGAATCGTATTTTAGGTGCTTCTGAAGAAAACAGGAAAATGTCGGGGATGCTGGCGTAAGGCGACTTCGGGCGAGCCTGGCGAGCTGCAGGCCAAGCTAAGCCTGTGGGCAGCGTCGAGGGCCTAAGCCGTGCGGTCGGCCGCGGAACTAGGATCTCGCCTTGACTGGTAACCCTGCCGGAGGGTGAGGGGGAGCAGTAGGGAACGCGGGCGAACTTCCAAGATACCGGTACCGGCGCCCCGATAGTCCAACGGGTGGAGTATTTTGCAAGCACCGTATTTTAACCAGGGGGGAAATTATGAAAAAGATTCGCGTGGAAGAGAGCATAGGTCACGTTCTGGCTCACGATTTAACGAAAATAGTTCCGGGCCAATTCAAAGGGAGCAGGTTTAAGAAGGGGCATATCATCAGGCCGGAAGACCTTCCTGAACTTCTGGAGATGGGAAAAGAACATCTTTATGTGCTGGAGCTGGGTCCGGAGGATATTCACGAAGATGAAGCTGCCTTTAGGCTGGCCCGGGCCGCCCTGGGCCGGGGCGAACACGGCCTAGAGCTGGGGGAACCCCAAGAGGGCAAGGTGAATCTGGTGGCTGCCCGCAGCGGGCTGCTCAAGGTTAATCTCCCCGCCCTGGAAGAGGTGAATAAAGTGGGGGAGGTCATTTTGGCCACGCTCCATAATAACTATCCGGTGGAGCAAGGGCAGGTGGTAGCCGGAACCCGACTTATTCCGTTGGTGACCCGGCGGGCAGTGATAGAAGAGGTGGAAAGGATATGTGCAGCGGCGGGCGGGATTCTCAGGGTAGTGTCTTACCGCCGTATGCGGGTGGGGATGATTACTACGGGAAACGAAGTGTATAAGGGCCGCATAAAGGATGCCTTCGGTCCGGTGGTACGGGCTAAAGTAGCCCAGTATGGTTCGGCGATCCAAGAGGAGAAAATTGTTCCTGATGATGCTGAAGTTATCAGCCAGACCATAAAAGATATGGCGAGCCATCACGTGGATTTAATAATTTTGACCGGGGGCATGTCGGTGGACCCTGACGATGTGACCCCGGCGGGGATACGTTTAAGCGGAGCCGAGGTAGTCCTCTACGGAGCGCCTGTTTTGCCCGGGGCCATGTTTATGCTGGCTTATTTGGGCCATATACCCCTGGTGGGGCTGCCTGGCTGTGTAATGTATTACCGGGCGACCATTTTCGATCTGGTGCTGCCCAGGCTTTTGATAGGAGAACGCCCCACCAGGGAGGATATAGCAGCACTGGCGGCAGGCGGGCTTTGTCTGGGCTGCCGTGAGTGCCGTTACCCGGCCTGCCCTTTTGGCAAGGGGAACCCTTACTCGTCCCGGTAGTCGAAGATTCGCCGGGTTTTCTTCTCGCTGCGCGGCAGGCTTCCTTGGGGAACCGGTGTTACTTGTACGGTTATCCCGATCTTGCTTTTCATGTATTGGCGACAGTGGGCGGCCACCGCCGCAGGGTCGGCCTCAGGTTCGCATTCGACCGCGATCTCCATTTCATCCTTTCCCTGGTGGCGGCGGAGAATGATCTGGTATTCACTGCTGGCGCCGGGCACGAGCTGTAGGACGTGGTCGATCTGCCCCGGATAAATGTTTACTCCCTTAACTTTGATCATATCGTCCGTGCGGGCGAGAATCCTATCGATAAGAGGATAAGGCGAGCCGCAGGAACATGCTTCTGGCTTCAGCCGGGTGAGGTCATGGGTGCGGTAGCGCAAAAGGGGTGCCCCTTCTTTGGTAAGGGTGGTTATTACCAGCTCGCCCTGTTTACCAGGAGGTAGCTGTTCGCCGGTAGCCGGGTCGATGATCTCCAGCAAGAGATGGTCGGTCCACATATGGATGCCTTCGTGGGCCGGGCAATCGATACCTACACCGGGGCCATAGATTTCCGTCAGCCCGTAAATGTCGAACGTTTCTATTTCCAGCATTTGTTCGATCCGGCGGCGCATTTTTTCGCCCCAGCGCTCTGAGCCGAATATACCCAAGCGCAGTCGTAGTTTCGGTTTGAGGCCGCGTCGCCCTATTTCTTCAGCTAAAAGGAGGCCGTAAGAGGCAGTGGCGATGAGTACGGTGGTCTGGAGATCTTCCATAAGTTCTAGCTGCTTTTCCGTATTACCTGCCCCTGTGGGTATGGCCATAGCTCCCAGCCTTTCCACTCCGGCCTGAAAGCCAATGCCGGCCGTCCAGAGTCCATAGCCGGGGGTGATCTGGACCCGGTCGCGGGGGGTAACCCCCGCCATTTTAAGACAGCGGGCCATCATTTCTGCCCAAATATTTACATCCCCGGCGGTATAAGGGATGATAATAGGTTTGCCGGTGGTGCCCGAAGAAGAGTGGATGCGTACGATTTCTTCTTCGGGGGCCGCGGCCAGCCCCAAAGGATAGGCTTGCCGCAGTTCGTGTTTATCGGTAAAGGGTACCGCAGCCAAGTCGGAGATGGTGCGTATGTCCTCAGGAAGAATACCGGCAGCCTGTAATTTTTGGCGATAAAAAAGGGAATTTTGGTATAGCCGGCGGATAAAATGAGGAAGCTTCTTTTCTTGTTCGCGGTATAAAGCTTCAAAATCAAAATTCCGGCTCATTTGCGTTGTACCTCCAGAGCTTGCCGGCCTAAAGCAAAGGCACGGCTATTGACAGAATGGGTGGGGGGCGGCAGAAGTTTGAGGGCCGCCTTTAAGAGCTCTTCCCCGGGAAAGGGCAAATCGAGGACGGAGAGGGCGCCTAGCATCACCAGGTTGAGGGATTTTATATTACCCGCCTCGCAGGCCAGGCCGGCGGCGTCCAGGAAATAGGGGTGTGGGATATGCTTTTCCAGGAAACGCAGGAGGCCGGGCACATCGTAAGAAGAAGTCCCTAAAGAAACGGAAACCGGTATGACCGGGAAAGTGGAAATAATGGCCTGACCGCCTTTCTTGAGAAAGGGCAGATTGCGGGCGGCTTCGGCCGGCTCACAGGCCAGCAGCACATCGGCTGCAGCACGCGGGATCAAAGGCCCGTAGGAAGACGAACCTATCCTGATGTGGCTTACCACCGGGCCCTCCCTTTGGGCCATACCGATGGTCTCGGCCGTTTTGACCGGCAGATCGGAGGCTAGAGCGGCCTCGGCAATGGCTCGTGAAGCCAGTATGATTCCCTGACCGCCGACGCCGGCAATGAGTATATTCATCTCTTCACCTCCTTGATGGCTCCGGTAGGGCAGATCTGGGAGCAGAGGCCACAACCGTTACAGGTAGCGTTAATACTTATCCCGTCTTCCTTTCTTACCAGGGCCGGACACCCTAGCTCTTCCAGGCAGAGGCCGCAACCTATACAGAGGTCTGGTTCGACCGTACAATAACGGGTCGAAGGGGCGATCTGGGGACAGGGCCGACGCAGCAAAACCAAAGACGGACCCGGGGCTGCCAGGGCTTGAGAAGCGGCGGCTGTGGCGGCTTCCAGATTATAGGGGTCAGCTTCCAAGATCGTTTCTACGCCCAGTCCTCGGGCTACGGAAGCAATATCTATAGATAAACCGGGGTGCGGTTGGTGCCCGGTCATGGCGGTAGTGCCGTTATCCAGTACGGCGATGGTAACCTGCGCCCGTTGGTGCACGGCATTGGCCAGAGCCGGGAGGCCCGCATGGAAGAAGGTAGAGTCGCCGATGAAAGCCACTACACGCCGCTGCGGTTCCACCCGGACCAGCCCCTGGGCCAGGCCGAGGCCGGCTCCCATGCACAAGCAGGTATCCAGGGCTTGGAGGGGTGGCGCGGCTCCTAAAGTATAACAACCGATATCGCCGGTGAAGATGACGTCCCGACCCTGCGCCGCGCGCTTAAAGGCGTAGAAGGATCCCCGGTGAGGACAGCCGGCGCAAAGCATGGGCGCCCTTCCCGGCAAGCCGGGGGAACTCAATTCCTCCGGCGGGGGAACCTCCAGGGCTAAAAAGCGGCTCAGGGCGTCTTTTACTATATCTACATTGAATTCGCCGGTCCGGGGCAGGTAATTATCCTGTTTCCCGGAGATGCGGCAGGGGAGAAGGTGACGCCAGGCCGCCCGGATCACCTGGTCCTCCACTACCGGTTCCTGCTCCTCTATTACTAAAACCCGATCTAAGGGGGTTAGAAAGTCCACTACCATTTCTTCGGGCAAAGGATAAGGAGTGCCGATCTTCAATAGAGAAACTTCTGCTCCCAGTGCTTCCAGGGCCTCTACCGTATAGGTGTAGGAGATGCCGCTGGTGATAACGCCGATGCGGCTTCGCTGGGAGGCATGATTAAAGGGGCACTCCAGGAAAAGCTTCCGGGCTTTGCTCTCTTGCCCGATCAGCCAGCGGTGTTTGCGGGCTGAGAGAGAGGGCAATATAACCCACTCGGGGCTTTTGATAAAGCCGGGCACCGGTCTGGGCGGCTCTATGGTTCCCACCTCTACATCCTGACACGAGTGGCAGCAACGCGTGGTGGGACGTAGAATAACAGGTAGTTGAAGTTCTTCGGAAACAGCGAAGGCGTATTTGGTTATGGCGTAGGCTTCGGCGGGAGAAGACGGGTCCAGCACCGGCAGGCCGGCAAAGCGGGCGAATAGCCGGGTATCCTGTTCCGTCTGAGAACTATGGGGACCCGGATCGTCGGCTACTACCAGGACCAGACCGCCGCGAATGCCGATGTAGGCCAGGCTCATCACCGCATCGGCCGCCACATTTAAGCCCATCTGCTTCATGGAAACGATGGCCCGGGCGCCGGCGTAGGCAGCTCCGGCAGCCAGTTCTACCGCTACTTTTTCGTTTATGGACCATTCGGCATAGAAACCGACTTCCCGGGCATGGCGGGCCAGAGTCAAGAACACTTCTGAAGCCGGGGTGCCCGGGTAAGAAGTAGCTACATTTATCCCGGATTCCATCGCTCCCCTGGCGATGGCTTCATTCCCCATGAGCAGCATCTTCATATTAATTCTTTCTCCCTTCGCAAAAATAAAAGCCGGGCGGGAGCCCGGCGCGAAGCTCTTCTGGTCTGACCTCGACTTAGCTCCAGCTCCTCTCCTCTCTTCTCGAAAACGGTGATATAAAGTTTAGTAATCCGGAAATAGCCTGGGGCATATTTCTATAAAACGGCCATCCCTTCCGGGCATAGCCGGTTAGTTCTCTTTAAAGTATATCATATCTGGGCCGCTGAACAATAGCCTTTTAGCCTGACACATCCGCGGTTTTTACAGGCCAGACCTGCTTAGGCTTAAAGCTCGCTTATGACTTCCCTCGCGGGCAGGACTTTTGCTTGGCGTATAGGCTTAAGGCAGGTTTCCCGGCAGAATTTAAACCTCCTGTCTCAGTTGCCGGCCTCTGGCCTCTCAAAAGCCTCGGGCCTGCCTTGGCCTTTCGCCACACTAAAGTTGGGTTAGCACACGGGTGCCGTGGCTTGCCTGAAACTTGAGCAGCTCGGGGAAAAACGGCTTCTGTCTAGGTTGGGGTACCCGCAAGGAGGAAAAAAGGCCGCTCCTTTGCGGAGCGGCTGCAAGTTTGGGGCCGCCGGTGGGTAGCCGGCGGCCTGGGAGAGGAGAAACCGGAGGAAGAGCTCATGGGGGAGGGTTGAATATATAACCCTTAGCTCTTCTGGTAAATTGAATTTACCAGTAAATATTATGGGCTTGTGCTGCCTGGATTATACCTTTAATGGGAAAAATTTTTTACAGAAAGGCAAATTAAGCTACAAAAAATGATATAATACGCCCAGGGATGTGCTATGCTACGGGTAATAGCAGGGACGGCGCGGGGCCGGCGTCTGAAGGGGCCGGCCGGTAGGGTAACCAGGCCTACTGCGGAACGCGTGCGCGAAGCTCTCTTTAACATAATTGAAGTGGCCGGAAAGTCTTTTCTGGATGTTTTCGCCGGTTCGGGAGCCGTAGGCATCGAAGCTTTGAGCCGAGGGGCCGGGCAAGTGACCTTTATCGAGAAGCACCCTCGGGCGTTGAAGGCTTTGCAGGAGAATCTGGCGTCGACGGGGTTGGGAGACAGGGCGGAAGTGATGGCTATGGATGTCTTCCGCGCTTTACCCAAGTTGACCTCCGCAGGACGCCGTTTCGACTTTATTTTTATGGATCCACCTTATGAGCAGGGCTTAGTCGCTCAAGTTTTACCCTGGGTTGTTCGGCTGCTAACAGGTGAGGGATGCATCATTGTAGAGACAGCGAGCCGAGAAGTAGCTCCGGTAGTGGAAGGAGTTACTTTAAAGGATAGCCGCCGTTATGGTGATGCGGTTTTGCATTTTTACCAAAAGAATATGGGGGTAGGCCAGGGTTGAAAATAATGGAGGTTATTGAGGAATTAGAAAGGATGCTGGAAAAGGCGCCACGCATTCCTTTTACCGGCCGAATCTTTGTAGACGGCGATGTATTGCTGGACTATCTCGACCGCCTGCGCGCTCTGCTCCCCGAGGAACTCCGTCAAGCCCAGTGGATTCGGCAGGAAAAAGATCGCCTGCTGGAAGAGGCCAGGCAACAGGCGGAGCGCTTGGTAGCCGAGGCGGAGCAGAGAGCTCAACTGCTGGTGCAGGAAACCGAAGTTGTTAAGCAGGCTCAGGCGCAGGCAGGGGAGATAGCGCTCAAGGCGCGGCGCACCGCAGCCGAGCTTAAGGCGGGAGCGGTCGCCTACGCCGATGAGGTGCTAAAGAGCCTGGAGGGATATCTGACCGAGATTTTGGCTAAGGTGAGGCAGGGACGCCAGGAATTGGAAAATCATCGCCCGCCTTCACCGGATAAATGACGGGGATCATCTCTTGCGGGTGCAGAGGGCGTAGACCAGCAGGGCCAGCCCCGTCAAAGAACAGTAAAATATAAGAGTTAACAGGGCAAAACGGGTGTAGTTCGTCCAGATAGTTATCCAAGGGGCGGGGAAGGAGAGCCGGAGATAGGGGCGTAGCCAGGCCAATGCCGGCTCTGCCGGGCCGTAGAAGAATAGGGCCAGCCGCGCGGCCAGAAGGGCATGGAGTAAACGGGCCAGGATAAAGGGAGCCAGGCGAAGGTCGGTGGAGCTTATCATAGCTGCTACTTGGGCGTGAATAGACAGTCCCGCCCAGCCCAGGATGAAACTGATGGCCTCCAGGCGTGCCGGTAAAGGTAGAGGCAATTCGCTGGCCATTTTGGTTCCCATGGTCATTTCCAGCAGGCCGGCAGCTACGGCGGAGGAGCTTCGGGGGTCCAGCAGCATAAAGCGAAAAAAAGGGGACAGGACCCAGGTCAGCCCGGCGGTTATTCCCGACAGTTGTGCTAGCTGGATTAATACGGAAAAAATGGTAATAAACCCGCCTATGGTCAGGAGCACCTGAAAGGAGCGGGTTACGGCTTCACTGAGGAGTTGTCCGAGCGGACGGCTCTCTTGCCTTTGGGCCAGCAATAGCGCTTCCCATGCGCGCCGCGGCAAGTGCTTTAGGCTAAAAGGCACCGGCGGAGCGTATTCTCGGCCGCCGCGGTAGAAGCGAAATAACAGCCCGACGCAGAGGTTGGCCCCATAATGGGCCAAGGCTATCGCGGGCCCCAAGCGGGGATCGTTCAGCATACCGACGGCTACGGCACCCAGCATAAAGAGAGGGCTGGCGTTATTGGTAAAGGAGATGAGTCTTTCACCTTCGGCTCTGGTCAGGAGGCCCTGGCTTCTCAACTGCGCCGTGAGCAAGGCGCTCAAGGGTGCGCCAGAAGTATAACCCATTATGACCACGAAAGCCGCCGTTCCCGGGACGTTGAAGATAGGCCTCATAAGGGGTTCCAGGAACACTCCTAGAAAATGAACTATACCCAACCCCATAAGAAGTTGGGAGAGGACAAAAAAAGGCAGCAGGGCAGGAACTACTATCTGCCACCAGGCTTGCAGGCCGGTCAGGGCGGCCTGAAAAGCCTGACGGGGGCAGAGGATTATACCGGCGCTGAGGCTGACCACTGCTAGAGTGAAGATAATATAGTGACCGGGTGGGATAGTTTTGGGGGAGGACAAGGTAGCGAACACCTCCCGGCACAGCAGTCGTTTTTCCGCTATGCCAAATATACTGGCGGAGAACTGAATTTATACCGGTATTTTCCTGTACCGGGAAGAGTAAATTCAGATCCACTGGTAAAGGAGGGCTATCATGAAGATTTTGGTGCTTAATTGCGGCAGTTCTTCGGTGAAGTATCAGTTTTTCGACATGGCACAAGAAAAATCTTTAGCCCGGGGCTTGCTGGAAAGAATAGGGCTGCAAAAGCCCGTTCTTACTCACCGGCCGGCCGGTAAAGACAAATTGGTGCGAGAGGTGGAAGCTCCGGACCATGAGGCGGCTATCAGGCATTGTCTGGAAGCTCTTACCGACCAGGAGTACGGTGTTATCCGGGACTTCGGAGAAATTGAGGGAGTAGGGCACCGTGTTGCTCATGGAGGCACTTTTCCGGGTTCGGTCCTGATAGATGCGGAAAGTAAAGCCCGGATCGCCGAGCTGGTGGAGCTGGCGCCTTTGCACAATACCCCCGCGTTGCGGGGCATATCGGCCTGTGAAAATCTCTTGCCGGGTGTACCGCAGGTGGCCTGTTTTGACACTTCCTTCCACCAGACCATGCCCGATTATGCTTATACTTATGCTCTGCCGTATGAGCTCGGCGCTAAATACCAGATACGGCGTTACGGGTTTCACGGCACTTCGCATAAATATGTGGCCCGGCGTGCGGCTCAGCTTTTGGGGCGGCCTTATGAGGAGTTAAAAATAATAACCTGTCACTTAGGAAATGGATCCAGTATCACCGCTATCAAAAACGGCCGTTCCTTAGAGAACAGTATGGGGTTTACCCCCTTGGCCGGGTTGCCCATGGGCACCAGATGTGGTGATATTGATCCCGCTATAATTACTTTTCTCATGGAGAAGGAAGGATATGATCCGGAAACGATGGAAGAAATATTGAACCGGCGTTCCGGTGTATGGGGGGTTTCCGGGGTCAGCAGTGACTTCCGCGATCTGGAGGAGGCCATAGATAGAGGACATGCACGCGCGCGGCTGGCGTGGGACATTTTTGTGCACAGCGTGCGCAAATATATCGGGGCTTATACGGCGGTTTTGGGAGGCTTGGACGTTCTGGTGTTTACGGCGGGCTTAGGGGAAAATTCTCCCCGCGTGCGGGAGGCTATCTGCCGGGACTTTGAGTATTTAGGGTTAAGGATAGATCCGGAGAAAAATAGAGTGCGTGGAGAAGAGAGGGACATCAGCGCTGAGGGGGCCAGAGTTAAAACTTTGGTTATACCTACTGATGAGGAGTTGATGATCGCTCGGGACACGCAGGCTATTATCTCGCGAGGCTGATATATTCCCGCTTTTTGTAGGCAACCCAAGCAGGACTAGAGGGAAAACTGGGAAGGCGCCAGGGCGCCAGGTCGTTGACAGGGGAAATCTCTTCCGCTATAATGGGCGAGGTGAATTTTGGTGATGAGAGTAGAAGTGGCGGAAGTAAAGCTCAAGCGCGGCAACCGCGTTAAATTCGATTTTTGCGAAGCCTGGTCGGAACTGCGGGTAGGGGGGGAAAGGATACCTTTAACCGAGCCGGTAAGCGTGGAAGGGGAGATAACCAATACGGGTAAATTCCTCTCCCTTAAGGGCAGGGTTTCTACTACTTTACAATTGCGCTGCAATCGTTGTTTGGAAGCTTTTTCTCAGGTCATAGATGTGCCGCTAGGGGAGGAATACTGTACCCCGAGTGTATATGCCTCCCTGCCGCCGGGGGACGAACTGCGCGATGAAGTGCGGGTGTACGAAGGGGACAGCATTGATGTTGGCCCGGTGGTGGAGCAGGCCCTCATACTGGCCTTGCCCATGAAATGGGTATGTCGGGATGAATGTTTGGGTTTATGCCCTTATTGCGGTCAGAATTTAAATGAACAAGGGTGCCATTGTCGGCCGCAGGATATAGACCCGCGGTTGGAGGTTTTGGCCCGGTTGTTAGCTCGCGAGAAGAAAGGGGGTCTGTGAGTTGGGTGTACCCAAGCGAAGAGTCTCTAAGGCGCGCAAGAACAAACGTCGCTCGGCCTGGGCTAAGATAACTCCGCCCTCGCTGGTGGAGTGTCCGCAGTGCCACGAACTGAAATTAGTCCACCGCGCCTGCCCGAAGTGTGGTTATTATAAAGGCCGTGAGGTGTTAAAGGTAGCTGAAGAAAAGTAGGCGAAGAATAAATAAGAGAATCTTGTTTAGACGAGGCTGAGGCTGGCCCTTTATCTTAAAACTGCGATAAGGGGCCAGTTTTTGTTGGGAAGGCCTGTTCGGACTGGAAGCGAGCGGACTGGAACCGAGCAAGCTTTCGGGGTTGGCCCAGGCTTTAAGCTTCGGCCGAAAGCCCAAGCCCCCCGAGGCCTTGCCTGAATTCTGCCGGGGAGTCCGCTCTTTCCGCTTTGCGGCCGAGCAAAAGTCCTGCCCGCAAGGTTTTTTAGAGCGAGCTTTAAGCCCAAGCAGGCCTGGGATCAAAACTGGGGATACACCAGCCTATTTTTCAGTTGCACAAAACGCTCTTGATGTTTATACTAATGTTATAGTCTGGTAATAATACGTGGTACTAAAGCGGTTTGGGGTGAACCCCGGTGGCTCGCTCGCAGAGCAGAAGGGAAGAGCGCCAGAAAGCCCTTCTCCATTACTTGGAAGAACAGCCTTTTGCCACCGATGAGGAGCTGGCAGCACGGTTTAAGGTAAGCATTCCCACTATTCGGCTGGATAGGCTGGCTTTGGGCATTCCGGAAGTCCGTGAACGGGTGCTCCATTTGGCCCAGGAAGCCCGATCCCGCATGCGGGGGGTAACGGCCGAGGAATTGGTAGGAGAGTTGGTGGAGCTCCAGCCGGGTCGGTTAGGCATTTCCTTTTTGGAAATACGGCCGGAGATGCTGCTCAGGCCTGGGGGAGTTTGCCGCGGATATTATCTCTTTGCTCAAGCCAATTCTTTGGCTCTGGCTACTGTAGGGGAAGAAATGGTGTTGACCAGCAGCGCCCGGGTACGGTATCGCCGGCCGGTATATGAGGGCGAAAGGGTAATAGCCAGGGCGTTGGTAAAGGTGCAACGAGGCTGTACGTTTTTGGTCTCTGTTCATTCGCGCGTGGGTACGGAGATGGTGTTTAAAGGCCAATTTGTCATCATCGCCCCCGAAGTACAAAATGAGCAGGAGGAATAGACCCTTGAAAGTTGCCGTCGATGCCATGGGAGGCGACTATGCTCCCGGAGCTATTGTGCGCGGCGCGCTGGCTGCAGCTCAGGAAGGTATAGCGGAAATCATCCTGGTGGGGGATGCCCGAGCCATTGAAAAAGAATTAAAAGATACGGCTGGGCAGAATAAGATCGAAGTAGTACATACGGAGCAGGCCGTGGCTATGGATGAACAACCCGCCTTAGCTTTACGCCGCAAGAGAGATGCCTCCATTGTTCTGGCTACGCGCCTGGTGAAAGAAGGGCGAGCCCAAGCGGTGGTTTCGGCGGGGAGCACGGGCGCGCAGATGGCAGCCGCTTTGCTTATTCTGGGGCGCAGCGGCAATATCCAACGTCCGGCTATAGCTACCTTTTTACCCACCCTAGAGGGAGCCAAACTTCTGCTGGACGCCGGGGCTAATGCGGATTGCCGACCGGAGAACCTTTACGAATTTGCCCAGATGGGCAGCCTATATTCCAGTAAGATATTAGGCGTTCCCCACCCCCGGATAGGCCTCATAAATATCGGTACCGAGCCCAACAAAGGCAATGAACTTACTCTTAATGCTTATACCCTCCTGAAAGATTCTTCCCTTAATTTTGTGGGTAATGTGGAGGGCAGGGATCTGCCCCGGGGAGTAGCTGATGTCTATGTCTGCGACGGTTTTACGGGGAATATTCTCCTTAAGTTCGGTGAGGGTCTGGCGCAGGCCATGTTTTCTAAAATTCAAGAAGAAGTAAAGCGGAGCTGGATGGCGCGCCTGGGGGCGGCTCTTATGTTGCCGGCTTTGCGCTATCTTAAGCGCGAGATAGATTATGCCGAGTACGGCGGAGCCCCCCTTCTGGGAGTACAGGGGATCAGTATTATTTGCCACGGCAGTTCTGATGAGAGGGCCATCAAGAATGCCATAAAAGTGGCGGTGCGCTGTGTACGGGAAAACTTGGTGGAGAATCTGGGGTATCTGCCTGGAATAAGCGAGAGAAAGAAGGTGGAGGATTGCCAGGCCAGGTAAGACAGGTAGGAATTATAGGTACCGGTTCTTGCTTGCCGGAGAGGATATTGACCAATTTCGATTTGGAAAAAATAGTGGATACCAGCGACGAATGGATACGCACTCGGACGGGAATTCGAGAACGCCGCATTGCAGGAGAAGATACGGCGGCTTCGGATTTGAGCCTCAGGGCAGCGGAAAGGGCCCTTGCCAGCGCAGGCGTTTCGGCGGAAGAGCTAGACCTGATTATAGTAGCTACGGTTACACCGGACAATCTTTTCCCGGCTACGGCCTGTTGGGTACAAGCTCGGCTTGGAGCGCAAAGAGCAGCGGCTTTGGATATTTCGGCGGGCTGCACAGGGTTTCTTTACGCGCTGGGAGTAGGGCAGCAGTTTGTGGCCAGCGGAACCTATGAAAAGGTTTTGGTCATAGGTGTGGACGTATTGTCCAAGATTATCAACTGGCAGGATCGTAACACTTGTGTGCTGTTTGGCGACGGAGCCGGAGCTGTGCTCCTCGCACCTGCTCCTGCGGGCGAAGGTATCTTGTCCCTGTACCTGGGCGCCGACGGTACGGGGGGGCCCTTGTTGATTATGCCTGCCGGAGGTTCGCGACTGCCGGCTTCCTTAGAGACAGTTAACCGAAAATTGCATAGTATCCAGATGCAGGGGTCAGAAGTCTTTAAATTTGCCGTGCGGATTCTGGGGGAGGCCTCTTTGGCGGCTTTAGAGAAAGCAGGCTTGAGTAAAGAAGAGGTAGATCTTTTAATACCGCACCAGGCCAATATGCGTATTATTGAAGCGGCCTTGAAGAGGCTGGGGCTTCCGCCGGAAAAGGTATACGTCAATCTAGACCGTTACGGTAATATGTCCAGCGCCTCAGTACCCGTCGCTTTAGACGAGGCTTGTCGCGAGGGCAGGCTAAAGAAAGGGGATAAGGTGCTCATGGTCTCCTTCGGCGCCGGCCTTACCTGGGGTGCAGCAGTGGTTAAGTGGATTATGGGTTAGGGGGTTCAAGGCGTATGTGGCGTACTCCCTTGTGCGACCTGCTGGATATTCGTTATCCCATCCTTCAAGGCGGCATGGCCTGGGTGGCCACCGGAGAACTGGCTGCCGCCGTTTCAGAGGCCGGAGGCTTAGGCATCATCGGCGCGGGCAACGCCCCGCCGGAAGAGGTGCGGCGGGAGATTCGTAAGGTCAGGGAGCGTACCGACCGCCCCTTCGGCGTTAACCTGTATTACCTGTCTCCTTACATAGAAGAGCTGGTGGACCTGGTGGTAGAAGAAAAGGTGCCCGTAGTCACCACCGGAGCGGGCAATCCGGGAAAACACCTGCCTCGGCTGCGGGCAGCGGGCATAAAGGTTATCCCCGTGGTAGCCTCGGTAGCGCTGGCCAAGAGGCTCGAACGGATGGGGGTAGATGCTCTCATCGCCGAGGGTATGGAATGCGGCGGCCATATAGGGGAGATCACTACCATGGCCCTGGTGCCTCAAATTGTAGATGCTGTAAGAATCCCGGTCATTGCTGCCGGAGGAATAGCCGATGGGCGGGGGCTGGTAGCTGCGCTGGCCCTGGGGGCCGTGGGGGTCCAGATGGGGACCCGCTTTATCTGTGCTGCGGAGTGCACCGTACACCCGCGTTACAAAGAGGCCGTACTTAAAGCAGGAGACCGGGATACCGTGGTTACGGGTAGGCGCGGCCATTATGTGCGCGTCCTGCGTAATAAGTTGTCCCGCCAGTTTGAAGAGCTGGCCGCTCGGGGAGCCGGCTGGGAAGAGATGGATAGGCTGGGGGCCGGGAAACTCCGGGCTGCGGCGGTAGACGGCGATATAGAATATGGTTCGGTAATGGCCGGGCAGAGCGCCGCTCTGGTAAAGGAGGTCAAGCCGGCGGCGGCTATCATAGAAGAAATCATGACCGAGGCGGCTCGCATCCTGGCGGGATGGAGCGAGCTGCTAGGAAGGCGGGGGGTATAGAGCTTTGCAGGAGCGCATTGTTTTTGTATTCCCCGGCCAGGGATCACAGTACGTGGGCATGGGGAAGGAGCTGGCGGAAAAGTTTCCGGTAGCGGCGGCTACCCTGGAGGAAGCCGAAGGAATCTTAGGTCGGCCTTTGAGGAAACTCTGTTTTGAGGGACCGGAGGAGGAACTGGCCTTGACGGAGAATACCCAGCCGGCGATCCTGGCGGTGGAAGTGGCCTGCTTGCGGGTCCTCGAAGAACAGGGGGTGCGGCCGGGGGCGGCGGCGGGCCATAGTCTGGGAGAATACGGGGCCTTGGTAGCTGCCGGGAGCCTGGAGTTCGGCGACGCCTTAAGAGCGGTGGCCCGTCGGGGAGAGCTTATGGCTCGGGCCTGCCGGCCGGGCCGGGGAGGCATGGCCGCCATACTCGGCCTTCCGGCTGCCGCAGTAGAAGAGATATGCCGCCGGGTACGGAAGGGCCTGGCGGAGCCCGCCAATTATAATGCGCCCGGTCAGGTAGTTATTGCCGGTGATAGAGAGGGGTTAAGCGAGGCGGAGATTCTGGCGAAAGAAGCCGGGGCCAGGAAAGTGATACCGCTAAATGTGAGCGGCCCTTTCCACTCCTCGCTCATGCAGCCGGCGGCGGAGGGATTGAAAGAGGTGCTGGCCGCTATGCGCCTGGCTCCACCTCAGATTCCGGTAGTCGCTAATGTGACTGCTGATTATTACCGTGCGGAGGAAACCGAGATCAGAGAACTGCTGGTGGAACAGGTGGTGCGGCCTGTACGCTGGGAGGAGTCGGTTAAGAAGTTGGTGGCGGACGGCTATCGGCTTTTTGTAGAGGTGGGCCCGGGCAGCGTTTTGAGCGGACTGATCCGGCGCATAGCTCCTGAGGCTGTTGTTTTCCGGGTGGAAAACAGCTCTACTCTGGCGCAAACGCTGGCGCAATTGAAAGAGGGGAGATAAAATTGGTTTTAGCAGAGCAAGTGGCCTTGGTAACCGGAGGGTCGCGGGGTATAGGCCGGGCCACGGCTTTGACCCTGGCTAGGGCAGGGGCCAAGGTGGTTATAAACTATCTGCAGCAGGAAAGGGCAGCGCAAGAGTTGGTAGCGTTAATAGAACAACAGGGCGGGCGAGCTCTGGCCCTGAAAGGGGACGTTTCGCGGCAGTCTGAGGCTCAAGCCCTGGTGGACAAAACTCTGGAGGTTTTCGGCCGGATAGATATTTTGGTGAACAATGCCGGTATTACCCGGGATAATCTGTCTTTGCGCATGAAAACCGAAGAGTGGGAAGCGGTGCTCCACACTAATTTAACAGGCGTTTTTTTCTGTTGCCAGGCGGCCTTGAAGCCCATGCTGCGCCAGAGGGCAGGTCGCATCATCAATATTACTTCTGTAGTAGGATTAACCGGAAATGCCGGGCAGGCAAACTATGCTGCGGCCAAGGCCGGTATTATAGGATTAACCAAGTCTTTGGCTAAAGAGGTGGCCTCTCGCGGCATCCTGGTAAATGCCGTAGCTCCGGGTTTGATCGCTACGGAGATGACTGAAAGGTTGGGGGAGGAAGTGCGCCGGGCCTTTTTAGAGCGCATACCTTTAGGCCGGCCCGGTTACCCGGAAGAGGTGGCCGAAGTGGTACTTTTTTTGGCCTCTCCTGCTGCACGCTACATTACCGGCCAGGTTATTGTGGTGGACGGTGGCCTTACTATGTGAAAGACCAAAGTATTGGTGAAGCTCACGAAGCTTATATTATGGCCTGACACTTATTGGACTTTTATTGAACTTTATTGAAGGAAGGAGGTGAACTTAAGTGGATAACATTTTTAATAAGGTGCGGAGCATAGTGGCGGAACAGTTGGGGGTGGATGAAGAGGATATAACTCTGGAAACTTCCTTCGAGGATCTCAATGCCGATTCTTTGGACATTGTGGAACTCATCATGGCCCTAGAAGAGGAGTTTGACATTGAGATCCCGGATGAAGATGCGGAGAAGCTTACCACTATTGGAGCCGCGGTAGAATATATTAAAGAACATACTAAATAGAAGGGGTTCTACGTCTTGGCGTATTCCCACTTTCTCGGGGAGGGCCGGGGCAACTCCTTCCGGAGTCCCGTGGGGGTTTCCCTACGGGACCATCTTTAAGAAGAGCGAGGGAGGATCTTTTGCGTAAACGTGTGGTCATTACAGGACTGGGAGTCATTTCGCCGGTAGGCAATGATAAGGCGAGTTTTTGGCAGGCTCTCCAAGAAGGCAGATCGGGGATAGGCCCCATCACGCGCTTTGACGCTTCGGCTATGCCCGTTCGCTTTGCCGGGGAAGTGCGCGACTTTGACCCCTACCTGTTCCTCGACCGGAAAGAGGTCAAGCGCATGGACCGTTTCAGTCAATATGCTGTAGCGGCTGCCCGCATGGCTTTGGAAGACGCCGGGCTGGATATGGCTCGGGTAGACCGGGAGCGGGTAGGGGTAGTCTTTGCTACCGGAATCGGAGGAATGGAGACTTTTGAAGAGCAATGTCGCGTGCTCTTAGAGAAAGGGCCTACCCGGGTGAGCCCTTTCTTTGTGCCCATGATGATCGCCAACATGGCCGCGGGGCAGATAGCACTTAATGTGGGCGCTCGGGGCACCAATTTCACGGTTAATACTGCCTGTGCTTCGGGTACTAATGCGGTGGGGGAGGCTTTCCGCGTACTGCAGCGGGGAGAAGCGGAGGTGGTGATCGCGGGCGGGACCGAGGCCAGTATTACGCCTCTGACCATAGCCGGTTTTAGCGCGATGAAAGCTCTTTCCACGCGGAATGATGACCCTCAGGCCGCCAGCAGGCCTTTTGACGGCTTGAGGGATGGGTTTGTTTTGGGGGAAGGCGCGGGTGTCCTCATACTTGAAACTCTGGAACATGCCTTGGCCCGGGGAGCGCGAATCTATGCTGAGGTGGCGGGCTATGGCTGTACGGCCGACGCCTATCATATAACGGCGCCGGACCCTGAAGGAGAGGGAGCGGCGCGCGCCATGGCTCTGGCCTTGGCGGATGCGCACCTGGTGCCCGAGGAGATAGATTATATCAACGCCCATGGAACCTCCACGGAACTTAACGATCGGGTGGAGACACTGGCCATCAGGAAAGTATTCGGTCCCCATGCCTACAAGCTGGCGGTAAGTTCCATTAAATCTATGATCGGTCACCTGCTGGGCGCGGCGGGAGCAGTAGAAATAGCGGCGACGGCCTTGACCGTTTATGAGGGACTTATACCTCCCACCATCAATTATCAAGTACCTGACCCGGACTGTGATCTGGACTATGTGCCTAATCTAGCTCGCCGCCAAGAAGTGAGGGCCGCTCTTTCCAATTCCTTTGGTTTCGGGGGCCAGAATGCGGTGGTGGTGTTGAAGCGGTTCGAGATGTAACGCCTCCGGGGGGGTGGAGAGGATGGATGCCGACAGGCGGGAGCGGTTGAAAAATTTTCTCCAGAAGCTCGGCTTGCAGATGAGAGACCTCGGCCTGTTAAATCAGGCCCTCACCCACCCTACCTATGCCTTTGAGCATAATCTGTCCGGCCATAATCAACGCCTGGAGTTCTTGGGAGATGCGGTGCTGGGGCTGGTGGTGGCGGAATATCTGTATCGGGCCTTTCCCTCTTTGACCGAGGGCGAGCTTACGCGTTTAAGGGCCGCTATAGTGTGCGAAGCCAGCTTGGCCAAGGTAGCCAGAAGCTGGGGGCTGGGCGAACTGCTGTTGTTGGGGCGAGGAGAGGAACAGAGCGGAGGCAGCGAGCGGTCTTCCAATTTGGCCGATGCTCTGGAAGCGGTAATAGGCAGTCTGTATTTGACGGAAGGTTTGCCCGCGGTGCAAAAGCTGGTGCTACAGTTATTGAAGGATAACCTCGGGGATTTGGCTCCCGAGAGAGTAGTCGACAGTAAGACTAAGCTACAAGAGTGGGTGCAAGGCCGGGGCCCCGATAACGTTACCTATTGTATTTTGGCGGAATGGGGGCCCGACCATGCCAAGCAATTCAGGGCAGGAGTTTTTTATCAGGGCAGGCTGTTGGCCACCGGAGAAGGAAGGAGCAAAAAAGAAGCGGAACAAGAAGCGGCCCGGGCCGCGCTGGCCTGTTTTATTTCCGGTGAAGATGGGCCTTCTCCTAAACAGGCGAAATAGGCCCTGAGGTTTGAACAAAGGGTGGTTCATGAGGAAGGATTTGTAACTTCTGCGTCGAAATAATTATTGTATAACTTTTCGGAGAAAGACCATCCTTAAGCCAAACCTAAGGAAAAAGCTATTGAAGATCGAGGGAGGAGGACCATGGAGGTACTAAAGGTATCAGCACAATCAAATCCTAAGGCTGTAGCTGGGGCTCTCGCAGCTGTGTTTCGGCAGTACGGTAGAGCAGAGCTACAGGCAGTAGGGGCCGGCGCGGTTAATCAGGCGGTAAAAGCTATAGCCATCGCCCGCGGTTTTATCGCCCCCAACGGTATTGACTTGGTGATGATCCCCGCGTTCGCTGAAATCAACATCGATGGAGAAATGAGGACGGCCATAAGGTTTATTGTTGAACCCAGATAAACAATGAAAATTGTTTTATTAGAGAAAAAAAGAGGAACTGCTCTTAGAGAGCAGTTTCTTTTATGGAGGTCAAAATATCCTTGTTGGTGAAGGCTCTGGAGATACAAGGGTTCAAAACTTTTGTGGACAAGGTGAGGTTGGAGTTTGGTCCAGGGATTACCTGCATCGTAGGTCCTAACGGCAGCGGTAAGAGCAACATTGTAGATGCTCTGGCCTGGGTATTGGGCGAACAGAGCCCCAGGGTTTTGCGGGGCTCTCATATGGAGGATGTTATTTTTGCCGGTAGTGAAAGGCGACGGCCGGTAGGAATGGCCGAAGTTACCCTGATTTTGGATAACAGCGAGGGCGCTTTACCCCTCAATTATCCGGAGATAGCCATCACCCGGCGCCTCATGCGTTCTGGAGAGAGTGAGTACAGGCTCAATAGAGTTCCGTGCCGTTTGCGGGACATACAAGAGCTGTTTTGGGATACGGGAGCGGGTAAAGAAAGATTTGCCATAATAGGGCAAGGAAGATTGGACGAGATTTTAACGGTCCAACCCGAGGAGAGGCGTATTTTTTTGGAAGAAGTGGCCGGCATCTCCCGTTACCGCTGGCGCAAGGAACAGGTACTAAAGCGGCTGGCGGAAACGGAACAGAATCTAGTGCGTTTGAGAGATATTTTGAAAGAGCTGGAGTTACAGTGGCACCCGTTGAAGCAAGAAGCTGAGCGCGCACGTCGCTATCGCAAGCTGGCGAGAGTCCTTAAGCTGGTGGATCTGATTCAAGAAGTACAGAGGCTGCACGATCTGAGCGAAAAAAGGGAAAAAGTTTACCGGCTCAAAGAGGAGATCCGGGCCGCGTTGCTCAGGCTGGAGGAAGAAGAAAAACAGTTGACCAGGAGAATGGAAGAGGAGACGCGAGAGCTTGAGGAGGGTACGGTAAAGAAACAGCAACTCCAAAGCTATCTGCAAGATTTAGCTACCCGGCTGGAGCGAGCTTCAGGAGAGAAAGAATTGGTGAGGCAAAAGTGGGAGAGCCTTACCGACAGGTCTCAGGAATACGGAAAAGAGCTTTCTTCTCTTATACAAGAGGAGGACTTCGTAAATAAAGAGAAGGAGGCTGTACGGCAGCGGCTGGAAACTTTGGCGGAGGAGGAGAAAAGATTAACCGAGGAGGCCGACCGGCTGGAGCGAGTAATAATAGGCGAGCAGAGCTCTAAGGTGGATTACTCGAACGAACTGGAGCGGCTTAAGGAAGAAGGGCAACGGATGGAGGAAGATATTTTTCGCCTCCAAAGTGAGCTTACCAGGCTGGAAGAGCGCCAAGGGTGGGAAGAGCGTTACCGGAGCAGTTGGGAAGAGGAACTGCAAGCCCTGTCTTTAAAAGCCGGCCGGTTGGAGAAAGATATGGCGACCTGGCGTCACGAACTGGAGGTGTTGGAGCCCCAACTGGAAGCGCTGGAGAGCGAGAAACATCGCTTGGCCGGGGAATTGCTGTGGCAGGAAAAGGAGCTGAAGCAACTACAGAGCCGAATCAAATCTTGGGAAGAACGACGACATGCGGCCTTAGCCAACTTAAGGGTGTGGCAGCAAGCTCGGCAGGAGAGGGAAGGATTCGGTGAGGGGGTAAGGTTGGTCCTGGCCGCTGCCGAGCAAGGGCGATTAGGCACCGGTGTTCTGGGCGTGGTAGCCGAAAAAATAGCCGTACCTCCCGGTCTGGAAAGGGCTATAGAAGTGGCCCTGGGCTCCTCGGCCCAAAATATCATCGTTCGTACGGCGCGACAGGCAGAGGAAGCGATAAAATTTCTCAAATCTGCCCGGAGGGGACGGGCTACTTTTTTGCCCCTGGAGTGGCTCCATCTCCGGACACCCCCGGCAGAGGCCAAGCGGATATTGCGGGAAGAGGGTGTTTTGGGAATAGCGGCGGAACTGGTACAATATGAAGAGGAGTTAAGGCCTGCAGTACAGCACCTCTTAGGGCAAACCCTGGTAGTAGCGGAGCTGTCTCAAGCCTTGGCGTTGGCCCCCCGTTTGCGGCCGCCGTGGCGGCTGGTTACTTTGGAAGGGGACCTTATCCAACCTCAGGGCCCTATAACGGGCGGAACCGGTTATAAGCGCAGCAGCTTTTTTAGCCAGACATTAGAGATCAGGCGCTGGGAAAGGGAATTGGAAGAGGCGGACTCTGGTCTGAACTCCAGCCGGGAAGAGGAGGGCAGGCTGGTATCGGCTCTGGAGGAAGGCCGCAGGCGCTTGAACCGCTTGGAACAGGAGAGTACCGCCCTGCGACACAGAATCCACCAGGTTTTGCAGAAAATAAGCGAGGCTGCAGAAGAAGCCCAAGCTTTACGAGAGAAGATGGAAGCCAAAAAGGAAGAAGTGAATCGTCTGGTCAGTGAGTCCCGGGGTGCCGGACAGAGGAAAAAACTTATAGAGCAGGAATTAGAAGCTTTGCAAGTTCAGAAAAAAAGCCTGGAGCAGGATTTGAATAGAGTTCAGGGCCACCTGACTGCGCTGGAAAACGTTCTGCTACAATACCGGCAGCAGCTAGCAGCGATTAGAGCGAGGCTGCAAGCGCTAGGTGCTGCGTTGGCGGAGGCCAGAGCGGGGTTGGCTTCTCTGGAGAGACGAGGGGAAAGCCTCGCCTGCAGGCGGAAGGAGCTGGAGAAGTCCAGAGAGGAGGCTTTGCAGGAGAGACATGTCCTGGAGGAAGCCTATCATAGCCTAAAGGAAAAGGTCGGCCGGCTTCAGGAAGAGTACGGCCGACTGCAAGCTAGCCTGCAGGAGCTAGAAGAAGAACACAGAAAAAAGCAGAAGGGGCAGAAGAGGCTCCATGCCCGCAGGGAGGCCATCTTGCGCGAGGCGGCCAGCCTCCAAAATAGCTTGCAGCAGGAAGAGGTGAATTTGGCCCGGCTGGAGGCGGCCATAGAACACGGATACCAGCAATTGGATACCACTTATGGACCCGACTGGCGCAGACTGGCGGCCCGATCTTACCCCCATTTGGCCAGAAGGGCCGAGCAAACGAAAAGCAAGTTGGCGGCAGAACTGGAGAAATTGGGGGAGGTTAATCAGGGGGCTATAGAAGAGTGTGCCAGAATAGAAGCTCGCCTCCAGGAACTCGCCGCACAAATCGCTGATTTAGAAGGTGGCAGGTCGGCCTTGCTTAAAGCTTTACAAGAAATCGATACTTTTATGGCGCAAAGACTGGAGGCCACTTTCTGCGCCGTTCAGGAAGCCTTTACCGATCTCTTCCGGGAACTCTTCGGTGGGGGTACGGCGGAGCTGGTGCTGACCGGGGAACAGGATATTCTTCGGGCCGGACTGGAAATAATGGCCCAGCCGCCGGGTAAAAGGACGCGGCACCTGGCCTTGCTTTCCGGAGGGGAAAAGTCCTTAACCGCTTTGGCCTTTATCTTTGCTCTCCTCAAGGTGAGGCCCAGGGCCTTCTGTATTTTCGATGAGATAGACACGGCCCTGGACGAGGCGAATGTAGCGCGGTTTGCCGGATTATTGCGCTCTTTCGCCCGAGATACCCAATTTATCGTCGTCTCGCACCGTCAGGGTACCATGGAAGCGGCCGACGCGCTCTACGGAGTGACTATGGAAGAAGAGGGTGTTTCCCGTTTGGTTTCGGTGCGTATGGAACAGATTTCCGCTTAAGACGTTCATGCCGCTGGTGCGGTACCAGCAGAAGGATAAAAGAGCTGGAGAGATTTTATTTTTGAAACAGATTGAAGCAGATAAATAGAAGGAGGTACGCTCTTAAAGTTGGAGCTATTGAAAAGGCTGAGGCAGAGTTTGGCTAAGACCCGGGAACATATTACCGGTAGTTTGCTTAACTTATGGGGAGCCAAAAGAGAGCTGGATGAGGATTTTTTTGAAGAACTGGAGGCGATACTGCTCACAGCCGATGTGGGAGTAACGACCACCCTTAAATTGGTGGACACGCTACGCCAAAGGTGTAAGCAAGAAAATTTCACGGACTCTTCCTCCATAGGCGCTGTGCTACAAGAAGAAGTGGTGAAGCTGCTGGGCGACGAAGTGCCGCGCTTAAATCGGGCACCCTCCCCTCCTACGGTTATACTGGTGGTAGGGGTTAACGGCTCGGGCAAGACCACCACCATCGGCAAACTAGCCTATCGCCTGCGCCGGCAGGGGGAAAAAGTGATCCTGGCAGCGGCCGATACTTTCCGCGCTGCGGCTGCCGAACAGTTGGCCGTTTGGGCCGAACGGGCGGGTGCGGAGATCATTCGGCATCAGGCCGGAGCCGACCCCGGGGCGGTGGTTTTTGATGCCCTGAAAGCGGCACTTAACCGGCAGGCCTCGGCGGTGCTGGTGGATACGGCCGGCCGCTTGCAGACTAAGACCAACCTGATGGAGGAACTGAAAAAGATCCGCCGCATCATCGAACGGGAGCTTCCCGGGGCGCCCCACGAAGTGCTATTAGTGCTGGATGCCACTACCGGTCAGAATGCCCTTTCCCAGGCTAGACTTTTCGGTGAAGCCGTGGGTGTGACCGGTATTGCTTTGACTAAGCTGGATGGTACGGCTAAGGGCGGCATAGTTTTGGCCATCGTTAATGAATTGAAGATCCCGGTGAAACTAGTAGGTTTAGGTGAAGGGCTGGAGGATTTAGAGGAATTCCGGCCTCGGGAATTTGCCCGGGCCTTATTGGAAAACAGAGAGGAGTAAAAGGGAGATTCGCCTGCCGCGAAGGCTTGCTCGTTCGCTCTCCAGTCCAAGCAGGCCGGGAGAGCAAAAAGGAGGACAATTCAGCGGCCAGCACCTAATTAGGGATGTTCCAAGCTTAAGATTGAACATGAAAGGAGAGTTCCAGCTTTGCGTAAACTGCTAATCAAAGGATGCACCATCGTTCCGGTGGTGGGACCGGTTATCGCTAGGGGAGCTATAGCCGTGGAAGATGACCGCTTGGCTTATGTAGGCCCGGAAACAGATCTACCCCCTGCCTGGGAAGCGGAAGAAACTATCAAGGCCGAAGATATGGTGGCGCTACCCGGACTGGTAAACTGCCACACCCATGCGGCCATGACCCTTTTCCGCGGCTACGCCGATGACCTGCCTTTGCGCCGGTGGCTGGAAGAAAAGATCTGGCCCTTGGAAGGCAAGTTGGATAAGGAGGATATTTATTGGGGTACTCAATTAGCCTTGGTGGAAATGATCCGTTCGGGCACCACTACCTTTGCCGATATGTATTTTCACATGGAGGTAGTGGCTCAAGCCGTAGTGGAGGCCGGGCTGCGGGCTTGCCTCAGCCAGGGGCTCATAGGGATGCAAGATGTATTGGGGCTGAGGCTAAAGGCGGGCGAGAGCCTGGCCCGGGAATGGCAAGGGGCCGGAGAGGGCCGCATTACCATCATGTTGGGACCCCATGCTCCTTACACCTGTGCGCCTGACTATCTGATAAAGGTGGCCGAACGGGCCGCCCGGTTGGGGGTGGGCCTGCATATTCATCTGGCGGAGACGAAGCAAGAGGTGGAGGAAATACGCTCTAGGTATGGCTTGCCGCCCGTAGCCCATGTGGCCAAGTTGGGGCTCTTTCAGGTACCTACTTTGGCGGCTCATTGCGTACATTTGACCGAAGAAGAGATAGGCATTTTGGCCCAGAACAAAGTAGGAGTGGCTCATTGCCCGGAAAGCAATCTAAAGTTGGCGAGCGGTGTAGCTCCGGTACCGGCTCTGCTGGCCGCCGGAGCGGTGGTGGGCCTGGGGACCGATGGGCCGGCCAGCAATAACAACCTGGATCTGCTGGAAGAAACCCGGACGGCGGCCCTGCTGGCCAAAGGGATTTCCGGCGATCCTACGGCCCTCAAGGCAGAAGAAGCTCTGGCCATGGCCACTATTAATGGGGCTAAAGCTTTGAAACTGGAAAAGGATATAGGTTCGCTAGAAGTGGGCAAGAAGGCGGACATTATTCTGCTTAAAACCTGCGGGGCCCACTGGCAGCCGCGGAATGAAGTGGTGGCCCACCTGGTGTATTCGGCTAGGGGGAGCGATGTAGATACCGTCATAGTAAACGGGCGGGTAATTATGGCCGGCGGCCAACTCCAAACCTTGGACGAGGAGAGAATTTATTCGGAAGTCAACCGGCGGATGCATCTGCTTAGAGGGCTGTCAAAGTAATACCCTTGACAGCCGTTTATGCAGGGGTTATAATCTAAAGCCGATGGCCAGCACTTTGGATCGTTGGACGCGTATAATCCGTTTATATGATTTTTACGGACCTCTTCTCACCCCTAAACAGCGTCAATGGCTGGAACTCCATTACCACCACGATCTGTCTTTGGGGGAGATCGCGGCTCTGTGCCGGGTGAGCCGTCAGGCGGTCCACGACGGCTTGCAGCGGGCCGAGAAAGCCCTGGAGGAATATGAGGCTCGTTTGGGGTATTTGGCTCGTTACCAGGCAGAAAGGGAAAAGCTGGAAGAGATAGCCCGGTGTTTAATAGCTTTTCGCCGTAACAGGTGCGGGGAGGAGTTGGAGAAGGCCCTGAAATTGCTGGAACAGCTTCTCGTGTGGCCTGCGGATACAGGTAGAACTCAGGAGGATCGTAATCATGCTTTTTAGTTCCCTAGCCGAAAAGCTGCAGAACACCCTGAAAAAACTCAGAGGTAAGGGCAAATTATCCGAGGCCGATGTCAATGAGGCGCTACGGGAAATCCGATTCGCCCTGTTGGAAGCGGATGTTAACTTTAAGGTGGTAAAAGATTTTCTGTCCAGGGTCAAAGAGAGAGCGGTAGGGCAGGAGGTTTTGCACAGCCTTACGCCGGGTCAACAGGTAATAAAAATAGTTTACGAAGAATTGACCGCGCTGATGGGCGGCGGTGAAGCCAAGCTCAATTGGTCCAGCCAGCCGCCGACGGTCATAATGCTGGTAGGGCTTCAAGGGGCCGGTAAGACGACCACGGCGGCTAAATTGGCGGCCTATTGTTTCAAGCAGGGCCGCCAGCCCCTTTTGGTAGCGGCGGATGTTTATCGTCCGGCGGCCATCGAACAGTTGCGAGTTTTAGGAGAACAGCTAAAGCTTCCGGTTTTTATTCTAGAAGGGGAGCGCAACCCGGTTACTATTGCCGAGCGAGCTCTTCAGCAGGCGGGCCGAGTAGGCTATAATCCGGTCATTGTAGATACAGCAGGTCGCCTGCACATCCATGCCGAAATGATGGCGGAGTTGGAGGCCCTCAAGGAAGTGCTCCACCCGCAGGAGATACTGCTGGTGCTGGATGCCATGACCGGCCAGGATGCGGTGCGGGTGGCGGAAACCTTCCATCAGCAGTTGGGGCTAACCGGCGTGATCCTGACTAAGCTGGACGGTGACACCCGGGGCGGGGCAGCTCTGTCGGTGCGGGCGGTTACCGGTTGCCCTATAAAGTTCATCGGCGTAGGGGAAAAAACCGACGCTCTGGAGGCGTTTCATCCGGACCGTATAGCTTCCAGGATTTTGGGCATGGGCGACGTGCTAAGTATTATTGAGAAGGCTCAGGCCTCCATAGACCAGGAGCTAGCTCAAGAGCTCCAGAAAAAGCTGCGGCAGCAACAGGAATTTACTCTGGAAGATTTCTTGCAGCAGTTGAAGCAAATGAAGAAGATGGGCCCCTTGGAAGAGCTTCTAAGCCTCTTACCCGGCGTGGGCCCCTGGAAGCAATTGAGGGGGCTTCAACTGGATCCCAAGGAGCTGCTGCATGTAGAGGCTATAATTCAATCTATGACGCCGGAGGAAAGGCGGAACCCCGGTATTATCAACGCCAGCCGGAAGAGAAGGATCGCCGCCGGGAGCGGTACCCAAGTTCAGGATGTTAACCGCTTGCTGCGCCAGTTTTACGAAGTGCAAAAACTAATGCAACGCTTGGGCGAGCTGAGCGGAGGTAAAAAGTTCAAAGGTAAGGGGAAGTTCCCTTTCGGGCCATTCTAGCCTGGATGATCGGACCGGGAGATTAACCTTGAGAAGGAGGTGAAAAAGCTAAAGTGGCCACCCGAATCAGACTCAAGAGGATGGGCGCCAAAAAGGCTCCTTTTTACCGGCTGGTGGTAGCCGACTCTCGTTCTCCCCGGGACGGCCGGGTAATCGAGGAGTTGGGATACTATAATCCGGTTAAACAGCCTGAGGAAATATCCATTGACGAAGAAAAGGCCTTGCGGTGGTTAAAGACAGGGGCTCAGCCCTCGGAAACAGCTCGGGCGCTCTTGAAAAAGGCAGGCATCTGGGAAAAGTTCATCGCCGCTAAAGCAGCCAAGTAAGCCATCAGGGGGGTGCAACTGTGAAAGAGTTGGTAGAGACTCTGGTTAAGGCCCTGGTAGATAATCCCGATCAAGTGAGCGTCACGCAAATTGAAGGGGAGAAGTCGGTAATCCTCGAGTTGAGGGTAGCTCCGTCGGATATGGGGAAAGTTATAGGTAAGCAGGGGCGTATTGCCCGGGCTATTCGTACGGTGGTGAAGGCTGCGGCCGCCCGTGAAGGCAAGCGGGTGGTGGTGGAGATCATTTAGTAGCCATGGGAGAAGGACGTATCGCCGTCGGGAAGATAACGGCCACTCACGGTTGCCGGGGAGAGGTAAAAGTATGGCCCTGGACGGATTTTCCTGAACGTTTTCGTCCGGGCACCCGGTTACTGGTGCGCGACCGGGAGAATCTCTCCCTGACGGTGACGGATTCCCGCATCCAGGGGAAAAATGTAATTCTCCGATTCGCCGAAATGCCTGACATGGCGGCAGCCGAGAAACTGCTAGGCGCTATTTTAGAGGTAGAACCTTGGGAAGTGGAGCCGTTGCCGCCGGGAAGGTATTACATTTTCCAGCTGGTAGGTTGTCGGGTATACACGGAAGAAGGGGAGCTTTTGGGGGAACTGGAAGATGTACAGCAGACAGGGGCCAATGATGTGTTCATCATCAGGGGCTCGGGTTCCAAGGAGCTCCTCATCCCGGCTTTAAAAGAGGTAGTGAAAGAGATCGATGTAGGGCAGAAAACGATAAAGGTGAAGCTGTTGCCCGGGTTGCTGGATTTAGGGGGATAACTCCCAGGTGCGGATTGACGTATTGACCCTTTTTCCCCAGATGTTTAACGGCCCGCTTAATGAGAGCATTATAAAGAGGGCGCGGGAAAAAGGAATATTGCAGGTTAATATAGTGGATATCCGCGAGTTTACCCAGGATAAACACCGTACGGCGGACGATTATCCTTACGGCGGCGGTCCGGGTATGATCCTGAAGCCGGAACCGGTATTTCGGGCGGTAGAGTCTCTGCTTTCGGGCGTGTCGGGTAAGGCTCCTCCGGTGATTCTGCTGTCGCCCCAGGGAGAACTTTTTAATCAGGAAATGGCCGTGGAACTGGCCCGAGAAGAGTGGCTGATTCTTATTTGCGGCCATTATGAAGGGGTGGATGAAAGGATACGTACCCACCTGGCCACCCGGGAAATCTCCATCGGCGACTATATCCTTACCGGGGGGGAACTGCCGGCCATGGTCCTGATAGATGCCCTGACCAGGCTCTTGCCGGGAGCGGTGGGGGCGGAAGAGGGGCCGTGGGAGGATTCCTTTACCTGGGGGCTGTTGGAATACCCGCAATATACCAGGCCTAGATCTTTCCGCGGGCTGGAAGTGCCGGAGGTGCTGCTCTCCGGAGACCATGAAAGAATAAGGATATGGCGCCGGAAGAGGGCGCTGGAACGTACCCTAGAAAGAAGGCCGGATTTGCTGAACAAGGTGCAGCTTACAGAAGAGGACCGGCGCTTATTGGCTGAGATTGTAAGCGAAAAGAAGGAAATGCTATAATAATGAGTAGTGCACCAGCAGGAAAGGAGGGTTAGGGCTATGAACATAATGGAAACATTAGACCGAGAACAAATGCGTCAGGATATTCCCTCCTTCAAGCCTGGTGATACAGTACGGGTGCACATTAAAGTGATAGAAGGTAACCGTGAACGTATCCAGGTTTTTGAAGGTGTGGTCATAAGCCGGCGAGGACATGGTTCTCAGGAAACCTTTACCGTACGCCGCATTTCCTATGGAGTCGCGGTGGAAAGGATTTTCTTATTGCATTCTCCCCGCATTGAACGTATAGAAGTAGTGCGGAGGGGCGATGTGAGGCGCGCCAAGCTATACTATCTGCGAGAGCGCGTAGGCAAGGCGGCACGCATCAGGGATGAGAGGTAATCGGTACAACAAGGGGTTGGTTTAAAAGCAGCCCCTTGTTTAACTTTAGGGAGGTAGGAAATGGTGATGGATGTAGATATTACAGAAAAAAAAGAGGGAAAGAAGGGCTCCTTCCTCACTGAACTGCTGCAAGCGCTGCTGATGGCAGGCATCCTGGCCTTTATTATCCGGGCTTTCTTGATAACCCCGTTTTATATTCCTTCGCGCTCTATGGAGCCCACTCTTTACCCGGGAGACCGGATACTCGTCAACCGTCTAGCCTACCGTTTCGGCGAACCTCAGCGGGGAGACGTGGTGGTCTTTCGCTATCCCCTGGAGCCCGACCGCGATTATATCAAACGGGTTATTGCGGTAGGCGGGGATACCGTAGAGGCCCGCGACAACAAGATCTATGTTAACGGCGAACCCTTGCTGGAAACCTATTTGCCCCCAGGAGTGGTATATAGCAACTTCGGCCCCCTCAAAGTACCGCCCAACACTTATTTTATGATGGGAGATAATCGCAATATCAGCGCCGATAGCCGGGTATGGGGTCCCCTGGAGCGCAAGTTCATTATCGGTAAGGCGATACTCATTTACTGGCCCTTAGAACATGCAGGGTTAATAAAATAAGATTGAGTAGGTGAAGCTGTGGCCGTCTCTAGAACTTTAGAGCGGTATCTAAAGGTAGTGGACTTGATTCTTGAGGTAGCGGATGCTCGTCTCCCGGCTTCCAGCCGGAACCCCGAACTGGGAAGGTGGTTGAAAGGGAAAGACTTGATCCTGGTTTTGAACAAGGCCGATCTGGCCGATCCGCGGACTACGGAGCTATGGCTGGAATATTTTAGGGCCCAAGGTATGCCGGCGGTGGCCGTCAACTCCCGAACGGGCGAAGGGCTCAAAGAGTTAAAGCAAATGCTTAAGGAACTGGCCGCCTGTAAAAGAGAGAGGTTGAAGCAGCGGGGAATTCAGCGGACGGCATTGAGGGTCATGATCGTGGGTATACCCAATGTGGGCAAATCGTCCCTGCTTAACCGGCTCGTAGGTCGGGCAGTTACCAGGACCGGAGACCGTCCGGGTATAACGCGGGGGCCTCAATGGGTGCGGCAGCCCGGAGGATGGGAAATATTGGATACCCCGGGCATGTTGGGGCTACCGCCGCGCTGCTCCAGGAAGGCCTTGCTGCTAACCGCCTTGGGCTGTCTACCGGAAGGGACGGCGCCCCCGGAAAGGGTGGCGGAAGAGCTGGTAAGGGTACTGAGGGAACAAAGCAGCTATAAGCATGGAGCAGCCGTGGAAGAAGTTTGGGAAGAAATAGGTCGCCGGCGAGGCTTTTTGCTGGCCGGGGGAAAGGTAGATCCGGAAAAAGCGGCTTGGAGTTTGGTGGCCGATTTTCGGCGCGGTGAACTGGGTAGGATAACCTTGGAACGGCCGGGTGAGCATGCCGGGTAAGCTGGTGCTTCCGCAACAAGTAGCCGAGTCTTGCTTCGGAAGTACCGGTAAGCTTAGGGCGGTAAGGGGGAGGAGAATTGGATACGGCCGATAAAATAACCGTATTGATTGCCGACGATCATCCCCTGGTAAGAGAGGGGATACGAAAAATTCTAGCCCTGGATCCCCGAGTGGCGGTGATAGGTGAGGCTGAGGACGGGCAAAAAGCTATAAGCCTGGCCCGACGCCTTAAGCCTCGCGTAATACTGATGGACATCAACTTGCCCGTGTTAAACGGAATTGAGGCTACGCGGGTTATCCGTCAGGAATTGCCCCAGGCAGCGGTTATAGCTTTAACCATTCACGATGATGAAGAATATATTGTGGAACTCTTCCGGGCCGGCGTTTCGGGCTATATATTGAAGGATATAAGCGCCGAAGGGCTCCTCCAGGCAGTATTGCAGGCGGCCGAGGGCCTTCCGGCTTTGCATCCGCGGGTTACCCGCAAGGTGCTGCGTTTCCTCCAGGAGGTACATCCTCCTCAGAGGCAGGAGGTAGAGGTGTACTTGACTCCAAGGGAGAGGGAAATTCTGGCATATATCGGTAAGGGCGCTTCCAACCGCCAGATAGCCAGTTGTCTCTATATCAGCGAAAAAACCGTAAAGAATCATCTAACCCGGATATTTCGGAAAATAGGGGTTCAGGACCGTACGCAGGCGGCAGTTTACGCCTTGAAGCACGGTCTGACAGATGTGAATCTAAAAATCTAAAGTAGGTGGGCGCGGGAATGGAAGAAGGGCTTTACGCTTGGGAGCAGCGCTTGGAGGCCCAGGGCATACGGTATGTAGCGGGTGTGGACGAGGTGGGGAGAGGGCCGCTGGCAGGTCCGGTAGCCGCCGGAGCCGTGATTCTGCCGCCGGGAGTGCATTTACCCGGCCTGGCGGATTCTAAGAAGCTCTCGGCCCGGCAGCGTGAAAAGTTAGCGGAGGAAATAAAGCATAAGAGTCTGGCCTGGGCTATAGGATGGGCTTCGGTGGTGGAAATAGATTGCTTGAACATCCGCATAGCCTCTCTTCTCGCCATGCAGCGGGCCGTGGCTGCTTTGAGGGTTAAGCCCCAACATATTCTGGTAGATGCGTTTTATCTACCCGGTGTAAGGGTGGCGCAAACTCCCCTGGTGGGCGGAGATACCCGGAGCGCTTCCATAGCCGCTGCGGCTATTGTAGCCAAAGTAGCGCGGGACAAGCTTATGGAAGAATATGATAAAGTCTTTCCCGGATACGGTTTGGGACGGAACAAAGGGTATCCTACGTCAGAACATTTAGCAGCCTTAGATTTGTTGGGACCCAGCCCTATCCACCGGCGAAGCTTCAAATCCAAAGTTTAGGAAGTGGGAGGAATTCTGTTATCCGTGGCGAATAGATCCTTAGATTTGTGTTCAACTTTTTCGAGGAGGTGTGCCAAAATCATATACCAGTACATCATTGTAGCCGTATTCTTACTAGGAGCCTTAGGTGTAGCTGTAGGCGCTATAGCAGCCAATTGGCTGATCCGGCCTAAAAAACCGGCGTCCGGCGCTAAACAGGAAACCTATGAATGCGGGCTGCAGACCCAGGGGCCTACATGGGTTCAGTTTAAGATCGGCTATTTCCTTTATGCTCTCATATTTTTGCTGTTCGACGTGGAGACGGTTTTCCTGTATCCCTGGGCGGTTAGGTTTCAGGCGTTCGGCTTATTCGCTTTTGTAGAAATGTTTATTTTCATCGCTATCCTGGTTCTGGGCCTCTGGTATGCCTGGAAGGAGGGGGCGCTGGAATGGCTATAGTAAGGTTACAGCCTCCGGAAGTGGAGCTGCCCCAGAATATACTTCTGGCTTCGGTAGAAAAACTGCTTAACTATTGCCGGGCGCACTCCTTTTGGCCGCTGACCTTCGGCTTGGCCTGTTGCGCTATTGAGATGATGGCTGCCGGGGGCGCGCGCTATGATGTGGCCCGGTTCGGATATGAAGTGTTTCGCCCCTCACCGCGCCAGGCGGATTTGATGATCGTGGCCGGTACGGTGACGCGCAAGATGGCGCCCCTGGTAAAAAGGCTGTACGAGCAAATGCCGGCTCCTAAGTGGGTTTTAGCTATGGGGAGCTGCGCTATCAGCGGCGGTCCTTTTGTAGATTCTTATAACGTAGTTCCCGGTGTGGATACCCTCGTGCCGGTGGATGTGTATGTACCCGGTTGCCCTCCGCGGCCGGAGGCGCTAATCTATGGTCTGCTGAAGCTTAGAGACAAAGTGATAAATCCTGAAAAAGCGCTGGTGAAGTCCCGATGAAGGAATTACAAGAACGTTTTCCCGGCGTAGAATGGCACGAGGGTATAGACATGCCTGCTTTATGGGTGCCGGCGGAGCAGATGTTAGAGGTAATGACCGCTCTGAAAGAGGAATACGGCTTTAATTTTTTGGCCGACTTAACCGGAGTGGATTTACCGGAAAAAGACCAATTGGTTTTGGTATACCATTTGATGGCCGTGCCTGAAGGCCGGGAAGTGCGCATAAAGGTGGCGACGCCTCGCCGGAAACCCGAGGTGCCTTCGCTGGTGGCCCTCTGGCCGGCGGCTGAGGTGCAGGAGAGAGAAACTTACGACCTGTTGGGTGTTGTTTTTGTAGGCCATCCCCGGCTTAAGCGTATTTTATGCCCGGAGGATTTCGAAGGGCATCCCCTGCGCAAGGATTTCCGGCTGCCTAAAGAGGAAGGGGGGATGGAAGGTGAGGCCTGAAGCCGGCTTGGCTACGCAAGAGATCGTGTTGAATATGGGCCCGCAGCACCCCAGTACCCATGGAGTGTATCGGGGAATACTCACCCTGGATGGCGAGACGGTGGTGGGTGTAGAAAACGTAGTGGGCTATCTCCACCGCGGTATTGAGAAGCTCGCCGAAGATCGCACCTATACTCAAGTGATACCTTATACGGATAGGCTGGACTATTTGGCCGCCATGCTCAACAATTTAGGATACGTGCAGACGGTGGAAAAGCTTATGGGGATTGAGGTGCCCGAACGGGCTCAGTACCTGCGGATAATCATGGCGGAGCTTTCGCGTATTGCCAGCCATCAGGTAATGCTGGCCTCCATGGCGCTGGACTTAAGCGGGTGGACGGCGTGGTTTCCGCCCTTCCGGGATCGCGAGAAGATCCTCGATCTTTTTGAAATGACTTGCGGCTCTCGCCTGACCTTAAGCTATATGCGCATCGGTGGCGTGGCCGCAGATATTCCACCGGAGTTTATTCCCGCCGTGAAGAACTTTTTGGCCGAGCTTCCCCGCGGGCTGGAAGAGTTGAACGGGCTTATCACCGGAAATGAAATTTTCCAGGCCCGCTGCCGGGGAGTGGGCAAAATCGATCTGCAGACAGCCCTGGCCTACGGCATTACCGGTCCGAACTTAAGGGCCTGCGGGTTGCCCTTTGATCTGCGCAAAGTTAAACCTTACGGCCTTTATGATCGTTTCGAATTTGAGGTCCCCACTTTGAGCAACGGCGATGCCTATGACCGCTTTGTAATCCGTATCCTGGAAATAGAGCAGAGCGCGAGGATAATCGAGCAGGCGGTGAGGGATCTGCCTGAAGGGCCCATAATGGCCAAGGTACCGAGAGTAATAAAGCCGCCGGAGGGAGAAGTATACCATCAGATCGAAGGGGCTAAAGGAATCCTGGGTTTCTACCTGGTGAGCGACGGTTCGGCCAAACCTTACCGGTTGCATATTCACGGCCCTTCCTTTGTTAATCTTGGGGCCTTCCCCCGCATGGCCTGCGGCGGCACCATCCAGGATGCCGTAGTTACCCTGGCCTCCATAGATATAGTGCTGGGCGAAGTGGACAGGTAAGGGAAAAAGAATTCTATCTTTAGGGGAGTGGAGGTATGCCGGCAGCAGAGAATTTAGTGACCAGGTGGTTGAGCGGGTGGGGCTTTCCCCCCTGGCTGAATAGCCTCCTTGCGGGTATTATCTACTTGGTGGGCGTACTGGCCTTTGTATTCTTGAATGCTTTATATCTTATCTACCTGGAGCGGAAGGTCAGCGCCTATATGCAGCAGCGCTTGGGACCCAACCGTCTAGGTCCCCGCGGCTTGCTTCAGTCGGTGGCGGATGCCCTAAAGCTTCTGGGCAAAGAGGATATCGTTCCCCGTCAGGCGGATAAGTGGGTCTTCCTGGTAGCACCCGTGGTTATCTTTATTCCGGCTATTATGCTGTACGCGGTTATACCGTTTGGTAAAGGCCTGATAGCTGCGGATTTGAATATCGGCGTCTTCTATTTCCTGGCAGTTGCTTCTACGACCACTATCGCCATTCTCATGGGCGGCTGGGCGGCCAACAATAAATATGCTCTGCTGGGAGCCATGCGGGCCGTGGCCCAGATGGTCAGCTATGAAATTCCTCTGACCTTTTCTATTCTGGGAGTGGTCATGCTGGCCGGTTCCCTAAAGATGTCGGATATTGTGGCCGCTCAGAAGGATGTGTGGTTTGTCTTTTTGCAGCCCGTGGCGTTTATAGTTTATTTTATTGCTGCTACCGCAGAAGTAAACCGGGGACCGTTCGACTTGGTAGAAGGAGAACAGGAGATTATTGCCGGACCTTTCATCGAATATACGGGTATGCGCTATGCTCTGTTTTATCTTTCGGAGTACACCAACCTGGTGAGTATTTCGGCCCTGGCGGTGACCCTATTTCTGGGTGGCTGGCAGGGTCCATGGTTACCCTCTTGGCTATGGTTCATAATCAAAGTTTATATTATGATCCTTCTCTTTATGTGGGTTCGCTGGACCTTTCCCCGCATCCGGATCGATCATCTGTTGCAGATAAACTGGAAGTTTCTCCTGCCGCTCTCCCTGGCCAACATCCTAGTTACGGGTATAGGTATTAAGATTTATCAGTGGTTGTTTCCGGGGAGGTGGTGAGGGATGCTAGGTAAAGGGCTGTTAAAAGGCTTACGCATCACTTGGCATTTGGCTTGGGGCAAGGCCATAACCGAGCAATACCCGGAAAGACGGCCCCGGCTCAGCCCGCGTTCGCACGGTTCTTTTATGCTGGAGAAGGATAAATGTACGGCCTGCGGGGTATGCGCCAATGCCTGTCCCAACCATGTGATTAGGGTGGAAAGCAGGCGAGAGGAAAACAAGAAGCGCTACCTTACCAGATATAGTATGAAACTGGGGCAATGCCTTTTCTGCGGCCTGTGTGTGGAAAGTTGCCCCAGTGAGGCGCTGCATTTTAAACCCGACTTTGAGTTGGCCTGTTATCATCATGAGGATACGGTGCATGTTCTGGCGGAAGAGGAAGGTAGGGGAGCAGGGGAAGGGATAACTTCGGGATAACTTAAGGCAGGGAAGGAGTGAAGAAGTTCTATGGGCGGCGCGAGTCCGGCTGTTTTTTGGATCCTGGCCACCATCACCGTTGCTTCGGCTCTGGCGGTAGTGCTGCTTTCTAATATTGTGCACAGCGCCCTGTATTTGGTGCTTACCTTTATCGGGGTAGCCGGTATCTACGTTTTGCTGGAGGCAGAGTTTCTCGCCGCCGTACAGGTATTGGTATACGCCGGAGCGGTGGCGGTACTGCTTATCTTTGGCGTCATGCTCACCCGCCGGGGGGACATCCGAAAAAGCAATCCTTTTCACAGCTATCACGCTGCGGGAGGAGTTGTTTCCCTGGCTCTCTTTATACTGGTGATATTGGCCCTGGGCCGTAGCCCCTGGAGCGTCCAACCCGGCTATGGGCCACAGAACACGGTAGGGGCTATTGCCGAAGCCTTTTTAGGGCCCTGGGTGCTTCCCTTTGAAATAGCGGCGGTGTTGCTGCTGGTGGGCATCATAGGCGCCATCCTGCTGGCAAGAGAGGTGAAGCAGGAAAAGTGATTACGCTGAATCATTATCTGGCCCTGGGAGCCCTTTTGTTTGCCATCGGGCTTTTTGGCGCCCTGGCCAAGAAAAACGCCATAGCCGTATTGATGGGGATCGAGCTGATGCTCAACGCGGTGAATATCAACTTGGTGGCCTTCAACCGCTTTCTTAACCCGGCCCAGGTAGGCGGACAGGTTTTTGCTATTTTCGTAATTGCGGTGGCCGCAGCCGAAGTGGCCGTGGGCTTAGCCTTGGTGATCAATCTCTACCGTCAACGTCTGGCCAGTAATGTGGACGAAGCCGATTGGCTTAAATGGTGACAACATTCCGTGGAAGGGCAGGTGAAAGATAAGCCATGATTAAATATGCCTGGCTGGTACCCCTTTTTCCGGCTCTGGCCTTCCCTATAATAGTCTTTATTACTCGCCGTTTGAGACTGCTGAGCGCTCTGGTGGGCATTGCGGCCATTGCTGCTTCTTTGGTCTTGGCAGTCGGGATCTTCTGGGAGGTTCTGCATACCGGGGTTACCATGGAGCACCCGGTAGAATACGCTGTCAACTGGCTGGCTATTCCCGGCCCCAAGGAATGGCTGTTGAAAATTGAAGCCGGGATTTTAATAGACCCCTTAACGGCGGTAATGCTGTTAGTGGTTACCCTGGTGGCTTTCTTGGTAGAGGTTTACTCGGTGGGCTACATGCACGGGGACCCCGGTTTTAGTGTTTTCTTCAGCTACCTGTCGCTTTTCAGCGCTTCTATGTTGGGCCTGGTCGTGGCCAACAATTTCTTCATGATCTTTTTCTTCTGGGAACTGGTAGGTCTGTGTTCTTACCTGCTGATAGGCTTTTATTTTCACAAGCCCGAAGCAGCCCGGGCCAGCTTGAAGGCTTTCGTGACCAACCGGGTAGCCGATTTCGGGTTTATGCTGGGGTTCTTTTTCCTCTTCCTTTTGTTCCGTACCTTTAATTTCCGGGAGTTGGCCGAGGCTATACCGCAAGCCAAGAACATGGGGCTGTTAACTCTGGCAGCCACCCTGGTATTTATCGGCCCTATAGGCAAATCGGCTCAGTTCCCCCTCCATGTTTGGCTACCGGACGCCATGGAGGGTCCTACCCCGGTCAGCGCCTTAATCCACGCGGCCACCATGGTAGCCGCCGGGGTCTATTTGCTGGCGCGCGCTTTTGTCTTATTCGCGGGCCTGCCTCAGGTAATGCTGCTGGTGGCTTATGTGGGCGGTTTTACGGCGCTCTTTGCGGCTACCATTGGCGTGGTACAGAGGGACATAAAACGGATCTTAGCCTATTCTACTATAAGCCAGCTAGGCTATATGGTCATGGCCATGGGTGTGGGGAGCATGACCGCAGGTATGTTCCACCTTACCACCCATGCTTTTTTCAAGGCCCTGCTGTTCCTGGGCGCCGGTAGCGTTATCCATGCGCTGGAGGAACAGGATATTTTCCGCATGGGCGGCTTGGCTAAAGATATGAAGATAACCGCCACTACTTTTATAATAGGGGCTTTAGCGCTGGCCGGAATTCCGCCCTTAGCCGGATTCTGGAGCAAGGATGAGATCCTTTTAGCAGCTTACACTAACGGTTATATCGGGCTCTACGTCCTGGGCACCGTAGTAGCCTTTCTTACCGCCTTTTATATGTTCCGCCTTATTTTTGTGGCTTTCTTCGGTCCCCGGCGGGCCGGGCTTCACGGTCACGAGTCCCCCTGGACCATGACCGTACCCTTGATTATCCTGGCCATACTGTCGGTGGTGACGGGTTTCGCGGGAGCACCCTTTGTATCCCACGGTTTCAGCACCTGGGTGTACTTCGGCGAACCTCATCATGTGGAACCCAATTACGGGGTAATGGTGTTGTCGACCTTGGTGGCCTTGCTGGGCATCTACCTGGCCTGGATCATTTACGGCCGGGAGGCTATCTCTCACGAGGCTCTGGCCCAGCGCTGGCGAGCTATATATACGGTGCTCTATAACAAGTACTATGTGGACGAGGCTTACTTGTGGTTCTTCCGCCGGGTAGTGTTGGGATTGGCCGAGGCCTTCAACTGGCATGACCGCCATGTGGTGGATCGGATCTTCGACGGCGTAGGGGATATGGTACGCTGGGCGGGGCGCAAGCTCAGGTACCTGCAGACCGGCAGTTTGCCCACCTATGCCCTGGTGCTCTTTGCGGCGGTGGTGGTCCTGGTAATCTGGGTAGCAGCGCCGGTGATAGGAGGGATAAGATGAATTTCCCGCTTCTAACCTCAATTCTTCTGGCACCGGTAATAGGGCTCGTTCTGATCTTGTTTATCCCGGAAAGGGAACAACTGCTCATTAAGATTACGGCAGCAGTAGCTACTTTTGTTTCTCTGGTGCTATCCGTTTACGCTTATGTGGTTTATAACCCAGCGGCAGGCGGCCTACAGTTTTTGGAGGATGCGACCTGGGTACCTGCTTTCGGGATCAATTACTCCGTGGGCGTAGACGGTATAAGTTTGCCCATGGTATTGCTCACGGCTATTGTAATCTTTACCGGGGTTTTCGCCTCCTGGGACATGACCCACCGTATAAAGGAATTCTTCATCTTCCTGCTCATGCTGGTGACCGGCGTCTTCGGCGTGTTTATCTCACGAGACCTATTCTTTTTCTATCTGTTCTTTGAAGTGGCGGTAATTCCCATGTACCTGCTCATCGGCATATGGGGTAGTACCAGGAAAGAATATGCGGCCATGAAATTAACTCTCTATCTCCTGGTGGGGAGCGCTTTCGCCCTGGTGGGTATTATCGCTCTTTATCTTTATGCGGCCGGCCAATTAGGCCATCCTACTTTCGATATTCAAACCCTGGCCACCGTAAAGTACGATATGGCCTTCCAAAAGTTTGCCTTCTTCCTGATGCTTATCGGCTTCGGGGTACTGGTCCCTATATGGCCTCTGCACCTTTGGTCTCCGGACGGCCACGTGGCGGCGCCCACAGCCGTGAGCATGCTGCACGCCGGTGTACTGATGAAATTGGGAGCCTACGGGCTGATACGCGTGGGAGTGTTTCTGTTCCCTGAAGGGGCTAAGTTTTGGGCGCCTCTTATTGCCGTGCTCTGTATTGTAAACGTGGTGTACGGGGCCATGATAGCCATGGTGCAGAGAGATTTGAAATTCGTCATCGGGTACAGCAGCGTAAGCCATATGGGCTACGTGCTTCTGGGAATAGCTGCTCTGAACACTTTAAGCTTGAGCGGAGCGGTTACCCAGATGTTCGCCCACGGGATTATGACGGCCCTGTTCTTCGCCCTGGTAGGCAATATTTACCATAAGGCCCATACCCGGGAGATCGCCCGCTTCGGCGGCCTGGCCCACCAGATGCCGCGAGTGGCTGCCGGCTTTCTGATAGGCGGCTTGGCCTCCCTGGGGTTGCCGGGGCTCAATAACTTCGTGGCGGAGTTTTTGATCTTTTTGGGAGCCTTTACCCGGGAACAAGAACTGTGGGGCGGGCTCTTGAGCTACCGGATGCTAGCTATCCTGGCTGTTCTGGGCATCGTAATTACGGCCACCTACGTTTTACGGGTGGTACAGCGCACCTTTTTTGGACCGCGTAAGCCCGAATGGGACGAGCTGGAGGATGCCCGCGGGGTGGAATTGGTGCCCATTGTAGTGCTGTGCGCCGTTCTCCTCTTCTTCGGCCTGTTCCCTTCCTTTATGGTGGACCTTATCCATGCCGGTGTAGCCCCGCTGGTAGCCAAGATAGAGGCCGCGCGGGCGATAGGGGGGATCTTCTAGATGGCGGTTTGGCAGCTCTTGAGTGTGGAATGGTTAACGGCGGCTCTGGGTCTGGGTTTGCTCACGCTGGGACTCTTGGTGCCCCGAGCTGAGCGGAGAGGCATAGGCTACCTCGCTACCTTGGGGTTAATAGGTATTATGGGGGTGGCCTTTGCCTTGAGGCAGGCCCAAGGCGTAATCCTCGACGGCTATATCATAGACGCCATGGGGACCTACTTTAAGATACTTTTCCTGGCCGCTGCCGTGCTTACCTGTGTCTGCTCCTATGACTACATCGGCCGGTGCAAGTACGGCGAAGGGGAATTTTATGCCTTAATAGTAATGGCTACCCTCGGCATGATGATCCTGGCTTCCGCCGGCGAGTTGATTACGCTGTATTTGGGACTGGAATTGATGACCATTTCTCTATGCATCCTGGCGGCCTATCGTAAAGGGGATATGAAATCTACGGAGGCGGGTATCAAGTATATTATCCTGGGAGCCCTGTCCTCGGCTATTTTACTTTACGGGCTGAGCCTGATTTACGGCGCTACCGGTAGCACCCTTATCCGGGAGATCCGCCTGTCCATAGCCGACGAAGGCGTTACGCCCATCATGGGCCTGGGCATAATCTTTGTACTCGCGGGATTAGCCTTTAAGATGGCGGCTGTACCCTTTCATATGTGGGCGCCCGATGTGTATGAAGGAGCTCCCACCCCGGTTACCGGGTTTCTGTCGGTGGCTTCCAAGGCTGCGGGGTTTGCGGCTTTCCTGCGGTTGTTCTTTGGAGCCCTGCTCCAGACTCACGGATTATGGGCCGAGATAATCGTGGCTCTGGCGGTGCTCAGCATGGTGATAGGTAACCTGGTGGCCATTCCCCAGAAGAATATTAAGAGGCTGCTGGCCTATTCCAGCATTTCCCAGGCAGGATATTTATTGCTGGGCGTGGTAGCCTTTTCCGTGCTGGGCGTGGGTGCCATTTTATATCACTCTATCCTGTACGTGTTTGCCAACATGGCAGCCTTCATATCCGTTACTGCCTTCTATAATGCCCGGGGCAGCGATGAGATCAGGGACTATGCCGGCTTGGCCCGGAGCTCCCCGCTGCTGGCTGCCGCCCTGTTGTTTTCCCTTCTCTCTTTGGCCGGCATACCGCCTCTGGCCGGCTTTGTAAGCAAGTTTTACTTGTTCATGGCCGTTATTCAGCGGGGGTATATTTGGCTGGCTATTTTAGGCGTTCTCATGAGCATGGTTTCCGTGTACTACTACCTGCAGGTGGTGAAGACCCTCTACTTCGGCGAACCTCCGGCAGGATGTTCGGCCATAAACGTGCCTTTGAGTATGCAGGTGGCCTTAGTTTTATCTTTGGCCATACTCTTCTTCTTCGGGCTCTATCCCACTCCTCTTACCGGTTACGCTTTTAACTCAGCCATGGCTTTTTTGGCGCCTTGAAGAGATTCCTTAGAGGGCCAGGGCGGGATCTCCTCCTGGCCCTCGAAATTTTAAGGGGGAGGCTCATTTGACCCTGGGAAGAAGGCAAAAGGGGCAACAGGGAGAGGCTGCGGCGGCTTCCTTCTTGCTAAAAAACGGTTATCGCTTGCTGGAGCAAAATTTCCGCTGCGCCTTGGGCGAGATAGATGTGGTGGCCGAAGACAAGGGAGAGATAGTTTTCGTGGAAGTGAAAGCCCGTTCCTCTCACCTTATGGGCGCCCCCCAGGAGGCCGTGGATTGGCGCAAGAAGAAGCGCCTTCACCGCCTGGCGGCCTATTATCTGCAACGCCGGGGACTATCGGGGCGGCCCTGCCGCTTTGATGTGGTGGCTGTGTGGTTGGATAAAGCGGGAGAAGCGGTCCAAATAGAGCTTATACGCGGCGCCTTTTAGCGAATAGCGAATATTTGCCCTTGGCGCCGGTCCGCCGGTAGCTTTAAGAAGGGGCTAATTCCTTAAGCAATACATCCCGCGGGCGATCCTGAAGGTAGACCCGGGTGTAGCTCCGCCGGTCGGCCTGTCGGAAGAGCCTCCCCCCTTCCTCCCGGCAGCGGGGGCAGGCATCTCGGGGAAGGAAGATAGCTAGGATATGCTCGGCCCGCTCGGAACAACGAGAATCTATCCAGGTTAGGCCGGCGCATTCCTCGCAGACCAAAGTAGTCTCCTGCTGTATCTCCAGCAGACCTTCGGTGTCGTAATATACCCGGCGCTGGCGGGTGATCTCCTTTTTCCCCCGAACAATCTGTGCCCGTATTTCGTGGCGCCGCTGCCAGGCCGCATAAGTCTCCCGGCACAGGCGGGCAATATACTCGCCGATCTCCGGGGGCTGGGCTACCTTGGCGCGGCTGTAGTCCGGCTCGCGGACGTAACTGTAGTCCAAGCCCGCCAGGGCTAAGATAATACCCAAATTAACGTAGGGCAGGGCTCCCTCGATAGAGTAGCCGCCTTCCAGGACGGCTATGTGGGGCTGCAGGAGCTCGGTAAGCCGGGCGTAGCCCCGAGCGGAAAAGCGCATGTTGGTAATGGGGTCCGTATAATGGTTATCCTGGCCGGCGGAATTGATAACCAGGTCGGGCTGAAACTCGTGGAGCACAGGGAGAATAAGGTTTTCCAGTGCATAGAGAAAGCCCTCTTCTCCGGTCTCCGGAGGCAAGGGCAGGTTGAGGGTATACCCGCAGGCATTGGGACCGCCGAATTCGGACAAGAAACCCGTGCCCGGGTAAAGAGTGCGGCCGTCTTGGTGCACAGATATATAGAGCGTATCTCGGTCATGCCAGTAAATATCCTGCGTACCGTCGCCGTGGTGGCAGTCGGTATCTACAATGGCTATACGCTTGGGCCCATACTTCTGGCGAATGTATTCCACCATAATGGCTTCGTTGTTGATATTGCAAAATCCACGGTTGCCGTATACGATGCGCTGGGCATGGTGACCCGGGGGCCGCACGATGGCGAAGGCCCGTTCCACTTCCCCCCGGAGGACGACGTCGGCGGCTACCAAGGCCCCGCCGGCGGCAATGAGGTCGGATTCCGTAGCCCGGCTTTTTACCTCGGGCACACAGATGTGTACCCGCTCTACGTCTTTAATGCTTGCCAGGCGAGGTCGGTATTCTATAATACCTTCGATATCCAGTATGCCCTCTTCCCAAACCTGATCCTGAGTATACAGGAGACGCTCTTCTCGCTCCGGATGAGTAGGAGAGATGGCCCAGTCGTAGGCCGGAAAGAATACCAAACCCAAACGATGGGGAGCCTTAAGCATGGGGCGTTGTTCCTCCTTTACACTTGGCCATAGAGGGCCTGTTTTGCACCTTGAGGCGGATATTCCTGCCGACCGTGTAAAAACCGCGCACCATATTGAAAGCCTGCTCCTCAATTACTTCCAACTCGGGAACGCCCTCAGTGTAGCCCAATTCCTTGAGGCGCTGCTTCAGGAGAGCGAAGGCCCGCTGCCGGGCCTGCTCCAGGCTAAAATTAGGCGGGATTTTTTCCTCCCACCCCAATTCCGGAGCGGTTAAAAGCCCTTGCTCCGTATCAGCAAAGAGAGAAAGAGCGGCCGTGGGTTGGCTGACGGCGGCTCCTAGAGCATTGGCTACACCGGCCAGAGGAGGTACTTCTACCGGCAACCCCAAAGCCTCCTCCAGGAAGGGTTTAAAAACGGGAGCAGGAGCGCCTACGGCAATTACTCGCCGAGGCTCTATTTTTTTTCCGGTCAAAACTTCGCGGACGGTGTAAACCGGGCGGCTGTTGACTTGGTGAAGAAGCCGTCTTACGGTTCGCGCTATAGTGGCGGTGAACTCCTTTACAATACTCTGGGCCGTTTCTTTAACCGAAAGCCCTAAAGCGTTTCCCAATTCTTCTAAAACAGCCGCGGCCCGCCTTTCTTCTCCTAGTGGTAAAAGCCCTAGAATTATCAAGGCGTCAGTAGGGGTCGGAGCAGAACCGCCCAGAGCAGCCGGGGGACCCTGGCGTTGGGGTCCGATGACTATGCGGCCTTCGGTTATTTTGATGGCGCTATCTCCGCCTAAGCCTAAGGAGTGGGTGAAAAAAGCCCGCACCGAGGTAGGATAAGGCCCTATGCGTATACCCTGGGGTTCAAAAAGAGGGACACCGCCGGCACAAAAGGCTATGTCCGTAGTCGTACCGCCTATGTCCAAGATGATGGTGTCTTCCTCAGTAGGTATCAGAGCCAGGGCCCCCGTAATGCTGGCCGCGGGTCCGGAGAGAATAGTCTCCACCGGAATATGCACTGCCGCCGTCAGAGATAAAGTGCCACCATCCGCTTTGAGTATAAAAGGCTCGGTTTTCCAACCTTTGCCTTCCGCATAGGACCGCACCGCCTCGGCAAAGCGGCGGTAAACCCGCCAGACAGCACTGTTCAAATAGGCCGTATATACTCTCCGAGGGAAGCCCAGGCGCCCGGACAATCTATGTCCCAGGGTGATAAAATCATAAGTCCCGGCCAAAAAGTCGGCTATTTGGAGTTCATGGGAGGGATTGCGTACGGAAAATTTACCTACCGCCGCCAGACAACGAAGGTTTTGCTCTTGGAACTGCCGTTTGGCGGCCTCCAATTCGTCGGATTTAAGCGGGCTGGTTTCCCGACCTCGGTGGTCAATACTACCCTGGAGAATGGCGTTCGCCTGGCCGCAAGTTAAGAAAGAAGGATTGAGCCCGGGACCGGGTTCCAGAAGTAATCCGACGGGTTCTGTTTTCCCTTCTACGATGGCATTGGTGCATACGGTGGTGCTTAAGTTTATGCGGCGTACGGCGGACGGAGGTATATCTTCTAAAAGGCGGTTCAAGGCCTCTTGGATAGAAACCCAAAAATCAGCGGGATTGGTGGGTGTTTTTACGTGCCGGATGACCTGACCTTCGGAGATAAGCACAGCATCGGTATGGGTACCGCCCATGTCCAAGCCGATAAGCATGACTAAACACCGCCTCCCGGATTATTGTAACGCTGGTGGGAAAAGGTAGCAACCTGTTTTTGCTCTTTTTGTTTTGCCCGGCTTATATCGGCTTGACTGGAAGTTCCACCCTACTGTGAAAGTCCATCCTACCATCTTGAAGACGCCCTTTGCCATTTTTCTCCTTCTGCTGGTGCCGCGCGCGGGGGCATGAGCTTCTTATGCTCGACCGCTGCAACTCCCTTCACCGATGCGCATGGCCGTTTGTCGGTAGGCCAAAGCAGGTTAATTTTGGCGCCTAAAATTTTTGCGTCGGTCCCACCAATAAGCAACCTACGGCTCCGGCAGGCTTCCCGGACCAATCGGCATCCTTGCCGATGGGCCGGCCTCAGGCCTCTCTATTCTCGACCCCTTCTTAAGCTTTCGGCCGAAGCTCAAAGCCTGGGCTAGCCCCGAAGGCTTGCTCGCTTTCAAGCCTGAGCAGGCCTGACCTTTAAAAACCGGGGATAACTCCGAGGTAGAAGGGCTAGCTCCAGGAAACCAAATGGCTTATAATAAGAGGCGTAATGGCTATAACTGGCGGAGGTGTGAAATTTGCGGCGAGTAGTAACTCTAATACCTGGAGATGGGACGGGCCCGGAAGTAATTGCCGCCGCCCGGCGAGTGCTGGAGGCTAGCGGGGCCGGGCTGGAGTGGGAAGTGGTAGAAGCCGGTGAAACAGCGCTGAAAAAATACGGGACAGTTCTTCCCTCAGAAGTGCTGGAATCTATCAAACGCAATAAGGTGGCCCTTAAGGGCCCTATTACTACTCCTGTAGGCACGGGTTTTCGCAGCGTGAATGTAGCCCTGCGCAAAGAATTGGATCTTTATGCTAACGTACGGCCGGTCAGGAATTTGCCCAACGTGCCTTCCCGCTATCAGGGGGTAGATCTGGTGATCTTTCGGGAGAATACCGAAGATTTGTATGTGGGTATAGAGCATATGGTGGGGGAAGACGCGGCGGAGAGCATAAAAATCATCACCCGCAAAGGTTCCGAAAGGATAGCCCGGGCGGCCTTCGAGTATGCGCGCAAGAAGGGCCGGCGCCGGGTGACGGCAGGGCACAAGGCTAATATTTTAAAGCTCACGGATGGGCTTTTTTTGCAGTGTTTTTATGAGGTGGCCCAAGATTATCCGGAGATCGAAGCCGATGACCGGATTGTGGATAACTTAAGTATGCAGCTGGTGCAAAAACCGGAGCAATACGACGTACTGGTATTGCCCAATCTCTACGGAGATATACTCTCCGACCTGTGCGCCGGTTTGGTGGGCGGCCTGGGAGTAGCACCCGGAGCTAATTTGGGTGAAGCCGCCGCCGTTTTTGAACCTATACACGGCAGCGCTCCTAAGTATGCCGGCCAGAACAAAGTTAATCCTTTGGCTACGATTTTGTCCGGGGTAATGATGTTGGAGCACCTGGGGGAGGAAGAGGCTGCGGCGCGGATCGAGCAGGCCATTATCGAGGTCTTGAGGGAAGGGAAACACTTGACCTACGACCTGGGGGGTACGGCCGGCACCCAGGAGATGGCGGAGGCCATTGCCCGGAGGTTGGAGCAAGGCACAGGAGGATAAGGATGGCTCTTTTTGCCTTAGGAGACTTGCATCTGGGTCGCGATATGTCTCTTTTTGGCCTGGAATGGGAAAACCATGAGCAGAAGATCGTGGAGGAATGGGAGAAAGCGGTTCGCCCGCAGGATACCGTTTACCTTTTGGGCGATCTTAGCTGGGCCATGCACCTGGAAGAAGCGCTACCCTATTTACGGTTGTTGAAAAGCTTGCCCGGCCGTAAGAGGTTGCTCAAAGGCAACCATGATTACTGGTGGTCCACCGAGAAAAAGATGCGGGAAGCCATTTTAGATGAGGATTTTGCCCTCTTAAAGCCCGAAGTGGCGGAGGGGTGGGCCATCTGCGGTACTCGCGGGTGGCTGGTGCCCGGCCATCCCCTTTTTAACCCGGAGAAAGATGAGAGGGTTTACCGGCGAGAGGCCTTGCGGCTGGAAAGAGCCTTACAGGAGCTGGTTAGAATAAGGCGGGGAACCGAGCCCATAATAGTGATGTTACATTTTCCTCCGGCTTTGCCGGAGGAGCCGTCGGCTTTCATAGAACTTATGATCAAGTACTGTGTGCACCGGTGTTATTACGCCCACCTTCACGGCCAGGACCGCTTAAAGGCCCTGGAGGGGAGCCACTGGGGCATAGAGTTTAATTTAGTATCGGGAGACCACCTGTCCTTTCGGCCGGCGCGGCTAAACTGATAAGGTCCCTCTAGGGAGGGACCTTATCAGTTTAGCGGTCGAAGTAAATATTTTTTCCGGTGGCGGAGAGGGGTAGGCCCACGGCTATTTCGGCGTCGATAAGGCCCAGACGCCGGGCTACCACTCCTATGCGATACATAATGCGGTTATCAATATTGAGTATACTCGCCATTTTGGCTGCCGAACCTATGGCGATCCCTAAATCCAGCAGGCGCCAGGCGCATATAGGGCCGTCAAATTCCGGTCCCGGTTGCAAGTCTTTTAGCTCGGCACAGCGCGGCTCCCCGCAGGCTCCGCAGTTTAATCCGGTTTTTTCAGCATTCTTTAAGCCAATCAGCAGCACTGCTGCCGAGCGCCTCACATTTTCTCCGTCACGGTCGAAATTCCGGCGACCGGTCTGTCGTCCGTATTCCACCATGGCGTCAGCCAGCTTTTCCAACTGGTCGCCCTGCAGAATCTCCAGCACTACGAAGTCTTTGCCGACAGCTTTAGGAGCTGTGCGGGCGGCTATAGCCATAAGCTCGGCAGCGGTGAACATAATGTTGGACATTGACTTATCACTCCTCGGTGGTGTAATAATAGGTGTAATCACTACGATCTTTTTATATTTCGGCAAAGGGCCTTAAAATCCTCCCAGTTTTTAGAATGGCCGACTTAGCCCTGGTGACGGCAGCCGATGCCGAAGCATAGTAGAGGGAATGCAGTAGCTATTGCAGTCTCCAACCTTGGGGGCGCGCTTTGAATGATTATAACTCCGGGTACGGCAGAGGTACTGCCGGAAAATGCCAGTCAAGTTAAAGGGGATAGAGGTGAAGAATAGAGCAGGGAGGCGCTCCGCTTCCCTGCCTAAATGTAGCCTTATGGTACTGTGAGGCAAGAGTTGTTTTTCTTGATTCTACTGGGGTGGGACTTGCGGCGGTTCGAAAGATGGCGGCTGGGGATGGTGCAAAGAGGGACCCACATGCTGGCCCGGGGTAGAGAGATCGAAAAACATGCGGGCGTCCTTATCTCTTCCCCAATCTTGAGTGGATCCGGTGCCGCGGACCTTCTGGAAACACTCCCTGAATATGGTATTATGCGCCTCTTCGCGGTTCAAGAGAAAATCGATCATCTGCCGTACATACCGGTCGGCTATTTGCCGGTGTAAATACTCGTACACTACTTTGGCCCTCTGTTCGGCAGCGATGTTGGAAAGCAGGTCTGCGGGCAGATCGCCGGTGGCTTCAATATAAGAGGCGGTCCATACCTGGCCGGAAGCATTGCTATAAAAGGGGTTGAGTCCGGTGGTGATGTGGGCCTGAACATTGCCGATAGTGGCATTCATGGCCTGGGGTTCATGGCCGTTTAAAAGGTTGACGGCGGTACATACCATTTCCAGGTGACTGAGTTCCTCGGCAGCGATATCCAGGAAAATATCCTTGATGGACGGGTCTTGGATGCGGAAGCTCTGAGCCAGGTATTGTAACCCTGCTTTGAGTTCGCCGTGAGGGCCGCCGATTTGCTCTTGCAATAAGGCGGCATAGTTAGGATTAGGGCGTTCTACGCGCACCATTTCCAGCAAGTTTTTATCGTGCTTAAACATATTCGACCTCCTTCCTCGAGGGTTATTGAGAGGGTTTTGATGCTTCCGAAACGTTCCCCCTGTCGGGCGCTGGCGCCGGTATCTTTCGGGCTCGTCAGCGATCCGTATGGCTCCCCCTCACCCTTCGGCGGGGTTTCCGGCCCATGCGACATAATGTCCCCTTGGCCGGCCGCAGGGCTTACTTTTTAACTTTGGAAGTACCAGGCTTATTATCCCCTGCTGGACCTTAGGGTATGTATTCATAATATAGGCGCTTCTTAACCTTGATTAAATCCCCGATTAAATCCCCACCTGGGGCCTGTGAATGGCAAAGTTTCTCTACTCACTAATCCTGAGATGAGAGTCCGGATAGCTTTTCTCGATAGTATTCCCACCTATCAAGGAGCATATGGCGCAGGTAGGGCTCTAAATGAGGTACATGCAGGAGACGGCTCAGCCACTGGCGGGCTGCGGTATAATTTCCCAGTCTGCCTTCCAGTTCTCCTATGAGGTAGATCCATAAGTGAGCTTCCTCAGGCGACCTAGTATCCTCTTGAGCATAAGCCTGTTGATACAGCTCGCTGGCTCGGCGCAGGTACCGTTGCTCTTCTGGATATTTCTGAGCATAGCGATGGAACCAACCCAGCCTCAGGCATATGCCGGCCAATATAGAATTTTTTTCCTTATTCATAGTACCGGTTAAATAAGCCAGATGGTAGACTTTAATAGCTGTGGGCAGGTCGCGTGAACCGGTATAATCCTTGTACTGGATCTTTTTTATGTAATGCTCCCGGATGAGTTCCCAACGTTCTTTTTTCACCGGACCGAAGCTCGAGGTAAAAGCATACCCGCAGAAGGGACACACAGCTACATCATAGAAATAAGGGTTTTCTCCTTCAAAATAGGCACAGAAATCGCTATCCCGGCCTGTCTGACGGACACAGCTCACGCGCACCCTTTTATTAGTAAAGCTTTCATGACAAAAAAGACACCGATAGTGCTTGTCATACAGGGGTTCGAATTTAGACATAGCCGCCAACCTTTCTCGCCGGTTTTATATGGGGTCTCACATCTTCCTAACTTTTTCAGAAGCGCCGTTTGTTTTACAGTGTTATTATAGCTCGCGGAAGAGAAGTAAAAAAGATTTTGGGACGCGCTAAAGGAAGGTTAACGACATAATACGACAAAATTCGTCATAGTGAGAATGCGGCAAGCAGAAAAGGCAATAGAGGAAAAATCTTCTGCCAGCGTCGTATATCGTGGATAATCGGAGTTGCAACCTTTAAAAAAGGTGTTCAAAATAAAACGCGGGTGTTTTTGACTTGGGTTTAAGGCCGCTATACTTCGGTTTTGGAAGATACTTGGCCCACGGGGGTAAGGCATAGGAGTTCTCTCCTGCTTGAACGGGTGTCGAAAGTCGTGGTGAGAGGCCTTGCTTGGTCGGCGCGCCCTAAATTAAAAGGTGCGGGAAAGGAGAAGAAGGATGTTTCGGAAAAGCCTGAGAAACAAAGTAATGGCTTTAGTGTTGGCGACCATGCTGGTGACCGTAGCCGCTCAATTGATTATTTACAGCCTTTCGCTGAGCAAGGTTACTGTCAGGTCCCAGGCGCTGTCGCAGGACCACCTGTTGAGCGAAGTGCAAACGGGCCTCAAGAATACTGTGGAGGCTATGGTTTCCTCTTTAACGGATACCTATAAGAGCAGTGCCGCTACCATGTCGGAATCTCAGCTAGTGGAGTTAGTGAAGAGAACGTTAAGCGCTGCTCGCTATGGGGAGGCGGGGTACTTTTTTGCCTACCGGTTTGATGGGACAAGACTGGTGGCTCCGGAAAATAAATCCCAGGAAGGCCAGAACTTTTGGGACCTAGTAGATAAGTCGGGCAAGAAGGTGGTGCAGGAGTTTATTAAGACTGCCCAAAACGGCGGGGGATATGTCTCTTACATATGGCTTAACCCCAAGACGCAGAGAGAGGAAGAAAAGATTTCTTACGTAGCGCCTCTCCAACTCGGTACTCTACAACTGGTTGTGGGCACGGGGACGTATTTGCCCATGATAGAAGCCGCACAAAACGATATAGCCCGGGAGATGAACCGGATTAAAGATGAGATCTATACCCTTATACTGGTCAGCAGCCTGGTATTGTTGCTGCTCTTGGCTGCCGTTGCCTATTTCTTTGCCCGCTCTCTCACTACACCTCTATTACTGGCGGTCGAACACCTGGGCGTAATGGCCGGGGGTGACTTCACGCGTGCAGTCCCGGACGGGCTCTTGCGTCAGAAGGACGAGATAGGAAGGCTGGCTCAGGCTCTGGAGCGGCTTCAGGCCGATCTGCGGCCGCTGATGGCCGAGCTTAAGGCAGATGCTCAGACCTTATCGGGTAACTCTGAGGCTCTGAGAACGGCAGCCGAAGAAATAGCTTCCTCGTCGGGCGAGGTGGCCAGGGCCATCCAACAGGTGGCAGCAGGAGCCTCCGAGCAAGCAGGCCACTTGCAGGACATCCTGCACTTGATAGAGGATATAACCTCCAGCCTGGAAAAGGTGGATAGTGAACTTAGCCAGGTGAAGGCCAATAGCGTAGAAACCTCCCGCTTAGCCGGTGTAGGCAAGAAAGAACTAGACCTGCTCATAGCTTCCATCGAAGAGGCGCGCGAGGCCTTTAAGGCGGTGGCCACCAAACTCACAGGTTTAAGCGGCTCAGTAGATCAGGTAGGAGAAATTGTGGAAGTGATCAATGGCATTGCGGAACAGACCAACCTTCTCGCTTTGAACGCGGCTATCGAGGCAGCGCGCGCCGGAGAGGCGGGTCGCGGCTTTGCCGTGGTAGCGGATGAAGTACGCAAGCTGGCCGAGCAATCCCGCACTTCTTCGGACAAGATAAAGGCCTTGCTTAACACTATTGCCTCCGAAACTCAGGAAGTGGTGAACACCTCAGAGGAAGTGAGCCGGCAGGTAATAGCCCAATTGGAAAGGGTAGAGAATACGGTCCGGGCCTTCGATGATATACTGGAGGCGGTAGCCGCCATGGCGCCTATGATTGAAGAGACCTACCGACAAGTAGACAACACCGTAAGGGCTAAAGATGTGGTGCTGGATCGGGTGCAAAACATAAGCGCGGTTTCGGAAGAGACGGCAGCCTCAGCCCAAGAGATTTCTGCCTCGGCAGAGGAGCTTTCTGCCTCCACCGAGGAGATAGCCTCCCACGCCCAGCAGGTTCTATCGGTAGCCAAGCGCCTGGAGGAGCAGGTGGAACGCTTTCAAGTTTAAGAATAAGGAAGCCTGAAGAATGAAGAACCGGGGATGCGCCGGGGTTGCACCTGGTGTATCCCCACTTTTTGCAGGGTAGGCCGTAGGCTGAGTTATCCCCAGTTTTTGTTCCAGGCCTGCTTGGCTTGCGCTCGCTCCGGAAACCCTCGCGGGCCAAACTAGCGCTCGGCCTCAAGCTCCGGCGGGGTTCCCGGCCCAATCGGCATCCTTGCCGATGGGCCGGTCTCGGACATCCTATCCTCGACCCCACCTCCGCTTTCGGCCGAAACTCAAGTTTGGCTAGCCGCTCGGGTTTAGTCGCGCGCTTTCAAGCCCAAGCAGGCCTCCTCTGCAAAAACTGGGGATACGCGGCCGCAGGCTATTGACAGCCTGGCAGGCGTAAAGGTATAATAGTGTCAGAATCGGGGCCTGGGCGAAAAGTTTAAGAAGCGCTACAGGCTTTGCCAAGCTGAGTGGCAGAGCGGAGATGAGACCGTTTAGGCAAAAGGCGTGGCAGAGGATGAAGGAAAACATAGAAACACGCCGAAGAAGCGGAATTTAAGTTACGGGGAGGGGAAAATTTTTTTTACTACATCATTGTGAAATATTTCACAAAGTGGCTTGAGAGTTTCTCATCCCGTAAGAAAACTTTCGAAGCGGCGAGAGCCCTCTTTAACCAAGGGCAGTATATAGATACACTCGCTGGTAGTAAAGGAGGTGAGGCTCGGCCAGTTCAGGAGAAATGCCCGTACTTTTAGTAGTGGTACTTTTGTAGTGGTAGGCTGGGTAAAGGAAGAAGGACAGAAGAAAGAGTTTGGAAAGAGAAGACAGGAACAGGAGGGTGATAGGAATGGCTTATAAAGATCTGCGTGAGTTTTTAGCAAAGCTGGAAGAAGAAGGGCAGCTTGTGCGGATAAAAGAGGAGGTCGATCCTGAGCCGCATATCGGTGCTGCCGGGCGGGCGGCGGCTAACTTAAAAAACGGTCCGGCGGTTCTCTTCGAAAAGGTGAAAGGCTACAAGCACCGGGTGGTAACTAATGTCCACGGGTCGTGGGCCAACCATGCTCTGATGCTGGGTCTTCCCAAAGATACTCCGGTAAAGGAACAGTTTTACGAGCTGGACAGGCGTTGGGATAAATACCCCGTGCCGGTGAAATGGGTCAAAGATGCCCCCTGTAAGGCCAATAAGATTACCAGCAATATAAACCTTTTTGAAGTCTTACCCCTGTATAGGATTAATAAATACGATGGAGGTTTTTATATTTCTAAAGCTGTAGTCGTGACTAAAGATCCAGAGGATCCGGATAACTTCAATACCGAGAATGTAGGAACTTACAGGCTCCAGGTGAAAGATAAAGATCTGCTCGGTATCCAAGCGCTGCCCTTCCATGATATTGCCATCCACCTGGCCAAGGCCGAGGCGGCCAATAAGCCCTTACCCATTGCCATAGCCATTGGTAACGAGCCCATAGTTACCTTCATGGCCAGTACTCCCATCAAATACGACCAGTCGGAATATGAGTTTGTCGGTGCGCTCCAGGACGGCGTGCCTACGGAAGTGATCAAAGCGGAGACGGCCGATCTGGACATTCCGGCAGGAGCAGAAGTCGTCTTAGAGGGATACATCGTTCCCCGGGTGCGCCGGGTAGAAGGGCCTTTCGGGGAGTTTCCGGGCTCCTATTCCGGGGCCAGGCTTCAGGCAGAAGTTAAGATTACCACCATTACCTATCGGGACGATCCCATCTTCGAGAACCTGTATCTCGGAATACCCTGGACCGAAATCGATTACCTGATGGCGCTTAATACGAGCGTTCCGCTCTATAAGCAGATTAAGGAGTCCATGCCCGAGGTTCAGGCCGTCAATGCCATGTATACCCATGGTATCGGGGTAATCATTTCTACCCGCTGCCGCTTCGGCGGTTACGGTAAGAGCGTAGCCTTCCGGCTTTTGTCCACCCCGCACGGAATGCCGTATTCCAAGATAATAATCATTGTAGATGAGCATGTAGACCCCTTCAATTTAGAACAAGTGATGTGGGCGCTGACGACCTGCGTGAATCCCGCCAAGGATGTGGCCGTTGTTCCCAACTGCCCGGGTATGCCGTTGGATCCCTCTTCGGATCCGCCTGGAATGCATACCAAGCTGATCATTGATGCCACCAGACCCGTTCCTCCCGAGAAAGTGACCAGGGAGGTAGAACTGCTACAGCCGCCTGAAGGGTTTGCGAAGTGGGAAGAGATAATCCGCAACCTGCAGAAGGGGCTCAAAGGGTAAGGCCCCTGGGCAAGTAACCACGCATCAAAGGCAAAAGGAGGTTTGGGAAAAATGATTTGCCCTCGTTGCGATAGCGATACAGCGGAAAAGATGGTGAGTTCACCGGTGGGAAATGTATGGGAAGTTTATGTATGTCGGAAATGTTGGTTCTCCTGGAGGTCCACTGAGGATACTTCCATCACCGATCCGGCGAAATATAACAAGAAGTTTAAGCTTACCGATGAAATGATCCAGAACATGATGGTTATACCTCCTATTCCGCCGCTCAAGGAAACTGGCGGTAAATAGATAGCGGTCTCTCTTTCCTTGAGAAGCAGAGCAAGAACTTTTTTGGCATTACTCCGGTTTTAGGTGGGGCACTCTCTCGGGCACTCTTTTTGGAAACGTTTACCTTATATGGGGCCCGGGAGTGCTCCTTTTTTGTATCTCTCCTGGGTTTGTGCTCGTTCCCTGAACTAGGGTTAGCCCCGAGGGTTAGCCCCAAGACCGCTTGACCCACCAGAATTCAAAGTGCTTCTTCAGGCCGCAAGCTTACCTACGGTTTCAGGCGGCTTCCGACCTGCGCCTCGCCAAATTTGGCTAGTCCCTCGGATTTAATCGCTCGCTGTAAAGCCTAACCGGCCACCTCGGCGAAAAGTGAAACACACCGGCCCCCATTAAGCTTGACTTGCACGCCTCTAATTATGTAAAAAGAAGATAGCGATTGGAGGGAGGGGATGTCGTGTCTTTACTCTGGAATCCTTTTCGCCTTGGCCCTCTTACCTTGAGGAACCGGCTGGTCATGGCCCCCATATCGACCGGCCTGGCCACTGCGGAAGGGTTGTGTACTGAAGACCAGATTTCCTTTTATCGTGAACGTGCCGGGTCGGCGGGTCTGATAATCTTGGAACCTGGAGTGGTGGAGCCTTCGGGGCGCCTTTTCCGCTACTCTCTGGGTTTGTGGAATGAAGATCAGGCGCGGCGGCTCGCCCGGTTGGTGGCGGAAATAAAGAAAAAGGGAGCAGCAGTAATCATTCAGCTGTGTCATTCAGGGCCCAGGACGAGGGCGGAGATAGCAGGAGCTATACGACCGGCACCTTCGGAACAGCGTTTTTTCTTTGACGAACCGGTGGAGCCTTTATCCCGTGACGGTATCTTCAGACTCAAGGAGCATTTCCGGCAGGCGGCGCGCCGGGCGGTGGCTGCAGGATGCGAGGGGGTGGAGGTCCACGCCGCTCATTTCTACCTCCTAAGTGCTTTTCTCAGCCCTCTTACGAACACCCGCAGGGATGACTACGGCCAGACTACCGAGGGGCGCGCTCGTATAGTATCGGAGATCCTCCAGGAGATCAGGCAGGAGGTGGGCCGCGGTGTTATCCTGGGGGTGCGCTACCACGGTTGGGAGCCACCGGGGGGCGTGGACGCGGAGCTGGCCGGCGAGTATGCTAAGATTTTTGCGCAGGCCGGCGCCGATTACCTCAGTATTTCAGCCTTCATCAACCCCGCACCTGCGCTTCAGGGTAAAGCGCTGGTGCCCGCCAGCTCGGCACCGGATAAGAGCTTCCCACCGGGGTGCTACCGGCCCTGGATCAGGGCCGTTAAGCGAACGGTGAACCTTCCGGTGATCGGTGTCGGCAAGCTGGATGAGCCGGAAGAAGCAGAGGCCGCCCTAAGCTCTAACGATTGCGACTTGGTGGCCGTGGGAAGAGGCTTCATAGCCGACCCCCATTGGCCGGAAAACGCTCAGGCCGGTAACCGTCGCCGGAAGTGCAAGTACTGCAATTATTGTCTCACCACCTTGACTAGAGGGAAATTGCAATGCGTCCAGGATGTGCATTAGCGCAACGAATACCCCATGGGATACCTATAATGAAAGAAAGGAAGTACTTCCATGCGATTTATAGTTAGTGAAGAAGTTTTTTCCGCTTTACCTACAGTATGTTTTGGAATAGTAATCGCCCGTGAGGTGGACAACCGGCTTCCCCAGCCGGGCATCCTCCAATTGTTACGGCAGGCCGAAGAAGAGGTGCGAGAGAAGTTTAAAGAAATGGCGATTAAGAGCTATCCGGTCATTAGTCGCTATCGGGAAGCGTTTCGGCAACTCGGCATAAACCCTAATAAGTTTCCCAGCTCCATAGAAGCCCTCGTTTCGCGCGTGGCGAAAGGAGGCCGGTTGCCGGACATTAACGGTGTGGTCAATCTGGCCAATGCCCTTTCTTTAAGGCATATCCTGCCTATGGGAGCCCACGACCTCGATAGCCAGTGCGGGGACCTGGAAGTGCGTTTTACTAAAAAAGAAGAGCCCTTTGTCCCCTTCGGCGGGCCTCAAGAAATAGTGCCTCCAGGAGAGTTGGTTTATGCTGATGAGCGTGAAGTCCGCACCAGGCGCTGGATTTGGCGCCAGAGCGAGCGGGGCAAGGTCACTCCTGAGAGCCGAAATATCATTTTTCCTATAGATGGCTTCACCGACTGCAATCGGGAAGCCGTCCTGAGGGCGAGGGATGAGTTGGCCTCGCTTCTCACACAGTTTTACTCGTGTCAGGTGGAAGTGTACTACCTGGACCGGGAGCACCTGGACGAGGTAGTGCTACCAGCAGGTGCAGACAGCGACACCTTTCCCCGATAATTAAAAGAAGGAAAAGAAGGGCCTCGTCGGCCCTTCTTTTAAGCCTTTCTTTTAAGTCCCAAGTACCGCTTTTTTACTTACCTGTTGCCCGCCGTTTTGGGCTCTCCCGCAGGAGTAAAATACTTGCGTGCAAAGGCCAGAGCCACGTTCACCAGGCCGATCATCACCGGCACCTCTATCAGGGGACCGATTACCGCAGCAAAGGCCTGGCCGGAGTTGATGCCGAAAACGGCCACGGCTACGGCTATGGCCAGCTCAAAGTTGTTGCTGGCCGCGGTAAAAGAGAGGGTGGTGGTCTGTGCGTAATTCACTCCCAAGCGCATGCTCAGGAAAAAAGAGATTAAGAACATCACTACAAAATAAGCGATGAGGGGGATGGCTACCCGTACTACATCCATGGGCAGGCTGACAATATAGTTGCCCTTTAAAGAGAACATAACCACGATGGTGAAGAGCAGGGCTATTAAAGCCAAGGGGCTGATCTTAGGCACAAAAACCTTTTCGTACCACTCCTTGCCCTTGAGGGGTAAAAGTATTCTCCGGGTAAGGAAGCCGGCCACAAAAGGGATGCCTAGGTAGATGGCTACACTGACGGCCACTTCTCCGATGGAAACATGCACCTGCATGCCCTTGAGGCCTATTAAGGTAGGCAGCACGGTAATGAAGATATAAGCATATATAGAATAGAAGACCACTTGGAAGATGGAGTTCAGGGCCACCAAGGCGGCCGCGTATTCGCTGTCGCCCTGGGCCAGGCTGTTCCAGACGATGACCATGGCGATGCAGCGGGCCAGACCTATAAGAATAAGTCCTACCATGTACTCGGGATAATTCCGGAGGAAGACTATGGCCAGGACGAACATCAAGATAGGGCCGATTACCCAGTTTTGGAGGAGAGAGAGGGCCAATACTTTACCGTTTTTAAACACTTTGCCCATCTCTTCATATTTTACCTTGGCTAAGGGCGGATACATCATGACAATCAGTCCTATAGCTATGGGGATAGAGGTGGTTCCTATAGAAAGCTTATCCAGGGCCGTGGCCACACCGGGCACGAAATAACCTAGGCCCACGCCCAAGGCCATGGCCAGGAAAATCCATAAAGTGAGAAAACGGTCCAACAGAGATAAACGAGCTACAGCTTGGCTATCAGCCATGACGATACCTCCTTTTGAAATTTGTCCTCTCTTAAGTCATCATCTTTTGACCGGCCGGCAACTTACTTTGGGATGCTGCTCCAGCTCTTTAACCCGTACCTTTTCCAGTTCCAGCTCCTCTTTAGTTTCCAAAGGCGAAAACAGGTAAGAAGAGAAATCCTGCAAAAATTTTTGTAGGTGTTCTTTCTTTAGAGAATAGAATACCCACTGGCCTATTTTTTCTTCCTCCACCAGGCCCGCTTCTTTTAAGATGCGCAAATGCTGAGAAACGGCCGGCTGGGACACTCCGAAAATCTCTTCCAGCTCACATACACAGAACTCCTGCTCGGCTAAGAGCGCCGCAATTTTTAAACGCAAGCTCTGCCCGAGGGCCTTAAATATTTTTTCCGCTTCTTTGAGTTGCAAGCCTTAATCCTACATTCCGCACCCTTGGGTACAATTACCAATATTTTTTCTTGGAGCA
>JBNATU010000013.1:0-74061 GCA_049701195.1 Neomoorellaceae bacterium
GGCCGAGGCCGGCAACTGAGGCAGGATGCCGAATTTGCCGGGAAGCCTGCCGGAGCCTTGAGCCAAGCGCTAGTTTGGCCCGCGAGGGTTTCCGGAGCGAGCGCAAGCCAAGCAGGCCTAGGATCAAAACTGGGGATGCGCCAGTGATGGGCCGGGTTGTCAAGCTCACTGACGGAGAGTAAAATAATGTCAATAGCTTATTTATGAAGAAAGGAGCTGTAAGGGTGAAGGAACAGGCCTCTCCCTTAAAAGGGCGCGACTTTATCTCCTTGAAGCATTTCACTACGGAAGAAATACTCTATCTTCTAGACTTGGCGGCTACTCTTAAAGCCAAGCAAAAGCGCGGGGAACCCCATCCTCTGCTGGCAGGTAAGACACTGGGTATGATCTTCACCAAACCCTCCACCCGTACGCGGGTAGCTTTTGAGGTAGCCATGTACCAACTGGGCGGTTATGCCCTTTACCTGAGCAAAAACGATCTCCAGCTAGGCCGGGGGGAGACCATTGCCGATACGGCCCGGGTGTTGTCCCGCTACCTGGACGGGATTATGATACGAACTTATGCCCATGACGAGGTAGAAGAGCTGGCGCGTTATGCCACCATCCCGGTAATCAACGGCCTGACCGATTTCCTCCATCCCACCCAGGTGTTGGCCGATCTCTTGACTATTAGAGAATGGAAAGGGAAACTTAAGGGCTTGAATTTGACCTACATCGGCGACGGCAATAATGTGGCCCATTCTTTGATGTACGGCGGGGCCCGGGTGGGTCTCAACATCACCATCGCCTGCCCTGCGGGATATGAGCCCTTACCCCAGGTAGTGGAGGAAGCCAGGAGGATGGCGGCGGATAACGGCAGCCACATCGCGGTGACCAATGACCCTCGCGAGGCTGCTGCCGGCGCGGATATACTCTATACCGACGTTTGGGCCAGTATGGGACAGGAGGCAGAGGCCGAAAAAAGGCGCCAGGCCTTCCGGGGATTCCAGATCAATGCGGAGATACTGAAACTGGCCCAACCGGAGGCCATGGTTCTGCACTGTCTGCCGGCCCACCGGGGAGAAGAGATCACCGACGAAGTTATGGACGGGCCCCAGTCGGCGGTCTGGGATCAGGCCGAAAACCGCTTGCACGCCCATAAAGCTATCTTGGCGGCTTTGCTTTAACCAAGGTCTATCCCTTTCTGCTGCTGGGCTGTGGAGCTTAAAATTATAAATATAACATTATAACAAGGAGGCTTTTGCTGTGGCGGAAAAGGTAGTACTGGCCTACTCTGGGGGGCTGGACACCTCTATAATCATACCCTGGCTTAAAGAAAATTACGGTTATGAAGTAATTGCCGTAGCCGTAGACCTGGGCCAGGGCGAAGAGCTGGATAATTTGGAGGAAAAGGCTATAAAAAGCGGGGCCGGCAAAGTATATATCCTGGACCGAAAAAGAGAATTTGTAGAGGATTTTATCTGGCCCACCCTGAAAGCGGGGGCCATTTATGAGGGGAAATATCTGTTGGGGACCTCTTTTGCCCGCCCGCTTATCGCCAAATGCTTGGTGGAGGTAGCCGAACAGGAAGGGGCTACGGCCGTGGCTCACGGCGCCACGGGCAAGGGAAACGACCAGGTGCGTTTTGAACTGAGCATTAAAGCTTTAAAGCCCGAACTCAAAGTAATTGCTCCCTGGCGCCTCTGGTCTATACGCTCGCGGGAGGAAGCCATCGATTATGCTGCGGCGCGGGGGATTCCGGTGCCGGTAAGCAAAGACCGGCCCTACAGCATGGATCGCAACCTCTGGCACTTGAGCCATGAAGGTGCCGACCTGGAAGACCCCTGGAACGAACCCCGGCAAGACCTATACTTGATCATCACTCCGCCGGAGAAGGCTCCGGATGAGCCTGTTTATGTTAATATTGATTTTGAAAAGGGTGTGCCGGTGGCGGTCGACGGCGAGCGGCTGGAGCCCGTAGCCCTGGTGGAGAGATTGAACACGGTAGCCGCGGCCCACGGTGTGGGCATTATCGACCTAGTAGAAAACCGTCTGGTGGGGTTGAAGTCCCGCGGCGTTTACGAATGCCCGGGCGGGACCGTACTCTATATAGCCCACCAGGAATTAGAGCGCCTCACTCTGGACCGCATGACCATGCACTTTAAAGAGATAGTAGCTGCTAAATATGCCGAGTTGGTCTACGATGGCAACTGGTATTCTCCCTTAAAAAAGGCCCTGGACGCCTTTGTGGACAGCACTCAGGAGACGGTGACCGGTACGGTGCGCTTGAAGCTCTATAAAGGCAACTGTACCGTCGCCGGTGTTCAATCACCCTACTCCCTTTACAGTGAAGAACTGGTAACCTTCGGGGCCGGCGGGGACTACGATCATAAGGATGCCACCGGATTTATCCATCTCTTCGGACTGCCCCTCAAAGTTAGAGCCATGATGGAGGCCAGAACGGGATTGAGGAAAGTATGAAGCTGTGGGGCGGACGTTTCCGCAAAGAAACCGACAGGTTAGTGGAGGATTTTCATTCCTCCCTTTCCTTTGATCGGCGGCTCTACCGTCAGGACATCCAGGGCTCCATAGCCCATGCTCGGATGTTGGCGGCCACCGGGCTTATCGGCCAGGAGGAAGCCGGGCAGATAATCCAAGGGCTGGAGGCTATTCTGGCAGAAATAGAAGCCGGCCGGGTAACTTTTGATATAACCGCGGAAGATATTCACATGAATATTGAAAAGCTGCTTACCGAGAAGATCGGCGAGGCCGGCAAAAAGCTGCATACCGCCCGCAGCCGGAACGATCAGGTGGCCCTGGACCTGCGTCTCTACCTCAGGGAGGAGATCCGGGAAATAGCCGGCCTCCTGGCCCGTCTGCAGCAAGTATTGGTGGACCTGGCCGAAAAACATATTTTTACCGTAATGCCGGGCTATACTCACCTGCAGAAGGCCCAGCCGGTCACCCTGGCCCACCATCTGCTGGCTTATTTTGAAATGCTGGAGCGGGACCAGGGTCGTCTGGAAGATTGCCTGAAACGTTTAGAGATTTCTCCTCTGGGCTCCGGAGCCCTGGCGGGCACCACCCTCCCCATAGACCGGGAGATGGTGGCCCGAGAGTTGGGGTTTAAGGATATTTCCGCCAATTCTTTGGATGCAGTGAGCGACCGCGATTTTGCCGTGGAATTTCTGGCTGCGGCCAGCCTCATCATGATGCACTTGAGCCGCTTAAGTGAAGAGATCATCCTCTGGTGTACGGAAGAGTTCGGTTTTGTGGAGCTGGACGACGCCTACAGCACGGGTTCCAGCATGATGCCCCAGAAGAAGAACCCCGACGTGGCCGAGCTGGTGCGGGGTAAAACCGGGCGGGTTTACGGCCACCTCCTGGGGCTTCTGACGGTGATGAAAGGGCTGCCCCTGGCCTATAATAAAGACCTTCAGGAAGATAAAGAAGCCGTGTTCGACACCGTGGACACTTTGAAGGGCTGCCTTATGGTCATGGCCCCTCTCTTGTCTACCGCCAAGTTCAAGGAAGAGCGTATGCGGCAGGCGGCAGCACAGGGCTTTAGCAACGCCACCGACGTGGCGGAATACCTGGTTATGAAAGGCGTACCTTTCCGCGAGGCTCACGCGGTGGTGGGCGCCGTGGTACTCCACTGTTTGGAGCGGGGCTGCACTATTCAAGACCTGACCTTGGAAGAGCTTCAGAGTTTTTCGCCGGCTTTTACGGAAGATATATTCGACTATTTGACTGTGGAAAGCTGTGTGGCCCGGCGCAACTTACCGGGAGGTCCCTCGCCGGAAGCGGTCGGCAAGGCCCTGGAGCGCGCCCGGAAGCTTCTGGCCCGGCGCTTATGATGGTCTTTGCCCTTTGGGCTCGTAGACCTAATATTTACGAAAACACCTTTCGGTACGGCCGGACTAAAAGTGAAGTGGGAGCGGAGGGAAGGCGGAGGCAGTCCTCGGTATTTAGCGAAATAGATTTGGCGAAAAAGCATGGACAAGAGCGGTAAGGCCCGGGCCGCAGGAGGGCGGAGGACTACCTTTATGGAAAAAACTGGCAGCAATTTAATCGGTTGGCTTTGCAGCTATACCCCGGTGGAGATTATCCGGGCGCTCAAGCTCACCCCCTACCGTCTATTACCCCCGCCGGGTAAGACTCCGCGGGCGGATACTTATTTTACCGGCAACGTTTGTCCTTATGTTAAGGCGGTTTTAGAAAACGCCCTGGAAGGCCGTTATCCTCCCCTGGCAGGAGTGCTTTTTGTTGCTTCCTGCAACGCCATGATACATCTTTCCCATATTTGGCGTCATCTCCACCTCTCCGAGAAGGTCTTTACTCTGGATGTACCCCGGAGAAGCGATGCGCTGGCTATCAGATATTGGACCGAGCGCCTTAAGGAGCTGGCGGCGGAACTGGCGGGCTGTTTTAACCGGTCTATCGAGGAAGAAACCTTGTGGTCGGCTATTGAAGAAGAAAGCCGGAGACGCTATGGGTGGGAGAAGCTGCTGGAAGAGAGAGCGGCCGGGAGGTTATTAGTAAAGGGGCAGGAACTCCTGCTTTCATTGAACTACGGGCTAAACTCCGGGGCCTTAAACCTCCAGGAAGAGGTTGGAGCGACCGCCTTAAGCGACGGACTCTCCCGGCCCCGATTATTGCTCATAGGGAGCGTTTTGCCCGGAAGCCTTCTGGAGATGGTAGAAGAGGCCGGGATGGTAAGCGTGTACGAAGACGCCTGCAACTTTTGGCGCTTGGAGGGCGTGGGGGCCGGGGGAAGAGAAGAAAAAGCATCCGACCCCTACGCTTACCTGGCGAAAGCCTATCTACATAAGCCCCCTTGCCCGCGTATGGTTGGCGACCAGGACAGGAGAAGAGCCTACTTACGGGAAATAGTCAGCAAATACCGCATTGAGGGCGCCGTATATCATGCCATGAAGTTTTGCGACGCGGCCATGGTGGATTTTGCGCTGGTAAAAATGGAGCTGGAAGAGCTGGGCATTCCTCTGCTCAAGCTGGAAGGCGATTATACCGGCGGCAACCGTGGCCAATGGACCACCCGTATCGAAGCTTTCCGCGAGATGCTGTGAGGTGCCGAAGTAATGGACCTTTACCAGAAACTGCGTTCGGCTCTGGCCGAGCCTTTGCGCCGCAGGGCCCTTCATTCGCCTTGGGTGATCAAAATAGTAAAACAGATTATAGCTTCCTCAAGGCGCCCCTTTCCCTGGGAAGCTACCCGGCAACTGGTCCTTAGAGCCCTGGACCAGGCGGCAGAGGCCTATCTTAAGCGTGGGCCTGTGGTATGGCACAATGTCTTCTTTCCTGCGGAATTGCTTTTCGGCCTGGGCGTTATACCTTTTGCCCCGGAAGCGGCGGCGGCCGTGGCTGTGGGCTTAGGCCTGGCGGACGAAGCTTTTCGGGTAGCCGAGAGCCACTGGTTTAGCAGCGAGGCTTGTTCTTTTCACCGTTTGGCTTTGGGGTGCGAACTGGCCGGCTATTTCCCCCGGCCGGATGCCGTGGTGTGCAGCTCCCACCTGTGCGATATAGCGCCCCAGTCCCTGGCCTACACCGCTTCCCGCCTACAGCGCCCCTATTATCTGCTGGATGTACCTCAGCAGGACGGCGTGGCCGAGACCGCTTATGTGGCCCGCCAGCTAAAAAATATTTTTTTCTCCCTGGCCGAGCATTGTCAATTAAAGCCGGATATAGATAGGCTTAAGTCGGCTCTGGTGTATTCCAATAAGGCCCGGGAGGGATTGCTACGCATTGCGGAAATACGCCGACAGCCGCCTGCCGTAATCCGGGGGGATGAAGCCCAGGGCTTTGTCTATCTTATGTTAACCAGCTTCGGGGCTCCCTTTGCCGGAGAAATATATGACCAATTATACACCGAACTCCATAATTGCCGCCGGCAGCAAAAATGGGCGGTTCCCCTGGAGAGGGCCAGACTGCTCTGGCTCCACCTACGCCCCTATTATCCCAACGAGGTATTCAGGATACTCGAAGAGGAAGGCGGAGCGGTGGTAGTTTTTGAAGAAATGAATTATGTCTACTGGGAGGAACTGGATCCGGCACGCCCCTTCTTCAGCCTGGCACGTAAAGTCTTAAGCCACCAAGGGCTGGGGCCTATGGAGCGGCGCGTAAGAGCGGTCTTGCAGATGGTGGAAGACTATAAGGCCGATGGGGTAATCCATTTTGCCCACTGGGGCTGTCGCCAGAGCACCGCCGGGCTCTTACTCCTCCGGGAAGCTTTGCGCAAAGCAGGGGTAGCCTTTTTAAACCTGGACGGCGATTGTGTAGACGGGCAAAAATATGCCGAAGGCGCCGTACGGACGCGTCTGGAGGGCTTTTTAGAGTTATTAAGCTAGCCGGTGCTTAGTTAACATAAATGGAGGGTTGATTTAATGAGCGTCACCGCGGGGCTGGACTTGGGTTCCCTCTCTACCAAAGCGGCTATTGTCCGGGAGGGAAAGTTGATCTCCTGGGTCATAAGGCCCACCGGTAGAGGAGGTTCTGCCGTGGCCGAGAAGGCGTTGGAAGAAGCTCTGGCCAAGGCCGGTTTAAGGCGAGAGGAGGTCCAAACTATCGTGGCCACCGGTTACGGCCGGGTAAGCGTACCTTTTGCCGACCGTAAAGTAACGGAAATAACCTGCCATGCCCGGGCCGTATATCACTTGTGGCCGGATACGGCCACGGTTATTGACATCGGCGGACAGGATAGCAAAGTTATCCGCCTGGGTCCGGGGGGTAAAGTGGTGGACTTTGTTATGAACGAGAAGTGCGCTGCGGGAACGGGGCGCTTTCTGGAGGTCATGGCCCGGGCCCTGGAGTTGGACATAGAGAAGATGGGGGAGCTTTCCCTAAAAGCTGAAAGAAGCGCGCCTATAAGCAATACTTGTACGGTGTTTGCCGAATCCGAGGTGGTATCCCTTCTGGCCGAAGGCAGGCCGTTGGTGGAAATTATCCGCGGCCTGCACGATGCCGTGGCTGAGCGGGTGGCTTCCATGGCGGAGCGCCTGGGCTGGCAGGAACCCGTGGCCATGACGGGCGGGGTAGCCAAGAATATAGGCGTAGTCCGGAGCCTGGAAGAAAAGCTAAACACCTCTTTACGCTTGCCGGGAGAGCCTCAGATCATGGGCGCCCTGGGCGCGGCGTTGTTGGCGGCAGAAGGTTAAAAACGCCAAGGGCAGGCAGGGCGAATAAAAGGGCCGGAAAATATGGCCGGCGGCAGGAATTTGGGCTTCTTTGTGGAATATGTTAAGCAGTAGGTCTGCTTTAGGATTTTACTTTTCCTCAATTTGAGGTGCTTTCGAAGCAAGTACGATTTCCTCCGGTTGAAGCCTTGGTCCCTTAGGGCTCTTAGGCTTGCGTATGCTTTCGAAGCAAATGTGATTTTCCTGCGGTTAAAGCTTTGCCTTTCAAGGCCTTGCGGGCTTGATTTAGCCCGTGAGCAGTCGCCGAGTTTCGTTTCGGAAGCACCAATTTCAGGATGGGAGGACGGTAGGATGAAATTGCTGGTTTTGGGTCTTTATATGGTAACTATGTTGGCCATCGGCCTTGTGAGCCTTAAACGCTCACAGGATGTCGGCGGCTTTTTTTTGGGCAATCGCACCATAGGCCCTTGGGTTTCGGCCTTCGCTTACGGCACTACTTATTTTTCGGCCGTGATTTTTATAGGGTACGCAGGTAAGGTGGGGTGGAGCTTTGGACTGTCGGGAGTGTGGATTGCCGTAGGAAATGCCTTGGTCGGGACTTTCCTGGCCTGGAGAGTGCTGGCGCGGCCTACGCGGACCATGACCGCGCGGCTTAACGTCATGACCATGCCGGAGTTTTTAGCCGCCCGCTATGACAGCCCTTCATTAAGAACCGTGGCGGCGCTGCTTATTTTTATCTTTCTGGTCCCCTATTCTGCTTCGGTGTATCTCGGGCTGAGCTATCTCTTCGAGCAAGTCTTCCGGGTCGACTTTAATATAGCCCTGCTGTGCATGGCCGGGCTTACGGCCGTATACCTGGTCTTGGGAGGATACTTTGCGGTCACGCTGACCGATTTCATTCAGGGGTTGGTGATGTTGGCCGGGGTAGCCCTCCTGGTATTTTATGTATTGTCTGCGGCTCCCGTGGGCGGGCTGTTTCAGGGCCTACAGGGGTTGCGCAGTATCGATCCCCGGCTGGTTTCCCCGGTGGGGCCCAATTGGGTAGCTTTGCTCTCCCTGGTAACGCTCACCAGTCTCGGCCCCTGGGGGCTTCCCCAAATGGTGCAGAAGTTCTACGCCATTAAGGACGAACGTTCTATCTGGCCGGCGACGGTGGTTTCCACTCTGTTTGCCCTGATAATTTCCGGCGGGGCCTATTTCACCGGAGCCTTTGGCCGCCTGTTCTTTAACAACCAGATGCCCCTTTTAAACGGGAAACCCAACCCCGATCTTATTATGCCTCTAATCGTGGACCGCTTTTTACCGGAGGGAGTGGCTTTGCTGCTGCTTCTTCTAGTATTAGCGGCTTCTATGTCTACTCTAGCCTCGCTGGTGCTCGTTTCCAGCTCGGCCGTGGCCATTGATCTCTTACAGGGAGCTGCACCGCAGATCTCCCGGCGGACGGTTCTGTTCCTGCTGCGCTTTTTATGCGTGGCCTTTATTGGCCTCTCCGTATATATAGCTTTAAAACCCACCATCATTCTGGTATTGATGTCCCTTTCTTGGGGCACTGTGGCCGGGGGCTTCCTGGCGCCTTACCTGTACGGCCTTTACTGGCGGAGGACCACCAAAGCCGGCGCTTGGGCGGGGCTAATAAGCGGGGTGGCCCTTTCCCTGGGGTTATCTTTTTATTACCGGCTGGACAGCAACCTCATTCCGGCCATCGGTTCCCTGGCCATGATCCTGCCCTTGGCGGTAGTACCCCTGGTAAGCCTGCTGACCCCGGCCTTTTCTCCGGAACACTTGCAGCGCGTTTTTGGAGAGGATGGCGCCGGGGCCTCGACGGGGGCTGTGGGTTGGAGCCGGAGCGGCCGGGCCGGCTTAGATGTGGACTGAACACCCGCTCGCACTATCTCAAGCAATATAATCCCTATTTCTGGCGAGCCCTCGATGAGGGGTTGTCGAGGGGTTGTCGCCTTCTCCGCGAACCCTAAAAATCAAAGGGCTATTTTCGAAGGAAGGTCTGATAGTTACATGTCGGAGAGTTGCCTGATCTGGGACCCGGTAAACGAATGCCGCTCCCGAGAGGATATGAGGGCTTTACAGTTGGAGCGGCTCAGAGGAATCGTAGAATATGTCTACGAGCGAGTGCCCTTTTACCGACAGGCCCTAAAGGAGAGGGGTCTGCGGCCCAGCGATATCCGCACTTTAGAAGATGTAAGGCTTTTGCCCATGACCACTAAAGAAGATTTCCGGAAAAATTATCCCTTTGGCCTCTTCGCCGTTCCCCTGAAAGAAGTGGTACGGATTCACGCTTCTTCCGGAACCACCGGCAAGCCGGTGGTGGTAGGCTATACGCGGCGCGACATGGAGACTTGGACCGAAGTGGTGGCGCGTTTGGTTACCTGCGCCGGTGTTACGGAGAGCGACGTGGCCCAGGTAGTGTTCGGCTACGGCCTGTTTACCGGGGGTTTCGGCTTACATTACGGCCTGGAACGGGTAGGAGCTACGGTAGTACCGGCGGCGGCCGGCAATTCCAGAAGGCATATCATGCTTATGCAGGATTTCGGCACTACGGTACTGGTGGGCACGCCTTCTTATGTTCTTCACCTCGCAGAGGTAGCGGAAGAAGAAGGTGTGGACCCCCGTTCGTTGCCGGTCCGCCTGGGTCTTTTCGGCGGTGAAGCCTCCAGCCGGGAGATGCTCCAGGAGATCGAGCGGCGGTGGGGCATGCTGGCCACGGATAATTACGGCCTCTCCGAAGTCATGGGTCCGGGGGTTTCCGGAGAGTGTCCCTACCAAGACGGTCAGCACATAGCCGAGGATCATTTCCTGGTGGAGATTCTCGACCCCGCTACCGGCGAACCTTGCCCGCCGGGAGTACCCGGGGAGGTGGTCATCACCACCCTGACTAAAGAAGCCGTTCCGGTCCTGCGTTACAGGACGAAGGATATTTCGGCCATCAATTATGAACCTTGCCGCTGCGGGCGTACTACAGCTCGTCTGGCCAAAATAATGGGCCGCACCGACGATATGTTGATTATCCGGGGGGTTAATGTCTTTCCCTCTCAAGTAGAAAGCGTATTGATGGAGATCGATGGAGTAGCCCCCCATTACCAATTGGTGGTTTCCCGTCGCGGTTACCTGGATGAACTGGAGGTAAGAGTAGAAGTAGATGAGGCCTTCTTTACCGACCGCTTCCGGGAGTTGGAGGAACTGGAGGAAAGAATAGCCGAACGGCTGCATACGGTGCTCCAGCTCAAAGCCCGTGTGCGCCTGGTAGAGCCGCGCTCTATTGCGCGCAGCGAAGGTAAGGCCCAGCGGGTGATAGACTTGAGGCCGAAATAGGAAGCCCTAAAAGGGAAAGAGCTCTGACAGGATGGACTCAGGCCCGGTTGTCCGGGCCTTCTTTGTTAGGATTACTTCCACGCCCAAGGTGGTGGGCGCCTGTTTTTGCGCTGGAGGAGACCCTCATCCCGCCGGCGCGGCACCATCAGAAGAGGAAAATGGCTAAGGATTATTTTCGGGGGAGCAGGAATCCGCTCATATGGTGGCGAAATAGGTGACCCGGGTCGGACTACCAAGCGGGGTTTATCGTAAATAGTCCTTCTGTTTTTCTAACCGGCTATCCTCCCGGGTATGCTGGGCAATACGGGAATGTCCGGGCATGGCCGGTTATTTAAGATAAGAGTGCTTGCCTTAGGAGAGGAGTGGAACTTACTATATGCGCGATCTTCTGCTGGGTAACCATGCCGTAGCCCGCGGAGCCTGGGAAGCGGGTGTGCGGGTGGCGGCGGCTTACCCGGGTACTCCGAGTACCGAGATAATTGAAGCTCTGGCCAAGTATCCTGAAGTATATGCCGAATGGGCGGTAAACGAAAAGGTGGCCCTGGAAGTAGCTATAGGATCGGCTATTGCCGGGGGCCGGGCCCTGGCGGCCATGAAACATGTAGGAGTCAATGTGGCAGCAGATCCCCTTATGACCCTGGCTTATACCGGCGTCAATGCCGGTCTGGTGCTGGTCTCGGCCGATGATCCGAACCTTTATAGCTCCCAGAACGAACAGGATAACCGGTTTTATGCCCGCTTTGCTCAGATCCCCTGCCTGGAGCCGGCCGACAGCCAGGAAGCCAAGGATATGGTCAAGCAGGCCTTTATTTTGAGCGAAACCATGGACACACCGGTGATGCTGCGCCTCACCACCAGGGTGGCCCATTCCCAGAGCCTGGTGGAGTTAGGTGAGCGCCAGGAAGTGCCGCTCAAAGAATACACCAAACAGCCGTCCAAATACGTAATGCTGCCGGCCTTCGGCCGCGAACGGCACAAGGCGGTGGAGGAAAGGCGCAAAAGACTGGAAGCGTATGCCGAGACCGCGCCGTGGAACCGGATAGAATGGGCGGACAGGCGGGTGGGCATTATAACCTCGGGTATGGCCTACCAATACGTGAAGGAAGCCCTGCCCGGCGTCTCGGTTCTCAAGTTAGGCCTGGTTTATCCCCTGCCCCGGAACCTGATCCACGATTTTATAGCGGCAGTGGAAGAGTGCTTTGTAGTAGAAGAATTGGAACCTTTCCTGGAAGACCAGATCCGGGCCTGGGGCTTGCCCGTTAGGGGCAAAGATTTGCTCCCGCGGGTGGGCGAGCTCAGCCCGCGCCTGGTGGCCGAGAGAATAGGAGTTGAGGTGGCCCAGATAGACGCTTCTCTGGTGAGGACGGACCTTCTGCAAGCGCCCATCTGCAGTGAGGCGGCCGACTTGCCCGGGCGTCCGCCCGTAATGTGCCCGGGTTGTCCTCACCGGGGCGTGTTTTATGTTTTGCGGCAGTTGAAGCTGACCGTAGCCGGCGACATAGGCTGCTACACCCTGGGAGCCTCGCCTCCTCTAAACGCCATAGATACCTGCATCTGTATGGGGGCAAGTTTGGGCGTGGCCTTGGGTATGGAAAAAGCCCGCGGAACGGAATTCGCCCGGCGGCTGGTGGCGGTAATAGGAGATTCTACTTTTTTGCATTCAGGTATGACCGGCCTGCTGGATATGGTCTATAACCGGGGTACGGGCACGCTAATTATTCTGGACAACGGCACCACCGCCATGACCGGCCATCAAGATCACCCGGGCACCGGCTTTACCGCTTCCCGCACTCCTACCTGCAAAGCCGATCTGGAACAGGTAGTCCGCGGCCTGGGAGTGAAACGGGTAAGAGTGGTGGACCCCTATAACTTGGCCCAGACCAAGGAGGCTATAAGGCAAGAGGTGGCCGCTTCGGAACCCTCGGTGATCATCTCCCGGAGGGACTGCGCTCTGCTGGCCAAGGGTTCGGGCACCTACCGGGTGGAGAGCGCCTATTGTGTGTCCTGCCGGTCCTGTCTGGACCTGGGCTGTCCGGCCCTTTCTTTTGAGGAAACGGCGGTCATTGACGAAGTCCAGTGCAACGGATGCGGGTTATGTGCCCAAGTATGTCCGGCAGAAGCGATTGGCAAGGCAGGTGCAGAAAAGTGAATACGGGAGTGCATACTGAAGTCACCAGCATACTTTTGGCAGGCGTAGGGGGCCAGGGCACGGTGCTGGCCGGCCGCGTTCTTGCCCGCGCCGCCATGTCCTTGGGCGGCGAGGTGAAAGTATCGGATATTCACGGTATGGCCCAGAGGGGAGGAAGCGTGGTCACCCAAGTGCGTTTTGGCCCCCGGGTTTACGCCCCGGTGGTAGAACGGGGTACGGCCGATTATTTGCTGGCCTTTGAAAAACTGGAAGCCTGCCGCTGGTTACCCTATCTTAAGGCGCAAGGGGTTCTTATTGTAAACGATCAAGAGATCCCCCCTCTTCCCGTCCTGACCGGAGCGGCCGCTTACCCCACCGCTCTGTTAGAAACGTTGAGCCGGAAGGTGGAAAACCTAATCGCGGTGAAAGCGCTGGAGGAGGCCCGGAGGGCGGGAAGCGTTAAGGCAGTAAATATGGTTCTCCTGGGGGTGCTGGCACGCCGGTTGCCCATAGCGCGAGCAGCTTGGGAGGAGGCCCTGGCCGCTTCGGTACCGGCTCAATTATGTGAAGTTAACTTAAATGCCTTTGACGCCGGCTGGCAAATAGGCGCGTAGCCCTATCTTTGGCCCCTATAAGGGAAGATTGCCTGGACTGCTTGCTAGACCAGCAACGCCGGCAAAAGGTCTTGGCTAGGGAGCAACTGGAACTGTACGCCAAGCTGAACGTGCCTCCTGAACCGATCAAGCCTAAGAAAACCTGGCTAAAACAGGGTTAGTGACTAACGAATTCCGGATGCCTTGATATAGCTGGGTTTCTAAGGCGAAAGTGCGGAAGTTGGGCCAAGAGCGGTACGCTAAAGGCACCTACTAAATCTTGACACGGACCGACACAAATGCTCCAATTGACACTGGAAAAAAATACATGTTATAATTACAACAAAACAAAGCGGGGAGTTGATAATTACTTGGAAAATTTTTCAATATTTCTCTTTGATTGGGAGGAATTTACGCGCTGGTGGCGTCAGGCGGAGCATACTTTAGCTTCCGCAGAGCGGGACAAAGCTGCCGGTGACTTTGCCTGGGCCTCCTTTAAAGCCCAACAGGCAGCTGAATACAGTGTAAAAGCTTTAATCCGTGGAATAGGGAGAATAAGTGTAGGCCATTCGACTCTCAAACTTCTAAGCGACCTTACAGAAGCAGGCTTTAAGATTAGTGAGGAAATATTAACTGCGGCCAGAGCTGTAGACCGTCACTATATTCCACCTCGCTATCCAGATGCTTATGCTGGGGGAAGCCCCTTTGAGTTTTACGATGTAGCAACAGCTGAAAGCGCCATTGCTGCGGCACGAAAAATTATAAACTTCATTAGAGAGGTGATAGATTCTGCGTCTGCCTCCCGAGGTGGTAGAGAAGAGACTCAATGAACGCTATAGTTTACTGGAACACGCAAAACAATATGTAATAAACTTGCATCAAATTCTCCCTCTGACTGAAGCTTATGTTATTGGCTCAGTAGCGCGAGGAGATTATAATGTCCACAGTGACATAGATGTAGTTATCATCTCTGATTATCTTCCTTCTGACCCATTGGAGCGTTCGGAATTCCTTTATCGCTTTGTGACCCCCCGTATAGAGCCTAAGGGTTTTACCGTTGCTGAATGGCAGATCCTGTCACAAAGGAAAAATCCTTTGGCGCTAGAAGTGCTTGATAAAAGTCGTAGTTTCAAAATTTTTCCTTAAAAGTGCAGCACAAGTACGGCCTCTATCAAGGGACAGTGAAATGTCATAGTAAAACAGTAAAAAGTTTTCATCGGGATTGAGAACAGGACCGGTTAAGCCAGATAAACGTTTAAGCCAGAAGGGTTAACAGCTCTCGAGCATTGGCGAGGGCATGTCCTTGGGCGTCGTTGTTAAAATAGGCATAGACGTCCAAGCCCTGCTCCAGCCAGTGCTTTATTTTTTCTGCCCACTCCTCCAGCTCTTGCCGGGAATAGGATGAGCTATAAAGTTTTTGGCTGCCGTGGAAGCGCAAATATAAGAAATCGGCGGTTACTTCATAAACTTGGGGCCAGCGGGGGCTGTCCGCGAAGCAGAGGGCTAAATTATAAGCGGAAAGGAGAGAAAAGATACGGTCATTAAACCAGCTATTATGGCGAAACTCAAAGGCGTGGCGGGCTTTTTGAGCTATGGGATGTTGCTTCAGCAGCTCGAGGAAAGCCGCCAAAACCTCCTCGCCGGCCGGAAAGCTTGCCGGGAACTGCCACAGAATGAGTCCCAGTTTATCTTTTAGATATACCAGGGGTTGAAAGAACTTCTCTACTTCCGTTGCGACGCCTTGCAGGCGCTTAAAATGGGTGATGCTGCGATGTGCCTTCAGGGCAAATAGGAAATGAGGAGGGGTTTGTTGGCACCAGTTGGCAAAGGTAGTCGGACGCGGAAAACGGTAAAAGGTTACGTTCAATTCCACGGTGGGGAAATGCAGCGCGTAAAACCCCAGCCAAGCTTTTCTAGGTATCTCCGGGGGATAAAAACGACCCTGCCAGTGATAGTAATTAAAGCCGCTGGTTCCCAGATAAAGACGGCCCATACCCTTGTTCCCCTCCTAAAAAAGCTTAATCCTTCCCCAATACTACCCCTGCCGGGGGGCTGGCGCCGGCCCCCCGGCCTTCTCATACTTTTTTCGGAAGCCCCCAAAGCTGACCCGGTCAACATTGTAGGCCAGTCTTGTTTCGCGATCAAGTGTAGGGTATAAATTGGAGCCGGGGAGGAAATACTCAAAAAAATGCAGCCAGTCTTGGCAATGCTTGCCTTATAGTGCCAGAAGAGTATAATTAAGCTTAGCGAGGGGGTGACAAGCAGTGCCTTGCCGGGTAGGGATACCGCGCGGGCTGTCCTATTATTATTTTTTTCCGTTTATGGAGGGTTTTTTGAAGGCCCTGGGGGCGGAAGTCATAGTCTCACCGCCCAGCGACGGAAAGACGCTGGCCGATATGCTGTACTGCCCCACCGATGAACCCTGTGTCTCGGTAAAATTATATTTCGCCCATGCCAAAAGGCTGCTGGAGATGGGGGTGGACTATCTCTTCATTCCCGTTTTATCCAGTGTGGAAAGAGAGAATTATTGTTGTCCCAAACTGATGGGGGCCGCAGCCATGATTAAAAATGGCCTGGGTTTAGAGGAGGAGCGGTTGCTGGCCCCGGAATGGAACGAGCGAGAAAAGCCGGGATTGTGGGAAAGAAGCCTCCAAGAAGTGGCCGCCCGGTTGGGAGCTTCCCCGGACGCGGCGGAAAGGGCCATCCGGGCGGGACAGGAGCGCCAAACAGCTTATCACCTGCTGACCCGCCAGAATCTCACGGTCCCGGAGGCTTATCAGCGATTGGCAGGGCACGGCCGGAAAGGGAGACGCCGCTTTGATCCTTTGGCCGAATATAATCCGCAGCAGGTTATAGGAGTTTTGGGTCACCCCTATATATTATACGACGTGGTAGGACACAATTTAGTGGAGCGTCTGCGGGAATACGGTCGCGTGTTGACTTATGAAATGATAGCTGAAGAAGATATTCTACGAGAAGTCAGCACCCTTTGGGAAGGCCAAAGGATGTGGGCTTTTGAAGCCCGCCTTTTAGGGGCAGGGCTGTATTTTTTGCGTTCCGGCGTAGTCGATAAGCTGATCATGGTGGAGGCCTTTTCCTGCGGGCCGGCTTCGGTAGTGGAGTCGTTCTTGGAGACGGAGGCGGAGCGAAGAGGCATACCCTTTCTTCTTTTGACGGTGGACGAGCATACCGGAGAAGCCGGATTTGTTACCCGCCTGGAGGCTTTTTTGGATACCAGCGGAGAGGGAGAAGCCCAAAGAGGCCTACTTCTTTCCCCGTCCCGGCAAGAGCGGACTACCTCCCGCCCGGCTGAGGTGCCGGCCCTGCGCCGAGAGGAGCTTAGAGTGGGAGCGCCGGGAATGGGGCTTTTGGATATAGCCCTGGAGACGGTTCTGGCCGAGTGCGGGGTGGAAATGCTGCCTACACCGCCGCTATCCAAACGCATTGTAGAATGGGGTAAGGAGCTGGCTCCAGAATTTATCTGCTATCCCTTGGTGACCACTTTGGGGCAGATCCGGGCCGTGTTAGAGCAGGGTGCCAATACCATAATCATGGTCGGGGGAAAAGGGCGCTGCCGCCTGGGATGGTATGCTCAACTGCAAGAGCTGTTGCTCAAACGCAAGGGTCTGGATTTCCGGCTGGTGATAGTAGATTCTCCGGTTCCCTTACGTACGCATTGGAAGCCTTTTCGGGAGGCCCTGCGCCAAGCTACAGGCAATGCTCCCTTGTGGAAGATTGCTAAAGGACTTTACCTAGGTTATCACAAAATGGCGGCCTTGGATCGGGGAGAGAGCTGGGTGCGGCGCAAAAGGGCTTACGAGCAGAAGCGGGGGGCGGCAGACAAAGCGTGGCAGCGGTTCGTGCGCCGTATTCGCGAGGCGGACGCGGTAGGGACGGTTAAGAAACTGTTACAGGATTTCCATGAGGAATTGCGGAGCCTGGCCGAAGAGAAAGTCTTTCCCTTGAGAGTGAAAATAATCGGTGAGATTTATACTGTTTTGGAACATTTTGTAAACCTAGAGATCGAGCGGTTCCTGGCCTCCCGGCCTGGCTTAAGGGTGGAAGTGGTACGCGATTTGACCGCCACCCAATGGTTTGATCTTAATGTGTTGCACAAGAAATATGCCCGCGAACATTATAATCGCGTAATAGCCAAAGCCACGCCCTATTTGAATGTCTCCGTAGGCGGTCACGGTCAGGAAAGCGTAGGCGAGCTGGTTTTGGCTAAAGAAGAGGGTTTTGATGGGGTGATACACCTTCTTCCCTTTACCTGTATGCCGGAAACGGTGGCCCAAAACATAATGGTGCCCTTGAGCGAGAAATTGGATTTACCGTTTCTTTCCCTGATCATCAACGAACAGAGCGGTACTGCGGGATGGGAGACACGGCTGGAAGCGTTTCTGGAGGTGTTAGCTGAAAGACGGGAGCACGGTTTAAGATATGGAGGTGAACAAGTTGGAATGCTTCTTGGGTATTGACGTGGGGAGCGTGAGCAGCAAAATAGTGGCCCTCAACGAAAAAAAAGAGATCTTGTTTGAAACTTATCTCCGGACCCATGGCGGCCCCATCGAAGCTCTGCAGACCGGCTTTCGCCAAATGCAAGAAAAGCTGCCTCAGGCTCAGGTTCTGGCCGTGGGCACCACCGGTTCCGGCCGGCACCTGGCGGCGGCCATGGTAGGGGCGGATACCATCAAAAATGAGATTACGGCCCATGCCGTGGCGGCCAGAGAAGTGCATCCCGAGGTGCGTACGGTTATCGATATAGGGGGACAAGATTCCAAGATAATTTACCTTAAGGATGGAGTATCCCGCGGTTTTAATATGAACAGCGTATGCGCAGCAGGGACCGGGTCGTTTTTGGATCATCAGGCCACACGCCTAAATATCCCCATAGAGAAATTCGGGGAGATGGCTTTAAAGGCCAAGAATCCGGTGCGCATTGCCGGGCGGTGTGGTGTCTTTGCCGAGTCCGATCTTATAAGTAAACAGCAGATGGGCTACAGCAAGGAAGACCTCATAGCCGGGCTGTGCCTGGCATTGGCCCGAAACTATCTCACCAATGTCGCCAGAGGCAGGGAAATCAAACCGGTAGTGCTTTTCCAAGGAGGAGTGGCCGCCAATGTAGGCTTAAGGGCGGCCTTCGAAACGCTCCTGGGTTTGCCGGTGGTGGTTCCTCCCCATTTTAAAGTCATGGGAGCTTTGGGAGCAGCTTTGCTGGCCCGGGAGCGGTGGCTTAAGACGCAAGCTCCTACCAAATTCCGCGGAATAGCAGCCATAGCGAGTTTCCGCTGCACACCCAGAAGCTTTATTTGCAGCGATTGCTCCAACGATTGCGAAATAAGCGAGCTCTATGTTCGCGGGGAACTGGTGGGCCGGTGGGGGAGCCGCTGCGGTAAATGGGCCAACTTGAGCCTTTCCTCTGCTGATCGGGAAGAGCAGCGGGAAAGAAGATTGATTCTATTACGCCCCGGCGCGTAGCCGGGAACCAACAGGGTGGAGGATAGATACGGAGCATAAATTGCGGCTCTGGAGGAGGGCAGGGAATTGCGGATAGCGGTTTATCCCGGAACTTTTGACCCCATAACCAACGGTCACCTGGATGTGATAAAGCGCGCGTGTAAGCTCTTCGACCGGGTCATCATAGGGGTGGCCAAGGACAATTACAAGCAAACTCTGTTTTCCTTAGACGAAAGGGTAGAGCTGGTGCGGGAAGTCACCAAGGATATGGCGGAGGTGGAGGTCAAGGCTTTTCAGGGGTTGCTGGTGGATTTCGTACGGCGCGAAGGCGCCTGTGCCATTATTCGGGGTTTAAGGGCCATATCCGATTTCGAGTACGAATTTCAAATGTCCATTATGAACAAGAAGCTGGCCGAAGAAGTAGAAACGGTTTTTCTAATGACCGCTACGGACTACTCCTTCTTGAGCTCCAGCATAATCCGCCAGGTGGCCTCCTTGGGGGGATGTATCCGGGGGATGGTACCGCCGGTCGTAGAGCTGGCGCTATATGAAAAATTTAATTGGACCGAGAAATACCGGGTATGAGCTTGGTGCCGATACCGCAGGCCGATACCGCAGTTCTGCGGCGCCGGAATGCAAACCCTAGAGTTCGCCGGCCCGGTGCGGTATCCGCGACGGCAAAAGATAAAATAGAATGTAGGTTAGGGGTTATAGGAAGGGCTTGCACCCGCATATAGTAGAGGCAGGTTAAAAAACCTGCCTATTTTTTTGCCAATCGGCCAATTAGGTATTCTACTGGAAACCAAAATGATATATAATATGGGTGTGATAAACAGAAAAAGCATAGCATAATTATATATAAGGACCTAAAAGGAGGGCACATTTCCGTGGCAGAGAAGATTACCTTAACGGTTATCAAAGCCGATATCGGAGGCTGGGTAGGGCATTCGGATGTACATCCTCGTCTCCTGGATACGGCCAGAGAAGTACTATCCGCGAGCGATTTGTTGGTTGATTTTCACGTTACCCACGTAGGAGATGATATTAACCTTATCATGACCCACCGCCGGGGAGTGGATAACCCGGAGATACATCACCTGGCCTGGAACACTTTTCTGAAGTGTACCGAGGTGGCCCGCGAGCTTAAGCTTTACGGCGCCGGGCAGGACCTCCTTTCGGATGCCTTCTCCGGCAACGTAAAAGGGATGGGACCGGGCGTGGCGGAAATGGAGTTTGAAGAGCGCAAAAGCGAGCCGGTTATAGTCTTTATGGCGGATAAGACAGAGCCGGGCGCCTGGAATCTCCCCCTCTACAAGATGTTCGCTGACCCGTTTAATACTATCGGGCTGGTCATAGATCCCAAAATGCACCAGGGTTTCCGCTTTGAAGTCTACGATTTGATAGAAAACAAGAAAGTAATGTTTTCCTTGCCCGAAGAAATGTATGACCTGCTGGTATTTATCGGCGCGCCGGGCCGTTACTCCGTAAGAGCGGTTTACTCCAAGGCCACGGATGAAATAGCGGCTGTATCCAGCACCCAAAGGCTCAACCTTATGGCCGGCCGCTATGTGGGCAAGGACGATCCGGTATGCATAGTGCGGTGTCAGAGCGGGCTGCCGGCGGTAGGTGAAGCTTTAGAGCCCTTCGCCAATCCTCACCTGGTAGCGGGTTGGATGCGCGGTTCCCATGTGGGTCCGCTGATGCCCGTATCGGTGGCCCATGCGGTTCCTACGAGATTTGACGGGCCGCCTAGAGTGGTGGCCTTGGGCTTCCAGATAGCCAACGGCCGGCTGGTCGGTCCGCAGGATTTCTTCGCCGATGTGGCCTTCGACCGGGCTCGCCAGGTGGCCAACGAAATAGCTACTTACCTACGCCAGCTCGGGCCCTTCGAACCCCATCGCCTTCCCCTGGAGGATATGGAGTATACTACTATGCCTGAAGTTATGGCGCGACTTAAGCACCGCTTCGTCAAAGTGGGGAAAGAGGCTGAAAAAGAAGTAGCCGCTGCTTTAGAAGAGTTGGGAGCCAAATAAGCGGGCTTTAGCGGGGAGATTTTCCTCGCGGGTTGTGCCTTCTGGGCAGGTCTGGCATTATTTTCTCGGCGGAAAGGGAGTGATCCGGAGACAGGATCGCTCCCTTTTTTGTTTTTGGGGTAAATCGACATGTGCTGTGTCTCGGCTGCCCCCCAAAACGCATAAAATAATAAAGCCGGCTCAAAATTCTATCTTGCTTTCCCTGGATCTTTATGGTGTAATTGATTCTGTTCGTAAAGTCGGAAGTGGAGGGCGAGGGCCGAGGTGGATCAGACGAAGACCCCTATTTTTACCGCACTAAAACGATACATCCATGAAGGAGTGCTCCCTTTCCACGTACCCGGTCACAAGCAGGGGCGAGCCCTGCCGGAATTTAAGGAGTACGTGGGCGAGCGCGTACTGGCCATGGATCTGACCTGTATGCCGGACCTGGATAATATTTGCAACCCCCGGGGTGTTATCCGGGAAGCCGAAGAGTTAGCGGCCGCGGCTTACGGGGCCGATCACGCCTTTTTCTTGGTCAACGGCACCACTTCGGGCATCCAGGCGATGATCCTGGCGGTCTGCCAACCGGGGGAAAAAATCATAATTCCGCGTAACGCCCATCGTTCAGCCCTGGGCGGACTTATTTTAAGCGGGGCGCGGCCCGTTTATATTGAACCGGAGATCAACAGCGATTATGGGATTTCTATGGGCGTGACTCCCGAGAAGGTGGAACGGGCTCTAAGCGAACATCCCGATGCGAAGGCGGTCTTTATTATTAACCCCAATTATTACGGAACAGCTCCGCCGCTAAAAGAAATCGTAAGAATAGCCCATCGCTATGATGTGCCCGTGCTGGTAGATGAAGCGCATGGGGCGCACCTGAAGTTTCATCCTGCCTTGCCCGTATCCGCCATGGAAGCGGGAGCCGACCTGGCAGCCGTAAGCGCTCACAAGCTGGCCGGTTCCCTTACGCAGAGCTCTTTCCTGCTGCTTAAAGGCGGGCGCTTAGATCCCAAACACCTTAAAGCGGTTCTCAATCTTTCGCAAACCACCAGCCCCTCTTATATTCTCCTGGCCTCTCTGGATGTGGCGCGCAAACAGATGGCCCTTGATGGCTTTACTTTATTAGAACGGGCTCTGGAGATAGCCTGGTGGATGCGACAAGAGCTGGCCAAGATCGAAGGTCTGCGCGTTATGGGCGAAGAGGTCACCAAGCTGCCGGGATGCTCGGCCCTAGACCCTACTAAGATTACCGTAAATGTACAGGAGCTAGGCCTTTCCGGTTATGAGATGGAAAATATTCTGCGACGGGACTATCGTATCCAGGTAGAGCTTTCGGATCTATACAATGTGCTGTTGCTAATCTCCATAGGGGATGACTGGGAAATGGCTCGGCGTTTGGTGGCTGCTTTCCAAGATATTGCCCGTAAACGCCCCTTGAAAAACGTAGTACGTTTTTGTCCCCCGCTGCCGGCTATCCCCAGGATGTTAGCTTCGCCACGTGAGGCTTTTTACAGCCAGACCCAAAGCATTGAACTGGAATATGCCGAAGGGGAGATCAGCGCCGAGGCCATCACCGCTTATCCCCCCGGCATTCCTCTGATCTGTCCGGGAGAGATTATCACCCGGGAAATTATAGATTATGTTAATCTCTTGAAAAAGGAGCAGGCCGACCTGCAAGGGCCGGAAGATCCGGAACTGAGATATATCAGGGTGCTTAAAGGGACGGTAAGCCTTATGGACAGAGAAGTATTGACGCAGGCCAACCTGGCTTGAGAGCTACGGTCCGGCAGCGGTACGGTATAAGCGTTCTTCAGATCGCCGAGCTTAAAGCCCGGGCCGGGCGCTTAGGTTTAGTGGCCCGCTTCCAGGCCTAAGCAGCCCTCCCCGGCAAAAACCGGGGATAACTCAGGGGCTTAAGTGTCTGGGAGAGCGAGGTCGGATATGCTATAATTTATTCTTGGGTGATGGTTTATGCTTTACGGTATTCTCATTCTGGGTGGCATGATTCTTACGGCCGTTTATTATGGGTATCGCCAGAGCAAAGAGCCCGGATACGACATTTTTCCCCGGAATAAGTTTTTAGGACAGGAAAAACGCTAAAGGTGTCGAAATAACTGGTCGTAAGCCACGAAAGGAGGGTAGCCGTTGCGCAAACTCCCTCTGGAGTACTTACGGCCAGGGATGGTGGTCGCCCGGCCTATCTTCAGCGCCGAGGGCAAGGTGTTGTTGAATAAGGGCGTAGTCTTAAAACCCTATTATATCCAGCGCTTACGGGAATTGGGAGTGCCTGCCGTTTATGTGGTGGATGAGAAGCTGGGAGACCTGGAAGTAACCGACGTAGTATCCGATACCACGCGCATTAAGGCCTTAAAGATAGTTAAAGAGATGATGGCCGCGCGCCAAGAGCAAAAGAATTCCTCCGGGACGTCTCTTATTAAGCCGCAACGCGTGCAGCAGGTAGTGGACCAGATTATCGACGATCTCTTGGAACAGAAAGAGATCGTGGTCAATTTGATGGATATAAGGGCCATAGATGATTATACCTTTGGGCACTCGGTCAATGTATGTATCTTGGCCTTAATTACGGGTATTACTTTGGGCTATACGCGTTCCAACCTGGTGCAGTTGGGGATGGGAGCCCTGTTTCATGATATAGGCAAGACGCTCATCCCCCTGGATATTCTTAATAAGCCTGGAGCTCTAACTCCGGAAGAGTACAGCGTGGTCTGCTGCCATGCGCGCTATGGCTTTGATATCTTGAGCAGCCAGGAGGAGATAAGTCCGACGGTGGCCTTGGTGGCTCTGGAGCACCATGAGCGTTACGACGGCAGCGGCTATCCTGAGGGCCTTAAAGGGCAGGATATTCACGAGTTTGCCGCCATTACCGGCATTGCGGACGTTTACGACGCTTTGACGGCCGACCGGGTTTACCGCAAGGCATACCCGCCTCACGAGGCCTGCGAATTGCTCGCCGGCGCGGGCAATTTCCGGCACGATTATCGCTTAATAAAGGCCTTTCTGCATAACATAGCGGCGTACCCTTCGGGCACTTTGGTCCGGCTCAATACCGGAGAGATAGGCGTGGTGGTGGATACGCCGCGGGGGCATTCTTTCCGGCCGCGGGTACGTCTGCTGTATGACAGGTACGGTCGCCGCCTGGAAGCGAGGAAGGAGATAAATTTACTGGACGAACACCACCTTTGGGTGAGTCGGGTATTGCAGCCGGAAGAGCTGCCGGAGCCATAATCTCTAAACAGAAGGAGTAATGAGAGATGCCTACCTATGATTTTAAATGTCTGGAATGCGGTCATTTGTTCAGCGAATTTGTGGCCATAAGAGACAAGGAGAAGGTTCGCTGTCCTGTTTGTGGTGGTAAGGTGAGCCAGCGGTTTACCGGCTTTCTATACGCCAGAAAGGGTGGAGAAACCGGCGCTTCGGGAGGAGGTTGCAGCGGCGGGAGCTGTAGCACCTGCAGCGGGTGCAGTTAGGCCCCGGCGAGAAATAATGCCGGGGAAATATTTGTGAAAGGAAATATTTGTGAAAGACGCAACTTATGAACGGGGCAAAAATGGCTGCAAGTGTCACTAGTTGCATGAAAATTTTATATTTAGAGGAGGATTTTTGGCCGGTCCGTCGAAAATAAATAAATAATATAACTGGCCTAACCACCAGATCAGCGGCCTCTAAGTCTGAAAATTCGGGGGTGAGAAAGCTTAAATAAGCGTAGAAGACTTTGACGGTATATTTGCGGTATATTTTTAGAAGCGGCGCTTTAAAGTAAATTTGAGAAGGGGGGACGTTAATGCAGTTTTATCAAAATTATAACCCGCTTGGGAATTTTGCATTATCCACCATTATGGCGGCTCTGCCTATTGTGGTCCTTCTCTATCTGTTGGCCTTCCACCCGTGGAAGGACGAACAGGGTAGGCAACATAGAGGTATTTTGGCCCCCTATGCCGCCCTGTGCGCAGCGGCTACGGCCCTGATAATAGCTATTTTCATACTTAAGATGCCCGTAGGTACGGCCTTCGCCGCTTTTGTGTACGGTTTTGCTTACGGCATGCTGCCCATAGGCTGGATCGTGGTGGCGGCCATGTTTCTCTACACCATGACCCTAATAACGGGCAAATTCGAAATTGTAAAAAATACGGTAGCCAGCATCTCTCCGGACAAGCGGCTGCAAGCCTTGCTGGTAGCCTTCTCCTTCGGCGCCTTTATGGAGGGCGCTGCGGGCTTCGGCACTCCGGTAGCCGTAGCCGGCGCTATGATGGTGGGCCTGGGCTTTAGGCCTCTGCCGGCGGCGGTAATATGCCTGATCGCCAACACCGCGCCGGTGGCCTGGGGCGCTATCGGCACGCCCATTATTACCTTGGCCAAAGTGAGCGGGATACCGGAAGAATTGATTACCGTGATGGCCGGACGCCAGTTGCCGTTATTTTCTATAATCGTCCCCTTCTGGCTGGTGGCCACCCTGGTGTTCATGAATAAAGGCAAATGGGAACACGTGTGGGAGGTATGGCCGGCTACTTTGGTTTGCGGCCTTTCTTTCGCCGCGGCCCAGTTCACCATGTCGCAGATGGGCAATACCATGATTGTGGACATAGTGAGCGGTATTTTCAGCATCATTGTGACCGGCTTATTCTTAAAATTATGGCAACCCAAGCGCATCATCACCAGCGAGGAAGAATTCGGCCGGCCGGAGGCCAGGAAAATTACGGCGGACGAATGGCGTGCTAAGCTGCCTCATTATACTACCGGAGAGATAGTTCAGGCTTGGATGCCCTGGATACTCCTCTCCATCTTCGTATTTCTCTGGGGGCTGCCCGGTTGGAAAACTTTCTTGAACAATATTTCTATATTTAATATCCCGGTATATCACCTGCATAACGTGGTCTACCGGGTGCCTCCGGTAGCTCCTAAGCCCAGCCCGGAAGCGGCTGTATTTACTCTTAATTGGCTTTCGGCGGCAGGCACCGGTATTTTCCTCTCCGCTCTACTCTCCGGGATTTTTGTGCTGCGCTTGACCAAGGAGCAGTGGCTCCTAACCATTAGGCGCACCGCCAACCGGATGAAGTTGCCCTTGGCCACCATAGGTTTAGTGCTGGGCCTGGGATTCACCACCCGCTATGCGGGGCTGGACGCCATCCTGGGGCTGGCCTTTACCCGGACGGGATGGGCCTATCCCTTCTTCGCCTCTATGCTGGGTTGGTTAGGCGTCTTCCTGACCGGAAGCGATACCTCCTCCAACGCCATGTTCGGCAGCCTGCAGCGCATTACGGCCGAACAGCTAGGCTTAAACCCGGTACTGATCGTTACCGCCAACAGTACCGGAGGCGTAATGGGCAAGATGATCGACGCCCAGAGCATAGTGGTATCTACGGCGGCCTGTTATGAAGATCAGGAAGAGGGCAGGAAAGCTGTGGGTCCCATTTTCCGGGCCGTAGTGTGGCACAGCCTATCCCTGGCCATCCTCCTGAGCCTGTGGATTTTCCTCCAGGCCTATGTGTTCCCGTGGATGATACCTCCCTATACACCTTAAAGAATATACAAAGAATATACTTTATTTTAAGGACGCCCTGCTCGAGAGGGGGTTCGGCTCCGGCATTCCACAGCCGGGGCTTTTCTCTTTTTTGCCCCGGAAAATCCTTGACACCCCCGGACAGGTTCTTTATACTGAAACGTAAACATATTTAAAACTCAGGCAACGGCCGGGATAAGATGGGAATAAGCAGGAGGGGAGAAGACAGGTGGGGCTGGTCATCTACTTCGACGGTCAATTTGTAGACCAGGAGGAGGCCAAAGTTTCGGTTTTCGACCATGGTTTGTTGTACGGCGACGGAGTCTTTGAAGGTATCCGGGCGTACCACGGCCGGGTGTTTAAATTAAAGGAACATATCGACAGGCTTTTTGAATCGGCCAGGCATATTGCCCTGGACCCCGGACTGACCCGGGAAGAGATGATGGAAGTGGTGCTGGAAACCTGCCGGCGGAACAACCTGCGGGACGCTTATATCCGCCTGGTGGTGACGCGCGGCAAAGGAGATCTAGGGCTGGACCCGCGCAAATGCCCCAAACCTTTGATATTCTGCATTGCGGCCCAGATTCAACTCTATCCGGAAGAATTGTATGAAAAGGGATTGGAACTGGTGACGGTAGCCACCCGGCGCAATATTCCCGACGCTTTGGACCCGCGCATTAAATCCTTGAACTACCTCAATAACATTTTGGCCAAGATAGAAGCGACCCGGGCCGGGGCTCCGGAAGGGTTGCTGCTCAATAAAGAGGGGTATGTGGCAGAGGCTACCGGAGATAATATTTTCATAGTCAAGGACGGTCACCTGTATACCCCTCCTGCCTATGTCGGCCTGTTGGAAGGTATTACCAGGAATACCGTGCTGGAGCTGGCCAGGAGACTGGGCCTTCCGGCCGAAGAGAGGGTTTTTACCCGGCACGAGGTTTATGCGGCTGACGAGTGTTTCTTAACCGGTACGGCGGCGGAGGTGATCCCGGTAGTCCAGTTGGATAGCCGCCCCATAGGCGACGGACGCCCGGGCCCGGTGACGCGCCGGCTTATAAGCCATTTCCGCGAGCTGACCAAAACCGAAGGGCCGGAGATTTTTAAGGAAAAGGAGCGTTAGGGATGCGCAGCGAGGCTATGAAAGCGGGCTTGGCCAGAGCACCCCACCGGTCTCTCCTGAAGGCCATGGGTCTTACGGACGAGGAGCTGGCGCGGCCCATAATCGGTATTGTAAATTCTTTTAACGAGCTGGCACCCGGCCATGTTCATCTCCGTTCCATAGCGGAAGCGGTGAAGGCCGGGGTGAGGATGGCCGGCGGTACCCCTTTGGAATTTTCCACCATCGGCGTATGCGACGGCATAGCCATGAACCATATAGGCATGAAGTATTCCCTGGCCAGCCGGGAGCTGATTGCGGACAGCGTGGAGATCATGGCTATGGCCCATCCCTTTGACGCCCTGGTTTTTATCACCAATTGCGATAAAATCGTCCCGGGCATGCTTATGGCGGCGGCCAGGCTCAATCTGCCTTCGATCTTCATAAGCGGAGGTCCCATGCTGGCCGGCCGGTATCGAGGACGCGACGTTTCCCTGAGCAACATATTTGAAGCGGTGGGAGCAGTCCGGGCCGGGAAGATGACCGAGGAAGAGTTGGCCGAGCTGGAGGACTGCGTCTGCCCCGGCTGCGGTTCCTGCGCCGGGATGTATACCGCCAACACTATGAACTGTATGACGGAAGCCTTGGGGATGGGGCTGCCGGGGCACGGCACTTTTCCGGCCGTCAGTGCGGCCCGTCTGCGGCTGGCCAAGAGGGCCGGGATGCGGATCATGGATTTGCTAAGGCAGGATATACGGCCGCGCGACATAATGACCGTCGCCGCTTTCCGTAACGCGGTGGCCGTGGACATGGCTTTGGGAGGCTCCACCAATACCTGCCTGCATCTTCCGGCCATCGCCCGGGAAGCGGGAGTAGATTTACCGCTTAGTGTTTTTGACGAGCTGAGCCGCCGGGTGCCGCAGTTGTGCAAGCTGGATCCGGCCGGAAACCACCATATTCAGGACCTACACGAGGCGGGGGGGATTCCGGCGGTAATGGCCGAACTCTACCGGGGCGGCCTCCTAAACGGGGATTGCCTTACGGTAACGGGGCGGACGGTGGCGGAGAACTGCGCCGGGAAGAAGATTTTAAACCGTGAAGTGATCCGGACGCTGGAAGAGCCCTATAGCCCGGATGGAGGGCTGGCTATTCTGTACGGCAGCCTGGCTCCGGAGGGTGCGGTGGTTAAGAAAGGCGCCGTCCTGCCGGAGATGCTGGTGCATAGCGGCCCGGCCCGGGTTTTCGAGAGCGAAGAAGAGGCCTTCCAGGCTATCATCGCCGGAAAAATAAACCCGGGAGACGTAGTTATAATCCGCTACGAAGGGCCCAAAGGCGGCCCGGGTATGCAGGAGATGTTAAGCCCTACGGCTGCTCTGGCAGGGATGGGCCTGGATACCTCGGTGGCCTTGATTACCGATGGACGCTTTTCCGGAGCCAGCCGGGGGGCTTCTATAGGCCATGTGTCGCCGGAAGCGGCGGCCGGTGGCCCGATAGCCCTGGTGCAGGAAGGAGATCTTATCGCCATTGATATTCCGGGCCGCAAGCTGGAGTTGATGGTAGCTCCAGAAGAACTGGAACGCCGCAAGCAACAATGGCGTCCGCCGGCTCCCAAAATCCAGAGCGGCTATCTGGCCCGCTACGCGCAGAAAGTAAGTTCGGGAGCTAGAGGAGCGGTAGTGGAATAATATAATATACACTAAACAGCTTCGCCGGACGCGCCTGGCCGCAAGGGCAAAGGCAAAAAAACAAAGCTATTTTCGTATGGAACAGGAGGTGCTTTTACCATTGGGGATTGCGGTGCGAAAAACAAATTAACCGGTTCGCAGATCATAATTAAGGCTTTGCAAGCCGAAGGCGTGGATACAGTATTCGGTTATCCCGGGGGCGCAGTATTGCCCCTGTATCACGAGCTCTATGAAGCCCGAATCCGCCATATTTTAACCCGCCACGAACAAGGAGCCGTTCATGCGGCCGACGGCTATGCCCGGGCCAGCGGCAAGCCCGGAGTGTGCATAGCCACCTCCGGACCCGGAGCCACCAACCTCATTACGGGGATCACTAATGCCTTCATGGATTCCGTCCCGCTCGTCGTCCTCACCGGACAGGTAGGCGTCAGCATGATAGGCCGCGATTCTTTCCAGGAGGCCGATATAACCGGGATCACCATGCCCATTACCAAGCACAATTTCCTGGTGAAAGACGTCAAAGACCTGGCGGAGGTAATACACGAGGCTTTCTATATAGCCACTACCGGCCGCCCGGGTCCGGTGGTCATCGATATTCCCAAGGATGTAACTACCCAAACGGCCGGTCTGAACGGATACCCGCCTCGGTTAACGCTGAGAGGTTACCGGGTGTGCGGGGAGCCCCATCCTTTGCAGGTACTTCAGGCGGCCAAGGCCATAGCCAAAGCCGAACGCCCGTTGCTTTTTGCCGGCGGAGGGGTTATTACCTCCGGTGCCCATGAAGAGCTAAAATCCCTGGCCGAGAAGCAGGATATACCGGTAATTATCAGTATGATGGGCAAAGGAGCCTTTCCGGAAGACCATCCCCTTTTCCTGGGCATGGTGGGTATGCATGGTACAGTAGCGGCCAATTATGCCGTATGTGAATGCGATCTTTTGATCGGAGTAGGCGTGCGCTTTGACGACCGGGTTACCGGAAGGCTGGAGAAGTTCGCCCCCAGAGCGAGGATAATCCACATAGATATCGATGCGGCGGAAATCGGCAAGAACGTACCGGCCCACATTCCTATTGTAGGAGATGCCCGCCTGGCTCTGAAGGCCCTGCTGGAGAGGCTGCCTGAGGGCGGCCGCCATCCCGAATGGCGGGGAAGAATTCAGGAGTGGAAGGAACGCTACCCGCTGCAATACGCTAAAGATGGTGGGCTAAAGCCCCAATACGTCATCGAAGAACTTTACCGGCTGACCGGAGGAGAAGCCTTAGTCACCACCGATGTAGGGCAACACCAGATGTGGGCGGTGCAGTATTATCCGGCCAAGCGGCCCCGCACTTTTATTTCTTCTTGCGGCCTGGGGGCCATGGGCTTTGGGGTGCCTGCGGCTATAGGTGCCCAGCTCGCCCGGCCGGAGGCCAGGGTTATTGCCCTTACAGGTGACGGAAGTTTTCAGATGAATTCTCAAGAGCTGGCTACTATAAGTTTTTACCGGTTACCCATAAAGATCGTATTGCTGGACAACGGATATTTAGGCATGGTGCGCCAATGGCAGGAGTTTTTCTTTGAAGGACGTTATTCTTATTCCGATCTGGCGGCAGGCAATCCTGATTTCGTCAAGCTGGCAGACGCCTACGGGATACCTGCGCTGAGGGTCACGGAGCAGTCCCAGGTAACCCGAGCGTTAGAGGCGGCCTTGTCGCATCAGGGGCCCTTCCTGGTGGATATAAAGGTGGACCGGGAAGAAAATGTCTTCCCCATGGTACCTCCTGGCGGAAATCTGGATGAAATGATAGTAGGAGGGTAAGCGAGATGAAACACACTTTGGCCGTTCTGGTGGAAAACAAGCCGGGTGTTTTGACCCGGGTGGCGGGACTGTTTGCGCGCCGGGGTTATAATATCGAGAGCCTGGCTGTAGGCCCTACGGAAAACCCTTCTATTTCCCGGATGACTATCGTGGTGGATGCCGATGAGCGCACGGTAGAGCAGGTCTGCAAACAGTTAAACAAGCTTATCGATGTGATCAAACTGAGCGATATCACCGAAGATCCCCACGTAGGCCGGGAGCTGCTGCTCATAAAAGTGAACGCCGACCCCCAGGTGCGGGGCGAGATCATGCAGATTGTGGAGATTTTCCGGGCCCGGATCGTAGACATTGCCCGCGACAGCCTGATTATTGAGGCTACCGGCGATGAAGATAAGATAAATGCTATCGTGGCTGCCCTGCGGCCTTTTGGTATACGGGAATTAGCCAGAACAGGGAAGATAGCTTTAGTGCGGGGAGCCAGGGGCAAAGTTTTGGAAGCCGGGTTAAACGAGCAGGAGACCGTCAGCCAGACGGGCTAGGAGGGAGGATAAACCGCTTTGACGCGCACAGGTGCTCAAGCAGTCATGGAAGCCTTGCTCAGCGAAGGCGTGGAGCTGGTGTTCGGCTATCCGGGCGGGGCCGTTTTACCTCTTTACCATGCTCTGGCCGACAGCCCCATCAAGCATGTTCTGGTCCGCCACGAGCAGAATGCCGTCCATGCAGCCAGCGGTTATGCCCGCACCAGTGGCCGAGTGGGAGTATGCTTTGCTACTTCCGGGCCGGGGGCTACCAATCTGGTAACGGGCATTGCCACGGCTTATATGGATTCGGTCCCGGTGGTGGTCATTACCGGCCAGGTTCCTACTTTTATGGTAGGTACCGATGCCTTTCAGGAAGTAGATGTAACCGGGATTACTATGCCCATTACCAAGCATAATTATCTGGTTAAGGACGTAGCCGAGCTTCCCCGCATAGTAAAAGAGGCCTTTTATATAGCCCGTACGGGCCGGCCCGGACCGGTGCTCATCGACTTGCCCCGGGATGTGGCCCAGTCCCCTTGCGAAGCACCGGTCCCGGACAAAGTGGAAATCCGGGGCTACAAGCCCACTTACAAAGGCCACCCCGGCCAGATACGCGCGCTGGCCTCCATGTTGAAGGAAGCCGAACGCCCGGTGATCTTTGTGGGCGGGGGAGTGCTAGCCTCGGGCGCAGAGGAGCTGCTGTATCAATTGGCCGAGACTCTACAGGCCCCTGTAGCCACCACCCTGACAGGGCTGGGTGCCTTCCCGGAGGATCATCCCCTTTCCTTGGGCATGGTGGGCCTGCACGGTAAGCCCTATGCCAACCACGCTTTTACGGAGTGCGATGTCCTTTTGGGCCTGGGAGTGCGGTTCGACGACCGGGTGACAGGGGCCCTGGATAAGTTTGCCCCTCAGGCCAAGATCGCCCATGTGGACATCGACCCGGCGGAAATCGGCAAGAATGTACGGGTAGACCTGCCTCTGGTGGGAGATGTCCGGACCGTGTTGACCGAACTATTGCCCCTGCTGACGCCGGTCAAAAGAGAGGCCTGGCTGAAGCGGATTAAAGAGCTACGGGAGCAATTTCCCTTAACCTATGGTCCGGGGGGAGAAGTGCGGCCGCAATGGGTCGTACAGCGGCTGGGAGAGATGACGCGAGGCCGGGCCATTGTAGCCTCCGATGTGGGTCAGCACCAGATGTGGGCCGCCCTCTATTACGGTTTCACCCGGCCCCGCAGCTTCCTATCCTCCTGTGGCCTGGGAACCATGGGATACGGCTTTCCGGCCGCCATAGGTGCCCAACTGGCCGATCCCGAAGCCATGGTCTGGCTGATCACGGGGGATGGCAGCTTCCAGATGGCCATGTCGGAGCTGGGTACGGCGGTGGAACAAAACCTGCCTATTAAGATACTCCTTTTCAATAACCAGGCCCTGGGCATGGTGCGCCAACTGCAACATTTCTATTATGAGGCCAAATATTCGGCCATACACTTCAAAGGTAATCCGGATTTTGTTTGCCTGGCTCGGTGCTACGGCGCGGTAGGCCTAAGGATTACTAAACAGGAAGAAGTTGTGCCGGTGCTCAAAGAGGCTATGGAAAACAATCGTTTGACCCTCATAGAATGCCTTATCAGCGAAGAAGAAATGGTTTATCCCATGGTACAGGCCGGCGGGGGATTACAGGAAATGATCTTACCGCAGGATTAGGGTCTAGAGGGAGAGACAGGAATGGAAAAAGAAGCTCGACGGATTTATATATTTGACACTACTTTGCGCGACGGAGAACAATCACCGGGGGTAAGCCTTAACGTACAGGAGAAACTGGAGATCGCCCGGCAACTGGCTAAGCTCAAGGTAGACGTCATCGAAGCAGGCTTTCCTATAGCTTCACCGGGAGATTTCGAAGCCGTAAAGGCCATAGCGCAGGAGATAGAAGGGCCGGTGATCGCCGCGCTGGCGCGCATTCACGAGAAAGATATTGATCGCGCCTGGGAAGCGGTAAAGTATGCTGCCCGGCCGCGTATCCATGTTTTTATCGCTACTTCGGATATTCACATGAAACACAAGTTGCGCATGACCCGGGAGCAGGTTTTGGAGGCCATCCGGTGGGGAGTGGCCTATGCCAAACAATATTGTGAGGATGTAGAGTTTTCCCCGGAGGATGCCTCGCGCAGCGATCTGGAATTCTTGTGTCAGGCTTTGGCTACGGCTATCGAGGCCGGGGCCACGGTGCTTAATATACCCGATACCGTAGGTTATGCTACGCCGCCGGAGTTCGGGCGCCTCATAGCCGTTATCCGGCAGAGGGTGCCCCATATAGACAGGGTTACCATCAGCGTGCACTGCCATAATGACTTGGGTCTGGCAGTAGCCAATTCCCTGGCCGCCGTGGAGAACGGCGCTACCCAGGTGGAGTGCGCGGTCAACGGTATAGGGGAGCGGGCCGGTAATACCGCTCTGGAGGAAATCGTTATGGCCCTCTTCACCCGGGGCGACTATTACGGGTGTAAGACCGGGATCGCGACCGAGGAGATTTACCGCACCAGCCGGCTGGTGAGCAGCCTTACCGGTATGCCCGTCCAGTACAACAAGGCGATTGTAGGGAAGAATGCCTTTGCCCACGAGTCCGGCATTCACCAGGATGGCGTGCTCAAAGAGCGCACTACTTATGAGATTATGAACCCGGCCATGATCGGCCTGGTGCAGAGCAATATCGTCCTGGGCAAGCATTCCGGCCGCCATGCTCTGCGCGCCCGCCTGGCCGAGTTGGGCTATAATTTGACGGAAGCCGAACTGGATAAGGCTTTCCAGCGCTTTAAAGAGCTGGCCGACCGCAAAAAGCAGGTCACCGACCGGGACCTCGAGGCTATCGTGGAACACGAAGTGAAGCATGTGCCGGAAAAATATGTACTGGAATATCTCCATATCTCTACCGGTACGCGGATAGTACCCACGGCTACGGTGGCCTTAAAAACCGGCGAGGCCCTGGCCGAGGAAGCGGCCTGCGGCGAAGGCCCGGTAGATGCCGCCTTCAAAGCCATAGACAAAATTACGCGCATCCCTGTGGCGCTCAAATCCTATTCTTTAAATGCCGTTACCGGCGGCAAAGATGCGGTGGGCGAAGTTACCGTAAAAGTAGAATACGAGGGCCGCATCTTTATCGGCCGCGGCATCAGCACCGACATTCTGGAGGCCAGCGCTCGGGCATATTTAAATGCGGTAAATAAGCTGGTCTATGAGATAGGAGAAGAAAACTTGAGATACGTCTCCGAAACAGGCAACGGGGGAGATAGGTAGATATGGGTATGACCGTAACGGAAAAGATTCTGGCAGCTCACGCGGGCGTGGACAAAGTAGAGCCGGGCCAGCTCATCAATGCCCGCATAGACCTGGCTCTGGGAAACGATATTACCGCGCCGCTGGCTATCAGGGAGTTTCGCCAGCTAGGGGTGGAAAAGGTTTTCGATCCGGAGAAGGTGGTACTGGTCCCCGACCATTTTACTCCGAATAAAGACATCAAGTCGGCCGAGCAGGCCAAGGTATTGCGGGAATTTGCCCGAGAACAAAAGCTGGTACACTACTACGAAGTAGGGCGTATGGGCGTGGAGCACTGCCTTTTGCCGGAAGAGGGGCTGGTGGCCCCGGGAGAGCTGATTATCGGGGCCGACTCCCATACCTGCACTTACGGCGCTTTGGGGGCCTTCGCTACCGGCGTGGGGTCCACCGACCTGGCCGCGGCTATGGCCACCGGGGAATGCTGGTTTAAGGTACCGGCCACCATACTGCTGCGCTATTACGGTAAACTCAGGCCCTGGGTAGGGGGTAAAGACCTCATACTCTATACTATCGGCGACCTGGGGGTGGATGGGGCCCGGTACCAGGCCCTGGAATTTACCGGCGAAGCCCTGAAGGAATTATCCATGGACAGCCGCTTCACCATGGCCAACATGGCTATAGAAGCCGGGGCCAAGAACGGTATCTTTCCGGTAGACGAGAAAACCGAAGAATATTTGCGAGGCCGGGTCAGTCGGCCTTACCGTATATACGAGAGCGACCCGGATGCCCTTTATGCGGAAGTCAGGGAGTACGATGTAAGCAAAATTGAACCTCAAGTGGCCTTTCCCCACCTGCCGGAGAACAGCCGGCCCATAAGCGAAGTGGGAGAGATACGGATCGACCAGGTGGTCATCGGCTCCTGCACCAACGGCCGGATGGAGGACTTGAGGATCGCGGCCGAACTTTTGCGGGGTAAAAAGGTGCACCCGGAAGTGCGGCTCATCATCATACCGGGCACCCAGAAGATCTACGCTAAGGCTCTAGAAGAAGGGCTCATCAGCATATTTATCGAAGCCGGAGCAGCCGTCTCTACGCCTACCTGCGGCCCCTGCCTGGGCGGACATATGGGTATTCTGGCCAAGGGCGAGAAGGCCGTAGCCACCACTAACCGCAATTTTGTGGGCCGCATGGGTCACCCGGAGAGCGAAATATACTTGGCCGGTCCGGCGGTGGCCGCCGCCAGCGCCATTAAAGGCCGGATAGCAGCGCCAGAGGAGGTACGGTAAAGTGCGGCCGATACAAGGCAGATGCCATAGATTCGGCAACGACATAGATACGGACGCCATTATACCCGCGCGTTATCTCAACACCAGCGATCCCCAGGAGTTGGCCAAGCATTGCATGGAAGATGCCGATCCCAGTTTCCCCACCCGGGTAAAGCCGGGCGACATTCTGGTAGCGGGGAAGAACTTCGGCTGCGGCAGTTCGCGAGAGCATGCGCCCCTGGCCATAAAAGCGGCAGGAGTGGCGGCCGTCATAGCTTCTTCCTTTGCCCGCATATTTTATCGCAATGCCATTAATATCGGGCTGCCCATCTTTGAAGCGCCGGAAGCAGCAGCCAGCATCCAGGCCGGAGACGAAGTATTAATCGAGCCGGACCGGGGGTTGATTACCAATTTGACCAGGAAGGAGACTTACCAGATGCTTCCTCTTCCGCCTTTTATGCAGGAATTGATGGACGCCGGGGGGCTGATGGCCTATGTAGCCAGGAAGGTGAAGGGCCATGCCTAAAAGGGTGGCCGTTCTCCCCGGAGACGGTATCGGTCCCGAGATTATTCCCGAAGCGGTAAAGGTGCTGGAGGCCGTAGCCCGGAAGTACGGCCTGGAGCTGGAGTTCTGCGAAGGTCTGATCGGCGGCGCGGCTATCGACGCTACGGGCACCGCCCTCCCGGAGGAGACCCTGAAGCTCTGCCGGGAGAGCGAGGCTATTCTTTTGGGCGCGGTGGGGGGGCCTAAGTGGGATTCCCTGCCGCCGGCGGAGCGGCCGGAGACCGCCGCCCTTCTGGCGCTGCGCAAGGGCCTGGGCCTTTACGCCAATATACGGCCGGTCTACCTCTTCCCCGCCTTAGTGGAGGCTTCGCCCCTTAAAAGAGAGATCGTCCAGGGGACGGATCTGGTGGTTTTAAGGGAGCTCACCGGCGGGCTGTATTTTGGAGAAAAGAAGAGAGAACGCACGGCTACCGGAGAAGTGGCGTGGGACACCATGATCTATACCACCGCAGAGATCGAGCGCATTTTGCGGCTGGGCTTCGAACTGGCCAGGCAGCGGCGTAAAAAGCTCACCTCGGTGGATAAGGCCAATGTGCTGGTCACCTCTCGCCTGTGGCGGGAGACGGCCGAGCGGCTGGCGCCGGAATACCCTGACGTAGAGTTAACCCACATGTACGTGGATAACTGCGCCATGCAATTGGTACGCTGGCCGCGCCAATTCGATGTTCTGGTTATGGAAAACACCTTTGGCGATATTTTGAGCGACCTGGCTTCGGTATTGAGCGGCTCCATCGGGATGCTGCCCTCGGCCAGCATAGGCGGGAGGGTGGCCTTATATGAGCCGGCCCACGGTTCGGCTCCGGATATTGCCGGGCAGAAGAAGGCCAATCCCCTGGCCACCATCCTTTCTGCGGCTTTGATGCTGCGCCTATCCTTTAACCTGGAGCAGGGGGCTCGAGATATTGAAACCGCCGTAAGCCGGGTGCTCGACCGGGGTTTTCGCACTCCCGACATTATGAGCGAGGGCCAAATTCTGGTCAATACGGAAGAGATGGGAACCCTGGTCAGGCGAGAAATAGAAGAGGGATAAATATGGCCGAAAAGATCTATGTTTTTGATACCACCCTGCGCGACGGCAGCCAGGGAGAAGGCATCAGCTTTTCGGTAGAAGACAAGCTGAAAATAGCTGCGCGGCTTGACCTTTTCGGCATAGATTATATCGAAGGCGGCTGGCCCGGAGCTAATCCTAAGGACATGGAGTTCTTCGAAAGGGCTAAGGAGCTCACCTGGCACCACGCCAAACTCACCGCCTTTGGCCGCACCCGCAAACCCGGCGGTCTGGTGGAGGAAGATGAGAATCTCCTGGCCATCTTACGCTCCGGGGTTAAAGTGGCCACCATCTTCGGCAAGACCTGGGATCTGCACGTTACCCAGGCCCTGGGCACCACCCTGGCCGAAAACCTGGCCATGATCCGCGAAACCGTAAGCTTCTTGGTGAGCAAGGGCCTGGAAGTGGTGTACGATGCCGAACATTTCTTTGACGGCTATAAGGCCAATCCGGATTACGCGCTGGAGTGTCTCCGGGCTGCGGCTGAAGGTGGGGCCGGCTGGATTGTCCTGTGCGACACCAACGGAGGGTGCCTGCCGGGTGAAATAGAGGCAGCGGTGAAAAGGGTCAGGCAGAAGATAGACACCCCTTTAGGCATTCATACCCACAACGACGGTGAACTGGCCGTGGCCAATACACTGGCGGCGGTTTTGGCCGGGTGCCGGCAGGTGCAGGGGACCATAAACGGGCTGGGAGAGCGCTGCGGCAATGCCAACCTATGCTCGGTCCTGCCCAATCTGGAACTCAAGCTGGGTTACCGGTGCTTACCGCCGGGACGGTTGCGGGAGCTTACGGAAGTATCGCGCTATATTAGCGAGATAGCCAATATAGTGCAGCCCACCAGTATGCCCTTTGTGGGGTACAGCGCTTTTGCCCATAAGGGCGGCATACACGTGAGCGCGGTGATGAAGGACAGCTCCACCTATGAACACATCCTGCCCGAAGAGGTGGGAAACAAACGGAGAATTTTGGTGTCCGAGCTGGCCGGAGCCAGCAACCTGCGGTATAAGGCGGCAGAACTGGGCGTGCAGTTAAACGGCAGGCAGACCAGCGACGTAGTGGAATGCATCAAGGAATTGGAACGGCAGGGCTACCAATTCGAGGGGGCCGAGGCCTCCTTGGAGCTCCTCTTGCGCAAAGCCGGCGGCGAATACCGCGAGCCCTTCCAGGTAGATTATTTCCGCATCTTTGTAGAAAAGCAGGCGGAGCAGGAGTCCATTGCCGAGGCCATTATAAAACTCCGGGTAGGAGAGCAGGTAGTACATACGGCGGCCGAAGGTAACGGACCGGTCAACGCCCTGGATAACGCCCTGCGCAAAGCCCTGGAGGAGTTCTTCCCGGCTATCAAACGTATGCGCCTGACCGACTACAAAGTACGGGTATTGGACGAAAAGGAAGCTACCAGCGCCAAGGTACGGGTGCTTATCGAATCCCGGGACGGGGAGAGCACCTGGAGTACGGTGGGCGTATCCACCAATATTATCGAAGCCAGTTGGGAAGCGCTCCTGGACAGTATGGAATACGCCCTTCTTAAGGAGCAGCAGAGAAAGAGAGCAGCAAAAGCCTATGGACCCCAAGCTCCGACAGGCCGGGATTAGTCGTGGGCCCGGATTTCACGGATTCGGCTGCTTAGAAGGGGTCTCCTCTTTAATAGGACGCCCGTACTTAAAATTTACCGCCGCGGCTGCCGGCAGCTCCAGCTCTTGGTGTTTCTTAATGCTGGGGTGGATGTTGAAAAGGGTGTTCAGGTTGTCTATGAGACCACCGGCAAAGGTCAAGCCCTTCTCTAAAGTATTGGGTTCGCCTATGGCCTTAACGACTATAGGATAGAGCAATTTCTGGCCGTTAACCGTGATGTAGAGGTTAGAGCCTTCTTCTTTATCGGCAATAAAGGTAAAGGCCGTAACCCGGTGGTTATTGATGGCCACGGCCTCGGCTCCGGATACCCATAATTCGTTAATCAAGTCCACCAGGTCTACGGAGAGGAGAGGGGCGTCGCCGGTAAAAGTCACAGTAATCCCCGGTCCTTTTACAGGAGCAAAGCCCAGGTGATTTTTCAGGCGCAGGAGCTCTTTTTCCAGCGCCGCCTGGGCTTTATCGTTTTCTCCTGACCCGGTCGTCAGAGTATGCAACTGCTCTTCGAGTTCCGCCACTTCGTTTTGCAGCTGGGTGCGCTTGGCGGTCAGCTTTTTCCACATGGCTACCAGGTCCTCGGTTTTTTGAAATTCCAGCGAGCTGGCGCGCAACTGCTGGGTGCGGAACTGGAGGGAGAGCAGCATTCCGAGGGCCAGCAAGACCAGAGTAAGGCATATTTGCCACCAGCGCTTTTTATGGTTTAATATGGATAGCATAATGCCGGTTACCCCCCTGTGACCGACGGCCGGATATGCTCTACGGGCAGGCCGCCCTTGTAGGCCGGCAGGACTAATTTAGGTACTTTAACCACCTTGACCGGGAAATCCCGGTTTTTGAGATCGACGAAGTCTTGAGCCTGGAGTACGGCCGCTTCCAACCGGTCGGGATCCCCCACTACCTGGATCTCATAGGGTGGAGCCAGGCGGGTGGAGTTGACCAGGATAACGGTGCCCACGCAGCGGATATGGGAGCTGGTGACCAAACGCTCCCCGTTCACGGCTATGCCTTCGGCTCCGGCAGCTTTTAATTCATTGACCAGGTAAAGAATATGTTTATCATGGATGATGTAATCTTCGGGTTTGTAAGTGGCAGGAGAGCTGGTCTTGGCCGCCTGCGCTCCGGCATTATTATCGTCCAAAGTTATAATTATACCCGGACCCGCCAGCGGCACCAGACCGGCCAGCACTTGCAGCTGATCTATTTGCTGTTGGATGGCTTTTAGCTGGCCCTGATGCTCCGCCTGCTGTTTCTGGGCTTGCTCCAGCTCTTGGCGCAAAGAGGCTATTTGGTCCTGGAGCGCTACATTTTCCTTATCCAGAGCTTGGATAACTTCTATGAGGCCGGTATCTTGTTTAGCCTGTTCCGAGTTGGCCAGATGGGTGCGCAACTGCCAGGCTACCAGCAATCCCGAGAGAAAACATACTATTACCAGCGAAGGGTAAAACCGGCTCAAGGCGAACTTCCTCCTTTACGGTTATTCTAGCTTAGCCGGGATTTTACTGCAACTAGCAAAAACGGGAAGTAATAAAAAGAAGGGATTCTTGCACCGGCTGTCGAATGAAGTGACCTGAGCTTCATATACTAAGAGCACCGATCGATAACGGGGTGGATTATTTTGGCGAGCCTGTGGTGGCGTTTGTCAGGACTGAATTTTGTAGATGTCTTGCGTCTCATTATAGATATAGCCATAGTTTCTTATATGATATACCGTTTCCTTTTGCTAATTAAAGGCACCAGGGCCGTGCAGTTGCTCAAAGGGCTGGCCGTATTGGTGGTTGCTTCGGTAATAGCGGAGAAATTACAGCTTACCACCATTAATTGGCTCTTAAGCCAGCTACGTTTAGTAATTGTAGTGGCTCTTCCCGTAGTATTTCAACCCGAATTGCGGCGCGCCCTGGAACAGCTTGGCCGGGGTAAATTTTTTGCCCGCCCCTTTACCTTGTTGGGTACGGAGGACATGGCGCGGGTGATCAACGAGCTGGTGCGGGCGGTGCAAGTGCTGGCCAAGGGTAAAACCGGGGCCCTTATAGTGGTAGAGCGGGAGACGGGTCTCAATGATTATATAGAAACCGGGATCCGGGTGGACGCCGTGGTCTCGGCCGAACTGTTGATCAATCTCTTTGTACCTCTCACGCCTTTCCACGACGGAGCAGCCATAATCAGGGGAGATAGGGTGGTGGCTGCGGGTTGCTTCTTGCCCCTCTCCGATAGTCCTTATTTGAGCAAGCAGTTGGGTACACGGCACCGGGCAGCACTGGGTATCAGCGAGATTTCCGATGCGGTGGTGGTGGTGGTCTCCGAGGAAACCGGAGTAGTCTCGGTGGCCGAGGGAGGAAAATTAACCCGTTTCCTGGAGGAAAAGAACCTGCGGGAGCTTCTACAGGGTTTGCTCTTGCCCCAGTCCGCTCAAAATACCTTCTTTTGGCCCTGGAGGTCTTGAAATATGCTGCATAGGTGGGAAAATTTAGGTTACCGCCTGCTGGCCGTTATTTTGGCCGTTGTACTATGGCTATACGTGACTTCGGAACAAAACCCCAATACCGAATATGTGGTCCGCATACCGTTGGAGAGCGAAAATTTGGGCGAGGGGTTAGTAGTGGCCGATTTGCCGGCCGAAGTTCAGGTAAGGGTGGAGGGACGTAAAGGATTAATCACCAACCTGCTCCCCAAAGATATAAAAGCTTATGTAGACTTGCGAGCAGCCAAGGTAGGAGAAAATACTCTGCCGGTCCAGGTTAGCCTCCCCGACGGTGTGGCATTGGTGAGGGTGAATCCTCCCCAAGTAAAAGTTAAGGTGGAGCAGGTTAAAGAGGTTCAGTTCCCCGTGCAGGCCCATCTTAACGGCACCCCGGCAGGGGGCTATCGCGCTTTAGAACCTATTATCAAGCCTTCTCAAGTGGTTGTTTCCGGGCCTGATGATACGTTGAAAGATGTGGGTAAGGTGTATGTAGAGGTAAACCTGGATCAGGCCCGAGGGAACTATCTGGCGCAGTTGCCGGTCAAAGTAGTAGACCGCGAGGGGCGGGCCCTGGGCAGATGGCTTACCGTCACACCCAACAGTGTAGAAGTTTTTGTGCCGGTAGTGCAGGATATGCCCGATAAGATGTTAACCATTCGGCCGCGTCTGATAGGCGAGCCCGCTCCCGGTTACCAGATAAAAAGGGTGATTTTAGAACCGGCGGTAGTAGAGGTTTTTGCTCCTTATAATCTGCTGGCCAATCTAGACTATCTAAATACTACTCCCATTAACATCGGCGGGGCTCGCAAGAATATTATAGTGGAGAGCGACCTGGAGATCCCCCAGGGGGTACAGCTCAGCAGTTTCCCGCGGGTGCGGGTGATAGTGGAGATAGGTCCGACCTAGATTAAGTAAATAAAAAGGATGAGGGTGGCAACATGGGGAAATTATTCGGCACCGATGGAGTCCGAGGTGTGGCCAACGAGGTATTGACGCCGGAGATGGCCTTCCGGCTGGGGCGCTGCGGCGCTGCGGTTTTAGCCGGGGGTAGTGCTCGAGTACGAGTGGTAGTAGGGCGGGATACCAGAATTTCCGGGGACATGCTGGAGGCAGCCTTGATGGCCGGGATTTGCTCGGTAGGGGGAGAGGTTTTAAGAGTGGGTATCCTGCCCACGCCGGCTATAGCCTGGCTTACGCGCAGCTTGGGAGCCGATGCCGGGGTAGCGATCTCCGCCTCCCATAACCCGGTGGAGGACAACGGTATCAAGTTTTTCAGTTCTAAAGGGCTGAAGCTGCCCGACCCGGTAGAAGAAGAGATAGAAAGGCTGGTCCTGGAAGAAAGCGATGGCCTGCCGCGTCCTACGGGTACGGGCGTGGGCAGGATAACAGAGGTTTCCGAGGCTGCGGAGAAATACGTAGCCTACGTATGCTCTACGGCCACCAGAGGTTTGAACGGGCTTAAGCTGGTTCTAGATGTGGCCCATGGAGCGGCTTACGAAGTGGCACCGGTGGTGTTCCGGCGTCTGGGAGCAGACGTAGTGGTCTTGAACAATAGTCCGGATGGGACTAATATTAATGTAGGCTGCGGGTCCACCTGTCCTCAGGGCTTGGCCGAAGCCGTGAGAGCATTGAAAGCCGATGTAGGCTTGGCCTTTGACGGCGACGCCGATCGCGTGGTGGCGGTCGACGAAGAAGGGCGTTTGGTGGACGGCGATAACATTATGGCTATCCTGGCCCTCTACCGGCAGGAGCAGGGCGGCTTGCCGGGAGGTAGAGTAGTAGTCACCGTGATGAGCAATTACGGGCTGCACCAGGTATTGACCGGGGCGGGTTTGGTAGTGCACCAGACCCAAGTAGGAGACCGTTACGTATTGGAAGAAATGCTCCGCACAGGGGCGGTTCTAGGCGGGGAGCAGTCTGGTCACATCATTCTTCTAGAACATAATACCACCGGGGACGGGATTATCACCGGCGTGCAGCTACTACAGGTAATGGCGGCTACGGGAAAGAGCTTGAAAGAATGGGCGTCCGTTATGCCCCGGCTGCCCCAGCTCTTGGTGAACGTCCCGGTGCGAGACAAAGAGCAGGCCATGGCCGATCCGGTTTTGCTGGCCGAAGTGGCCGCAGTCAGAGAGCAACTGGGGAAACGAGGCCGGGTGCTGGTGCGGCCTTCCGGTACCGAGCCCATTTTGCGGCTAATGGTAGAGGGCCCCGAGGAAGAAGAATTAAAAGAGGTATTAAGCCGCCTGGAAAAAGCCGCTCGCAGGCTGAGCTGAAAAAGGAGGTGGTCGTTTAACTTGGCCCGCAGGGTAGCGTACTGTTTTTATGCGCGGTTGTGCCGGTCAGGTGTGGCCGGCATGATTCGGTTGTTAGAGGAGGGAAGTGGCTTTTGAGAGTATTTACGTAAAATGGGTGTATCTTCCGGGCATGACCGGTAAGTAGGGAGAGAGATTAAGAAACTTAAATGAAGTTCAAGCGCCAGGACCACCGGCCGGTTGGACTATAGGGGAAGCCGGGGGTTGACGAGGAAGGGGTTAATCGAAGTTTTCGGCGGGTGCCCCTCGGTTGGTTACGACCGTCAAAGGCGCTACAAAACCCAGGAGCAATCCTGGGGACAAAGGGCGCCGGGTAACCTTGAATCTCTCTCCCGTAAGATTTTGAGCTACCCCTAAGGGCGCTTTTTACTATTTTTTCCTCTTTTCCAATGCTGCCGCGCCGGAGGTATAAGGTGGGCGCTAGGCCAATTTTCCCCCTTCTGCTGGTGCAAGCGGGGCGGCAGGGGGCTATCCTGAAGTTGCGCTTTGGGGCTATTTCCTGTTTCTGACGGTACCACCGACACCGGTGCGGCAGGAGGGTTTGTGGCGATTTTGGTCGCAGGGGAAGGTTATTTTGTCTGGCAGGGAGAAGCAGCCCAGAAGAGAGGGCAAGAAAGATTTTTACCGTGGGAGAGGGAGGAGAACTACGCATGTGCGGTATTGTAGGATATTTGGGTTACCGCGAGGCGGTGCCCGTACTATTGCAGGGATTGGAGAGATTGGAATACCGGGGATATGATTCGGCGGGTATAGCGGTGGTAGAGGCGGCGGGACTGAAGGTTACCAAGAGCGCAGGCAAGCTGACGGAACTTAAAGCCCGCCTGAACGGTTGCCTGGACGGGGCGCGGTTGGGCATTGGCCATACTCGCTGGGCCACCCATGGCAGGCCCAACGACATTAACGCCCATCCCCATGTAGATTGTAGCAGCCGATTGGCCGTGGTGCATAACGGCATTATCGAAAACTACCAGGAGTTGCGGCAGTGGTTGACTGCCGAGGGGCACAGGTTTGTTTCCGAAACAGATACCGAAGTGCTGGCCCATTTGTTAGAGCATTACTACCGCGGCGATCTGCTGAAAGCGGTATTGGCCGCCTTGCCCCGGGTAAAAGGCTCCTACGCTCTGGCAGTTGTGGCCGCGGATCATCCTGAGGAAATGGTAGGAGCGCGGCAGGATAGCCCCATGATCGTGGGACTGGGGGAAAAAGAGGCTTTCCTGGCCTCCGATATACCGGCTTTGCTCCCTTATACTAGGGACACCTATATTTTGGATAACGGAGAAGTGGTGTATCTTAATCCGGCCGGGCCCACCGTAATGGAAGCCGACGGCACTCTTAAGGAAAAACGGGTTTTTCACGTTACCTGGGACTTAGAAGCAGCCGAGAAGGGCGGCTATGCCCACTTCATGCTCAAAGAGATCCACGAACAGCCCCGTGCCCTGCGGGATACCTTGGCCGGCCGGCTGGATGCTCTGAGCGGTCGGGTTAAATTGGAGGGAGTAAGCCTGACGCCGGAAGAGGCAGGAAAGCTAAAGAAAGTAGCTCTGATCGCCTGCGGCACGGCTTCTTATGCCGGGATGGCCGGCAAATATGTTTGGGAAAAGTTACTGCGCCTGCCTGTAGAGTTCGACGTGGCGTCTGAGTTCCGGTATCGGGAGCCCCTTTTAGATGAGAGTACCCTGGGATTGGTTATCAGCCAGTCGGGGGAGACGGCGGATACCCTGGCCGGTTTACGGGAGGCCAAAAAGCTTAAAGCTCGAGTGCTGGCCATCACCAATGTGGTAGGCAGCTCGGTAGCGCGGGAAGCCGATGATGTGCTCTATACTTGGGCGGGCCCGGAAATCGCCGTGGCCTCTACCAAGGCTTACCTTACCCAACTGGCGGCCCTGTATCTTCTGGCCCTTTACCTAGGCCAGGTCCGTGGAGGAGCTCCTTGGGCTCCAGAACTGGCCCGGGAGCTGGCCGCGGCTCCTTATAAAGTGGAGCAGGTGCTTAAGCTCGAAGAAGGCATTAAGGAATTGGCGGTCCAGATAGCGCCCCACGAACACGCCTTTTTCATCGGCCGGGGACTGGATTATGCCGTAGCTCTGGAGGGAGCCCTCAAACTAAAGGAGATTTCTTACCTGCATGCAGAAGCCTGCCCGGCAGGAGAACTCAAGCATGGCCCCTTAGCCCTTATCGAGGACGGGACACCGGTTATAGCTGTGGCTACCCAGGAAGATCTAGCCGAAAAAATGCTGAGCAACATTAAGGAAGTTAAGGCCAGGGGCGCTTGGGTGCTGGCTTTGGCGATGGAAGGCTATGAAGCCGTGGCGGCGGAAGCCGACTGCGTTCTTTACCTGCCGCGCACCCACCAAATCCTAACACCCTTGGTATCAGTGGTACCTTTGCAACTACTCGCCTATTATGTAGCGGTAGCTCGAGGCTGTCCGGTGGATAAACCCCGCAACCTGGCCAAAAGTGTGACCGTGGAATAAGGGGGAAGAGTTTTTCCGGCGCGGCGGCGTTTTGCAGCTTTTAGCGGCTAGAATTATATAAACTTAGTCAAGACGGGCGAAGAGAGAATAAACCTTCGCCCCATTTTTTTCTACAACCGGCATGCAAAATACCCTTCCCGGTTCAAACGCAATCGGATAACTTGATCTATCACGTAATTAAGTGATACACTTTGTTATGTGGAGGTGGATAGTATGGAATACCAGAACGTTACTCTTTCGCTACCTAAGGAAGTACTGCGCCGAGCTAGACATATTGCCATTGAACGGGGAACCTCGCTTTCCGGCCTTCTCGCCCAGGTGCTTGAGGAGATTACGCGAAGAGAAGATAGGTATTGCAAAGCGAGGGACTATCATCTGGCCATGCTGGATGAGTTTGACCTGGGAACGAGGGGAAACGTGGCGTGGACCAGAGGCGAGCTCCATGAGCGATAAAAATGGCCATTGGCAGTTTGTGGATACCAACGTGCTGGTATATGCCCACGATACCTCGGCAGGGGAGAAGCACACCCGGGCTAAGGCTTTGCTCACAGAACTCTGGAGCGCGGGGAGCGGCTGCCTCAGCGTGCAGGTATTGCAAGAGTTCTATGTAACCGTAACCCAAAAGGTCAGGAAGCCGCTTGCGCCGGAAACTGCATCTCAGATCATTGAGTACCTATCCAACTGGCGGGTGCATACACCGGAGGTCGATGATGTGCTGGAGGCCATCAGGATCCACCGGCGGTACGGTATATCATTTTGGGACGCCATGATCATTCGGAGTGCTGAGGCACTGGGTAACAAGGTAATTTGGTCCGAAGACCTGAACTCCGGTCAGTGCTATGGCGGCCTAAAGGTTGTAAATCCCTTCTTGGACCTCGAGGACTAAGATAAAAAACGTAGGTGCCGAAGAAGTGACCATATTTCCTTAAAACGCAGCGGGCCTAAGGGTAGCGGGCTTTTTACCCCCATTTCCTGGACGGAAGCCCTGGAGATCATCGCCGGTCGCTGGCAGGAAATAATAGCTACCTATGGCGCGGAAGCCGTTCTCCCCTATTCCTATGCCGGTGTCATGGGATTGCTCCCGCGCAATGCCGGCCATGCTTTTTTTATTACACCTGCGGGAGGGAAGGTGATAGTAATAACTTATCCTTTTATGGAAGCCGTGGATTATGCCATACTAGAGGTGAAGTAATAGCGGGAAAGGATGTAATCCACGGTGAAAATAAAGGTAACCCCTGAAGATTTCGTGGTGAGGGAGCTGGCCCGCCTGCCTCTACGGGAAAAGGGGCCTTACCGGTTATACCTGTTGGAGAAGAAGGGATGGAATACCGTCGACCTGTTGATGCGCCTCGCCCGGGAGCATGGTCTTCCTTATCGCCTTTTCGCCTACGGCGGTAAAAAGGACAGACATGCCCATACCTTCCAGTACATTACGGTCAGGCATACCGCGGATCTGAGCGTGGAGGGCCCCAATTTTTCCTTGCGGAGTATCGGTTACCTGGACAGGCCCATGGGGCCGGATCTCCTGGAAGGGAATGCTTTTACCATCACCCTCCGCGCCCTGCAAAATGAAGAGGTATCCCACATCCGGCACCGGGCCGAGGAGGTTAGAGGGTTCGGCTTTCCCAATTACTTTGATGACCAGCGCTTCGGCAGTATGGATCGCGAAAGGGGCTTCCTGGCTGAGAGGTTGCTCAAAGGGCACTATAAAGGCAGCCTGGAAATCTACCTTACCGCCATCTACCCGGAAGAAAAAAAGGAGGCCAAGGAAAGGAAACGCTTTTTTCGGCAACACTGGGGAGACTGGGAGGCGTGCTTGACCGCCGCCAAGACCGGTAGAGAGAAAAGTATATTCGCCTTGCTGGCGCAAAAACCCAAGGCCTACGTTGAAGCCTTACAGCTAATCCCCGGGGAAGAGCTCTCGCTGTTCTTTGCGGCCTATCAGAGTTTTCTCTGGAACGAACTCTTGAGGAAGATCCTTTTAGATCTTCAACTTGATTTAGTGGCGGTTCCTGGAGTGGCCGGACCTTATCTTTTTTACCGGCGTCTGGAGAGAAAGGAACTGAGCTATCTTAAGAGTCTTGTACTGCCTCTGGCCGCCGGCCGTATGTCCTTTGCCGAGACGCGCAGCGAGCGCCTCTTTGCCGCTATCCTGGAGGAGAGGGGCATCAAGCGCAGCGATTTTAATCTGCGCAAACTGCGCCAGGCCTTTTTCCGCTCTACTCCGCGGGAGGCCGTGGTCTTTCCACAGGATTTACATTTAAGTGCGGCGGAACCGGATGAACTTTATCCCGGGAAGCAGAAAATGAGCCTTTCCTTCCGGCTACCGCGAGGAAGCTATGGGACCATGCTTATCAAGAGATTAACCCTCCCTTCGGCTGGAACTACTTAACTTAGCTGTATCACTAGGAGGTATGCAGCAGGTTTACAGGAGAGTGTGAGCCGGACGTACCGGACTTGGGCTTGCCAGCGAAGCGCAAGAAGGGCCTCTCGCTCATAGACTATAATAGACTATAAAAGAGGTACTGGCCGCGGTGCAAAAAGGGGTGTCTCGCTCCTGTTTTGCTTCGGAAGCACCAGACCATCCGCGGGAGGGGATAAATGGTGAAGAATCTGCAAGCCCCCTGTCCCTCGGGGCGTTACTGGCGGGTCAAACCGGGAGATACCCTTTATTTAATTGCTTTGCGCATGGCCACCACAGTGGAAGAGTTATTGCGCTTGAATCCGGGGGTGGATCCTTATAATCTTCAACCCGAACAATTGATATGTTTACCTGCGGAAAGGCCGTGCCCTTCAGGCGTCTTCTGGCAGGTAAGTCCCGGCGATACCCTATTTACCATTGCCCGGGCAGTGGGGACCACGGTAGAGCGGTTGATGGAACTGAACCCGCACGTAGACCCTTATAATTTACAAATCGGGCAGAATATCTGCCTGCCTTAGAGAAGCGCTACCCGAAAATAGTCCCAGCTATTTTCCTCGTTGCTGCTGGTGCCGCGCCGGCGGTATGAGGGTCTCCCCCGAAAATAATCTTTAGCCATTTTCATCCTGCTGGTGGTGCCGCGCGGCAGCATGGACGCCACCTTGAAAAACACTGGTGTCAAAAGTGAGCCCGCGTGTATACTTTAGCGCGGGTATTTTTGTTTTTATTTGCTCATAGATTCCCCCAGGGGGAATAAAAACTATGCGGGCTTTTTTATTGGACAAACACGTGCTGGCCATGGCCTCCTTGCGCCTCCTGTCCGGCCTAATCGAATTAAGCGCCGCCCTACTGATGCTGAAACTAAACCGGGTGGAAGCCGCACTGAAGGTAAATGCCGTCCTGGCCTTAGTAGGTCCGACGATTATGTGGACGGTGATGGCTTTAGGCCTCTGGGGCCTGGCCGGCAGGCTTCCTTTAAGCAAAATGCTAATTATCATTGTGGGTGTGGGCCTAATATTTTACGGGGTCAGGCGTTAGAGAGGGATGAGACGGCGCCTTCCTCTGTAGCTCTCTTGTCACAGGTTGAGCGCAGGGTATCGACTGGCAGTTTCTCACGCTTGTTTTTTCACCTCTGGTTATAGTAACCCCGGGTAAACCTGCGTTCCTTCGGCTACGGGCACCCACGCTTCCAGCTTTCGATTCATTCATGTAGCCAACCTCCACCTATCGGTTCTATGATTTTTATGGTATTATTAAAAGCTGAGAGTCGTTGCTGCGGTCCGTTATGGACCCCTAGGGGGAAGAAATTTTCGTTTTCCCCTCGGGCCTGAAGCTAGCACCACAGTGAAGAAGGGAACGCCCGTGGAAGGTTGGAAGTTGTTGCTGGTATTTATACTGGTTATGGCGCTTTTGATGCGCCGGGCTCCTTTGGGGCCGGTAATGGTGGGCGGTTCCGTACTTCTGGCCGCCCTTTACCGCACAAGCCCGGGAGCTTTGCTGGGCATGGTCTGGCGGGCTACCAGGAATCCCACAACGGTTGAACTGGTAGCCATTTTAACGTCCATCATGATTTTGGAACATTTTCTGGGCCATGAAGGCTATCTTAAAAAGATGCTGGAAGGCCTCCAAGGCCTTTTCCGAGACCGGCGGGTGGTAATGGCCATTATTCCCGCCTTTATTGGCCTTATGCCCTCTGCCGGAGGAGCCATTTTCTCAGCGCCTCTGGTAAGCAAAGCGGCCGACGGCGGCGCTATTGCGGCGGAAGAAAAGAGTTTCGTCAACTACTACTACCGCCACATCTGGGAATATTTTTTGCCCCTTTATCCGGGAGTATTGCTGGCCTCTCGCTTGAGCGGCCTGCCTTTACCCCACCTGATTGCCGCTCTGGCCCCCTACGGGCTACTGGTCATTCTGCTAGGCCTACCTGCTCTGCGAAGAATACCTCCCCTGACGGAAGAGGCCCGAGATGCAGGGGGACGTTGGACCAGGGCCAAAGAAGTTTTCGCCGGCACATGGCCGATTTTGCTGGTGCTAGGGCTGGTGTTGGTGGCTAAAGTGGAGGTAGGCTTAGCCGTAGGAGCGGTGCTGGTCGCTCTTCTAGTACGCCACCGTTACACCCTATCTAAAGTAGGGCAATTGTGCAGGCAAGCCATCTCCGTGAAAACCCTGTTGCTGGTATGGGGTATTATGATCTTTAAGCAGGTGTTGGAGGATACGCGGGCGGTGGAAAGCCTGCCGCCTTTACTGGCCAAGCTGCCGGTACCCGAGTTCGCGCTTTTCGGTTTTCTAAGCTTTTTGGTGGGCATGCTTATGGGGCTGATGGCCGCTTTTGTGGGGATCACCTTTCCCCTCATTGCCGCCAGCCTGGGCGACCGATTGACTTTGCCCCTGGTGGTCTTCGTCTTTATTGCGGGCTTTACAGGCACCATGTTGAGCCCCTTGCATCTCTGTTTGGTGCTGACCGTAGACTTTTTTAAAGCGGATATGCGCAAGGTTTTTCGCATGTTGTTGGGACCGGAGGCGGCTTTGATGGCCTTTGCCCTGGCAGCCTACCTTTTCCGGTAAAATACGGGAGTTACAATACTATAACTTTAAGCACTATAACCTTAAGCCCGGCTACGCTCTGCTCATTAATCCCTCCCCGAACAAAGAGATTTCAAAGCTGTAAATAATCTTTGAGAAACAGTATGGTAAGTTGGCCTATTTGTTTGGGTAAATTCAGATCGTTAGTGAGGAATATGGTAGCTTGACTTTCGATTGCTGTGGCTAACTGTATGGCATCGGGTGTACGTACACGGTATTCGGCCCGGATTTCTGCACAGCGGACGGCTATCGGCGAGGTAAAAGGGACGATTGCCAGATTGGGATAGGATGAAAGTAGCATTACGTATTCCATGCAGATGTCTTCCCGCCCAAGGGATTTAGGCTTTACCAGTATCTCTGCCAGTGTTAAGGTGGAAGTAACCGCTTGAAATTTCCCTTGTTCTAAAGGGCTAAAAAGGTCTTCCCTAAGTATTGTTGCCGCAGGAGCCGCCTCCAAGTAGTAAATAAAACAGTTGGTATCCAGTGCAATTTTTTTATGAGTGCGAATAATTTTTGCTAACTCTCCCATGAATCTCGCTCCTTCTTAACATAGTTGTCGGGGTCTACTCCGTCCCATATATCGCGGTGGAGGCCTAAGAGGCGGTCGGCGTAATTCTTCGGCTTAGGGATTATTACTATTGTGTTTCCCGTTTTTTGAACTAAAATTTCGTCCCCTTCGGACAGGCCGAGGCTTTTCCTGATTTTATAAGGCAAAACCATTTGGCACCTGGCTCCGAGCTTTAGTGTTTCTATAATGATATCTTCAGACATTAAGTGAAACCTCCTACATAATCATAATTTATATGTACTTTTATTCTAACGTATGAAAAAAGGAAATTCAATACTTTAAGTTCCAGGGTCATCCAAAGCAAGGAGGGGGCCGAAAGAGCGCCCCCTCTTTTGTGTGTGCGTGTGTGTCCGGCATGGAGCTTGGCTATTATAGAAGGTGGGCATGGCAAGTACAAGATAACTCTCTCACCTTTATAAAAAGCAAATTACAAAGCTAAAACTTATACTCTGCTTTCTGGTGTTTTATACTACTATAAGGTGTAGTTGTGACTGCGCCGCACGAACCATGGCCAAACCGGCAAAAAGTTTTCATCCCAACCAAAAATGACTGCAAAGTAGACGCTCCAGGACTGCCTGGCTCATGAGGCTTCAGTTCGGGAAAGCCACGCTGAAAATAATCTTTACTATTTTCATTCTCTGATGGTGCTGCCCTAGCAGCATGAGGGTCTTAATAGAAAATGTTTGCAAAAGCAAAGAAAATGCCCTCAGTGCTCTAACTGCTTCCTAAGACTCTCTATCTCTTCTAAATTAAGCCCCGTGGCTTTGCTAATAGTATCAACGTCAACCTGAAGAAGAAGTAAGTTTCGCGCTACTTCTAGCTTGCCTTTCTCTAAGCCCTTTAACCAGGCCTCCTGCTGCATTTCTTCAAGAACTAATTCCAGGTTGCTGATCATCTTTTCCACCTCCCAGGGATTACTCGCAGCTAAGATGTCCTCGACTCTAGCGTGCATCTCAGCGCGGAGTTTGGGTTTTATAACGTTCTTCAGCCACGTAGTCAAATAGCGAAACTCATCAGGAGTAAGATTTCTTATTACCGCAGCCAGCTTGTGGAGGCGCTTCACCAGCTCCGCCGAGCCAATCTTTTGGTCTAGCAGAAATACACTGGCTATTAAATTGGCCGCTTTAAGGAGCTCTTCCTCGGTGTAGCGGTTTACATCAAAGAGAAGATAGCGGAAGTCAAGAAGGTATTTAGCGAATTCCTCGTAACCGGACTGTATTTCCTTAAAGGTCCGGGCTGCCGTCCAGTGGTTAGCGCCATTATACAAAACTGCAGGGATGATAGGCGGTAGAAGGAAATCTTTACGCTCCCGCTCAGTTTGGGGAGTGTTGTTATATACATCCCGCCAGACTTCCACCATATACAGCAGCAGCCTGAATGGCATAAGGTAGTCCACTGTGGATTGAAGCTCCAAGAGGATGTAAAAGATAATGCTCTGGTCTTGGGTTTTAAGCAGATATACGATGTCGGCTTCTTTTTCTTTAAAGTCCTGGAGGATATAGGATTTATTTACCAAGATAAGGCTATTTTCGTCTATCGTTTTCACCCAGTCTTCTCGGACGAAGGTCTTCAGGAGTTCCAGGAATATTTTTTTGTTCGCCAGCAGTTGTTTGTAACCCTTATCATGGGGTGGTGGGAGGGTTTGAGTTGCTGCTCCTGTTCGGACACCGGACCACTTCCTTTTCTAAAAGAATTATAGCACTCCTTCAACGGAAGAAGGAAGATATCAATACTGTTTTTCAGGGGGTACATGACGGTAGCAAAACCTGTAACCTGGGGGAAGGAGTTTTAGCTGTACTTTATGACTCATATGTTCAGAAAGCGGAGTGGAAGTGGAGAGAGAGTGAGGGTGGTCCGGCCGACAGAGTTTAATGTAGTTTAATAGAAGGGCAGATTATCCGGTAAAAGATTAGACGTTCATGCCCGCCAGTAAGCTACCCTCAAAGGATGAAAATAGCTAAGTACTATTTGCGAAGTAGAACGCCTGTTAAAGCTACCCCGGGGGAAGCCGGCACCCGAGAGAAGTGGTGCATATTTGCCAGTCGCCCTACGCAAGATAAAGTAGGCAAGAAAATCGGGAGATTAGGAAGGATGGAGGGGTGTTTTTCACTTGTCTCCAAAATTCTGGCAGTATTTGGGCGGCAGGCCCAGGTCAAAGCGCGCTTCGAGTAGGAGAAGGTTGGCTTCTCCGTTAGTAGATGAAGGAGAGGCCCCAACCGCTCCGCTGGAGTATAGTTTGGAAGTCAATTTAAAAACTCTTCAGGATATTTTTATGGACTGTCAGGATGTGGTTTACCGTCGCCTGAGACTCGGCGGTGGGGAAGGCCGAGCGGCGGCTATTATTTATATAGACGGTTTGGTAGACAACGAGATCTTGGATACCCAAATAGTAAAATCACTCTTGCTGGAAGCTCCTCTGAGCGCCGCGGGATTGGTACCTCCTCGCGAGCTTTTCTATAAAATACGGGACTCTTGGGTGACGGTAGCCAACGTGCGGGAGATAGAGGATTTCCGGGAGGCGGTTTTTTGTGTTACCGGCGGCTTTGCGCTGCTACTCCTAGATGGGGTGCAGGAAGCTCTGGCCCTGGAGGTGTGCGGATGGGAGCACCGGGGAGTAGAGGAACCTCAGGCGGAAATTCTTATCCGGGGCCCGCGCGAAGGATTTTCTGAATGTTTTCGTACCAATACTTCGCTGCTGCGAAGGCGGATCCGCGATCCTCAGCTTAAACTCAAGACCTATTTCTTGGGCCGGCGCAGCCGTACTACAGTAGGAGTGATGTATTTGGGAGGTGTGGCCGATCCCGAGCTGGTAAAAGAAGTAGATCGGCGGCTGCAAGGGATTGACATCGACGGCATACTGGAAAGCGGCTTCATAGAACAGCTTATAGAAGATCGCTGGTATTCCCCTTTCTCTCAGATACAGAGTACCGAAAGGCCGGATGAGGCGGCGGCAGCTTTATTAGAGGGTCGAGTAGTGATTATGACGGATAATACTCCTTTCGCCTTGATCGTCCCGGCCACTTTCAATTCGTTGATGCATAGCCCTGAGGATTTCTATCACCGGTGGTTCATCACTTTCTTAATCCGGTCTTTGCGCTTTCTGGGATCTACTATAGCTCTTATCCTGCCGTCCATGTACATCGCTATGGTGTCCTTTACCCCAGAAATGATACCCACCTCCCTGGCTATTTCCATCGGCGCTGACCGGGAGGGCATCCCTTTCCCTACTATTGTTGAAGCGTTCATTATGGAAACCACTTTGGAACTGCTGCGGGAAGCCGGTATACGGTTGCCTACTCCTTTAGGCCAGACCTTGGGGGTGGTGGGAGCCATTATTCTGGGGCAGGCAGCCGTGCAAGCGGGTATTGTGAGTTCGGCTATGGTCATTGTAGTTTCGCTGACCGCCATAGCAGGTTTCGTGATCCCCAGTTATGATGCGGCAATCGCCCTGCGAATCCTGCGTTTTTTTCTTATGATAATGGCTGCGGTTTTAGGGCTCTATGGCGTTATTTTGGGTCTGGTTCTAATCCTAACCCACCTTCTTTCCCTGCAGAGCTTCGGAGTACCTTACCTTAAGCCTTGGGCGCCCTGGACGGCCCAGGATCTCAAAGACAGCATTTATCGTAGTCCCCTTTTTAGGCACCTCTCCCGTCCCGCCTACTTGCACCCTGTAGAACAGAAGAGAATGGATAATAAGGGGCGTAACCGGTGAGGTGGCTGGTCTGGGTATTGACGGCCTTAATGTTGACGGGATGCTGGGATAATATAGACATAGAGCGGCGTGCCCTGGTTTTGGGGGCTTTGGTGGACTTGGCGCCGTCGAATCCCGGAGGGGGAAGCGAAGGGCCTTGGGAGCTAACCCTGGAAATGCCTATACTGCGCCGTATGGCTATGCGGCCGGGAGGCGGCGGGGGAGGTGGGGAACAGAGCGATACGCTGCCTACCTGGCGCTTGACGGTTGCCGGAGCTACCTTTGCCGAAGCCATGCGCAAGGCGGCAACCCGGTCGGAGCGCCAGTTATTCTTTGGGCACCAGAAGGTATTGCTTATCGGTCAAGCATTGGCCCGGCAGAGGAATCTGGCGGAAGTATTAGATTTTTGGGCACGCAATCGCGAAAGCTACCTGGCCATTACCGTGCTTTTGGCCGCGGACCGAGCGGAAAAAATCTTTTCGGCCCAGCCTAGATTTGCCCGCAGTGTGAGCATGTTCCTGCAGGAACAGTCCGAACGGCAGATAAGGACTTCTCGGTTTGTAAAGCACAACCTTTCCGAAGTATGGGCGGCTCTGCATGGGGATAGGGATATTCTATTGTCGCGAGTGTCAGCAGTACCTGGGCAGGGGCCGCTGGAATTGCAGGTGAGCGGCACGGGCGTGATTAGGGAGGGCAAGCTGGTCGGTTGGCTCAGTCCGGAGGAAACCCAGGCGGCTCTCTGGATGGCAGGGGAGACGAGGGGAGGAGAGATCATTGCTTTACCGGTGCCTGAGTTGCAACGGGTTTTCAGTCTGGAGCTCTATAGGGTGAAAAATAAGGTGGAGATGCAGAAAATAGGTGATAAACCGGGATTTATGGTTAAGTTGAACATAACGGCGGATGTGATCGAAAGGATGGGGAGTCCCGAAGCCTTAACGGCCCCTCTCCTAAGGTATCTCGAAGAGAAGGCGAGGGAGTATATAAGAGAGCAGCTGGAACAGGTGATGGAGAAGCTACAGCGGCAATACCGGGCGGATGTTTTGGGGTTTGGTAAGAAGGTGGAGGAGAGCTATCCCAGGTGGTGGGAAGAGATTAAAGGGGAGTGGCGTTCCCTATTCAGTCAGGCACCCGTATCCGTTGAGGTCAAAGTGACTATAAAACAAACGGGTATGGTGGACTGAAATGATCATTAAAGAGAAGATAGGTACGGCCGAAGCCTTCTTTTTGGTTATAGCCGCCATGATTGAAGTCGGGACCCTGATGGGGGCCAAGGATATAGTAGACCGGGTAGGGGTGGATGCGTGGTTGGTTTCGCCCTTAGAAACACTTACCAGTTTGGGCGCTATTTATCTTATTACTCGTTTGGGCATGAGATTTCCCGACCGGGACCTGGTGAGTTACAGCCACTTAATTGTGGGCAGGTGGGTAAGCTGGCCCTTGGTTTTAGCTGTGTTAGTTTATTGGGTTAGCTTAGCAGCCCGGGTGGGGCGGATAACTTCGGAGGTGATAAAAAGCTCGCTGCTGCCACGTACGCCTGCGGAAGTGGTGCAGTGGACCTTTTTGCTGGCAGCGGCCTACCTGGCCAGCCAAGGCTTGGAGCCTTTGGCCCGGGCCTGCATTATTATTGTTCTCGTCACTTTACCCCTCAACCTTATCCTGTTCCTGTTAGTGGTACCCCGGATACGCTTGGATAATTTTTTACCTTTATTACCTCATGGCCCCTGGCCGGTAATAAAGCTGGCCTTGTGGCGCATCAGCAATGCGGAGGAGATGAGCTTGTTTTTAGTCTTGGGGCCTTTTTTGCAGAAACCCCAGGAAGCCTGGCGGGCGGCCAGCTATGGCTACTTAGTGGTTATGGTGGTAGTAGTCACTGTTTTAACCACCTGCCAAGGTGTTTTGGGGGTAGAGCAGCTCAGATATACCGTGGTTCCGGGGTTGGCTGTGACCCAACTGGCAGAGTTCGCGGGCACCTTTATAGAGCGCATAAGCCTGGTCTTTGTTTCTTTGTGGGTAATTCTGGTCTTTCCTACTGCTTCGGCCGTGCTTTGGGCTGCTTCTTACTTGCTGGGGCGCTTGCTACACTTGAAGAATTATAGGGGGTTGTCTTTTGGTTTACTACCTCTGGTTTATTATTTAGCCCAGCGCCCCCAAAATTGGCTGGAAGTCAGGAGTTTCTTTTTCTTTCTCCAGCCTTTGGGCTTAGTGGTATTAGTAGGAATACCTGCCTTGCTCTACTGCACGGCTCTTTGGCGCTTCAGAGGCCGAGACGGGCTTTGAGCTGGCCGGCCTGGTTGCGGCTGACAGGCACTTCGCTTTGTTGCTTATCGGAAAGGATTAAGGTATAAGTGCCGTTGAAAAACGGTACTATCTCCTTGACTTTAGTGAGGTTGACTATATAGCAGCGGTGCGTGCGGAAAAAGATTTTAGGGTCCAGCCGGGTCAAAAGCTCTTTCAGAGTAAAGCGGGTAGAGTAGTGTTCGGCAAAGGTCTTTAAATAAACGCCGTCGTCTTGCGTATAAGCAAAATAGAGATCGTTCTGGTCTAGAAGGAGGGTTTTACCGTCCCTCTCTACGGGGATGCGGTTTAAGCGCGCCTCTCCGGTTTCGGGGCGCACCGCTTCCTCGGACTTTAACTGACGAGGGCTCTGTCCCTGTTCGAGAAGTTTACGCACTTTTTCCAAGGCCTGGCGCAGGCGGCGGGGTTCAAAGGGTTTGAGAATATAATCTACAGCGTTGACTTCAAAGGCTTGTAGGGCATATTCTTCATAGGCGGTTACAAAAATTACCAGAGGCGGGTCGGGGCGCTCCTGAATGGCCCGGGAAAGCTCCAAGCCGTTCATTCCGGGCATATTAATGTCCAGGAAGATAACCGTATAGTCCAGGGCGCTGATCAGGCTCAAGGCCTCCTTGGCATTGGTGGCCTCCCCCACAATTTCCACGTCTTTAAAATCTTGCAGCATGTATCTTAGCTCCTGCCGGGCAGGATATTCGTCGTCTACTATTAAGGCTCTTATTTTCACCGTGGCTCACCTCCTCAGTTGGCGCTTGCCGCCCGGTTCCGGACAGTAGCCGTATCTGGTTTGCCGGGCACTACTTTAGGAAGTTGTATTATGGGTACCCGCAGGTGCACCTCCGTACCTTTATCGGGTTCGCTTTTGAGCTTCAGCCCGTATTCGGGGCCGTAGAGGCTCTGAAAGCGCAGGTTAACATTGCTTAAGCCCACTCCGCTACCTGAGCCGCAACCCGGCTTTAAAACATGGGGTAATTTTTCGGGGGGTATGCCTACTCCGTCGTCGCTGACCACAATGTGTAGTTCTCCCTCCCGTAAGCGGGCGCTGATGCGCACCACGCCTGGACCTTCTTTAGGCATGAGCCCATGGTTAACGGCGTTCTCCACCAGCGGTTGCAGGCTGAGGACCGGAAGGTGGTAGTCGAGCAACTCTACCGGTACATCCTGGACATAACGGAATTTTTTACCGAAACGTGCTTTTTCCAGAGTGAGATAATCGCGTACATAGGCCAGCTCTTCCCTTAAGGTGGAAATGCTGCTGCGCCGGTTTAGAGTCTGACGGAAGAGGCCGGCCAAGCGCAACAGGAGCCGTCGGGCGCGTTCGGGATTGGTACGGATGAAGTTGATAATAGTGTTAAGGGTATTGAAGAAGAAATGAGGATTAATTTGGGCGTTTAAGGCTTCCAACCGCGCTTCCACCAGAAGCTCCCGCTGGCGATCCAGTTCGGCCAGCTCTATCTGGAGGCTTAAGAGTTCTGCCAGACCGATGGCTAAACGGACGATGTTAGGGGGCAACGTGCCCTCCTGGGTTTGATAGAGCTTTAGGGCTCCTACGATTTCGCCCCGGCATTTTAAAGGCACGATAACTGCCGCGCCCAAAGGGCATTCGCAGTAGTGGTAGCGGGGGCAGTTAAGTCCCCGAGTAGTATGCACTACTTTATATCGCCCGGTAGCCAGGACTTCCTTGGTAGCTTCGGTCAATATCCTTTCTCCCGGCGGGTGCTTTTCACAGCCCGCTCCCAGAAAGGCGAGTACCCGTTCCCGGTCGGTTATGGCTACTGCGGCGACTTCGGCGATGTTTTGGATTATTTCGGCCGTTTTGGCGGCTGTAGCCTCGTTTAAACCGCGGCGTAGATAGGGCAATGTTTGGTGGGCTATCTGGAGCGTAGGATCTACCGGGGTTTCCGGCACTTGGGCCTCCTCTTCTTCTATAGTTCCTTGACAGGGAGGGATAAGGTAGCGCAAAAGTATAGTTACGGCTGTGGCGTTTATGAAGGTCAAAAGAATAGCGGCAGGTATTAAGGGGGCCTGGAGCAAGAAGGCCACCGCTAGGGTTTCGGTTATGGTAAGGGCTAAGGCGCCGATGATGAATACTATAGGAGGCATATAGCTCACTCCGTGTACTTCTACTTCATGCTTTCCGAAGCATATATCCGAAGCATATATATGTCCGAATTATAGATAAAAAATTGCGAAACGTTATCTATCTCCTTGTAATTTTATGCTACACTGCCCTTCTTTTTCTGTCAATAAACAAAAAACCCCTGCTCTGGTGGCAGGGGTAGTACTCTACCGGAGAGTTCAAGATCTGGAGAGGTCAAGCTTCTTCAGCGTAGGCTCGGCGTAAATGTTCCAGGGTGCCTGGATCGGCCAGGGTGGAGACATCACCGACAGCCCGCCCTTCGGCTATATCCTTCAGAAGACGGCGCATGATTTTACCGCTGCGCGTCTTGGGCAATTCCGCAGTGAAGAAGATCTCTTCCGGCCGAGCTATGGCGCCGATGAGCTTGACTACGTGTTCTTTCAGCTCTCGGGCCAGTTCCGGAGAGGGGGAGATCCCTTCTTTGAGGGTCACAAAGGCCACTATAGTCTGCCCTTTGATAGGGTGAGAGCGGCTGATGACCGCCGCTTCGGCTACCGCTTGATGGTCCACCAGGGCGCTCTCCACCTCCATGGTGCCCAGGCGATGACCGGATACATTGATCACATCGTCTACCCGGCCCAGGATCCAGAAGTAGCCCTCCGCATCTTTGCGCGCCCCGTCGCCGGTGAAATAGCAACCGGGGATGCGCGACCAGTATTGCCGAACGTAGCGTTCCGGGTCGCCGTAGATAGTGCGCATCATGGCCGGCCAAGGCTTCTTGATCACTAAGTAGCCGCCCTTTCCCGGTGGCACCGGATTACCTTTTTCATCTACCACCTCGGCCTCAATACCCGGGAAAGGCCGGGTAGCCGAGCCCGGCTTTAAAGGCGTCAGGCCGGGCAGGGGGCTGATAAGGATCATACCTGTTTCGGTTTGCCACCAGGTGTCCACGATAGGACAACGGCGCCGGCCTATGTGGGTATAGTACCACATCCAGGCTTCGGGATTAATGGGTTCTCCTACAGTGCCCAAGAGCCGCAGGGAAGAGAGATCGTGGCGCGCCGGATAGCTTGCACCCCAGCGCATAAAGGAGCGGATGGCCGTGGGAGCAGTGTAAAATATATTGACCCCGAATTTTTCGATAATTTGCCAGTAACGGTCCGGCCTGGGGTAATCGGGGGCTCCTTCGTAAATAAGTACGGTGGCTCCATTGGCCAGAGGTCCATATACTACATAACTGTGGCCGGTAATCCAGCCGATATCGGCAGTACACCAATAGACATCTTCGTCTTTCAAATCCAGGATGTAACGGGCGGTAGTGGTTACTCCTACCAAGTAGCCACCTGTAGAATGGACTACCCCTTTAGGTTTGCCGGTAGTGCCGCTGGTGTGCAGGATGAAAAGCGGATCTTCGGCCTCCATGGGTTCGGGTTCTACATAAAGCGGAGCCGTAGCCATAAGTTCATGCCACCACAGGTCGCGACCCGGTTGCATATTTACTTCGTGGCCGGTCCGCTTAGCCACCAGCACTTTTTCGATACTGGGTGTGGCCTGTAGAGCCAGGTCGGCGTTTTCTTTTAGAGGGATTATTTGCCCGCGGCGGAAACCGCCGTCTGCGGTTATAAGGAGGCGAGAACCGATATCGTTTATGCGCTCTTGCAAAGCATGGGCGCTGAAACCGCCGAAGACTACATTATGCACGGCGCCGAGGCGGGCACAAGCCAGCATGGATATGGGCAATTCGGGGATCATGGGAAGATATATGGTAACGCGGTCGCCTTTTTTTATTCCTAAGGAGCGTAAGACACCTGCCAGCTTATTGACTTCCCGGTACAGGTCCCGGTAGGTTAGGGCACAGTAATCCCCGGGCTCGCCTTCCCATATTAGGGCGGCCTTATTGCGCCGCCACGAATTTTGGTGGCGGTCAAGACAATTGTAGGAGACGTTCAGGAGGCCTCCGCTAAACCACCAGGCTCGGGGGTAATCCCATTCCAGCACTTTGTCCCAAGGTTTAAACCAGTGGAGGGTGGTAGCTGCTTGAGCCCAGAATTCTTCCGGGTCATTAATTTTAAATAAATCGGTATTTAAGGCATTGGCCTGCCGGGTAAATTCTTCCGGCGGATAAAAGATACGGTCTTCCTGCCAGAACGCGTCCCATATTCTGTTGTCTTGGGTCATATAGATACTCTCCTTTCGTGCTTTGGTGAGGGTGCATGAAGATAGTGTTTTAGATATATAAGCCTATTGCTGCCTATTGTTAATTTTGACAATAGTGAGGTAAGACAGTAAAAACTCTGCCCTCGTTACTTTTGCCGGAAGTTGTTTGATGGTTATAATAGCAAGTTGCTCGAGGGAAGAAAAGTCTTTGGCGGTGAAAGGTAGACTAGAGGGGGTTTAAAGGCATTTTTCCTTTAGTCAATGGTGAGTGGCAGGTATTCGATTTTTTTTGCCGAAAAGATTATAGGGCAACGCATAGGAAGCCCTTAGACGGAGATATAATGGGAATCGATGGCAGATATGTTCCGCCCAGGGGGAAATGTGAGTGGTTAGAATAGGCATAGATATAATTGAGATTGAACGCATAGAGAAGGCCCTGGAGAGACATCCGCGCTTTTTGCACCGGGTGTTTACTTCCCGGGAAAAGGCTTACTGCGGCCACAAAGGGCGACCGGGTGCTTCTCTGGCGGCGCGTTGGGCGGCTAAGGAAGCGGTTTTTAAGGTTTTGGGTTGCGGGTGGGCTGCTGGAGGATGGAGGGATGTGGAGGTGCTTACCGACGGCCGCGGGCGTCCCCGGGTGGTCCTGTACGGGCGAGCGGCGGATTGCGCCAGGGAATTGGGCCTGGTGAACCTCGATCTCAGTCTCTCCCATAGTCGTGAATATGCCCTGGCCATAGCGGTGGGGGTAGTGGGGGGTGAGGGACATGTATTTGGTGACCTCGGCCGAGATGGGCGAGATTGATCGTCTGGCCGGCCGGGAGTATTTTATTCCCAGTATAGTGTTGATGGAAAATGCCGGGCTCAGAGTGGTGGAGTCCATTCGCCGTTATTTCGGCGGAACTGCACGGGCAAAGCGGGTGGTAATCTTCGCCGGCAAAGGGAATAACGGCGGAGACGGCCTGGTGGTGGCCCGGCATCTTCATAATGAAGGCGCAGAGGTGAAAGTGTTTTTATTGGCTCGCCCGGAGGAGCTGCGAGGGGATCCCAGGACTAATCTGGAAATATACCAGAAAATGGGCGGCAAAATCTTCCCTTTAGTGGAACAGATCCATCTCCAGAGGGCCGATATATCTCTTCTTTATGCGGATCTGGTGGTGGATGCTATTTTTGGTACCGGTTTCAAGGGGGCGGCTCTGGGTATAGCAGGGGAAGTAATAGAATTGATTAATAAAGCGGGGAAGCCGGTAGTGGCCGTGGATCTGCCCTCGGGGCTGGAAGCGGACACCGGTAGATTTCACGGTCCTTGTGTTCGGGCGACTTGGACGGTGACCTTTGCTCTGCCCAAGCTGGGCCTGGCTTTAGAGCCCGGAGCCGGCGTGGCCGGAAGGGTGGAAGTGGCCGATATTGGCATCCCCCGGCAGCTGATCGAGAGCCGCGGCCTTAAAGTGTGCCTGCTTACCCCGGAATGGTGCCGGTCGTATTTGGGTCTGAGAGAAGCCACGGCTCATAAAGGGACTTTCGGCCACGTGCTGGTGGTGGGAGGTTCCCGCGGCATGACGGGTGCGGCAGCTCTGGCGGCCATGGGGGCTATACGTGCGGGAGCGGGGCTGGTAACGGCGGCGGTGCCGCAAAGCGTGCAGAGCATTCTGGCGTCCCAGAGCAGAGAGATTATGACCCGCGGTTTGCCGGAGACGGCAGCAGGCAGTTTGAGCCGGGAAGCCCTTCCGGTTATTCTGGAGCTTCTGGGCAAATGCCAGGTTATGGCTATCGGGCCGGGCCTTTCCCGTGATCCGGCTACTGCTGCTCTGGTGCGACAATTACTTCCCCAGGTGCGCTGTCCGGTGGTGATCGATGCGGATGCCTTAAACGCTTTGGCCGAGGACCCGGAGTGGCTGAACGATCCTTATAAAAAAGCAGAAGTGATATTAACTCCTCATCCCGGTGAAATGGCGCGGTTGCGAGGCACCACCACGGCCAGGGTACAAGAGAATCGCTTGACCACGGCCAGCGAGGCGGCTAGGGAATGGCAAGCGGTGGTAGTGCTCAAGGGTGCCCGGACGGTTATCGCTTGTCCTACCGGAGAAGTATATGTTAATCCTACCGGGAATCCGGGTATGGCCACCGGCGGGAGCGGCGATGTCCTGACCGGTATTGTGGCGGGCTTGGTAGCTCAGGGGTTGGCGCCCGCCGTGGCTGCCGCTCTAGGAGCCTATGTTCACGGCGCAGCCGGAGACCGCGCTATGGCGGTTAAGGGTCAGCGGGGATTGGTGGCCGGGGATCTGTTGGACTTTTTACCCCGGGTTTGGCGGAAATTGGAGCGCGGAAAAGTTGCTTCCGAAGGAAGTATGAAAAAGTCGCAAAAGATACCGGCGACAGCGCCCCGACATGGGGAATGTTGCGGAAGCAGCGCAGAAAATAGAGGAGGTAGCTAAAAAATGTCCAGGCCGGTGTGGGCCGAGGTTGACCTCCAAGCTATAGCCCATAATACGCAGCAGTTGAAGAGGCTTCTGGCTCCACAGGCAGAGCTTATGGCTATAGTGAAAGCCAATGCTTACGGGCATGGGGCGGTGCCCGTGGCCAGGACGGCTCTGGATTACGGCGCTTCTTGGCTGGGAGTGGCCAGCGTGGAAGAAGCTTTGGAGTTGCGCCAGAATGGTATAAAGGCGCCTATCCTCGTTTTGGGGTATTTTCCCCTGGAGGAAGCCCGGACGGTAATAGAGGCGGACCTTTCTCAGACGGTATTTACGCTGGAACAGGCCCGGGCTTTGTCTCGAGCTGCCCGGATTTTGGATCGGCCGGCCCGTTTGCATTTGAAAGTAGATACGGGAATGGGACGATTGGGATTTTTGCCGCAGGAGGCGGTGGCCGCAGCTCGAGCTATAGCCCAGTTGCCCGGTATCGCGCTGGAAGGAGTTTTTACCCATTTCGCAAACGCCGACGCCCGAGACAAAACTTATACCCGGCAGCAGCTAAATATCTTTAATCGAATAATCGCGGAGTTGGAACGGGAGGGTATACAGATACCCTGGAAACATGCAGCCAACAGCGGGGCACTCATAGATTTACCCGAGTCTCATTTCAACTTGGTACGGGCCGGTATCAGCCTTTACGGCCATTACCCCTCCGAGGAGGTGGACAGGGGAAAATTGTTTTTGCTGCCGGCCATGGCTTTTAAGACGCAGGTCGTTCTGATAAAAGAAGTGCCGGCCGGCACTTACATCAGCTACGGGTGCACTTTTTGTACTCCCGGGCCGGCTAAGGTAGCTACTTTGCCGGTGGGCTATGCTGATGGTTATTCCCGCCGCCTTTCCAACCGGGCGGAGGTCTTGGTCCGGGGGCATCGGGCCCCTGTGGTGGGGCGGATTTGTATGGATTACTGCATGATAGACGTGACGGCTATACCGGATGTAGAAGTGGGTGATGAAGTGGTGCTTTTCGGGCGGCAGGGGGAAGCCTGTCTTCCGGTTGAGGAAGTGGCCGGGTGGTTGGGGACTATTAGTTATGAAGTTTTGTGCGGTGTGTCACACCGGGTGCGGCGTATATATTTGGGCGCCTAGTAAACTTGCTTTGCCAGAAGCTTACTGCTATAATTGATTATAGCTTGTTCTCTATACCTGCGGGAGGTGCCTTCCTTGCCTAGCATTAAGCGTATCATGATCAGCTTACCGGAGAACCTGCTGGCCGAAGTTGATGGATTAGCCACCCTGGAAAAGCGCAACCGGAGCGAGTTTATCCGCGAAGCCATGAAGTTATATATAGCTGAACGCAAACGCCGCGCTATCCGTGAACAGATGAAGCGCGGTTACCAGGAAATGGCTCAAATTAATTTATCTCTAGCTATGGAAAACTATGAGGTAGAGGAGGAAGCTCAAAACTACTACGATAGCCGACTGGCGGAGTGTAAATAACATGCTGGTTCGACGGGGAGATATTTTTTATGCACAATTAAATCCGGTAGTGGGTTCGGAGCAAGGAGGTACCCGGCCGGTGCTCATTATTCAAAATGACATCGGCAATCAATATAGCCCGACAACCATTGTGGCGGCCATCACTTCCCAGATTAATAAAGCCAAGCTGCCCACCCATGTGGAAATAAGTGCCGCTAAGAGCGGCCTAGAGAGGGATTCGGTGATTTTGACCGAGCAGATCCGCACTATAGATAAAAGCCGCTTACGGCAAAAGGTGGCCTTCCTAGACGAAGAGATCATGGAAAAGGTCAACCGGGCCTTGGAGATCAGCCTGGGTTTGGCCGAGATTTGAGATTTACTCGGAAGGGGAAGGGTCTACCTGCAAAGCGGGTAGGCTCTTTGCTTTTTTACTGGTAAAGGTAGGCAAGAGCGGTCGTGAGGAGAGGGGTAAAATGGCGCCCGTCATCGGCGTTACTTGCGACGGGGACCTGGAGGGCCGCAGGTTGTTTTTGAATCGCGCTTATCTGGAGGCTGTTTCCGAGGCAGGCGGCATACCCGTGGTGCTGCCTATCGGCCCGAAAAGGCATGCGGATAAGTATTTAGGAATGATCGATGGGCTGCTTTTAACCGGTGGGGGCGATGTGGATCCCGGCTTTTTCGGCCAAGGGCCGCAGGAAGGGTTGGGCCGGGTGTTGCCGGAAAGGGATGAATTTGAATTGTATTTAACCAGGAGGGCCCTGCAGATGGGTAAACCCATCTTGGCCCTCTGTCGGGGAATGCAGGTTTTGAATGTGGCTGCCGGGGGAACTCTTTACCAAGACATAGTAAAGGAATTGCCAGGGTGCTGGCAGCATAGCCAGAAGAAACCGCGTTTTTGTGTCCATCATACTATAGAAACGGCACCGGGAAGCCTGATGGCCCGGCTCTTTGGTTCTACAGCTCGCGTAAATAGTATGCATCATCAGGCGGTGCGAGAGGTGGGGCAGGGTTTGAGGATTACGGCCTGGGCCGGTGACGGTGTTGTGGAGGCCTTGGAAGGTACAGACGCGTTTTTTGTGGTAGGTGTACAGTGGCACCCGGAAGAATTAATAAAGTTTTATCCAAGCCAGCGACAGGTTTTTCGGAGTTTTATAGAGGCAGCAGATATTTCCACTTGATGCAGGAATTTGGAAGCTGAAGTCGAATGCTATAATAATTAATAGAGATGTGCACCAAAAGTTAGGGGAGGTGCCCGATGGATCAGCCACCAAAGGTGTTGGTGGTGGACGATGAAGCAGGGGTCCGGTTACTGCTGGAGCTGGTGTTTAAAGAGGAAGGCTACCAGGTAGCAGTAGCCGCCAATGGATTGCTGGCCCTACAAAAGATCCGATCTTTTCAGCCGGATGTGGTGATTTTGGATATTAAAATGCCGGTTATGAACGGGTTGGAAGCGTTGCCCAAGATTAAAGCTTTGTCACCCCAAACCAAGGTAATTATAATAACGGCTTATCTAGAGACTAACAGTTTGAGGCAGGTGTGGGAGCGGGGAGCTAGCGGCTTCTTGCTCAAACCTTTTGACCTAGAGGCTATCAAGAGCGAAGTGCACCGGGTGCTGCAAGAGAAGAATCATGCCTATGGTGCTTGAGGAGCGGATGGTGTTATGCAGTATGACCTTTATGTGGTTACTTCCTCTGAGTTATCGCGGGGACGTAGTACCGTGGAAGTAGTGAGACAAGCTTTGGCAGGCGGGGCTACGGTGATTCAGCTTAGAGAAAAGAATTGGCCGGCTCGGGATTTGGTGGAGCTGGGGCGCGAGCTAAGAAGGCTTACCCGGGAGGCGGGGGCGGGATTCATTGTTAATGACCGGTTGGATGTGGCTTTGGCCGTGGACGCTGACGGGGTACACCTGGGGCAAGAGGACCTGCCGGCCCGCATAGCGCGACGCCTATTAGGCGAGGGGAAGGTGCTGGGAGTATCTGTGGGTACGGTGGCGGAGGCGCTGGAGGCTGTGGCTGCCGGCGCCGATTACTTAGGAGTGGGGCCGATCTTTGCTACCGGAAGTAAGGCCGATGCAGGTGAGCCGGTGGGTGTGGAATTGATTAAGGTTATTAGGGAGAGAGTAACCGTGCCCCTGGTGGCTATAGGGGGAATTAATCGGCACAATGCGGCAGGTGTGATAGCTGCGGGGGCTGACGGTATAGCGGTAATTTCGGCGGTGGTTAGCGCAGATGACGTTTGCGCTGCTGCGGCGGAGTTGTTAGCTGTGGTGCGGGCTACTAAGAAGCCTAGTATTGGTGAGTAAGAATAATTCTCTAGCGCCCGGCTTATTCAGTCGCGGGCGCTTTTGCCTTTTGGGGAGCTGGGGGTTGGGGTTATGGACTGGAAGGAATTGGAGCGCCGGGTTTTCTCCTGTCGGGCCTGCGGTTTGCGGCGCTCGGCCAGAAGGCCGGTTCTGGGCGAAGGGGCTCTCCAGGCAGACCTGATGCTAGTGGGAGAGGCTCCGGGGGCCAGGGAGGACGAATGGGGGCGCCCCTTTGTGGGAGCAGCCGGTGAACTGCTCAATCGTATTTTAAAGGCTGCGGGTTTTAGCCGGGAAGAGGTATATATTACCAATGTGGTAAAATGTCGTCCCCCCGGCAATAGAGCGCCTACGCCGGCGGAGATTAAGGAGTGCCGGGTATATTTAGAGGCTCAAATCAGACTTATTAATCCTAAAATTATAGTTTGCTTGGGAGCGGTGGCTACGCAAGCTTTGATTGCACCGGGCACCAGTATTACCCGCTTGCGGGGCCAGTGGATTGAAAAAGACGGGATACATTATATGCCTACCTTTCACCCGGCGGCTTTGTTGCGCGACGAAAGCAAGAAAAGGCCTGTATGGGAGGATTTTAAGAAAGTGATTTTTCTGTATCGGGAATTGCGTACAGAACAGCTAGCGTTAGGATTTGAACACCTATAGAACGGCTTGGCGTTTGTAATGATGAGGGGCTGGAAATACTACGACCGGCGACGGTTGGGTAAGCTGTAAATACTGGGGAGTTAAGAGTTAAGATGGATGTGGATGCTGGTTTGGAGGTCTATTTGAGGAATCCAGAGGCTACGCTTACTCTGGGAAGGGCCTTGGGGAAGCGGGCACGACCCGGGGATGTTATCCTACTTACGGGCGAACTGGGAGCGGGTAAGACTACTTTGGCCCAGGGTCTGGCACAGGGCCTGGGGGTCAAAAGCAGGGTGACCAGCCCCAGTTTTACCTTGATTCAGGAGTATCAGGGGCATTATCCTCTATACCATGTGGACCTTTACCGTTTAGATAATGCCGAGGCCATATGGGAGCTGGGCCTGGAGGAATACTTGGGCGGAGGTGGTATAACAATAATAGAATGGGGGGAGAGGATAATGCCTTCTCTGCGCGAGCTGTTGCATATCTTCCTGGAAACGGTTTCTAGCGGAGGCCGTAGGGCCCGGCTGGTGCCTCACGGTAGGCGATATGAACAGCTTCTAACCGAGCTCTCCGGGGAAATATCTTTACTTGTATGAGGGGTTGCGTACGGTGTTGGTCCTGGGTATCGAGAGTTCTACTGCTTTAGTCAGCGTAGCCGTGGTAGATGACCAAAAGCTGAGGGCGGAAATATCCTTAAACGGCGAGCAATATTCTTCCCGGCGTCTGCTGCCGGTGATTTCCTCTTTGTTGGAGGAAGCCAACCTGGAGTTTAACGAGCTGACCGGAATAGCTGTAAGTTTAGGTCCGGGATCTTTTACGAGTTTGCGGATAGGATTGGCTACCGCCAAGGGATTAGCCCACGCCGGCGGTAAGCCGCTGGTGGGAATACCGACGCTGGAAGGGCTGGCGTTAAATGCGGTGGGAGTATCCGGGCTGATCTGCCCGGTCTTGGCTGCCCGGCGTCAGGAGGTGTATACAGCACTCTATCGGTGGCAGGAGGGAGAGTTATGTGGCCTGACCTCATATATGGTGGTGGAGCCGTCTTCATGGGCGGCACGATTAGCCTCTTACGACGAACCGGTCTATTTTTTGGGCGATGCTGTAATGCCCTACAGAGAGGTTTGGCTAAGCTTGGGAAACAGGGCGGTTTTCTTGCCCCCCGAAAGTACCTTGCCGCGGGGGGGCCATATAGCCAGGCTGGGGCAGCGACGTCTAAGCCAGGGTCAGGTGGACGACCTGTTTCAGTTAAAGCCTCTTTACCTGCGACCCTCGGCAGCGGAGTGGAAAAACAGGGAATAGAGGTATCTGTGGTTCCTATGACCAACCGGCATTTAGATGAAGTGCTGGAGATCGAGCGGGCTTCTTTTCCTACACCGTGGCCGCGCTCTTCTTTCTTAAACGAACTTTATGCCAATGATTGTGCCTACTATTATGTTGGACTGCACGAGGGTAAGGTTATAGGGTATGCTGGAATGTGGATTATTTTAGACGAAGCTCATGTTACTAATATAGCCGTCCACCCACATTTTAGAGGCAGGGGCCTGGGAGGGCTTCTGTTGGAGGTGCTGATGCAGGAAGCGATAGCTTTAGGTGCCGACCGTATGACTTTGGAGGTGCGGGTATCTAATTTGACCGCCCAGCACCTTTATGAACGACTGGGTTTTGTGCGGGCGGGCATAAGGAAAGGATATTACCACGATACCCAAGAGGATGCTATCATAATGTGGAAGCACCTTTACTCGGAGCGAGAAAAGTCATGAGTAGCGTTGTTTTGGCCATTGAAACTTCTTGCGATGAGACGGCGGCGGCCGTAGTGGTGGATGGTGTGGAGGTCCGCGCTAACATTATCGCTTCGCAGGTTATTCACAGCCGCTTTGGCGGAGTGGTACCGGAAATAGCATCACGACGCCATTTAGAAAATATCGCTGCGGTAGTACAAGAGGCTTTGCAAGAAGCAGGCATATCTTTTAAGGAGATAACCGCGGTGGCGGCTACTTACGGGCCGGGCCTGGTAGGAGCTCTTTTGGTGGGGTTATCCTATGCTAAGGGCGTGGCCTATGTTTTGCGCAAGCCTTTCCTGGGCGTACATCACTTAGTAGGCCATATTTACGCGGGCTTTTTGGAATATCCCGATTTACCCTTGCCGGCGGTTTGCCTGGTTGTTTCCGGAGGGCATACCAGTTTGCTCTATCTGGAAAGCCACGAACGGCGGTATCTGCTGGGCGCTACGCGGGATGATGCCGCCGGAGAGGCTTTCGATAAGGTGGCCCGCGCTTTAGGCCTGGGCTATCCAGGTGGACCCCAACTGGAGAAATTGGCCGCTCTCGGAAATCCGGCAGCCATACCTTTCCCCAGGGCTTGGTTGGAAGAGGGAAGTTTGGATTTTAGCTTCAGCGGTCTAAAGACGGCGGTGATGAACTATCTCCACCAAGCCCGGCAGGTAAGCCGGGAGATAAATTTAGCCGATGTGGCGGCGAGTTTCCAGCAAGCTGTAGTAGATGTGTTGGTGACCAAGACCGTTTGGGCTGCCCAGAGGCAAAAGGGGAGTCGGGCTATTGTAGCCGTAGGAGGAGTGGCCTCTAATAGTGCTTTACGACAGTCTTTAGAGGCTGCGGCCAAGGAGGTGGACCTGCCCGTGTTTATCCCGCGGCCTTTATATTGTACGGATAATGCGGCTATGATAGGCTGTGCGGCTTATTACCAGTATTTGCGCGGTGAGTATTCGCCGCTGGACCTGGATGCCGTCCCGGATCTTCCGTTGGTTCCCGAGGTGTGAATTACTGTGGTGGGTCCCAAGGGACTTTGGGACCCCAAGATTTATTTTTTGAGAGATAAGATCCTGTGGATAATGTGTATAAAACTGTGATTAACTAGAGGAATCAAGGCCAGGCTGTGTGGAAAAATTGTAGAAGGAACTCGGCAGTGTTCTACTTTAAATTGTGGATAAGTAGTTTTATCGCAGGAGAATCAAGGTATTGGGACGTGGATAAACTGTGGATAAATGGCAACTCGTGGTATTGACTGCTGCCCGCTATAATATTTTGCCTTTAACCTCCACCTGCAACCTCCGCTGTGTATTTTGCAGCCACCGGCAGAATCCCCCTGGGGTAGAGAGCTTCACTATGGCGCCGCTAACGCCGGAGGAAGCGGAAAGCCTTTTGGACTATTTGGACGCCAGGCGCAAAATAGTTATCGGCGAGTCGGCCACCCGCTTAGTGGAGGGCGAACCGCTTACTCACCCAAGTTTTTTTCCTATAATGCACAAGTTGCGCCGGCGTTTTCCCCAGACACCTGTGGAAATTACCACTAACGGTTTGCTCCTTGACGAAGGGAGAATTTCAGCCCTTAAGCCTTTACAGCCCTTGGAGATGAACCTTTCGGTAAATAGTGTGACTCCTGCGGGGCGGCTTAAGCTTCTGGGGATAAAAGATACGCTTCCGGTTTTAGAAAGGCTGGAAAATCTTACCCGAGTGGGGATAGTTTGGCACGGCAGCCTGGTGGCTTACCCCAGCTTGGTGGGAGGGGAAGATATAAGTGCTACTATTCGCGGTTTGGCGGCTGCGGGGGCCACTACTATACGGGTTTTCCTTCCGGGTTTTACCCGCCTGGCTCCCTTGCATTTACGCTTTGACCCTGATGTATGGCGCCGAGAGCTGGAGGATTTGCTGGAGGAACTGCGCTCAGAAGTAGCTCCACCTCTCTTGTTGGAACCTCCTTACTTAAGGGACCTGACGCCGGTAGTTGCCGGGGTGCTCACCGGTTCGCCGGCTGAGGCGGCGGGTATGAAAAGGGGGGATATTATTTTAAGTGTGGATGGGGAAGCGCCGCGTTCGCGGGTGGAGGCCTTCAACCTAATCTCCCGTGCCGGACGGCGGAGGTTGAAGATAAGACGTCTTCCACCCTCAAGCGAGCGGGAGATAGTGGAGGAAGTGACTTTAGATTTGCTTCCCGGACAGAAGAGCGGCCTGGTATGGGAATGGGACTGCGACCCTAAAGTCTTAGAGGCGGTTCAAGCCGTTTGTCAGCGGTACTGTGCGCGGCGGGTTCTCCTCTTTACCTCCGAGCCGGCCTTCGCGGTGTTAAAGCTTATGCTCCGACCTATAGAGTCCATAGTAAAGGTGCAGTCGGTACGTAACCATTTTTTCGGTGGATCTATTACGGCTGCCGGACTTTTGACGGTGGAAGATTTTATTCGAGCTTGGCAAGAGAGAGGGGGGACGAAATATAACCCCGATCTCATTTTGTTGCCCGGGCTGGCTTTTGACTTTTGGGGACGGGATCTGTTGGGGAGGCATTACGAAGAATTGGCCAGGGTAGCGGGAGTACCGGTAGAAACGATCAGCATATAAAGGCAGATCTCGGGGGGATGGCGGTGAAAAAACAACTTAGAAAGGAAGTACTGGCCCGCCGCAATACCTTGCCCGAAGAGGAACGGACGAGCAAAAGCGAGGCTATAAGGCAGCGCCTATTGGCCTTGCCCTTTTGGCACCAGGCGAGGCTGGTTATGATTTATGTTTCTTTTGGCAGCGAAGTCCAGACTCTAGAACTTATAAGAGATGCCTTGCATCAGGGCAAAAGATTGGCCGTACCTTTCTGCCGGAGAGACAGAAGAGAATTGATAGCTTCAGAAGTTCTCTATTTTCCGGAGGACTTAAGCCCGGGGGCGTGGGGCATCCTGGAACCTAGAGAGGAAACCCTGCGGCCGGTACGGCCTCAAGAAATCGATTTATGTTTGGTTCCGGGAGTAGCTTTTGATGTCCACGGAAATCGGCTAGGCTATGGTGCTGGCTACTACGACGGTCTGCTCCCGCGCTTGCGGCCTGAGGCTTGGAAGATTGGTCTAGCCTTTGATATACAGATTGTACCTACCACCTATCCGGAGGAACACGACTTTCCCTTAGACGCCGTTATTACTGAAAGTGGCCTACTGGGACCGTTCTCACCCGTTAAGAAGCTTATATAGTAGAGCATACGCGAATAAGCGCTAAATAAAAAGCGAGATGGGGAGCAAATTGGGTTTATTGTCGGTTTAAGGGGGATATGAAGCGCATATGTTAAGCATCTGCGGTTTGAAAGTTGGGGTAGGGAGGTGGTATATTGGGAGTTGCCTTCACTTGAGGTGGGGGTGAGTGGT
>JBNATU010000014.1:0-69989 GCA_049701195.1 Neomoorellaceae bacterium
AAGGGCATACGGCTAAAGCTCAGACGTAGACAGAAGAACTGAACCCGGGTTTCTATTTTGTCCAAGATGGCCACATCCTCACCCCAATCGCACTGGGCATTGCTGCCCGGGCGGAACTCTAAGGGAATGAAGGTTTCTTTAGCGTTTCTACGCAATTCTCCAACTAGACGCCTTATAGTAGAAGGGCTTCCCGTGTAACCGTATTCCTCCACCAAACGCTGGTATATACGTTCTCCCGTGAGGTGACGCTTATTCTCTTGTTCTTCAGCCACCCACTGGGCCAAAACCTCCCGGATATGCCCGGTCACAGGTTGGGGCCTGGGCTTTTTTAGCTGGTAGACAGGCGGTTCGGCGTCCTCTAACGCCTTCCTTATAGTTTGCCGGGAGAAACCCAATTCCCTCGAGATCCACCGTATGGATTTCCCTTCTACGTAGTGAAGCCTGCGGATCATCTCTTTGTCGACCACGTCGATCATCCTCTTTCCCCCTGCTGCCGAAGGTTTGTCCCCCTTCAGCATAACAGGGAATGTGACCGGGGTGGTCAACTTTTCGCTGATCATCTGGTCAACTTTTAGTGTATCAAATACACCGGGGGCACCAGTTCTTTGGGAAGCTTGTGAAGGAGACTAAGGACGGTTTTATATGGCATCGCGTGGAAGACACCTTTGAGGAAGGGCACAAGGACTTCGGGCTCATAGAGTTTAAGGCTCTTACACTTGAAGAATATAACAAAAAAGTGCGCTCTCATTTGGTAGGGCCTGTTCCTGAATTTAGCTCCACCGAAGAACTCTATGAGTTCTATCAGCGGGAATTCGGGCGTAGGGGTTATCATTATGGTTAACAGTCTCGAAGGCTTGTCCACTGTTTCTTGGGCAGACACGACCCTGTGCGGGGCCGTACCGTCGATAAGGGCTACTTTTATAGCGGGAATTACTACCGCATCCAGGGAATTGTTGTCGGAGGAACAGCAGTGAAACTCTACATCAAATCCTCTCTCCAGCATGCTCTCGCCGATTTTGCGCATGAAGGTGGATTTGCCTACTCCAGGACCTCCCTTGACCACAAATATGCGCGTCGCATCCGGTTCAATAATGTAGTCGTAAAAAGAATAAAACCCATAACAGGTATTACCACCGGGGAAGACCTTCTTTAATTTTCCTTGAGGCATTTGTCAGCTCCTCCTTACCAACCAGAGTTTTTCGTATTGGTGTTTTTGTACCCTTTGACCTTTTTGGATAGACCCTCATGCCGCTAGTGCAGCACCGGCAGAAGTAGGAAAATGCCCAAAAGCCCATTTTACGGGGTAGCCCCTCCTACCGCCGGTGCGGCACCGGCAGAAGGAGGAAAATGGCCAAGAGCGCATTTTCGGGTTGGGAAACCCTTCAAGGAAAATATATGCTTTATGCTCGGGAAATTGCCTTTGAGCGCTTATTTTCACTATATAAAAATCTTTTGCGTTATACAGTATTCAGGGGTTAAACCTATTGTCTTTACCCCAGCCTTACCCTATAATAATGAAGCAACAGGGCAATGGCGTCCTGAATACTCGGCCGCAAAGGGGTGGCGAGGTTATCGGCATTATGTATCGGTATATGTTTTGAAGGTGGGGCTCTCAATGCGTCAGCCCAAGATTTTTTTGGCTTCTGCGGATCAGTCCTCGCTTCAATCTTTAAAGCAGGTGTTGCAGCGGGAAGGGTATTTGATAGCCGGTGCGGCCGAAGATGGGGCTCAAGCCTTGAGGCTGATCCATACTTTACAACCGAACCTGGTGATACTGGATAGTGAGTTAAAGGGTACAAGCGCTTTAGAGGTGGCCAGGTTTATCAACGAGGAACAAGTGGCCCCTATAATTATGTTGACTTCCTCCTGGCATCGCAATATCATAAGTAAAACAAGGGATTTCCCGGTCTTCGCTTATTTAATTAAACCCGTACAGGAGAGCACTCTGTTGCCGGCCGTGGAAGCGGCGATTGCTAACTATGAGAAGCTGGCCCGATTAGAAGAGGAAGTCCACAAGTTAAAAGAGACGCTGGCCGCTCGCAAGCTCATCGAGCGGGCTAAAGGAATTCTTATGGAAACCCTGGGTATAACCGAAGCGGAGGCTTACCGCCGCATTCAGCGCCAAAGCATGGATAGATGTGTACCCATGAAAACCATTGCTGAGGCTATAATTGTGGCCCATGAGCTGCAAAAGGAAGAACATCAGAAAAAATAGTTCCGTCTCTTGGGCCTGGCCGGCTAGTAAAAAGCTCGTAGGTTGTATCGTGCAGGGTATGTAGGGCCGGAATGGCGAATGAAGGACTAATACGAAATAGCCCGGCAGCCGTTTTTAAGGTGTGAATGTTCCCTGCAGCCATGGCCGGTTAATTTGGTAGTATTGCTTCATGGTGTCTCTATATCTCTATTTTGGAGGGCAACGGCGTCCTCTCAGCAGGAAGGTACAGAATCCACCTGCCTGCGAGGGCGCTTTTTCTTTTCACAAGATGCCTTAAGGAGGTTTGCAGAATGGATGATAAGGAAAAGAGGGCCAGGGTTTTGAAGCAGGCTGAAGAATGGGGGGTCAAATTTGTCCGGCTACAGTTTACGGATATATTTGGCGTATTAAAGAATGTAGCCATTCCCGTAAACCAGCTCTCCAAAGCTCTGAATAATGAATTGATGTTCGACGGTTCTTCTATCGAAGGATTTGTCCGCATTGAGGAATCGGACATGTATCTTTACCCGGACCCGGATACTTTTGTGATCTTTCCCTGGAGGCCGCACGAGGGGACGGTCGCCCGGCTTATCTGCGATATTTATAACCCTGACGGTACACCTTTTGAGGGCTGTCCCCGCAACACGCTGAAAAGGGTGCTGGCCGAAGCCAGAGAAATGGGGTTTATAATGAACGTAGGGCCTGAGGCGGAATTCTTCCTTTTCCATACGGATCCGTCCGGCCGGCCCACTCTTGAAACCCATGATCAGGCCGGCTATTTTGACCTAACTCCTATAGATCTAGGTGAAGATGCCCGCCGGGATATGGTGTTAACCTTGGAACAAATGGGTTTCGAAATAGAAGCTTCTCACCATGAAGTGGCTCCCGGGCAGCACGAAATCGATTTCAAGTATGCTGACGCTTTGACCACGGCCGACCGCATTGCCACTTTCAAATTCGTAGTGAGGACTATTGCTCAGCGTCACGGGCTCCATGCCACTTTTATGCCTAAACCCATATACGGGATCAACGGTTCGGGAATGCACTGCAATATTTCTCTTTCTTTCCAGAACGGGCAGAATGCCTTTTACGATCCCCAGGGGGAACTGGGGCTAAGCCCGATCGCTTACCAGTTTATAGCCGGCATTATGGCCCATGCGCGGGCTTTAACGGCCATAACCAATCCTACGGTGAACTCTTATAAGCGCTTGGTGCCCGGTTATGAAGCTCCGGTCTATATTGCCTGGTCTCCCAGGAACAGAAGCCCTCTTATCCGTATCCCGGCTAAGCGGGGACCCTCTACCCGTATAGAGGTGCGCCATCCAGACCCTTCGGCCAATCCTTACCTGGCCATTGCGGTGTTGCTTAAAGCCGGGCTGGATGGCATCAAAAAACAGATGACACCTCCGCCGCCGGTTTATAAAAATATTTTCGACTTGACTCCCGAAGAACTGGCTCGGGAGGGTATCGGTGTTTTACCCTCCAACCTGGAAGAGGCACTGGCCGAACTGGAGAAGGACGAGGTAATCAAGGAGGCGTTGGGCAAGCACATTTATGAACGCTTCATGGTGGCCAAGAAGTTGGAATGCGAACAATACCGCACCACCGTTCACCCGTGGGAAATAGAGCATTATCTGGCCAAGTTTTGAGGTGCTTCTGAAACAAGTATGATTTTCCGGCAGTTGAAGCTTTGCCTCTTAAGCACTCTTAGGCTTAAGCCGTTCATGCCGCTGATGCAGCACCAACAGAAGGATGAAAATAGGCAAAGATTTATTTTCGGGGTAGAGGCTCATGCTGCTAAGGCAGCACCATCAGAGGGATGAAGATAGTCAAAGCGCATTTTCGGGGTAGATGGAGGGGGAAATCGAGAAGGATTCCAGGCTTTAGTCTGTGAACAGTTGCTAGGTTTTGTTTCAGAAGTACCCACTGGTGAAAAAAGGGGGGAACCAATGATGTTGCGGGAAGGTGAACAGCGTATCCCGGCCGGTTGCGCTCTTACAGGCTTCATCAACCGCGACGGTCGCCGGGAGACGGGGGAACGCATTATAGAGTCCATTGCTCTTATGAATGAACGGTCTAATGGTCTAGGCGGGGGGTTTGCGGCCTACGGTATTTATCCGGAGTATAAGGATTATTATGCTCTGCACCTGCTCTTCGATGATAAGCACAGCCGTTACCGAGTGGAAGAGCTAATTAAGGAGAATTTTCATATTGAAGCCGAGGACCGCATTCCCACCCGCAATGTGCGCTCCATAGGTAAAGCTCCCGGTCTATGGAGGTACTTTGTGGTGCCGCGCATGTCCAAAATGGGGGAAATAAGAGAAAACGAAGAAGACTTCATGACCCAACTGGTGATGCATATAAACGATGCCATCCCGGGGGCGTACGTTATATCCAGCGGGAAGAATATGGGAGCCTTTAAGGGTGTAGGTTATCCGGAGGATATCGGCGAGTTTTTCCGTCTGGATGAGTATAAGGCCTATACCTGGATCGCCCACGGTCGGTTTCCCACCAATACGCCCGGATGGTGGGGAGGAGCGCACCCCTTTACCCTCCTCAATTGGGCGGTAGTCCACAACGGGGAAATATCGTCCTACGGAGCCAACCGGCGTTTTTTGGAGATGTTCGGCTATAAAATTACTTTGCAGACGGATACCGAAGTTATCGCCTATGCTATAGATTTGTTGGTGAGGCGGCACAGGTTGCCGCTAGAGGTAGCTGCCAAAGTCCTGGCCCCTCCCTTTTGGCAAGAAATCGACTGCATGAAGCCCCGGGAACAGGAGCTATATCGCCATTTACGGGTAGTTTACGGCAGTCTCCTGCTTAACGGTCCTTTTGCTATCATTGTAGGTTTTCCAGGGGGCCTAATGGCGTTAAACGACAGGATAAAATTGCGTCCTCTGGTTGCCGGAGAGCAGGGCGCAACCCTATATGTAGCGAGCGAAGAGGCTGCTATCCGGGAGATTTGTCCTGACCTGGAGCGGGTATGGTATCCCGCGGGTGGCGAACCCGTCCTTGGTAAACTGGAGGAGGAGTGTGCATGTCGCCTATCAGCATGAATCCACCTGAATTTAGGGTGATCCGGGACGAAGAAAGATGTATTAAGTGTCTGGTGTGTGTGCGGCAGTGCGGTTTTGAGGCCCAGCAATATGATGCGGAAGAGGACCGGGTTTATAGTATTGACGAGAATTGTGTGGCGTGCCAGAGGTGCGTCTGCCTTTGCCCTACCAAGGCTCTGCGCATTGAACCGAACCCGGTGCCCTATAAAGCCAATGCCCATTGGACGATGGAGCATATTCATAATATCAATAAGCAGGCGGCAACCGGCGGCGTTCTTCTCACGGGTATGGGGAACGATAAACCTTTTCCCAGCTATTTCGACCGGCTCTTGCTGAACGCCAGCCAGGTTACCAACCCTTCTATTGATCCCTTGCGGGAGCCCATGGAATTGCGCACCTATTTGGGCAGCCGGCCGGATTATGTATCTCTGGACGAGGATAATAGCCGGCAGACTCCCCTGGTGCCCCTGGAAACTCCTATTATGTTTTCGGCCATCTCTTACGGCGCCATCAGCCATCAAGCCTTTGAATCTCTGGCCAGGGCAGCCAAGGAGTACGGCACTCTTTTTAATACAGGAGAAGGCGGCTTGCCCGAAGACCTTTATCCCTATGCCGACCATGCCATAGTGCAGGTGGCTTCGGGCCGTTTCGGGGTTCATAGCGATTACCTCAATGCGGCTCGGGTTATTGAGATTAAGATCGGCCAGGGAGCCAAACCGGGAATCGGGGGCCATCTGCCGGGGGAGAAAATTACGGCCTCTATTGCCGCCACCCGCATGATTCCGGAGGGTACGGACGCCCTTTCCCCGGCGCCCCATCATGATATTTATTCCATTGAGGACCTGAGGCAGCTTATCTTTACCCTGAAAGAAGCCACGCGCTACCAGAAGCCTGTGTCCGTAAAAATATCGGCGGTGCACAATGTGGCGGCTATCGCCAGCGGTATCGCCCGGGCCGGGGCGGACATTATAGCTATAGACGGCTTCCGGGGCGGTACCGGTGCTGCGCCTTTAATGATCCGAGACCACGTGGGCATCCCTATCGAACTGGCCATTGCGGCCGTGGACCAGCGTTTGCGGGAAGAGGGTATCCGCAATAGAGTTTCCCTGGTGGCCGCCGGCGGTTTTCGCAGCAGCGCGGATGTGGTAAAAGCCATCGCCTTGGGAGCCGATGCGGTTTATATTGCGACTGCGGCTTTAATAGCCTTGGGATGCCATCTGTGTCAAAAATGCTATACCGGTAAGTGCAGCTGGGGCATTGCCACCCAGGATCCTTATAAGACCAGACGCCTGAATCCGGAAATAGGAGCCGAAAGGCTTTATAATCTGCTCCACGGTTGGTCTCACGAAATCAAGGAAATGCTCGGAGGCATGGGGATAAACTCCATCGAAAGCCTGCGGGGCAACCGCCTCCACCTGCGGGGTGTAGGCCTGACGGAAACCGAACTGAAGCTCCTGGGCGTAAAGCATGCAGGAGAAGGCATGTAGCCAGGGGCAGACGTTCATGTTGCTCTTAAGGCACCGGCAGAAGAAGAAAAATGGAAGCGCAAAGCCGCTGCCGGGCAGACCGGAGAGAAGGCGGGAAAGGGGTGAACATAGTGAAAAAAGTTTATGCGCGCCGGGAATATTGCATGAACTGCCACCTGTGCGAAGTCTACTGTATTACGGCGCATTCCAGGAGCCGAGATGTATGGAAGGCTTTTAAGCGGGAAAACCTGCGCGGTACCCACCGCGTTCTGGTAGAGGAAAAGTGGCCCGAATCTCTGGCCGTCCAGTGTCGCCATTGCGCCGAACCGCGCTGTGTGGAAGGGTGCATATCCGGCGCCATGGTGAAGGATCCCGAGACAGGAACGGTCTATTGTCAGGAAGAAAAATGCGTGGGCTGCTGGACTTGTGTGGTCAGTTGTCCTTATGGGGCTATTCGCCCCGGCCAGCGCCACGGCCGGCCCGTCCCGTTGAAATGCGACCTGTGCCGGGGGTTGCCCGAACCGGCCTGTGTGGCCCACTGCCCTAACGGCGCCCTGGTTTTTGAAGAGAGAGGAGCAGGAGTATGAGGTACGTCATAGTCGGCAATTCGATAGCTGCGGTTAATGCCTGCCGGGGAATACGGGAGCTGGATAGAGAAGGCTCTATAACGATTATTTCTGCGGAAAATTATTACGCTTACGGTAGGCCCTTAATCTCCTACTGGCTGGAAGGTAAGACCGAGGCAGGGAATATGCCCTACCAACCTATGGAGTTTTATGAAAAGAATCAGATAGACGTGCTTCTCGGCAAGAAAGCCGTAAGCCTGGATATTGATCGGCGAGAAGTCCGATTAGATGATGGCTCTCCGGTGCCTTACGACCGCCTGCTCATAGCTACCGGAGGCCGAGCCATAGTCCCTCCGTTTGCCGGACTTACGGCCCAAGATTACTTTACTTTCCTGACCTATGATGATGTTCTTGGTTTGGCGGAAGCGGCTTCCGCCGGTAAAGAAGCCGTGGTTCTGGGAGCCGGGCCGAGCGGGCTCAAAGCCATGGAAAGCCTCATTACGCGGGGTGTGCGCGTAACTTTGGTAGAATTGGCCGAGCGCATCTGGTCTCCTGTTCTGGACCGGGAGGCAGCAGCCCTGGTTACGCGTTTTTTGGAAAAGCAGGGGGTCACGGTAATCCTGCAAGATACCATCCTGGGTGGCAGGCGCAATGACGCGGGCCGTTTGGAACTGGACCTTAAGTCGGGCGGGCGGTTAACCTGCGACCTGTTGGTGGTGGCCATCGGCGTCCGGCCTAATGTAGAATTGCTGGAAAACGTACCGGGCGTTCGTTTGGACCGGGGCGTAGTGGTGGACGAATATTTGAATGTAGGCCTCCCCGGCATTTACGCTGCCGGCGATGTGGTGGCGGGCAATCCTCCTCTTCTGCCCCACGCTGCCCGACAGGGCCGGATAGCGGGACGCAACATGGCCGGGGCTAGAGAGCGGTATATTCCCGGCCCGGCATACAATGCTCTGGGTTTCTTAGGCTGGCACACCATAACCATAGGTATCACGGCCTGCGAACCGGAGGAAGGTTTTGAGGTCCTAGTCCAAAAGGAGGAACAGGGCGGGGTGTATCGCAAATTGGTATTGAAAAATAACTGCCTGGTGGGTGCCCTGTTTATTAACCGGTTCGACCGCGCGGGCCTTTACCGGCGCTTGATAGAGGAGCGAGCGAACGTGGCCGCTTTTAAAGAAAAGCTCTTACAGAAAGACTTTGGCTTTCTCCATATACCTCCGGAGCTCTGGGAAGCTACACTGGCGGAATGAAAAGCAAGGGGTGGGAATGGAGTGAAAAAGTTAAATGCCCAGGGTTTAAGCTACCGGCAGCTGAATGAAAAAATCAGGTCGCTGTTGGATAACGGTGAAGAGGAACTGATTATTGAGAAGGTCAACGGGCAGCGCTATATCGGCACCGGCATAAAAGGTAAAGCCAAATTAAAGATTTATGGCGTTCCGGGGAACAATTTGGCCGCCCTTATGGACGGGCTGCATATTGAAGTTTATGGTAATGCCCAGGACGGAGTGGGCAATACCATGAACGAGGGTACGGTGGTTATTCACGGACATGCTACCGATATCGCCGGCTATTCCATGCGAGGCGGCAAAATCTTTATTCGTGGCAACGTAGGGTACCGGGTAGGTATTCATATGAAGGCCTTTAAAGAAAAGAACCCCTTAATTGTAGTTGGGGGCAGAGCGGGCGACTTTTTTGGGGAGTATATGGCCGGAGGGACGCTGGTGCTTTTGGGGTTAGACCTCAAGCCCGGCGAAAAGCTGGTGGGCAACTATCTGGCTACCGGTATGCATGGAGGAGAAATCTTTATCCGGGGCGAGCTGGAGGGAGTGTTTTTGGGCAAGGAGGCCAAAGCTGTGGAGCCGAGCGCCGAGGACGGTAAACGCCTCCGGTCTATCATAGAAGAATTCTCCTGTTACTTTGATCTGGATAGCGAGAGGATCTTAAGCCAACCTTTTGTTAAATTGATTCCTTATAATAAGCGGCCTTACGGCAATCTCTACGCTTATTAAGGCTTTAAGCTTGTGGCCTTTAGGCTGCGAATACTTTTGGTAGGTAAACGATACGTACCCCCAAGGCATATAATGAGAACTAAAGGGCAAGGACGTCCTTTAGCACCATGTGCGGGGACGTCTTTTCTTTTTTACCAGGGGAATGGGGGTGCGTACGTATGTGCGGTATTTGCGGTTGGATAGATTGGGAGGAAGATGTGACCCGGCACAGGCGTATACTGGAGGGGATGATGGACACTCTGTCCTGCCGGGGACCCGATGCCGGCGGAATGTGGCTGTCGCCGCGGGCAGCCCTGGGCCACCGTCGCCTGATAGTAGTAGATCCTCAGGGCGGAAGTCAACCTATGGTGCGCAAAAGGGGTGAGTACGAGTACGTTATCAGCTACAACGGAGAGCTGTACAATATGCCGGAACTGCGCCGGGAACTGGAGGCGCGCGGACATTTCTTCCAAACCCGTTCCGATACCGAAATTATCCTGCTCGCCTATATAGAATGGGGAACAAAATGTGTGGAACATTTTAACGGCATTTTCGCCTTCGCCATCTGGAGCGAAAAAGACCAAAGCCTCTTTCTGGCCCGGGACCATCTGGGGGTTAAACCTTTATTCTACGCCTGCCGGAATAAGGCCTTCTTCTTTGCCTCAGAATTAAAGGCTCTTCTTGCCCACCCGGAGATCTCTCCCCAAATAGATGCCGAGGGATTGGCGGAGATTTTTCTTATCGGCCCGGCCCGTACGCCGGGTCAGGGAGTATTCAAGGACATCGCCGAGCTGAAACCCGGGCATTGGTTGCTATACGACCAGCACGGCCTTCGCTTGCGCCCGTACTGGAGGCTGGAAAGCCGTCCCCACACGGAGGATGTGGATACCACTGCGGCCAAAGTGAGGGAACTCTTGCAGGATGCTGTTGAGCGGCAACTTATATCCGATGTTCCTATGTGTGCGCTGCTCTCGGGCGGCATAGATTCCAGCGCTATTACCGCTTTTGCGACTCGGGCATTGCGGCAAAAGGGGTCTAGTCTCAACACCTATTCCATAGATTATGCGGGTAACGAAAGTTATTTCAGGCCGAACGAGTTTGAACCCCAGGCCGACCGGGATTGGGCGCCGAGGGTAGCCGCCTTTCTGGATACTCGGCATCATAATGTCCTGATCGATACTCCTGATCTGGTAGAAGCTCTGACGGCTGCCGTCCGGGCGCGCGACTTGCCGGGGATGGCGGATATCGATGCCTCGCTTTACCTTTTTTGCCGGGAGATCAAGAAGGGAGCGAGCGTAGGCCTATCCGGTGAATGCGCGGACGAAGTCTTCGGAGGTTACCCGTGGTTTCGACACCGGGAGGCGCTCTCGGCCGAAACCTTCCCCTGGTCTCTTAAACTGGAGGAAAGAATCCGGTTGTTATCGCCCGAATTAATAAAAGAGATCCGGCCTCGGGAATACGTGGCCCACCGGTACCGAGAAGCCTTAGACGAGGTACCGCGCCTGGCCGGAGAAAACCCCGGGGAAGCGCGTATGCGCGAGGTTTCCTACCTGACCCTTACCCGTTGGATGCCCACCTTGCTGGACCGCAACGACCGCATGAGCATGGCCGTGGGGCTCGAACTGCGCGTACCTTTCTGCGATTACCGCCTGGTGGAGTACCTCTGGAATGTGCCCTGGAGCCTGAAGTATGCAGGCGGGCAAGAAAAAGGCCTCTTACGCCGGGCGCTAAAAGGCCTATTGCCCCCGGAAGTACTGGCGCGGCGCAAAAGCCCTTATCCCAAGACCCATAATCCCGCCTTCCTGAAGGCCGTGCGCTGCTGGTTGCGGGATATCCTCCACCAGGCGGATTCGCCCCTTCTTCCCTTGATCGATGTGGCCGCGGTACGCACTCTAGTGGATGCAGACGCCGAGTTCGACCGGCCCTGGTTCGGCCAGCTCATGCGGCTGCCGCAACTTCTGGCCTACTTGGCCCAGATAGATTTCTGGCTGCGTACCTACCGGGTGGCCCTCTGTTAGACAGGGCCACCCGATTTTCTTAGCGTATTTTAAGCTTAGAACAGGAGGAAATAACCGGCACATCGAGTAGAATTATGTATGGATAATTTCTTCCATAATTTATCCAGCTCTTTAGCTCGAGGCCGCTTTTACCACCTTCTAGCGGGGGAAAAACCGCATAGTTAAAAATTTGTCGTTTAAAATCTGGTATGGAGGGACGAGAGACGGTGCAATCACATCCGGAACACGCGCCTGGCGGAAAAAGTCTAGGCTCTAAGTTAAGGCGGTGGAAACTGCCTCTGATATTGTTTTTGGTGTTGCTGGCAGGGGGAGGATATTTCGCTTATCGTTACACTACCTCCAACGGTAAGGCCAATTATCTGGCCGTGACGGTCGGCAAGGGCAACATTGCCGATGTAATTCAGGCCAACGGCATCATCGAGCCGGTGCGCACCGTGGGGGTCAACTTCAAGAATGTAGGCCTGGTGAAGGCCATTTATGTGCAACTAGGGGACCGCGTGAAAGCCGGTCAAGTGCTGGCAGAGCAGGATACGGCCGAGCTGGAAGCCGAGCTTAAGCAGGCGGAAAGCAATCTGAAGCGCTCCGAGGCGGAGCTTCAGGGATTGATAGCCGGGTCCAGGCCGGAGGAAATAGCCCAAAAGGAAGCCGAGGTAGAGGCTAACCGGGTGGCCTATGAAATGGCCGAGAAGGAGCTGGAAAGGCAGCAGAAACTTTTTGAGGCCGGGGCCGCTCCGGCCAGCGATGTAGACAAGGCGAAAGAGACTTTAGTCAGCGCCAAGAGTAAACTGGAGCAATCTCAACAGGCTTTAAACCTGCTTAAACAGGGCAACCGGGCCGAGGACATCGAGGCGGCCCAAGCAGCAGTGCAAGCAGCTCAGGCTCAGGTAGAAGTAGCCCGCTTGAATCTGGAGAATGCCAAACTTCTTGCACCTTTCGACGGTGTGGTAACTAAGATAAACGGCGAGGTCGGGCAGCGCAGCGGAACGGGAGGAACCAACGTAGATACGGCCTTTATCACCCTCTCCAGCGAGGAGTTACAGCTCAGGGCTTGGGTGAATGAGGCGGATATAGGCAGGGTTAAGCTGGGGCAGGAGGTAGAGTTCACGGTGGCAGCGTACTCTAACGCCACCTTTAAGGGCAAGGTAAAGAATATCTCTCCTCAGGCCACCACCCAGTCCAATGTGCAGATTTTCGAGGTATTGATATCCGTGGAGGACCCTTCCGGACAGCTGCGGTCGGGTATGACGGCTACGGCTACCATTGTTTTGGCCAAGAAGTCGGATGTATTGGCCGTTCCCACCATGGCCTTGAATTTTGCGGAGAGCTACCTGAAAGGCCAGAGTCAGGCAAAGGTAGGGGCTACAGGACAGGCCGGCGCCGCGCGGAGACAGACAGGAGAGGGTAACAATAGCCCGGGCAGCCAACCAGCAGCCCAGCCGCAGGCGCAGACTCCAAGCCAGGGTAAGAGCACTGCAGAGGCCGGTGATAATACCAAGACGGTTTTGGTGTTAGAGAACGGCCAGCCGGTCGCCAGAAAAATAAAAGTGGGTTTGAGCGACGGGCAGTATGTGGAGGTACTCGAGGGGTTGACAGAGGGAGAGAAAGTCATTATCGGTATGATCACCGGCAAACAATCGCAGCAGACTACTACTACCAGCAGTCAAACCCAGAGGTCGGGTCAAACGCAACAGAGGTCGTCCGGCTCTCCTGCTGCTGGTCCGCCGCCGGGGCCGCCGCTATAAAGGGAGGGCAAGGTTAGGTGAATAAGTCCGTTATAGAAGTTGAGGGTTTGTGCAAAATCTATAAGCAGAGCGGGAATCACGGGGTGGTGGCCCTCCGGGATGTGTCCTTCACCATTGAGCGGGGGGAAATGGTGGCCATCATGGGCCCTTCGGGTTCCGGCAAATCTACCCTTATGCACATATTGGGGTGCCTGGACAAGCCGGACAAAGGCCGGTACATACTGGCCGGCAGAGAGGTGACCGCCCTGGATACCTTTGAGCTGGCGGCCATTCGTAACCGCTATATCGGCTTCGTATTTCAGAACTTTAATCTTTTAAGCCGGGCTACCGCCTTGGAGAATGTGGCTTTGCCCCTGGTGTATGCCCGGGTGAACGGCAGGGAAAGGGAAAGGCGCGCCCGGAACGTCTTGCAAACCCTGGGTCTGACCGGCCGGGAGCACCACTTTCCCACCCAGCTTTCGGGTGGACAGCAACAGAGGGTGGCTATAGGAAGGGCGCTCATAAACAATCCGGAACTCCTTCTGGCCGATGAGCCTACGGGTCAGCTAGATTCTAAAGCCAGCGCCGATATAATGTATCTTTTGCAGACCCTTCATCGAGAGCGGGGGTTAACCATAGTCATAGTCACCCATGAACCGGATATAGCCTATCATTGCCAGAGAATTTTAAGGCTTAGAGACGGTATGCTGGTAGCCGATGAAAGGGTGGAGTCCCCTACCGTAGCCGAACCTTCAAGGGATATACTACAAGGGCAGGTGAACGGTTCATGGTCTTCCTAACCGCTTTCCAGATGGCCTGGAGGAGCATTCTGGCCAATAAACTTCGTTCGGCTTTGACTATGCTGGGGATAATAATCGGGGTAATGGCGGTCATCGTTATGGTGGCTCTGAGCCAGGGAGCGAGGTCCAGGGTTACCGAAAGGATCGCCAGCATGGGCTCCAATCTACTGGTTATCACTCCGGGTTACGGAATGGGGCCGGTAAGGGGCGCCGCGGTGGCCAATCGTTTGACCTATGATGATGCTCAGGCTATTGCCCGCTTGCCTATGGTAAAAAATGTGGCGCCGGAAGTATCCACGGAAGCTACCGTGACTTATGGGAACCAGACCTGGACCGCTACGGTCAGCGGCACTACCCCCTCTTTACAGGCTATAAGGGATTGGCCTTTAGAGCAAGGAGAGTTTTTCACCGAGGCCGATGTGGCGAATATGTCTATGGTAGCGGTGATAGGCCGCACAGTGGCCGATAACCTTTTTTCTTCGGGCACCAACCCTGTAGGTAGCCGCATCCAGATTAAAGGGCTCTCTTTTACCGTACTGGGAGTTCTCACCTCCAAGGGGGCCAGCATGGGAGGGATGGATCAAGACAATACCATTTATATACCTCTGACTACGGCCCAGCAAAGACTGATAGGTACTAAATATGTGAGGCAGATCAGCGTACAGGCGGAGACGGCCGAAGCCCTTACGGCCCTACAAGACGCCATCACCACCCTGCTGCGGCAGCGCCATCACCTGGCGGCCAACGCGGCCGATGATTTTACTATTCGCAATATGGCTGCTCTGCTGTCGGCCATTGAGGACACTACCAGAATCATGACCTTTCTTTTGGGCGGTATTGCCGCCGTATCCCTGGTGGTGGGTGGTATAGGTATCATGAATATAATGCTGGTCTCGGTCACCGAACGCACCAGGGAAATAGGTATCAGGATGGCGGTAGGTGCCACTCCTTCGGATATTCTCATACAGTTTTTAGTGGAGTCTTTTGTGCTCAGTCTGAGCGGAGGGCTCATGGGTACAGTTCTCGGTTGGGCTACTACTCGTCTTTTGGGCTGGCTGGCCGGATGGAAAATGGCCCTGGTGCCGTGGGTCATAGCCCTGGCCATCGGTTTCGCGGCTGCTGTAGGTATATTCTTTGGCTACTACCCGGCCAAGCGGGCGGCTGACGCCAACCCCATTGAGGCTTTGCGTTTTGAGTAGGGGGAACCTGAGGGCTTTTGCTTGGGGTGGGTAGACTGGGCTTACGGCGGCTTCGAAAGTAGGCGAATGCGTTTCGACGAGTGTGTGTCGGGCAGACCGGAAATTAAAGCGAGGGATAAATCCCCTCTCTTTTATGACTATATGACTAGGAAAACTTCGATGGGAAGTAGAACTAAATATAATGCGGAGCAAATAACTCCATTTAACACGAAAATAGTTCTATTTTCATACACGGTTGTGCCGGGCAGGTTCGACCGGCATGGCCGGTTAGTACGAAATAGCCCTGGGCGCTATTTTCATTAAGTGGTTGTGCTCCTTGGGTATGTCCGGTTAGCGGGGAAAACCCTGAAGACAAAGAAGGTGGTGGAACTGAAGCCCGTTATTTTAGTGGTAGATGATGACGAGAAAATTACCTCTTTATTGAGGCGCATACTGGTATACGAGGGGTATGAAGTGTTGGTGGCGGGCAACGGTTATACGGCCCTTTCATTGGCCACCCGGCAACCCGATCTAATAATCCTGGATCTCATGTTGCCCGATGTGGACGGGGTAGAAGTTTGCCAGAAGATAAGGCAGCAGAGCGATGTACCTATTTTGATGCTTACGGCGCGGGACGAGACTGCGGACCGGGTGTTGGGCCTGGACAGCGGAGCCGATGATTATCTGGTAAAACCCTTTGCTTTGGAGGAATTATTAGCTCGCATTCGAGCTCTCCTGCGTCGTCACCGGGTAGTCGATAAAGAGATATTGAGGTATGCGGATCTAACTTTAAACACGGCCACGCGCGAGGCCCAGCGGGGTGACAGGATATTCCAGTTGACGGCTAAGGAATATGAGCTGTTAGAATATTTCTTGCGGCACCCGCGACAAGTGTTGACCAGGGATGAGCTGATGAATAAAATATGGGGTTACGACTATAGCGGAGAGTCCAATGTTCTGGAGGTTTATGTGGGCTATCTGCGCAATAAGCTGGAAGCAGGAGGGGAACCCCGGCTTATCCATACGGTGCGAGGGGTGGGCTATGTGCTGAAATGAAAGGTGGCGAAAAGAGTGACCTTAAGAAGCCGCCTTACCCTATGGTATACCGCCGTCCTGGCCTTAACTCTTTTTATATTCGGCGGATTGACTTATGCCTTGCTATTCCATTATCTTGCGCGGGAAGTAGACCACTCGCTGACCACTAAGGCAGGTGAAGTGGTGCGCTCTATACGAGTGGGAAGCCGTTTTTTGACCCAGCAGGCTATTGTGTTGCCGGATGTAAATGTGTTTTCCAGCCCGGACACTTTTATCCAAGTGGTCGACTTCGAAGGAACGGTGGTCGCCCGTTCGCGCAATCTGGGAGGTCAATTTTTACCGGTTAGTCAGGAGACTTTGTCTCTAGCCTTAAAAGGCACGGTTTTTTTTGAGACCCGGGAAGTGGGAAACGAGTTATTGCGGCTGTATAATTTGCCGCTTTATCTGGGCGACCAGCCGGTAGGGCTGCTGCAGGTGGGGCGCCTGCTACATCCTGTATTTACGATTATAAATGGACTGCGACAGATCCTCTGGCTTCTGGGAATCTTGATGCTGGCGATTGCGGCAAGCCTGGGATATTTTCTGGCGCGGGCGGCTTTAAGCCCTATAGACCGCATGACCCAGGTCGCGGAGGAGATAAGCGAAGGGAAGGATCTGGCCCGGCGGTTGCCTTACCGGGGCCCTATGGATGAAGTGGGACGTCTGGCGGCTACGTTTAATGGTATGCTGGCCCGCCTGCAGAGCGCCTATCGGCAGTTAGAAGAGGCTTATGCAGCCCAACGCCGTTTTGTGGCCGATGTATCTCACGAGCTGCGCACGCCCTTAACCACTATCCGAGGTAATATTGAATTGTTGCAGCACATGGCCGCCTCCGGCAATCCCCTGGAACCGGAAGCCTTGGCCGATATAGCCAGTGAAGCGGAGAGAATGAGCCGGCTGGTGAACAATCTTTTAACCTTGGCGCGCGCCGATGCCGGTTTCACTCTGGAGCGGCAACCCTTGGATATAGGGAGATTGCTCCAGGAGGTTGTCCGCCAGGCTCCTTTCTTGGGCCGGGCTTCTTTTTCCCATTCCGGGTTGTCGGAATTGGAGGGGAAACTGGTTTTGGGGAACGCGGATTTTCTCAAACAGTTGTTTTTTATACTTTTAGATAATGCTTTTAAATATACTCCCCCCGAGGGGAAGGTTGCTCTGAAAGGTACGGTGGAGAAGCAGAAAATAAAAATTACGGTGGCCGATACGGGTATGGGTATTTCCCCAGAGGACGTGCCGCATATTTTCGAACGGTTCTACCGGGGTGAAGGCAGCCGGCGTTATGGAGGAACGGGGTTGGGTCTGGCTATAGCAAAGTGGATTGTAGACCAACATGGTGGCCAGATAGAGGTGGAAAGCCAGGTCGGACAGGGTAGCGCCTTTACGGTGAGTTTGCCTGAATGGAAGGGATGAAGTTAGACTTTAGCCGGTTGGGGGTCAAACGCAAAGCCCTAAGTTGAGGCGTGGAGTATCTTAGGCACCCAAGCGAGTTTAGCCTTAAAAGTAAAACCCAAGTATCCCTTGACCCTTGACAAACGGAGATTCTCTGTTATCATTAACAGTAAAGGATAGCGAGGCAACGGTGTCTCGGCTTACAGCAAAGGGGCTGCTAGTACGTTCTGTACTAGCAGCTTTTTCTTTTTAGGCTAGCCTTTTAATAAATTGGTCGGCTGCGGCCGCCGGAAAATGGTTCCATTAATCCAGAAACCAGGAGGTTTGAGCTTATGACCAGAAGACCGGAGGAATTTGTAGCTTGGGCTCGGGAAAAAGGAATAAAGATGGTGGATCTTAAGTTTATCGATCTGCCGGGGCTGTGGCAGCATTTTAGCCTACCGTTATCCGAAGTAGACGAGAAAAGCATAGTAGAGGGGTTCGGGTTCGACGGTTCCAGTATTCGGGGCTTTAAAGAAATCCACGAGAGCGACATGCTTCTCGTCCCGGACCTGGATTCGGCCTTTATAGACCCTTTTTGCGATGAGCCCACCTTGAGCCTTGTCTGTAATGTGGTAGACCCTGTGTCCCGAAAGAATTTTGAGCGGGACCCTAGGTACGTAGCCCAAAAGGCGGAAAGCTATCTTAAGTCTACGGGAATTGCCGATACCAGCTATTGGGGTCCGGAAGCAGAGTTCTTTATTTTCGATGATGTGCGCTTCGATCAGAATTATCACTACGGTTACTACTTTGTGGATTCCGCCGAAGGTTTCTGGAACTCGGGGGCGGAAGAACGGCCCAACTTGGGATATAAGCCGCGGTACAAAGAAGGATATTTCCCCGTACCGCCGACCGATAGCCTGCAAAATCTGCGCACAGAAATGGTTCTGGTTATGCAGGAGTGCGGCATCCAGGTGGAATGCCATCACCATGAAGTGGCTACGGCCGGCCAATGCGAAATCGATATGAAATACGCCACCTTAACCAAGATGGCCGACCAATTGCTTTTGTACAAATACATTGTTAAGAATGTGGCCCGGAGACACCATAAGACGGTTACCTTTATGCCTAAACCAATTTTCCAGGATAACGGTTCGGGCATGCACGTGCACCAGAGTCTGTGGAAGGACGGCCAGCCTCTCTTTTACGATGCCCAGGGTTACGCAGGCTTAAGCCAGCTAGCCAAGTATTATATCGGTGGTCTGCTTAAGCATGGTCCGGCCCTGGCGGCCTTTTGCAGCCCTACTACTAATTCTTTTAAGCGTTTGGTCCCGGGCTTTGAAGCTCCGGTATATCTGGCCTACTCCCAGAGAAATCGCAGCGCAGCCGTACGCGTTCCCGTGTACTCTTCTAATCCCAAGGCCAAGCGGATAGAATATCGTCCGCCCGATCCTTCCTGCAACCCCTATCTGGCTTTTGCCGCCATGCTCCTGGCCGGGTTAGACGGTATTATCAACAAAATCGATCCGGGTGAACCCCTGGACAGGAATATCTATGAACTGAGCGCCCAGGAGGTAGCAGCTATAAGGTCCCTTCCCGCTTCCTTGGAGGAGGCCCTGAAAGCGCTGGAACAGGATTATCAGTTCCTCCTCCAGGGAGGAGTATTCACCGAGGAGCTGATCGAGGCCTGGATCACCTATAAGAAGAGCAAAGAAATCGATCCCGTGCGGTTAAGACCCCACCCCTATGAATTTGTCCTATACTTTGATGTTTAAGGGGTATGCGTGGGGAAGAAACTGGGGAAGAAACCGGGCAAAACCGGGCAATAAAAAGCTGGGGCAGGGTAATGCCCTGGCTTTTTATTGCCCAGGCGGGCGAGGGTCCCGAAAGCGAAGAACCGGTAGCCACGTAAGTCTTGACAACCTTTGTTAACCGGTGCTATACTCAATAATGCCATGGTGATTGTCGGGGCGTAGCTCAGGTTGGCTAGAGCGCTTGCTTGGGGTGCAAGAGGTTCGGGAGTTCAAGTCTCCCCGCTCCGACCATAGCAAAATTCAGACGAGCCAGCCCAGGTAAGTGGGCTGGCTCTTGCTATGAAAGCCGCAAGGAAGAAGGCGGCAGTTTTTCTGGGAGAGGCGGGGGAAAGGTTGCAGCAGACGTGCGGGAGGGGAAGGCTTAAGGGTGTTACCTGGGTGGCTATGGCCACTCTGGTCCTCGTTTTGGGGACGGTAGCCGCGGCATATTTTTACGGCTACATTCGGACTACTGGCATTGCTGGTCCCGGCCTGGAACGATTTCCTTCGGCGCCGGCCCCCGCGGATGGGACCAGCTATGATGTGGTGGTCGTGGGCGGAGAGCCGGAGGGTGTGGCGGCGGCCCTTTCTGCGGCCCGGCAGGGTGTGAAAGTATTACTGATGGAGCAACGCGATGGCCTGGGAGGGCTTTTCACCTATGGCTGGTTGAACTTCATAGATATGAATTTAGGTCCTCGCGGAGAACTGCTTACCCAGGGAACTTTTTTGGAGTTCTATCGCCGGGTTAAAGGAGAAGTTTTCGATGTAGAGGAAGCCAAGCAGATTTTTGGCGAAATGGTGGCGCGCTACCCCAACTTAGTAGTCAGTCTCAATACTACGTTTAAAGCCCCGCTTATGGAGGGTAACAGGTTAATAGGGGTGGAGGCCCAAAAGGGTCAGGAGACCGTAAGATTCTATGCCCGCAATATTATTGACGCCACCCAGGATGCGGATGTAGCAGCGGCTGCCGGCGTTCCGTATACTATTGGTGCGGAAGATATTGGTGATAAAGGCAGGCGCCAGTCGGTAACCTTAATTTTTCGGGTGAGAGGAGCCGATTGGGAAGCCCTGGGCCAGGCTATTAAAGAAGGTCAGGTGGCGGACGCCAAGATCTCCAGCCGGGCCGCCTGGGGCTTCGGGTCCTTAGCACGTGAGTACCAGCCCTCAACTGCTCGCCTGCGCCTGCGGGGTTTAAACATCGGGCGGCAGAAGGACGGTACCCTCTTAATCAATGCCCTGCAGATTTTCGGCGTAGACGGTCTGAATGAAGGAGCCAAAAAAGAAGCCCTAGAGCTGGCTAAAAGGGAATTGCCTAATATAGTCGCTTTTCTCAGGTCGAAGATACCGGGTTTTGGAGAGGCGGAATTAGACGCTGCGGCACCGGAACTTTATGTGCGGGAGACGCGCCATATAAAGGCCGAATACCAGTTGGACATAAACGATGTAGTCTTTAACCGCGATTTTCCGGACCGTATAGCCCATGGGTCTTACCCCGTGGATGTGCAGGCCACCTCACCGCAGGATACAGGCTATGTCTACGGGCGGCCGGTGATGTATAGCATTCCTTTCCGGTGTCTGGTGCCTTTAAAGGTGGATAATCTCCTGGTGGTGGGGCGTTCAGCCGGGTATACTCATCTCGCGGCCGGAAGTACCCGGGTAGTGCCGGTAGGCATGGCTACCGGTGACGCAGCAGGAGTGGCGGCGGCCTATTCTGTCCGCAGCGGCAAAACTTTGCGGGAGATAGCGGGAAGTTCGGACGATATCCAGAGAATACAAGAGTTACTGATAAAGCAGGGAGCTTATCTTAAATCCTTCTACATACCCAATCCTTTAGAAGGACACTGGGCATTCCCGGCCTTGAAGTTTGTCAATCATTGGGGCCTGGTCGTAGCCGGCTACAACAATGATTGGAAGCTGGAGGCGCCGATAACCCGCCAGAGCTTCTATTATATGACTGCTAATGCCATTAAACGGGCTCTGCCGGATAAGGCGGGCCTGGTGGAGGCCAAATACAACTTGCTGCAATCCTATCTCGATGCTCAAATACTAACACGGTCGGAGGCCGCTAAGCTGCTGCTGACCTATGTAGGAGAAGACCTATCCGGCCTGGACCCCGAGAAGGCCGTTAGGCTGGCGGGAGAAAAAGGTCTTTTACCCTTAAAGGAAACGGGTTCCTCCCCGGAAGCTCATTTCACTTATGCAGAGGCCTATTATGCCACGGAGAGGTTATGCGCCCTCTTAGGTTATAAATCGAGTTTTTGATCCGACATTTACTGCGAATTTTAGTTGACAAGGGGGGGGTCTACGGTTACAATTGGATTTGATTGAATCCCCTAACTTTAAAAGGTAAAGGAGGAATGATAATTGCGCGCATTGGGCCGTCATGTGCTAGCTGAGATTTATGGTTGCAGTTTTGAAATCCTGAACGACATCAAAAAGATCGAAGAAATTATGGTCAATGCAGCCCTTGAAGCAGGGGCCGAAATTCGCGAAGTCTGCTTCCATAAATTCAGCCCCCAAGGCGTCAGCGGCGTGGTGGTCATTTCCGAGTCTCATCTCGCGATCCATACGTGGCCCGAACTGGGGTATGCCGCCGTGGATGTTTTTACCTGTGGGGAAAAGGTTAATCCATGGGATGCCTGTAGGTATTTGACCGACCGATTCCAGGCGGAGGAAGTCCATGCCACCGAGATTCAGAGGGGCATAATAGAGCCTCGCCGGGCGGCGGTCGTGAATCTGTAGGAGGGGATATTTATTTTAGTACCTACAGTACAAAACGGCTAACAGGCCTTGCTGGCAAATGGTAAGCTGGCAGGGCCTGTAGCATGTTAAGGGAATAAATTTGGCGCCACTTCAGCAGGAAACCCGGAGAATCAAGGCGAATTATGACTCCAGTAATCCATAAGGGGTTTAGGTCATGATGCTAGATTTATGGCCGCAGCTGGCCGCGGACTTGGAAGCGGTGGAGCGGCGGCTGGAGAAAGAGACCGCAAACTATATACAGACTCTTTCTGGGCCCTGGGAGCGCTATTTTCTACCGGCCTTGGTAATGCTTAGTGGCCGGTTTTACGGTTACCGGGGGGAGCGCCTGGTGTCTTTAGCTGCCGTCCTTCAGCTTATCTTCACTGCCTCTTTCGTGCATGCTAAAGCCAACCGCGATGCGGCTCGGCCGACTTTATGGGGAGACTATTTATATGCCAAGTTTTTTGAACTTCTCTGCCGGGATGGCAACCTGGAATTCTTAGAACCGCTGGCAGAAATGATCGGCAATTTGCACTTAAACTTTATTGCTTGCCTGGCGGAAAAGAAAGAAGCTCCTGATGCCCAGGCCGGCTTCATAGAGGGTTGCGGCCTCCTGGGAGGAAACGCCGCCCGGTTAGGCGGAACGGTCGGCGGTGCCCGGCCCCAGGAAGCGCGCGTTTGGTATGAGCTGGGCCGCGCACTAGGTATAATATGGGGGATGAGGATCATGGAACGGGAGATGCCCATTATGCAGCAGGTGGAAGCAGTAAAGGCCGCCTTGAAAAGGTTACCGGCGTCCTCCGGCCGCGACTCCTTGGAGAATATGCTTTGGGCCTTGGCCAAGCCGGAACGGGCCCAACAGCTGGCTACCTGATACCTGACCACGGTTAGCCTGGTCAGCAAGGTTTTACTTTTTCTGGCCGGCGAGGTGAGAAAAATGCAAGATACGCCACGAGGTAATCGCCTGCATATAGCCCTTTTCGGCCGGCGCAACGCGGGAAAATCGAGCCTAATTAATGCTTTAACCAACCAGGAATTAGCGGTAGTTTCTCGTGTGCCGGGTACTACTACCGATCCGGTATTTAAAGCCATGGAAATTTTGCCCTTGGGTCCGGTGGTGCTTATCGATACGGCGGGCATTGATGATGTGGGAGAGCTCGGGGAATTGCGTATAAAGAAAACCCTGGAAGTACTGCGCAAGACCGATTTGGCCATCCTGGTCCTGGACCCCCAAACCGGCGTTGGTTCCTACGAACTGGAACTCAAACAACGCCTCTCCGAGCGCGGATTGCCCCTGGTGGCGGTATTAAACAAAATCGATCTGGGCGGGATGGAGCATCTCCCCGAGATGGAAAACACCTTGGGTCAAAAGATACTGCCGGTCAGCGCCAAGACCCGCCAGGGCATAGAAGAACTAAAGAGCGAACTCATTAAAGCGGCACCGGCTGATTTTGAAGCGCCCTATCTGGTGGGCGACCTGGTAGGACCAGGTGAACTGGCGGTTCTGGTGGTTCCTATAGATTTGGCCGCTCCTAAGGGGAGGCTGATTTTGCCTCAGGTGCAGGTGCTGCGAGATCTGCTGGACAACGATGCCCTGGGATTGGTGGTTAAAGAGCGCGAGCTGAAGGCGGCTCTGGCTCAAATACCCCGGCCTAAAATAGTGATTACCGATTCCCAGGCCTTTTTAAAAGTGGCTGCGGATACTCCCCGGGAGGTGTGGATGACTTCTTTTTCTATTCTCATGGCGCGTTACAAGGGAGACTTGATAGAACTGGTTAGGGGAGCCAAGGCCGTTAAGCATCTGCAACCGGGCGATCGGGTCCTGATTGCGGAAGCCTGTACCCACCATCGCCAGCCCGATGACATCGGCAAAGTGCAGATACCCCGCTGGCTGCGCCAGTATGTGGGAGGAGAGCTGGATTTTAACTGGGTCTCGGGAGGCAGCTTCCCCGAAGACCTGGCTACCTACCGGCTTATTATTCATTGCGGAGGGTGCATGATCAATCGCCGGGAAATGCTCTACCGTCTTCAGGTAGCCAAAGCGGCCGGGGTTCCTATGGTTAACTACGGTGTCTTTCTGGCTTTCGTTCACGGTATACTGGACCGAGCCCTGGAGCCGTTCCCTCTGGCTAAGATGGAGTGGGAGGAAGAATGAGAGTGCCTCCCGTTCAGGTGCGGCCCTGGTATGTTAACGGCAAGGGAGGCTACGATGTAATCGTTACCTCGGACGAGGCTACGCTAAACGACTATCTCCTGGCCTTGGAACAGGTAGAAAGTTTTAATATCTACCGTTCTTTTAGGGCCGGTGGCCGTAGTTGCCAGGGCTGTTCCGGTTGCTGCCGGGATCGCTTGCCCCTCACTTTAAGGGATGTAATTAACCTGCGGGAAGGGCTCCAAGCTTTGACCGGGAAATCTATGGCCCTGAAAGATATAATAGCCGATTACTGCCGCATTCAGAAAATGGGCCGGGCCCTGGATATAACTTTGCGTACCGATGGGGAGGGCTACTGCCTTTTCTTGTCCCCCGAAAACAATCTCTGCCGTATTTATGCGTATCGGCCCCTTGTTTGCCGCACCTATTACTGCTGTCCGGCTACCAGGCGGGCGCTAGAGCTGCGTTCCAGTGTGGTTAACCGGGGGGAAGATGAGCTGGCTTATTATTGGTCCACCGGGAAGTTGAAGTTTCCCCAAATTTATTTAAAGCATATTTGTTCTCCCTTATTATGGGAGAAATTAACAAGGGGGTAGTGGCCGTGCGTATAGCCCTCATTGCCCATGATCGGAAAAAGGATGAACTGGTAGAATTTGTTTATCGGCACCGGGATTTTTTTGCCCGACACCGCCTTGTGGCTACGGGAACCACAGGAGCCAGGATTATGGAGCGTACCGGCCTTAAGGTATACCGCTTGCTCTCCGGACCCTTGGGGGGCGACCAGCAAATAGGGTCTCTGGTGGCCAAACAGCGCTTGGACCTGGTAATCTTTTTGCGCGATCCTTTAACTCCTCAACCCCACGAGCCGGATATTAACGCCCTGCTGCGCATCTGCGACGTGCATAATGTCCCCGCTGCCACCAATTTGGCTACGGCCACTATTTTGTTAGATTATTTCCGCCAGGCTCGAAGGGAGATAGAGCATGAACGTTAGGGTGGAACACGACCTCTTAGGTGAACGCGAAGTCCCGGCGGAGGCCTATTACGGCATCCATACCCTGCGGGCCGCCGAAAATTTCCGGGTTAGTCGCCACCGGGTACATCCCGAGCTCATCAAAGCTCTGGCCACGGTTAAGGAAGCAGCAGCCCGGGCCAACTGGGAACTGGGTTACCTGGAGGAAGAAAAGGCGCGAGCCATTATCGCTGCCTGCCAGGAGATTGCTGAGGGTCAGTGGGGTGAGGAATTCATCCTGGATGCCTTCCAAGGTGGAGCCGGCACTTCTACCAATATGAACGTTAACGAAGTGATTGCCAATCGGGCTTTGGAACTTCTGGGCCGGCCGCACGGCGATTACAGCTATATCCATCCCCATGATCACGTGAACCTGCACCAATCCACCAACGATGTTTATCCCACGGCTATGCGCGTAGCCGCTTTACGACTTCTTAAGCCTTTAGCCGACCGGCTGGCCGAATTGCAGGCTGCCCTCCAGGAAAAGGAGAGCGAGTTCGCCGGCATCATTAAAATAGGGCGTACGGAACTTCAGGATGCCGTGCCGGTTACTTTAGGGCAGGAGTTCAGCGCCTACGCTCAGGCGGTGGCACGCGATCGCTGGCGGCTTTATAAAGTAGAAGAGCGCTTGCGCCAGGTGAATTTAGGAGGCACGGCTGTAGGTACGGGGTTAAATGCTCCACGGAAATATATTTATCTAGTGATTGAACACCTGCGCCGGCTCACGGGTTTGGGCTTGGCGCGGGCGGAAAACATGATCGATCTCACCCAAAATATGGATGTGTTTGTAGAGGTTTCAGGTCTGGTGAAGGCGGCGGCCGTTACTTTAAGCAAAATAGCCGATGACCTGCGTTTTTTGTCCGCCGGTCCCCACGGAGGCCCGGCGGAAATACGGCTGCCGGAAGTACAGGCCGGTTCTTCTATTATGCCGGGCAAGGTGAACCCGGTAATACCGGAGATGGTCAATCAGGTAGCCATGCAGGTACTGGGCAATGATTTGATTATCTCTCTGGCGGCCAGCCGGGGCCAACTGGAGCTCAATCCCTTTAGCCCCCTTATTGCCCATGCTCTTCTGGAATCCATGGAGATGCTGGCCCGGGCCGCCCAGATCTTTCGAGAACGCTGTATTACCGGCATCACCGCCCGCGCCGAACGTTGCCGGGAGATCCTGGAGCGGAGCCCTGTTTTGGTGACGGCTCTTCTGCCGTATCTAGGTTATGAAAAAGCGACGGAAGTTGCCCAAGAGGCGGCAGCCCAAGGCTTGAGTATCCGCGAAGTTGTTTTGGCCCGAGGGCTTTTGACACCGGAGGAGCTGGAGATTATCCTGTCGCCCCGGGAAATGACCAAACCCGGTATAGCCGGAGAAAAGGCTTGGAACAAACCCCAAAGCCCTGAGCAAAAAGGCGGCTAAAGCTTTTTCCATCCTTTCACCAGAGCGAGGCCGGTTGCATATCTATAAAGTAAATATACTGACCCCAAGTGGCCTTAAGACAAGGAGGGCATAGCCAAATGGACGCTCAGCAACTGCCTCGCTGCCCTGGCGGAACTTACTATGTAGTCCAAAGCGGAGATACTATGTTCTATATTGCCCAGCGACTGGGCTTATCCTTGGACGACCTGATTGCCGCTAATCCTCAAGTAACCGACCCAAATTTAATCTTTCCCGGACAAGTATTGTGCATTCCCCTAAAAGGCAGACCGGCCTGTCCCCACGGTTTCATTTATGTAGTTCGACCGGGGGATACTCTTTTCGAAATAGCCCGTCGTTTTGGCACTACTGTGGAGCGAATTGTAGCGGCCAACCCCCAGATTACGGACCCCAATGTCATCTTCCCGGGCCAACGCCTGTGCATTCCCTTGTTCCCTCCGCATCCACGGCGACGCTATGCCTTTCCTTTTTACGGCACCGACCATGCTCCTCAAGGGAAAGGGGTAGGTATAGCCGATTGGGATCACAAAATGTTAACGGTGATGGCTTGGGACTTACCAGACCCCCATACTTGCGGTATGGATAAGTATGTGCTGTTGGTCCGCTATAAGGAAAACGAGGATTTCGTGGCCGAAGATATGAACACTACGGGATACGGCATTGTTTACTGTCACCACCGCTTAAGAGAGGACCCGGTGCTGTTGAGCGTACTGCCGGTTTTGATAGTGGGAGCCCGCATACCCTTCCGTTGGGGTCCTCTGTTTTTGGGAGGCTTCTTGCCCGTTATCTGGTAATGAAGAGGGCCGAGGTAGCATAGAAAGTTAATAAGAGATAGCGCAGGGGAGAGATGAACCTCCCCTGTATGTTTAAGGGGGCTGGCCGAGTTTGCGGGTGTATATTTCCGCCGATATGGAGGGCTTAAGCCAAGTAGTATCCTGGCAGCAAGTGGAGTCTACGGGCGGTGCCGAGTACCAGCGCTGCTGCCGCCTTTTGACCCTGGAAGTTAACGCTGCCGTGCGGGGGGCGCTCGCCGGAGGGGCTACCGAGGTAATCGTCAACGACGGGCATAATCACATGCGCAATATTTTAAGGGAAACCCTGCTGCCCCAGGCGCAGCTCCTTACCGGAAGTGGTAAATCCCTGGGCATGATGGAAGGCATCGGCAGGGAATTCCATGCGGCTTTCTTTCTGGGCTACCATGCCCGGGCCGGCAGCCCAGGAGTCCTGGCGCATACCTTTAACGAGGCGGTAGCTTCTTGCCGCCTGAACGGCCGGGAAGTGGGGGAGACGGGGCTTAATGCAATGGTGGCCGGCTATTTCGGTGTGCCGGTAGTCCTCTTGACGGGAGATAATATCGTCGCGGCTGAAGCCCGCCAGTTATTGGGCCACATAGAAGTAGTTATGGTTAAGGAGGCGCGGGGATTTCATGCTGCCCGCTGCCTGGCTCCGGGCGTGGTCAGGGAGAGAATAAGGGCCGCAGCCGCACGGTCTTTGAGGAACTTGAGCCGGTATAAGCCGCTTAGACCTCCGGACAGCCTTACTTTGGAAGTAGAATTTAAAGAAGTATCGCAAGCGGAGGCAGCCTGCTTACTTCCCGGGACTCAACGCCGGAACTCCCGAACAGTAATCTATAAGAGCCCGGATTACCTGGAAGTTTACCGCGCCTTCCGGGCCATGGCTAATCTGGCGAGACAGGGCGGGTGAGTTTGGGTCGCGGTTTGGGCGTTGCCGGCTCGAGGACAATGGCTATCTTTAGCCTATCGCCTTCCCGGGCTGCCCGGGGGAGCAGAGCCTTGGGCAGGTTAAAGAGCCCATTGTTATATCGTATATAGGCAAACTCCCCCTCCATCCGCTCGATAATTAAAGGAGGCTGTTTCTTTACCATCCTCATTCTCCCTTTCTACCTCTTGCCTTTCTAGATCCTGCCTATTACGATTATAACTTCCGGGTAGGGGAAAAATCCAGAGGAAGGGCAGCAGGAAAAAGGCTCTAAAATGGCGAATGTTTACGCCAGACCCAAAGGGAGGGCAGTTGAGCTGATGGGTAAGAGAAATCATGAGGGCCGGGACCCCCGGAGGTCGAAAGTGGATCCTACGGGCCGACACACTTTTAAGCTGCCCCGGGCGGATTTACGCGGAGGTAAAGAGAAGGCCCCAGCCGGCCGGAGAGAAGGCGACCGGGAAGTATTTAACTGGGGGGTGTTTTCCTGGGCCTTTGGCGGTCTGCTGCTGCTCCTCTTTTATCCCCCGTTCTTTCGGGGACTTTTCTTCCCGGTGGAGCAGCGCTGGTCTTTGATCCTGGCCACGGGGTTATTCGTACTCACCTGGTACGAGAAGTTTTCCCGGAAGGACTTAACCTTTTGGGGGCATCCTCTGGAATATGCGGCTCTAAGCCTGGTCATAGTGTATATAATCAGCGGTATCAGTCACCCCGCCAGCCGAAGCTTAGCCCTGGCAGAGATAAGCAAGGTGATTCTCTACTTTTTAATCTTTTGGATGGTAATTCAGCTCAACACGAGCCGGGCGCGGACCACCGGGGTGCTGCACAGCCTCTACCTTAGCGGAGTGGGTGTAGCCCTGGCGGGCCTCTTGGCGGCTACCGGGATAATCTATATCAAAGACGGCTTCGTAGGCGGGCGCTTTTATTCTACATTGCAATATCCTAATGCTCTGGCGGCTTATATGATGGGCGCCGGCTTCCTGGGATTTTATCTCTGGGCCCAGTCCCCTAACCGGCTACGCTTCCTCTACGCTGCGGGCAACTTCCTCTTACTCATGGTTTTCTTGGGGACAGGCTCCCGGGGCGCTTATCTGGTTTTCCCGACAGCGCTGCTCTTTTATTTACTTCTGGCGCCGCCCGGTTTTCGCTTGAACACTTTCGCTCACTTCCTGGCCGTGGTGGCGGCGGCGGTGGTGGCCGACTACGGTTTTCTACCGCGGGCCGTAGCCCGGGATTATGCCGGAGCATGGGAATGGTTTTTCTTAGGGCTGGCCGTGGCCCTCGGTCTACAGGCCCTCCTGGTGGGAATAGGAAGAATGCTCCCTTCACCTAAGTTACGGGCGGTAGCCGCTCTGGGTATGATAATCTTGCTGGCGGCGGGCGGCTATGTCTTTACTTCGACCAGAACTGCTCCTGCGGCCGTATTGCCGGAACAGATACTCCATCGCCTGCAAGACATCAATTTAGAAACCCGGAGCAGCCGTGAGCGGGTGGAGTGGACCCGGGACGCTTTGAGCATGTTGCGAGAACGCCCCCTGCTGGGTTATGGTGGCGGCGGTTGGGAAGCGGCCTATCGCCAGTACCAGAGATACTTCTACAGCTCTACCCAGGTGCATAATTATTATGCGCAGTTGGCGGTAGAAACCGGCATAATAGGAATAGCGGTTATGGTAGCCCTGTGGCTGAGCTTTTTCTCGAGTATGGGTAAGGCTTATCGCGGGACTGCCGGCAAGGAACGCCTGTTGGTGGTAGCCCTGTCGTCTGCTGCTCTTAGTCTGGGTCTACATGCCGCTATAGATTTTGATCTGGCCTTGGGTGCGGTGTCTATTTTGTTGTGGTCTTGCTGGGGCCTGGTACGTAGCCTGGAGCGGCAGCAAAATCCTGTAAATAAGCCGGCATTACCTCCTGCGAAGTTTGCGGCCCTTAAAGTAAAGTACGCCAGTGCGGTGGGATTGGCAGTCATAGTTATCCTGCTTTTCAGCTTCTCTTTTTTGGCAGGCAATGCCAGCGCCCAAGAAGGGGTGGCGGCTTGGAAAGCAGGAAATACGTCCCTGGCCGTAGCTAAACTGGAGGAGGCGTGTAAGTATGACCCGTTTACGGCCTCTTATGCGGCCGACCTGGCTTCTCTTTACCTGCGCCAAGGCCGCACCGAAGAGGCTCTGAAGCTGGCTTTGCAAGCCCAGTCTTTGGAGCCTTACAATTACCTTCTTAAGCTGCGTTTGGGTGAAGTCTACTGGGGCCGAGGACAGATCCGGGAAGCGATAGCGGCCCTGGAAGAGGCCCGGAAGCTCGCCCCCTGGGCGGCGGTCACCTGGGAAGCGTTGGCGCGGGCCTATGTAGCCGGGGGGATTGAGTATCTACAGTCCAATCAGCCGACTGAGGCCAGGGAGCTTTTTGCCGCCGCAGTCCAATTGGGGCCGGAAATCGAAGAACGGTTAAGCTCCTTGGGAGATCTTAAGCCACTGCATGGGGAGAAATCCGGAGGGTTAGACTTTACCCCTGCCTTGCGCCTGGAGCTGGCCAAGGCCCAATATTTTCTCGGCCAGTGGAGAGAGGCAGCGGCTAATCTGGACAAGATAGTCAAGGACAAACAGCTGGGGGCCGAAGCCACTATGTGGCGCTCCCTAGTGGCAGAGCGCCAAGGCCAGAAACAATTGGCGGAACAGCTCCAGGGAGAACTGGTCAAGAATAACCCCGAGCTGGGGGAACAGCTTCGCCAGTTGGAGGCCTTGCCCGTCCTGCCTTAATTTTCCCAGGCTGCGGGTTAAGTCAATACCCTTGGCAGGTGGTATAATAAAACTATGATCGCCGACCGAAATCTTTTAGCCGAATTGCAGGATGATCTTCAAGCCGTGGAAGAAGAACTTCTACGGCAGGCAGAAACTCCTGACCCTTTGCTCACTCAGGTGACCCAACAGATGGTCAAGGCCGGCGGTAAGCGGCTGCGGCCTGCTTTCGTGCTGTTGGGAGGGAAGTGCTGCGGAGGGTCTTTGGAACGGCTTTTGCCCCTAGCCGTGGCCATGGAAATGATCCATATGGCCAGCCTCATCCATGACGACGTTATCGATGCTTCACCCTTGAGAAGGGGCCGCCCGACCGTATGGGCCAGGTGGGGGGAGAAGATTTCGCTACATGCGGGAGATTATCTGTTTGCCCGGGCGTTGCTTTTGGTGGCCAATTATGATGATTTCCGCATACCCTCCCTTCTGGCCCGCGTAAGTGTGCAGATGGTGCAGGGGGAACTGGAGCAACTGGATGGGACCTACAATATCGATTTGACGCTCAAAGACTATCTGAAACGGATCAGGCGCAAGACGGCCCTGCTTCTTTCAGCCAGCTGCGAATTGGGGGCGGTGGCTGCGGGAGGAAGTGAGGATAAAATCCGGGCTCTGCGGCTATACGGGCGCTATCTGGGTATGGCTTTTCAGTTAACCGATGATGTGCTGGATATGGTAGCCGAGCCGGAAACCCTAGGGAAACCTCAGGGGAGCGATCTGCGGCAAGGGGTTATCACTCTGCCGGCACTGTATGCTTTAAAGGTCAGCCCGCACCAGCGCCGTTTAGCTTTGCTGCTTACCAAACCTGCCAAAAGCGAGGCGGAAATATCCGAGGCTATGGAGCTGGTTCGTGAGGGGGGCGGAATTGCGTATACCCTGGACTTGGCGGAACGGTATTTGCAAAAGGCGCGGGAGCGGCTGCAAGCTCTCCCCCCGGGGCCTTCCCGCGATATTCTAGAACGATTAACCTATTTTATAAAGCGGCGGACGTTCTAAGATGGCCTACTATCCTTTGTTTTTACGCTTGCAGGGTTGTCCTTGTCTGGTGGTAGGGGGAGGACCGGTAGGGGAACGTAAAGTCAGGGGATTGCTCCAGGCCGAAGCCCGGGTTACGGTGGTTAGCCCCCGGCTTACTCCGGGATTAACCGAACTGGCCCGGAGGGAGATTATTGAGTGGCGGCGGCGGGGGTATCGGAGAAAAGACTTGCAGGGCAAAGTGCTGGTCTTCGCGGCTTCGGGGAACAGGCTGCTCAATGCCCTTATCGCGGCCGATTGCCGGAAGGCCGGGATATGGGTAAACGTAGCCGACGGGCCGGAGAGAAGCACTTTTCTGGTACCGGCGGTGATACGCCGTGGCGGGCTGCACATAGCCATCTCTACCGGTGGCGGTAGCCCCGCGCTGGCTTCCCTGTTGAAAAGGCGTTTAGAAGCGAATATAGGCAAGGACTACAGCGCTTTCCTCAGTTTCCTCTCCGAGTTGCGTAGCTGGATTAAGGCTCAGTTCCCTCAGGATCAGGGAAAGCGGGCCGAAGTTTTCCGCCGGTTGGCCGGTGATCCTGTGCTCTTCGAACTGGTAGCCCGGGGAGAAGAAGAAGCCGCAAGGGAGCGAGTGAGGCGATGTTTATCCTGGTTATAGGGCTCAATCACCGTACGGCTCCCGTAGAAATAAGGGAGAAGTTGAGCTTTCCGCGCCATGCTTTAGCCGAGGCCCTGGCCGGCTTGCGGCAAAGGGCCGGGATAGAGGGAAATGTTATCTTGAGCACTTGTAACCGTACCGAAATATATGTAACCACTTCGCTGCCGGAACAGGCGGTAGAATCGGTTAAAGGTTTTTTGGCCCAATACTGCCGGATGGATATCCCGTTGTTGCAGGATTATCTCTATGTGTATAAGGTGCAAGAAGCGGTGCGGCATCTTTTTCGGGTAGCCTCCGGGTTGGATTCTATGGTGTTGGGCGAAGCCCAGGTTTTAGGGCAGGTAGCGGAAGCTTATGAAACGGCCCGCAATGCCGGGGTTACCAACCGTGTGTTAAATACCCTCTTCCAGCAAGCTATTGCGGTCGGTAAGCGGGTGAGGACGGAAACGCGCATCGATCATAATACCGTCTCGGTGAGCTACGCTGCGGTGGAGCTGGCCCGGCAGGTTTTCGGGGGAAAATTGAGCGGTCGCACGGTGCTGGTCATCGGTGCGGGGAAAATGAGCGCTCTGGCAGCGCGTTATCTGAGGGATAACGGAGTCACTACGGTGCTGGTTTCTAACCGCTCTTACGACCGCGCCGTCCGCCTGGCCGAAATCATCGGAGGCGTGGCGGTACGTTTGGATAATCTGGAGGACGTGCTGCCTTCAGCGGATATAGTGATCAGCTGTACGGCTGCCAGCCATTATGTTATTCACTGCGAACAGGTGGCTCGGGCCAGGCGAGGTCGGGAGAGCAACCCTTTAATGCTTATCGATATTGCCGTCCCGCGGGATATTGATCCGGCAGTGGGTGATTTGCCCGGCGTACGCCTGTTTGATATTGATGACCTGCAGCAGGTCATCTTAAATAACCTGGAAGAGCGCAAGAAGGCGGCTCAGCGGGCGGAAGGAATTATAGCTGAAGAGGTAGAGGACTTTTCTCGGTGGCTGGGTTCCCTCTTTGTGGTACCCACCATTGTGGCCCTAAAAGAGAAGGCTCAGGCTATAAAAGAGGCAGAGCTGAGGCGAGCTTTCAACCGGTTAGGGGCTCCTTCGCCGCAGGAAAGGAAAGTAATCGGTTCGCTGGCCAACTCGCTGGTTAATCGGTTGTTGCATGAGGTAGTAGTAAATTTAAAGGCTGCGGCTCTTACTCCCCAAGGCCACTTTTATGTAGAAATGCTACAAAAACTGTTCGGCCTGAAGGTAGAGCAAAGCATGGACTCCTCCGAGGCGGAAACTGCTCTCCAGGCAGACCGCGGTTGAAAGGATGGCCGGAATGAGACGCAGATTGATTATCGGGTCCCGGGATAGCGAATTGGCCCGGTGGCAGGCCCGTTGGGTTATGAACGCCCTTAAGGAAGTTTATCCTGAGCTTTCCTTGGAATTGGTAACCCTGAAAACCAAGGGGGACAAGATGCTAGATGTAGCCCTGGCCCGGATTGGCGACAAGGGCCTTTTTACTAAAGAGCTGGAGGAGGCCCTACAGAAGGGCACTATAGATATAGCCGTACATAGTATGAAGGATGTGCCTACTGTATTGCCACCGGGGCTTCAGATTGCGGCCATTGGCCCCCGCGAAGACCCTTCCGATGTACTGATATCTTCGAAAGGTTATACTTTGACGAGTTTGCCGGTGAAAGGGCGCATAGGAACCAGCAGCCTCCGGCGTAAAGCCCAAATTTGGTACTGGCGGCCGGACCTGGAGATAATGGACTTGCGCGGCAATGTGCCCACCCGGCTGGCCAAGATGGAAAGAGAAGGGCTGGACGGTATAATCCTGGCAGCAGCGGGGATAAAGAGGCTTAAGCGGGCTTATCTCATTACCGAACATCTGCCTTATCACATCTGTCTGCCGGCGGTAGGACAGGGCGCTATAGGAATCGAGGCTCGGGCGGAGGACGGGTGGGTGCTGGAGGTGGTACAAGCCCTCAATCACCCCCAAACTTGGGCTAGCGTTCAGGCCGAGCGGGCCTTCCTGAGAGAACTGGAGGGAGGGTGTCAGGTCCCCATGGCGGCCTTGGGCAGGGTAGAAGCAGACTGCCTCGTTCTGGAAGGGATGGTAGCCAGCCTGGACGGGCGGGAGCTCCTACGCGAGGTGGAGACGGGCCCGGCCGGCCGTCCGGAAGAAGTGGGGAAGCGTCTGGCCGCGAAGTTGCTTCAGAGGGGGGCGGAGGCCATTTTGAAAGGAGTCGGCCGGAAATATGAGCGCAAGTAGAGGGATAGTCTACCTGGTAGGAGCCGGGCCTGGAGATGCAGGCCTTTTAACCTTGCGGGGCAAAAACTGTCTGGCGGAAGCGGAGGTGGTGGTGTACGACCGGCTGGTAAACCCCGAAATTCTGCGCTTTGCCGGGGAGCACTGTGAGAAAATCTATGTGGGCAAAACCCCCGGCCGCCATGCTTGGGAGCAGGAGGAAATAAACGCCTTGCTCATAAAGCTGGCCCGTGAGGGGAAAAAAGTGGTACGCCTTAAAGGCGGAGATCCCTTTATTTTCGGCCGCGGTGGAGAGGAGGCCCTGGCTCTTAGAGAAGCAGGTATCGAATTTGAAGTGGTGCCGGGAGTAACTTCGGCGGTGGCCGTGCCGGCGTATGCCGGTATTCCGGTGACCCACCGAGGCTTGGCCTCTACCGTAGCTATTATTACCGGCAATGAAGATCCGGATAAGGGCGAGAGCCAGATCCATTGGAAGGAGCTGGCCGGCAGTGCGGACACTCTGATCTTCCTTATGGGCATGGCCAACTTATCTCACATTGTAGCCCAGCTTTTGCTGCACGGCCGCTCGCCTGACACCCCGGTGGCGTTGATCCGTTGGGGTAGCAGGGCGGAACAGGAAACCCTGGTAGGAAGCCTGGTAGACATAGAAGCGAAAGCCCAGCGCGCTTCTTTCACCAATCCCGCTATCATTGTGGTGGGCCAAGTGGTAACTTTGCGGCAAAAGCTGGCCTGGTGGGAACGCAAACCCCTTTTTGGAAGAAGAATTATAGTTACGCGGCCGGGGCTGCCGGGGGAAAGCATGGCCGGAAGGCTGGAAGCTCTAGGCGCCGAGGTAATGCGAGTTCCGGCCATAACCATTGCTCCGCCGACAAACTGGGAGCCTCTGGATAAAGCTCTGGAATCCCTGGAAACGTTTCACTGGATTATATTTACCAGCGCCAACGGAGTGCGCCACTTTTGGGAACGCATGTCGGCCCGGGCGGTGGATGTAAGAAGATTGGCCGGAGTGCGTTTGGCCGCCATTGGTCCGGCAACGGCAAGAGCGCTGGCCGAGCGAGGCCTGCTGGCGGATTATGTACCCCAAGAATATGTAGCTGAGGCTATAGTGAAGGAGTTGGAAACCGAGGTCAGGGATCAGAAGATATTGCTCCCGCGGGCGGATATGGCGCGGCCTCTTTTGGCCGAAGAACTGAGGAAGCGAGGGGCCGAAGTAGTGGAAGTGACGGCCTACCGGACCCTCAAGGGACAGGCCGACGGGGAGGAAGTGCGGAGATTACTGGCCGCCAAGAGAATTTCCGCCGTCACTTTTACCAGTTCTTCTACCGTGCGCCATTTCTTGGAGATCATAGGGCCGGAGGCCGTTCCCCTCCTTCACTACACCGAGATCGCCTGTATAGGCCCTATAACCGCTGCTGCCGCCCGTCAGGCGGGACTGAAGGTGACCATTGTAGCCCGGAAATACACCGAGGAAGGATTGATAGCTGCCTTGGTGGAACATTGGGGGAAAAGCGATGCACGCGAATACTTTCTTTGAGATATCCTATTGGGGTCTATGATTCAGGAAGAGGTACCCTGGGTAAGAGATGTGGTTCTTGAAAGATTCAAGGTTCAGCCGGTAGGGGGTGGCGATGGCCATGGGAAGTTTTCCTCAGGTAAGACTCAGACGCTTGCGGCAGAACCCGGTCTTGCGGGCCATGGTGCGGGAGACAGAACTACGGGTAAACGATCTCATATATCCTCTTTTCGTTATCGCGGGCCGGGGTATCAAGCATCCGGTCTCCTCTATGCCGGGAATTTACCAGCTTTCCGTAGATAATCTGCTGAAGGAAGCCGAAGAGGTGGTGAGTTTAAATCTGCCGGCGGTGATCCTTTTTGGCATACCCGAGCCGGAAGAAAAGGATGAAATCGGCTCGGCAGCCTATGCTCCGGACGGTGTAGTGCAAACGGCGGTGCGTCAGCTTAAGAAAGAGTTTCCGGAGCTCCTGGTGATCACCGATGTTTGTTTGTGCGAATACACCAGTCACGGACACTGCGGGTTGGTGGGAGAAGGCAGGGTGCTAAACGATCCCACCCTGGAGGTTCTGGCGCGGGCGGCCTTGTCTCACGCGGAGGCCGGAGCGGATATGGTGGCTCCTTCGGATATGATGGACGGGAGAGTGGCGGCCATCCGGGAGAAACTGGATGCCCACGGATTTACCCATGTTCCTATAATGTCCTATGCCAGCAAATATGCCTCGGCCTTCTACGGCCCTTTCCGGGAAGCTGCGGGTTCGGCCCCTCAGTTCGGAGACAGACGCAGTTACCAGATGGACCCGGCCAATAGCGACGAGGCTTTGCGGGAGGTGGCCCAGGATTTAGAAGAGGGCGCGGATATTATTATGGTTAAACCCGCGCTGTCCTACCTGGATATCGTTCGCCGGGTAAAGGAGAATTTCCACTGCCCTTTGGCGGCTTACAGCGTAAGCGGAGAATACGCCATGATTAAGGCCGCGGCCTTAAACGGATGGCTTTCCGAGGAGCAGGTGGTCCTGGAAGTCCTGACCTCGGTTAAGCGGGCCGGGGCGGATATGATCATTACCTATTTTGCCAAAGACGTGGCCCGATGGCTTAGATGAACCCCCAATACCTCCTGAACCGGCGGCCCGGGTAGCCCGGATCGGTCCGCAGGGCCCGAAAGTAGTTCCGGACAGCAAGAGGACCTTAAGGGCGCCAGCACCGGCCCGCGAGCACTACTGGACCGAGGTGAGCGCAAGGGGAGTTGCGGCGGATAGGTGGCGAGTTTTGCTTCGGAAGAACCCAGGGATTAAAAGGGGGATAAAGGAGATGTACAAGGAGTGGCCGCGCTCGGCCCGGGCTTACTCCGAGGCAGTGAAACTCATGCCCGGAGGCGTTAACAGCCCGGTGCGGGCCTTCAAAGCCGTGGGTCTGAACCCGCCTTTCATATCCCACGGCACGGGTTCCAGGATTTATGATATTGACGGGCATGAGTACATAGACTATGTGGGCTCCTGGGGTCCCCTCATACTGGGACACCGGCCTCCGGAGGTGGTGGCCGCCTTAGAACGGACCTTAAGGGAGATCGGTACCAGCTTCGGTGCGCCTACCGCAGGGGAAACGGAGCTGGCCCGGGCTATTGTGGAGGCCGTTCCCTCTATAGAGATGGTGCGACTGGTGAACTCCGGGACTGAAGCCACTATGAGCGCTATAAGATTGGCCCGGGCCTTTACGGGAAGGGAAAAGATCGTTAAGTTTGCCGGTTGCTATCACGGTCATGCGGATTACCTGCTTATTAAAGCCGGTTCCGGCGCCCTGACCTTCGGGGTGCCCACCAGCCCCGGAGTGCCCCGGGCGACAGCCGGCCATTCTCTGGTGGCCCGGTACAACGATTTGAGCAGCGTGGAAGAGATCTTTCGCCGGGTAGGGGAAGACATCGCAGCGGTGATTGTAGAACCGGTGGCCGGCAACATGGGATGTGTTCCTCCCCGGCCGGGCTTTCTGGAGGGTTTGCGCCACCTTACCCAAAGATACGGTTCCCTGCTCATCTTCGATGAAGTAATGACCGGATTCCGGGTGGCCTATGGCGGCGCTCAAGAGCTATACGGAGTGCAGGCCGATCTCACCTGCCTGGGTAAGGTCATCGGCGGAGGGCTGCCGGTAGGAGCTTACGGCGGCAGGAGGGAGATCATGGAAATGGTGGCTCCTGCAGGCCCGGTTTACCAAGCAGGAACCCTTTCGGGCAACCCTCTGGCCGTGGCTGCCGGATTGGCCACCTTAAAGGTTCTAAAAGACCACGGGGTTTACAGGTCTCTGGAGGAGAAGGCGGCCTTATTGGAGAAGGGTTTGCGCGAGGCGGCCGTGGAGACGGGGGCCGAGGTAACCATAAATCGGGTGGGAAGCATGTTCACGGTTTTCTTTACCAAGGAGGAAGTCCGGGATTACGAAAGCGCCTTAACTGCGGATACGGAGCGCTTCGCGCGCTATTTTCGTTCCCTGCTGCAGCAGGGAATCTACCTGCCTCCCTCCCAGTTTGAAGCAGCTTTTATTTCCGCCGTGCACACCGAAGAGGAATTGGAAAGGACGGTAGAGGCGGCTAAAAGAGCCTTTAAAGAGATTTTTTAGTAAGAAAATAGCCCTATTTTCATGCGTGGTTGTGCCGGGCAGGTGTGGCCGGCATGAAGGATGGTGCCTTGCAGGCAGGAGCGGTTAGTCTTTTAGAAGAGCAAAGAACTTATAGAGGAGCCGGAACGGAATACCGGCTCCTTTTTTATCACTTTCCATAAATTAGGGCATACACTATAGTGAAATCACCTTCTCGGGAGGATTGAGCATGAACGGCCAAATTTATCATGAAGTAAGGCGGGCTTTGGACATAGACCTGGAAGAGATCAAGCTGCTGGCCGAAGCCGCCGGTATGGTACCTTCTTATGCCCTTAGATACAAGCTCCTTTACCATATTATGGGCGAGGCTTGTGAGGCCATGTTCTGGAATCACCATCTGGCCCACCTGGAGCAGATGCCCGGGCCTCCTCACATGCCCCCACCCTCCTATCCGCCGCCCTACCATCCGCCCTATGACGATCCTTTCACCCTGCAAGAAAAAGTTCCGGGCACGCCCGGAGAAAAGAAGGATGAGTAAACCGGAAAGGGGATCATTATGCACTGGAGAGAAAAAATCCGCGCTGTGTTACGCCTAAACGAAGAGGAAATCTCCCTCTGGTCCCGTATCGCAGCCAGCGAGCCCAACCCTGCTGTGCGCAGTATCATTCAAATGATGGTGGAGCACGAGAAGCAAGAGATGGAGCAACTGCGCTGCCTCTTGAACGAGTACGGGGGAGGGTATAAAGACCCTCCACCCTATATGGAACCGCCGGGTTACTAGACTATTTCTCTTCCCTTCCCTTAGAGGTGCTTCCGAAAAAGGTAGGGGTAATATTTCGGAAGGCTCACCTTAGAGGGAAGGTTTTTTTATGTTTTTGCCCTTCCCGAGAACATGCTGCGGACTTTCGTGCAGGAATTTTGGCTTCCAGGGCGAATTTCCAACCAGTGAAGGTAGTTGGAGGTGCGGCACCGGTGGAAGACAGTATTTTCGCTTTGGACGTAGGAACCCGCAAGGTAGCCGGGGTGATCCTTTCTTCTGAGAATGCCCGCTTTCGCCTCCGGGCAGCGGTAGTCCAGGAGCATAAAGAGAGGGCGATGTTGGACGGTCAGATCCATAATGTGCCCCAGGTGGCCGCGGTCATCCAGCAGGTAAAGGAAAAATTGGAGCGGAAGACCCGTACCTCTCTGAGAAAGGTGGCTGTAGCGGCAGCCGGGAGAGCCTTAATAACCCAAAAGGCCTCGGCCGAAAGAGAAGTATCGCCCATGAAGGAAATAACGAGGGAAGAAGTGCTGGCTTTGGAGTCCGATGCCATCCAGGAGGCCGAAGGTCTGATTTTGGATAGCCGCGATAAAGCCGGAGAATACCATTGTGTGGGCTACAGCGTGCTCCAATACACTTTGGACGATAATCCTATAGGCCACTTGGTGGGCCAGCGAGGGCAAAAAATAGGCGTGCAGCTTATTGCTACTTTTTTGCCCCGGGTAGTGGTGGATTCCCTGGTCTCCGCCCTCTTGCGGGCGGGATTGGAGATGTCTTCTCTCACTTTAGAACCCATTGCGGCCGCTGCGGTGGCCGTTCCGCCGGGAATGCGGGGCCTGAACGTGGCTTTAGTGGACATCGGGGCCGGAACTTCTGACATCGCTTTGGCCAAAGAAGGCAGCCTCACCGGTTATGCCATGGTGCCGGCGGCCGGGGACGAAATCACCGAGGCTCTGGCCGACAAACTATTATTGGATTTTCCTACCGCCGAGGAGGTAAAAAGGCAGTTAAGTCAGAAGGAACATATAACCTTTATAGATATTGTGGGCCACCGGCGACAGCTCTCGTCTAAAGAGATCCTTGATCTCCTCCAGCCGGCCATCGTAGATCTGGCGCGGCAGATAGCTGAGCAGATCTTGCTTCTTAACGGCAAAGCGCCGCAGGCCGTTTTGCTCATCGGCGGAGGTAGCCTCACCCCCGGCCTGGCTCCTGCTTTAGCCCGCCATCTGGAGCTGCCTGAAGAGCGAGTGGCGGTCCGGGGTCGGGAAGCTTTGCCGGATATTGTGGGTAATCCCGGATTTACCGGGCCTCAGGCGGTAACTCCCCTGGGTATTGCGGTCACCGCTATGCGCCGCGAGGGCCTTACCCTATCCCAAATAGAAGTGAACGGGCGACCGGTCCAACTCCTGGCTTCCCGCAAGATAACCGTGGCCCAAGCCCTGCTAGCCGCCGGCGTGCCGGTACGCCAGCTTTACGGCCGCCCCGGCCGGGGTATAGGGGTAGAAATCAACGGTCGCCTACACTTCCTCAAAGGGGAGCCGGGCAGGCCGGGAAAAATCCTGGTCAACGGGCAGCCGCGGTCTTTAGAAGATCTGGTCAGCGGGGGGGACACCATCCATTTTCTGCCCGGCGAAAACGGGGCTGATGCCCGGGCGTATGTCAGGGACCTGGTGCCCGAACTGCAGCCCAAGACTATTACCTTCAATAAGAAGACCATAACTTTGGAACCCCTCATCCTAATGAACGGCAACCTCGTCTCGCGGGAAACGCAGGTTCCGGACCAGGCCAAAATCGAATTCAACCCCTTAGAAACCGTGGCAGATGTGTTAAAATATTTAGGACAGGCTCCTGACCAGCCGACCTGGCTGAACGGGGTGCGGGTAACTCCTCAGGCCAGGGTGAACAATGGCGATGTGCTGGAAACGGGTCCGGCGGCGACCAAAAGAAAGGTGAGGATCTACCTGAACGGTAGAGAAGTAGAACTCACGGTGGAGGCCAGCCAGATAATTTTTGCCGATCTCTTCACTTATTTGGATATCCAGACGACGCCTCCGCCCGGGAAGAAAACTTTGAGAATGGAAATAAATCATCAACCGGCCGAGTTCACTTCGCCCCTGAAAGACGGGGATCAGGTGGTTCTCGAGTGGGTCTAATGGAGGGCAGCGGACGATAGCAGGCTTTAAAGGGTAGACCCTCATGCTGCTGGCGCAGTTTAGACGCTCATGCCGCCGGTGCGGCATCAGCAGGAGGATGAAAATAACCGAGAGCTATTTTCGGGGTAGAGCGGGCGAGCCAGAGCGGTTTGCCTTGATGGAAACCCGGGGCCGGCGCTTAACCTTTCCTTTCCCGCTTCCTAGGGGGTGAAAAAGCTGAGGAGCCAAAGGCGGGTTAACCATACCCCGGAAAGGGCTGAAGGAGAAAATATCTCATCCGGCAACAACAGGACCATCCCCGTGTTTGTCTACGGCACCCTGACCAGTGTGAACAGCCGTTACCTGCGTAGAATAGGTGCCGTGGGACCTTATACCGCGATCTTACACGGGTATTCTTTGTACCAGGTGGCGCCCTCTTATCCGGGCCTCTGCCCCGGAGAAGGGGGAAAGGTCCGGGGAGAGGTATACTATGTGGCCGAAGAGGATTTAAGGAAGCTGGACCGTTACGAAGATGTGCCTCGGGAGTATGAGCGTAAGAAGGTAGAGGTGGAATTAGCCGACGGCCGGAAGATACAAGCCTGGTGCTATGTTTGGAACGGCCCGCCTCAAGGTCGGCAGATTCCCTGGGAAGAGATGCCCTGGAAGAAGGCATAACGGGAAAGCCGGCACCAGGTGCCCGGCCGGGACAGCCGGCGAAGGCCGGTAGCCGTGTAGACAGCCCGGAGATCCGTATAGCGAAGCGCAGGGGGCGTGGAGAAGCCCTCGGGAGCAGTTAAGGAGCAGTTAAACAGAGGCTGCGGAGAGCACAGGGAAGAAAAGGGGGGCGTTTAGGTGGTCGGTTATAACCTGGTAGAGGTTATCGATCAGGACAAATTACAAGAAATCTTAGATAAATTTACCGATGCTACCGGCCTGGCGGCTATAATAACCGATGCGCGAGGTCGGAACATTACTGCGCCCAGCAAGTTTACCCGCCATTGTACCATGGTGCGGTCTTCTACCAAAGGGCTTTTGGGGTGCTATGCTTCCGACGCCCGGCTGGGAAGACTGTCTATGAAAAGCGGGCGTCCGGCCATGTCTTTATGCCATTGCGGGGTGGTGGATTTAGCCGCCCCCCTTATTATTAACGGGGTATGCTGCGGCTATGTTTTGTGCGGGCAGGTTTTCTTACAACCCCCCGAGGAAAGGACCCTTAATAAGGCCCGGCAGAGGGCCAGGCGCTTCGGCATCGAAGAGAAGGAATATGTGGAAAGTTTTCTGGAGATTGAGGTGGTTCCCGAGAAAAGAGTGGTGGCGGCGGCCGAAATGCTGCATATTGTATCCAGCTATATTGTGGAGATGGGGGCGAGCCACTTAATGCAGGCGAAGCTCTTGGCCGAAGAGCGGCGCAGAATAGAGCTGGAGAATGCCTTGAGGGATTTGGAGCTGAAGGCGCTGCAGTCCCAGGTAAATCCCCACTTTCTGTTCAACACTCTGAATACGGCGGCCCGTCTCGCCTACCTGGAGAACGCCAGTCGTACCAGCGAAATAGTCTACTCCTTGGCCAGCCTTTTGCGCTATTCCCTGCGCAATATTGACAAGCTGGTTTCCCTTAAAGAAGAGATTACGCATATCAAACACTATCTCTATATTCAAGAGGTAAGATATAAAGGGCGCATACGGGCGGTCATCGAGATTCCCGAACACCTGGGAGATGTGTTGTTGCCGGTTATGAGCCTTCAGCCGCTGGTGGAAAATGCCATAGTGCACGGATTGGAAAAGAAGGTGGAGGGGGGCGAAGTGCGCATAATGGCTTATGAGGCTGGCGATCTGGTGAAAGTAGAAATTGCGGATAACGGCGTGGGCATCAAAAGAGAAGTATTGGAGAGGCTTAGCCAATCCGGGCCGACGGGCACGGGCCATACCACCGGATTGGGTTTATTGAACGTGGATCTGCGCCTCAAAAGGTACTTCGGCTCCTCTTACGGCTTACAGTTGGAAAGCGAGCCCGGACGAGGCACCAAGGTGACCTTGGTGTTCCCCAAGAAGGTAGAAGAGGTTACGGAGCAGGTGATGTAGCATGGCCTATAAATTATTGATCTGTGAAGATGAAGCCATTGAGCGGGAGGCCATCGCTCTTATTATAAACCGGGCGCGGCTTCCTATGGAAATTGTAGGAGAAGCAGAAAACGGTTTGGAAGCCGTACGCATGGCGGCCAAAACCAAACCGGACATCGTCCTGATGGACATCAAAATGCCCGGGATGGATGGGCTGACCGCCGCCGCCCAGATCCGGGAGAAAGACGGTAAGTGTAAGATTGTAATCATAACCGCCTATGATGAGTTCGATTATGCCCAGGAGGCGCTCCGGCTGGGGGCGGTCGACTATCTTTTGAAGCCGGTGCGCCCTGAGGAATTGGTCACCGTCATGCAAAAGCTTATAAACACTTTGGAAAAGGAGAAAGAGAAGACCCACCGAGAGGAGGAACTCCGGCAGTCCATTCAGAAGGCCGTAAAGTTTCTACGGGCCGGGTTTTTCTGCGGCTTACTGTTAGGAGCCTTTGAAGAACAGCAAGCTATAAAAGTGCAGGCCGATATTCTGGGGCTGAAGCAGGTGCCCCAAGGGGTATTAGTGATTGCCCCTGATGTGGCGGCGGCGGATGCGGCCAGCGAATTCGATCGTTATGAAGTATACCGCCTTATAGAGCAACTCATGGCCCCCTATGAAAACAGTATAGTGGTGCTGCTGGGTGAGGATATAGTGGTGGGCGCCGGCTTGGAGAGGGACTTGAAGGAGCTAGGTGAGAGTTTGCGGAGCGCGGTAGAAGAAACCTTGGAGTTTAGCGTCACTATAGGTATAGGAAGAGCAACTTCCAGCGGCGATCTTCCCCGTCTTTTCCGCGAAGCCCAGATGGCGGCGCGGCTGGGCAGATTTTATTTGGGCGGCAACCGGGTAGTCATGCTGGAGGAAATAGGGGCCCTTATACCCCAGCAGGATTATAGCGATTTTGAAAGAGAAGAGCAGCTCTTGGAGCAGGTGCGTCTGGGACAGAAGGCGGAAGCAGCCAGGACTTTCGAGATACTTTTGCAGGAAATGCTGGCGCGGGGTTATGATTCCCTGACCTATTGTCAGATGCGCTTGGCCGAGATCCTGGTCTTATTGTGGAGAACGGCCCGGCAGGCGGGCTATGTGACACGTAATGAGTTTCACTTGCAGCAGAGCTATCTTCAGAGGTTGTGGCGGTGCCAGACTCCGGTGGAGCTTAGCCAGTGGGGCCAGAATTTGCTGGAAGAAATTTTGGTTCCCCCGGATAAAGGGCATACTCCTAAAGAACTGGTACGCCAGATAGTAAAGTATATTCACGACCATTATGCCAAAGAGCTGACCCTGCAAGATATTGCCCGTCAGATATACCTGAGTCCGGACTATTTCAGCCGCCTGTTTAAGAAAGAAGTAGGGTGCACTTATGCGGAGTATTTAACTAAAGTGAGGGTGGAAAGAGCCAAGGCTCTGCTCTCCAACCCGGCTCTGTCGGTAGCAGAAGTGGCCCAAAAGGTGGGGTACCATGACCCTAACTATTTCAGCCGGGTTTTTCGCAAAGTAGTGGGTGTCTCCCCCTCGGATTACCGTCAGGCGCTAGGGTTGTGAACAGCTAGGACGAAAAATTACAGGCGGTATGACGGAAAAATGCTAATAAGCTTCCGAAAACTATAGGGAGCTGGTAGGGGATAACGTCAGGAGTCAGAAGGTGGTCGCTTCAGGTAAGAGGTTGTAGTTTAAAAAAGGAGAACTATTTATACAACATAATAATTATTCCGGAGGTGTATAAGTGAATGACAGGGGAAGCCTTAGGAATGGTAGAGACTAAAGGTCTAGTGCCGGCTATTGAAGCGGCGGACGCCATGGTAAAGGCGGCCAACGTGAAACTCATCGGCTACGAAAAGATCGGGTCGGGGTTGGTCACGGTGATGGTGCGCGGGGATGTAGGCGCCACCAAGGCTGCCACCGACGCGGGAGCGGCGGCCGCCCGCAAAGTAGGGGAAGTAGTATCCGTACACGTGATCCCGCGGCCCCACAGCGATGTAGAAAAAATTCTGCCTAAGCTTCCGCAGGAATAGGTGGGAGGTGTAGCAGGTGGACGACCAACTGATAAAGAAAGTAGTGCAAGAGGTCCTGGATCGGGTAGGGCAGCAGGAGGAAAGCAAAAAAGGTCCTGCTTTGGCGCACCCGGGACTGACGGAATTTGTAGGTACGGCCCTAGGGGATACTATCGGATTGGTGATCGCCAACGTAGATCCTTTGCTACACGAAAAAATGGGCCTGGACAAGCGTTTTCGCTCCATCGGCATTATCGGTGGCCGGACCGGGGCGGGGCCTCAGATTATGGCGGCCGATGAGGCAGTAAAAGCTACTAACACGGAAATAGTGGCCATAGAGCTGGCGCGGGACACCAAAGGCGGCGCGGGACACGGATGCCTCATCATTTTCGGAGCGGAGGAAGTGTCGGACGCCCGGCGAGCCGTAGAAGTAGCGCTAAAAGAGCTGCCGCGCACTTTCGGCGATGTGTACGCCAACGAAGCCGGGCACCTGGAATTCCAGTACACGGCCCGGGCCAGCTACGCTATAGAGAAGGCCTTCAATGCTCCCCTGGGCAAAGCTTTCGGGCTGATCGTGGGTGCCCCGGCGGCCATCGGCGTGGTCTGCTGCGATACGGCGGTCAAAGCCGCGGAGGTAAATGTAGTGGGATATGCCAGTCCGGCCAAGGGCACCAGTTTTACTAACGAAGCCATACTTTTCCTGTCCGGGGACTCGGGAGCAGTGAGGCAGGCTTTGATCGCCGCCCGGGATGTGGGCCTTAAGTTATTGTCCACGCTGGGCGAAGTGCCTCAATCCCTGGGTGTACCCTACATTTGATGGTCGGCGAAGGGTGGTGAGGAATCATGCGGTCTAAGCGGTTTGAAGTTCTGGCCCAGAGGCCGGTCAATAAGGACGGTTTTGTAGCCGAGTGGCCGGAAGTGGGCTTGGTAGCCATAAAAAGTCCCAACGATCCGCAGCCCAGTATAAAGATCGAGAATGGCAAAATAATTGAGATGGATGGGAAACGTCGCGAAGATTTCGATATGATAGACCAATTTATTGCCGATTATGCCATCGATCTAGCGGTGGCGGAAGAGGCCATGTCCAGGGACAGCCTGGATCTGGCCCGCATGTTGGTAGATATAAACGTGCCTCGGGAAGAGGTAATCCGCCTGGCGCGGGGTCTTACGCCGGCCAAATTGGTGGATGTTATCGACAAGCTCAACGTAGTGGAAATAATGATGGCCATGCAGAAGATGAGGGCGCGCAAGAGGCCGGGCAACCAGTGCCATATCACCAACTTGCGGGATAATCCCGTATTGCTGGCCGCAGATGCGGCGGAAGGCGCCCTGCGCGGTTTTGATGAAGAGGAAACCACGGTGGGGGTTACCCGCTATGCCCCCTTCAACGCTTTGGCCCTGCTGGTAGGTTCCCAGACCGGCCGGGGAGGGGTGCTTACCCAGTGCGCCTTGGAGGAAGCGTTTGAGCTCAGCATAGGCATGAGGGGCCTGACTACCTATGCCGAAACCATCTCGGTATACGGTACGGAGCAGGTTTTTGTGGACGGTGACGATACTCCCTGGTCCAAAGCCTTCCTCGCTTCAGCCTATGCGTCCCGGGGCCTCAAGATGCGCTTCACTTCAGGCACCGGCTCGGAAGTGCAGATGGGCTACGCCGAAGGCAAATCCATGCTGTACCTGGAAGCGCGCTGCATTATGATCGCCAAGGGCGCAGGAGTACAGGGGCTGCAGAACGGTTCCATAAGCTGTATCGGAGTACCGGGAGCCGTCCCGTCCGGGATTCGGGTGGTAGCGGGAGAAAACCTTATTACCATGATGCTGGACCTGGAAGTAGCTTCGGGCAACGACCAGACCTTCTCCCACTCCGACATCCGGCGCACGGCCAGGATGCTTTTGCAGATGTTGCCGGGCACCGACCTCATTTTCTCCGGTTACAGCGCAGTGCCCAATTACGACAACATGTTCGCCGGCTCCAATTTCGACATCGAAGATATGGATGATTATTTGGCCTTGCAGCGCGATCTTATGGTCGACGGCGGGGTCAGGCCGGTGCTGGAGGAAGAGGTAGTGGCGGTACGCCATAAGGCCGCCCGCGCTCTGCAGGCGGTATTCAAGGAGCTCGGCTTGCCTCCCATTACCGACGAAGAAGTAGAAGCCGCCACCTACGCCCATGGGTCCCGGGACATGCCTCCCCGCGATGTGGGCCAGGACTTGAAGGCAGCGACCGAGATGATGGCCCGAGGAATTACGGGATTGGATGTGGTCAAGGCGCTGGCCAAACACGGTTTCACGGATGTGGCCGAGAACGTCCTCAACATGTTGAAGCAACGCGTGGCCGGAGACTATTTGCACACCTCTGCTGTCTTAGATGGCCAATTCCAGATCGACTCCGCGGTCAACAATCCTAACGACTACCGCGGGCCGGGAACAGGCTATCGTCTGAGCCGGGAAAGATGGGAGATTATCAAAAACATCCCTCAGGCCTTGAAACCCGAGGAGATTGAAAAGCAGGGGAGCGGGGTGTGAATATGATCAATACAGAAACCCTGGTGGAACAGATAGTGAGTGAGGTATTGAAGCGGCTGGGTGAGAGGAATTATAGAAGTATGGTTGCACCCACGAGTTCCGCAGCCGAAGGGGAATGGGAAGAAATCGGGGAGGCCAAGCCCGGCACCGATCAACGGGAGGTAGTGATAGGCATATCGCCGGCCTTGGGGATAAAATTCCACAGGAACATCGTTGGTATTCCCCTGCGGGAGGTTTTGCGGGAGATAATCGCCGGTATAGAAGAAGAAGGGCTGCGAGCGCGGGTAATAAGAGTAAAGCACACGGCCGATGTGGCCTTCATAGGGCATACGGCCGCCAAACTATCGGGCTCAGGTGTGGGCATAGGACTGCAATCCAGGGGTACAGCCGTCATTCACCATAAAGATCTCCAGCCCCTAAACAATCTCGAACTTTTCCCCCAGTGCCCGGTTCTTACATTAGAGACCTACCGGGCTATCGGTAAGAACGCGGCGCGTTATGCCAAAGGGGAGACGCCCTCGCCGGTACCGGTGTTGAACGATCAGATGGCCCGGCCTAAATTCCAGGCTAAGGCCGCAGTAATGCACAATGTGGAAACCCGGCTGGTCACGCCCGGGGCCAGGCCCGCGGAGTTGCAGGTGCCCTTTGCCCAAGGAGGTGTAGTGTCATGACCGCCCTTAATGAACAAGCCTTAGAAGAAATTGTACGTCAAGTGCTGCGAGAAGTAACCCGGGGGAAAGGAGCTTCCGAAGAGGCTGCGCCGGAGCCTTCCGGGGGTACGGTAAAGGCCTGTGACCCTGCGGGGCCGCAACCGCCGGTTTCGCCGGAAAAGGACTATCCCTTGGCGGCCAAACGTCCGGAACTCGTGAAGACGGTCACGGGCAAAGGATTTTCCTCCATTACTTTGGAGGCCGTGATGCAAGGCGAAGTCACGCCGGACGACCTCCGCATAACCGCCGAAACTTTGCATCTTCAGGCCCAGATCGCCGAAGCCGTGGGCAGGAAGCAGTTTGCCCAGAACCTGAGAAGGGCGGCGGAATTGACCCGCGTTCCGGATGAGAGGATTCTGGAGATTTATACGGCCTTACGGCCTTACCGCTCCACCAAAGAAGAACTTTTGGGGATAGCTAACGAGCTGGAGCAAAAGTACAAAGCTCCGCTGTGTGCGGCGCTGGTAAGAGAGGCGGCCGAGGTGTACGAGCGGAGGAGACGCTTAAAAGGTATGGAATAATTTGGAGGCCGTTGGTATGCTGGTGGCAGGTGTAGATATCGGCAATAACACCACAGAAGTAGCGCTGGCCAGGGTGGAAGGGGAGCAAGTCCGGTTTCTGGCCAGCGGTATGGCCGCTACGACAGGCATCAAGGGAACGCCTGCCAATGTGACCGGAGTGAGGGTCGCTCTGGAGGAGGCTGCCCGCCAGGCAGGAGTAAAATGGTCGGAGGTGGAGCTCGTCCGGCTGAACGAAGCCACTCCGGTAATCGCCGATGTGGCCATGGAGGCGGTTACCGAAACCGTTATCACCGAGTCTACTATGATCGGCCATAATCCGGCTACTCCGGGCGGTAGAGGATTGGGTGTGGGGGTTACCCTTCCGGTATACCGCCTGGAGAACAGCCGGGCCGGTGAAAGGGTAGTAGTGGTGGTGCCCGGCAATGTGGACTACGAAGAAGCCGCCAGAGCTATTAATGCTGCTCTGAGAAGAGGCGTGGACGTTCAGGGCGCCATCGTGCAAAAGGATGACGGAGTGTTGATAGCCAATCGCCTGGAGCGAAGCCTCCCGGTGGTCGACGAGGTATCCCTGATCGATAAGGTCCCTCTAGGCATGTTGGCAGCAGTAGAGGTAGCCGAACCGGGATATACTATCAAAACTCTGTCCAACCCTTACGGTATAGCCACGGTATTCGGCCTTACGCCGGAAGAGACCAAAAACGTAGTGCCCATGGCCCGAGCGCTGATCGGCAACCGTTCTGCCGTAGTGATACGCACCCCTGCCGGTGACGTAAAGGAAAGGCGGATACCCGCAGGTAAACTGGTACTGCGCGGCAGAGGGAGGACGGTGGCCGTGGATATTGAAGAAGGTGCCGCGGCCATTAGCGCCGCGGTGGAGGGAATATGGCCACTGGAGGACGCGGAAGGCAGCCCGGGTACGAATGTCGGCGGATTGCTGGCCCGGGTTAAAGAAACCATGGCTGAAGTAACCGGCCAACCCCTGGAGGCCATACGGATTCAGGATGTTCTGGCCGTAGACACGCTGGTGCAGCAAAAAGTAAAAGGCGGCCTGGCCAATGAGTTTTTCTCGGAGGACGCAGTGGCCCTGGCCGCCATGGTGAAGAGTTCGCGCCTTCCCATGGAGAAAGTGGCGCGGCAAATAGAACAGGAACTAGGCGTGGCGGTAGAGATCGCGGGTGTAGAGGCTAACATGGCGGTGGCCGGAGCCTTGACCACGCCGGGCACCAGTGCACCGCTGGCCGTTCTGGACTTAGGCGGGGGTTCGACGGATGCGGCTTTTATAGATGCGAGACAGAAGGTGGAGACCGTGCACCTGGCCGGTGCGGGAGAAATGGTTAATATGCTCATTGCCACCGAGCTGGGGCTGGCGGACCGCACTTTAGCCGAGGATATAAAGCGTTATCCCCTGGCCAAGGTGGAAAGCCTTTTCTCTATAAGGCTGGAAGACGGTACGGTGAGATTCTTCGAAGAGCCTCTGGATCCCAAGGTATTTGCCAGGGTAGTACTTTTGAAGGAAGGTAATTTAGTTCCCCTGCCCGGGGAAATACCTCTGGAAAAAGTCAGAGCCGTGCGGCGGGAAGCCAAGAAGAAAGTCTTCGTACAGAATGCCCTGCGCGCTCTGGCCAAGGTGGCGCCGGCAGGGAACATCCGGTTTATAGATTTTGTGGTATTGGTAGGAGGTTCGGCCCTGGATTTCGAAGTGCCCCAGATGATTTCGGAGGCTCTGGCCGGGTACGGAGTGGTGGCCGGGCAGGGGAATATCCGGGGCACCGAAGGGCCGCGCAACGCCGTAGCTACCGGACTGGTGCTGTCCGGGTGGAACAAGCCGTGAAGACTTACGAAGAAATCCGTCCCAGTATCATGATCTATGTTACCGATCCTGAGATGTGCTCTCCGGTTCTTAAGGGCCTGGCAGAAGGTTTGGAGGAAGAAGGGGTTCCCTTTAACGTCCGGGTGGCCTCCGGAGAGGCAGAAACCTTGGCTATAGAAGCTGCCAGGGCATCGCGGTTAGGCGTGGGGATAGGCGTGCACACGGACGGAACCTGTGTTTTACAACACCAGCGCCTACGCCCGGGACGGCCTATAGCCCGGGTAACCTCCGCCACCGGCAGTCGAGAAAATTATCGCCTGATAGGTAGCCATGCTGCCCGGCTGGTCAAAAATTTGCCGTTAAAGGAGGTAGACCGTGGCTCGACAGGCTTTGGGGCTTATTGAAACGGCGGGACTGGTGGCCGCTATCGAGGCGGCCGACGCCGCGGTAAAATCGGCAGATGTGAAGCTTATTGGATATGAACTCACTCGCGGCGGCGGGTGGACGGTAGTAAAAATTGTAGGAGACGTGGCCGCGGTGCAAGCTGCGGTTCAGGCAGCCAGGGCGGCAGCCGGCGGGGTGGGTAAAGTGGTGGCTACTCATGTCATACCCAGACCTCATGAAGACAGCGCACTGCTGGTGGAAACCGGGGAAACGGTGGGGAGCGGCCGGAGCCCTTCTTGCCCGGGAAAGAAAGCAGGCGGTAAAGCTGAGGCGGATGTTCCGGCTGCCGCAGTTTGTGGGGGAGAGGCATTCGCCCCGGAAGAGCCTTGGGAGGCGGCTCCAGGCGAACGCGCGGTTTCAGAGACGGTAACCGCACCTGCATCCGTATCTGCGGCTGCCGCAGTGAAGGAAGAACAGCCGAAAGAGGAAACGGCGCCCGAGAGGGAGGCTGCACCGGCTGCAAGGGTACCTACCTGCAACCTGTGTAACGACCCTGCCTGTCCGCGCAAGAAGGGAGAGCCGCGTAGCTATTGCCTGCATTATGGCGGTGAAGGGTAATAAGAGGTGATCGGTGTTGTCCCTGGAAAATATTGAAGATCTGGCGCGCGAGATAGCCAGGGAGGTCCTCCAGAGACTAAACGGTAGGAGAGATACGCTGGAAATACCGGTGGGCGTGTCCGCCCGTCACGTACATCTTTCACCGGAGCATGTGGAAACCCTGTTCGGAAAGGGGTATCAATTGACGCCTATTCGGGAGCTGCAGCCCGGTGAATATGCCGCTAAAGAAACAGTAACTATCGTAGGTCCCCGGGGAGTGCTTCAGAACGTGCGCGTATTGGGCCCGCCCCGAGCTAAAACCCAAGTAGAGATTTCTAAGACGGACGGCTTTCAATTGGGCCTCGATCCCCCGGTGAGGGATTCCGGAAACCATGTCGACACTCCGGGATGTGTGATCGTAGGCCCTCATGGGGCGGTAAAGTTGGAGCAAGGAGTTATTTGCGCTATGCGCCACATCCACCTGCCGTCGGAGATGGCCGAACAATTAGGGCTTAAGGACAGAGATGTGGTACGGGTAAAAACCTCTACCGGTGAAAGGAAGGTACTGTTCGAAGACGTGTTGGTGCGGGTATCCCCGAATTTTATCTTGGAGATGCATGTGGATACTGACGAAGCTAATGCCGCGGGTTTAAAAACGGGCGACCGGGTCAGGCTGGCCGGATAAGGGGGTAACCGGGGATTGTGGAGAAAATCAAGGAAGGAGAGGCGCTGTGCCGCGCACTGGCGGCCTGCCTGTCCGGAGCCCGGCCCGAGTGGGAGGGCCAGCTCCGGACAGGGGTGGACCTGGGCACGGCCAACATAGTGGTGGCCGTAGTGGACAGCCGGGGCCAACCGGTGGCGGGTGAGCTTCAGGCGGCGGAAGTGGTACGCGACGGGCTGGTGGTGGATTTTGTAGGGGCCCGGGAGATAGTAAGCGCCCTGCTAAAGCGTATAGAGGAAAGGCTGGGGACGAAGCTGGAGTACGGAGCCTGCGCCGTTCCCCCGGGTACCAGAAGTGCGGATTGCCGGGCCACCCGCTACGTGGTGGAAGCGGCGGGCCTGGAGGTTTTGGCCGTGGTGGATGAACCTACGGCGGCGGCCAGGGTGCTGGGTATTAGGGACGGGGCAGTAGTGGATATAGGGGGAGGCACGACCGGTATTTCCGTGTTGCAGGACGGGGAAGTAGTATATACGGCGGATGAGCCTACGGGGGGCACGCATTTTACTTTGGTACTGGCCGGGCATTTCGGCCTGCCCTTCAGGGAGGCGGAGAAGCTCAAGCTGGACCCTGCACAACAGCCCAAGCTCTATCCCATATTGCGGCCGGTAATGGAGAAAATAGCCTCTATTGTGGAAAGGCATGTGGCCGATTTCGAGGTCCCGCACATTTACCTGGTAGGGGGCGCCAGCGCCTTTTTGGGACTTAAGGAAATAATAGAGAGCCGGACGGATATTCCCGCGGTAGTCCCGCAGCACCCCTTGCTGGTAACCCCCTTAGGTATCGCCCTTATGTGCCCGGAGGGAGGGAAATAAGCGGTGGTAGGCGAGGAACTGGAAAGCCGCATACGCGAGCTGGTCATGGAAGTCATTTCTAGATATTTTAACCGCCGGATACTGGCCGTATTCACCGGAGGTACTATAGGTCGGGAAGAAGTTAGAAGACAGCTCTTGAGATGCCGGCAAGAATACGGCTGGCAAGTAGATTTACTATTCTCCCGGGCGGGTGCTAAGGTTCACGATGTAGAACGGCTGGCTCAGGAATTCCAAGGCCAGGTGTTCGTAGAAGGACAGAACAGGGTCTCCCGGTGGAAAGAATATGCGGTACTGGTTTTTGCGGTACTCACCAGAAATACGGCGGCCAAGGCGGCTCATTTATTGCTCGATTCTTATGCACCAGAACTGCTGATCGATGCTTTAATGTACGGGCTGCCCGTAGTGGCCGTACAGGATGCGGCCTATCCCGAGGGAGAGGAATGGAAGAAATTGGGTCTAAATCGGGCCAACGAGGAACTAAAGCGGGCTCTGCAAGACCATCTTCGGCGACTGGAAAGTTATGGGGTCCGGCTTTGCCGGGCTGAGGAGTTGGGCCGAGTTTTGGAGGAAGTTTTGTCCAAGCCTCCCGGGTCCGGTAAGGCGGCGTCCGGCAGAGGCCGTCCCCGGTTGGAGGGCAAAATCATTACCGCAGAGGATCTGACGCCCTATTTGGACCAGGGAACGGAGCTCGAGGTTCCCGGCAGTTGCGTGTTGACCCCTTTGGCCTCTGATTTGCTTAGGAAATATCAAATAAAACTTGTCCGGAGGCAGTAAAATGCGCATAGGTAAAGTAGTAGGTACGGTGGTGGCTACCAGAAAAGACGAAACCCTGGTGGGCAGCAAACTCTTGGTGGTTAAACTCTTGCCTCCGGGCGAATTACGGGGAGGAGATTCTCACCCGGAGGAAGAGCTGGTGGTGGCGGTGGATTCCGTAGGAGCCGGGGTAGGTGAAACTGTCTTGGTAGTTTTGGGCAGCGTTGCCAGTCGCATTATGAGTGATAGCCGCGCACCTGTGGATGCCGCGGTCATCGGTATTGTGGACCAGTTAGAACTGTTGTAAGGAGTGCCGGCGGTGAAGATTTACACCAAAAAGGGAGATAGAGGAGATACCTCTCTTCTGGGCGGTACGCGGCTCAAGAAATGCCACCAGCGGGTGGAAGCTTACGGAGCAGTGGATGAGCTTATAGCCGCCCTGGCCCTGGCCCGCGCTCTCTGCCGGACGACCAAGGCGCGAACCGTGCTTAGCCGGGTGGAAGCCGAACTTTTCCTTTTAGGATCCGAACTGGCGTCCCTGGAGCCTCCCAAATATCTGCGGCAGCTCATCGAGAGATCCCATATAGAACAGGCGGAGAAAGAGATAGACGACTTACAGCAGGCCAGCACCTTAATGTCGGACTTTATACTTCCAGGACCTTACCTTTGTTCGGCCGGGCTTCATCTGGCGCGTACCATAGCCCGGCGGGCGGAAAGAGAAGCGGTGAGGCTGAGCCTGGAGGCACCGGTGCGTGAAGAGATACTGCAATACTTGAATCGGCTTTCCGACCTCCTCTTTGTCCTGGCGGTACATGAAGAGGAGGAAGAGATAGTACGGCGGGTAAAAGAAAAAGTTCAATCAGCCCACAAAGGAGGGACGGAAGAATTGCTGAGTCTGGAAAAGGCCAAAGTCATTCTTCAGGCCTGCGAGGCCAAGGCGCAAGAGATGGGGGTACCGGTGGTCATAGCCCTAGCCGATGCCGGCGGCCATGTTATAGCCCTCCACCGGATGGAGGGGGCTTTGCTGGCCAGCATTGATATAGCTCTCAATAAGGCTTACACGGCTGTGGCCCTGAAGAAAGAAACGGCAGAACTGGCCTCTTTGGCCGGACCGGGAGGACCCCTTTACGGTCTGGAGAACTGCTGTGGGGGGCGCTTGGTTATTTTCGGCGGGGGAATACCCCTCTGGCAGGAAGATAAACTGGTTGGAGGTCTGGGAGTAAGCGGGGGTACCGTGGAAGAAGATATAGCTATCGCCCGGGCAGGGATTGCAGCCTGGGAAAAAGGGGTGAACAAGTAAAACTATGGCCGTAGATGAAAGGCTGGTTGCTACTATCGCCAGGCGGATAGTGGAAGAATTGCAGGAGATGGAAAGAAAGGACCGGTCCGGCAGCGGAATTTTTACGGCGGTGGACGCGGCGGTGGAGACGGCCGCGCGGGCCCAAAAGAAGTTCGCCTTGATGGATCTGGAGAAGCGGGAGCAGATCCTTGCCGCGGTGCGGGAGGCCTGTCTCAACCATGCCCGCCTGCTGGCCGAGATGGCGGTAGCCGAAACGGGGATGGGGCGGATAGAGGACAAGATAGTGAAAAACATCCTGGCCAGTAAAAAGACCCCGGGTACGGAAGACCTGACTACTACGGCCTGGACCGGCGATCACGGTCTGACTCTGGTGGAAATGGCCCCCTACGGGGTGATTGCCGCCATTACCCCGGTCACCAATCCGACGGCTACTATCATCAATAATTCGCTTAGCATGCTGGCCGCCGGAAATGCGGTGGTGTTCAATCCTCACCCGCGGGCCAAAGCTTGCTGCGCCAAGGCCGTAGAAATTATTCACGAAGCCGTAGTCCGGGCCGGGGGTCCTAAAGGCTTGGTTACCACCATTGCCGAGCCGACCATAGAAACCGCCCAACAACTGATGTCTCATCCTCAGGTCCGGCTGATTGTGGCTACCGGCGGCCCCGGGTTGGTCAGGGCGGCCCTCTCCTCCGGCAAAAAGGCCATAGGCGCCGGAGCAGGCAACCCTCCGGTGGTAGTAGACGAAACGGCGGATATAGTTAAAGCCGCCCATGATATTGTGTGCGGGGCCAGCTTTGACAACAACCTGCCCTGTATTGCCGAAAAGGAGCTTATAGTAGTAGAATGCGTGGCTAATCAGTTGGTCGAACGCCTGGCCCGCGAAGGAGCCTATATATTGCGCGGTAAGGATATCGATAGACTGACGGAAAAGATCTTCCCCGACGGCAAAGAAGTGAATAAAGAGCTCATAGGCCAGGACGCCAGCGCCATACTCCGTCAGATAGGGATTGAGGTAGGCGGCGATATTCGCCTGGTCGTCCTGGAAGTTAACCCCGACCATCCTTTGGTCTGGCACGAGCAGCTTATGCCTGTACTGCCGTTGGTGCGGGCGGCCACCGTGGATAGCGCCATTGATCTGGCGGTGCAAGCCGAGGGAGGCAACCGCCACACAGCGGTGATGCATTCCAAACACATCGATCATATGACCGTATTCGCCCGGGCGGTACAGACCACCATTTTCGTGAAGAACGCGCCCTCCTACGCAGGTATAGGGGCCGGTGGAGAAGGGTTTACCACCTTTACCATAGCCGGGCCTACGGGCGAAGGGCTGACCTCGGCCAGGAGCTTCACCCGGCAGCGGCGGTGTGTGCTGGTGGACGCCTTTAGAATTATTTAGTTCGAGGAGGCAGGCGCTTAAGTGAGCGTACAAGTGGTGGAGGCGGTGCGCGAGGCCGGAGTAGTGGGAGCCGGAGGTGCGGGGTTTCCCACCCACATAAAACTGGCCGCACGTGCCGAAATAGTCATCGCCAACGGAGCGGAATGCGAGCCTCTGCTGTGTGCGAACCAGGAACTGATGAAGGACCGAGCAGAAGGCGTAATAGAGGGTCTGCGCAGGGCTATGGAAGCCACCGGCGCCGCTAAGGGCATCATAGCTCTCAAAGGTAAGTATAGCGAGTGTATAGAAGCGTTGACCCAGGCTCTGGATAAGACCAAGGCTTCGGATAAAGAGAGCCGCATAGAACTCTTCCGGCTGGATAACTTTTATCCGGCCGGGGATGAACACGTCCTGGTGAAAGAAGTAACCGGCAGAACCATTCCCGAAGCCGGGCTTCCCTTAGACGTAGGAGTAGTGGTACAAAATGTGGAGACCCTCTACAACATCGGCCGGGCTGCCCAGGGTAGACCGGTGACGGATAAGATGGTCACCGTGGCAGGAGCGGTGAGACAGCCGGTCACTCTGCGCGCGCCTCTGGGTACTCCGGCGGCGGAACTCCTGAAGGCGGCGGGAGGCCCTACGGTGGATAGTTATATCTTAATCGACGGCGGGCCGATGATGGGTAAGGTGATCCAGGAGGAAAGTCCGGTGATCAAAACTACCTCGGGCCTACTGGTAATCCCCCGGGATACTCCGGCGGCTACCGGCAAGACGGCCAACTGGTCCGTAATGCTGGCCCGGGCGCGGGCGGCCTGCTGTCAGTGCCGCTATTGTACGGACCTTTGCCCCCGGTACCTTTTGGGACACTCGCTGGAACCTCACCGCATCATGCGTGCCGTGGCCAACGGAATTGGAGATGTGCAGGCTTTGACTTCCGCCTTGCTGTGCTCGGAATGCGGCCTGTGTGAAACGGCCGCCTGCCCTATGGGCCTGAGCCCCAGACGGGTCAATGCCGAGCTGAAGAAAATTTTGGCGCAAAAAGGAGTGCGTTATGCAAGGCGGGAAGTAGGGCGGGAAAGAGAAGAGGAAAGGCGAAGCAGGCGGTTTCCGGCCAAGAAATTGCTCCTGCGCCTGGGTATGGGTGAGCATGATTTATATGCGCCTTATCGCGAGGTAAACCTTGTTCCGGAGAGGGTCGTACTGCCGTTGAAGCAGCACGCCGGTAAAGCCGCGGTACCTGTAGTCAAAGTGGGTCAGGAGGTAAAAGCAGGAGATCTGCTGGCCGACATACCGGAAAACTCCTTAGGAGCCAGGTTGCACTCCAGTATAGACGGTAGGATTGCCGATATATCTGAGGAGGCTATAGTAGTAGTTCGATAGTATTCGATAATAGTAATCCAATATAGTGATAAAATAGTGATAATACGGTAGCGGATGGGGGTGGGAAGCGGTGAACAATCTGGGCCTTTTAGAGTTCCGCGAGATGACCAGGGGTATTGTAGCTGCCGATCAGATGGTAAAAGCGGCTCCGGTGGAGTTGATCTTGGCCACCAGTGTATGCCCGGGTAAATTTATAGCGCTGGTGGCAGGCGAAATAGGTGCGGTAAAGGAAGCTTTAAAGCGGGGAAAAGAAGCTTTCGCGGACGGCGTGGTGGACGAGTTCTTGCTGCCCCATATTCACCCGGCGGTAATACCGGCTCTTACCGGAACCGGGCCTCTAGAAAAAAAGGGCCAATCTTTGGGACTTATCGAGACCTTCACCGTGGCCGCGGCCGTTCGCGCCGGGGATGCGGCAGCTAAGGGTGCTGAGGTGACTTTAGCCGAGATTCGCATTGCCCGGGGTATGGGAGGCAAATCGCTGGTTATATTAATAGGTGAAGTCAGTGCCGTAAAAACCGGAGTGGAGCTCGGAGCCCGGACGGTAGAAGAGGGGCAATTGGTCTCTCGGGCGGTAATAAGCAATGCCTCGCCCAAATTGCTCGAGAGACTGCTATGAAAAAGGGTCTGAAGGCCTTAAATCTTAAAACGAGAGTTCTTTGCCACAGGTCTTCACGGTTAAGGTAAGCAAGTCTGAAGGCCTTAAATCTTAAAACGAGAGGGGGGATGGGGACCAGGTGGGCAAGCTGTATTTCCGCTGAGGAAAGGAGGTGAAAAGGGAAAACGGCTAAACGGCATAAGGGGAACGAGCAAAATCGTAACTTTAAGGGTGGGTAATCAGGTGGGGTAGTTTGAGGCGTTAGGGCATCGTTTGCATTAGAACTTCATTATAATCGGCAGCAGGAGAGCCTCAGATAGCTCGATTAATAGTTGAATTATGGCAAAACTGAACTTCTGTAAAATTTTAGATAGGAGGATAAAGCATGAGCATAAAAATACTTATTTCTCCCAGCCGTTATGTGCAGGGTCCGGGAGCCCTTCGTTCCCTGGGCGAGCAGGTGAAAAATTTCGGTTCTATGGCCTTTGTAACCGGAGGAAAGCGCGCCCTCAAGGAGACCCGGGAGGATATAGAGAAGAGCTTGCGGGAAAAGAACGTGGGCGCGGTTTTCGAAGAATTTCGCGGAGAGTGTTGTGACAGCGAAATAGAGAGGCTTAAAGCCGCCGCGACGGCTGCCGGGGCCGATTTCATAGTGGCCGTGGGCGGCGGTAAGGTCATCGATGCCGGAAAAGCAGTAGCTTGCTTGATGAACAAGCCCATTGTCATCGTCCCCACCATCGCGGCTACAGATGCGCCCTGCAGCGCGCTTTCGGTCATCTATACGGAGGATGGAGTATTCGACCGCTACTTCATACTTCCTCAAAATCCCAATCTTGTGCTTGTGGACACTTCCATTATCGCCAAAGCTCCGGTGCGCTTCTTGGTTTCCGGGATGGGAGACGCTCTCGCTACCTGGTTCGAGGCGGACTCCTGTGCCAAAGCGGCGGCCAAAAACATTCCCGGCGGCTACACTACGGCCACCGCTCTGAGTCTGGCACGGCTTTGTTACGATATCTTGCTGGAATACGGGGAGGCGGCCAAGCTCGCCGTAGAAAAAGGCGTGGCCACGCCGGCAGTGGAGAAAGTGGTAGAGGCCAACACCCTGCTAAGCGGATTGGGCTTTGAAAGTTCAGGCCTGGCTGCGGCCCATGCTATTCACGATGGGTTCACCGTGCTGGAGGAAACCCATCACAGCTACCATGGCGAAAAAGTAGCTTTTGGTACTCTGGCACACCTGGTCTTGGAGGACCGTTCTTGGGAACAGATCAACGAAGTTCTCGATTTTTGCACCCGGGTAGGCCTGCCTGTGACCTTGGCGCAAATAGGGGTTACCGACCCCACGCCGGAAAAGATCATGCGGGTGGCCGAAAAAGTGTGTGAACCGGGCATGATGGTGCACAATATGCCCTTCCCGGTCACCCCGCAAATGGTCTACAACGCCATCTATGGTGCTGACGCTATCGGCAGTGCTTATCTAGCCAAGAAAAAGTAAGACACCTGACAAAAGATTGCCGGAGCGAGGGAGGTCGCTCCGGCAAACAAAAATTATGGATAGATGGAGGTACAACTATGCAGTTTTTCCCTCTAGCTTTAAGTATAGCCGTTTTGGCCGGAATTTGGACCTATGTTTCGGGACAATTTAATATCCTGACCTGGCCCGCTTTCGTGGGTTGGGCGCTGTTTTTCGCCTCCGGCGGCAACGCCGAATCGGTGAAAAAAGTTTTCTGGCCGGCCGCCTGTGGAGTCATCCTGGGTTATCTAGCTGTAGTTTTGGCGCCGTATTTAGGCGGAGCAGGAATAGGAGTAGCCGTGGCCGTAACGATCATCGCTTTCATTATGGTAATGCTGGCCCCCGTCTCCCTATTCGGTTTCGTACCTGCGCAATTCGCCAGTTGTGCTACTTTTTTTGGAACAGGAGCAAAATTCTGGCCTACCGTGATCCCCTTGGTTATAGGTATAGGCTTAGGTTACCTTTCGGCGTTGCTGCCCCAGCTATTTACCGCCAAGCAGCAGGAAAAGAGCAATAAAACAGGTTAAGGCTCTACAAGCTCTACAAGACGTCTCCAAAATTCGGTATCCCGGGCAAACAAATACTTTACCACTTCGTTAAAGCCTTACAAAGCTACCCCCAACCAACTCTCCTTCGCCCTGACCTAATCCGGCCGCAGCGAAGGAGAGTTGGCTTCCCACTATTCTTTTGTTCTTCGGCCACCCACAGGGCCCAAACCTCCCGGATATGCCCGGTTACAGGTTGGGGTCTGGGCTTTTTTAGCTGGTAGACAGGCGGTTCGGCGTCCTCTAACGCCTTCCTTATAGTTTGCCGAGAGAAACCAAATTCCCTCGAGATCCACCGTATGGATTTCCCTTCTATTCAAGGGAGTCACCATTTCCTAAGCCACCCGCGGGACCCAAGCCGTTGGGCTACGGTGCCGGTACACGGCAAGGAGATCCTATCACCCAGGGCTTGGGATAAGTCCAGCACTTTCGGGTTGAGCTTAACGGTTTTAGCGATTCTGCCCATAAAAATAGCCTCCTCAGGAACACTAGATTTCTTGAGGAGGCAAAGCCTTGTGGTGCGGCAGAAGGGATTTGAACCCCCACGAGCGCAATGCCCACTAGACCCTGAATCTAGCGCGTCTGCCAGTTCCGCCACTGCCGCCCGTCTGAGTATAGTTTAGCATGGGTCGCGAAGCGAGTCAAGAGGGCCGTAGAACGAGGTGGCGACCTTTTGCCCTTTGAACTGATACTTCTAACCCTTACTCCTATGGTACTTATGTTGCGCCGGGGTAGCTTTGGACCTCAGGGCGTAGCATCTGTCGGCTCGCCGCCGGGCGACAGCCTAGGTGGGCTTGCGGACCTGAAGCAGCGTATTTACACTGCTGCGCCTAGCGTAGGCCGCTACCAGCGGTACACCCAGAAGCCCCAGGGTGGCCCCGACGGCCAAGCCGACCGGGGCGCCCCATAGATTGGCCACGCTGCCGCTCAATAGACTTCCTATAGGCGTGACCCCGGCAAACACGAGAGAGTAGACGCTCATGACCCTGCCCCTCAAGGAATCGGGCACGTTAAGCTGTAAGGTGGTGTTGACGGAAGCGATAAAAGTTACCCAACACCACCCCGTAAAGCCCAAGAAGAGAAGGGCTAGAGTATAAGAGCGAGTACTTGCAAGTAAGAGCTGGAACAAGCAAAGCCCGATTCCGCTCCCCAGAAGTAACCGCATTCTGGGCCTGCGTCCGCTCAGAACGGCCAAGACTGCGGCTCCCAGTAAGGCTCCGAGGCCGGAAGCGGACATCAACCAGCCATACCCTTCGGCCTGCTGCTTCAAAGTGTTTCTGGCCAGTACCGGGACCAGCACGTTAAAGTTAGAAGCAAAAACATTAAGAAGCGCCATAAGGGAGACGGCCGATAAGACTACCGGCGTACGGCGGATGTAGCGCAGCCCTTCGGCAATCTCTTCACCTAGACGAGGAAAGGCCTCTTGGCGTTTAGCCCTTTCGACGGGGAGCCGGATCATCAGTAGACCCGCAATGACCGCCAAAAAACTGGCACCGTTCAATAGAAAGCTGGCGGCCATGCCTATCCGTCCTATCACTATTCCGGCCAAAGCCGGGCCCACGATGCGGGCAGCATTTACAATAGAAGAGTTTAGCACAATAGCGTTCATAAGGTCCTCTCGGCCTACCATTTCTATGATAAAAGATTGGCGGGCCGGCATGTCTAAAGTATTGATTATACCTGAAAGACCGGCGATGACCAACACCTGCCAGTACTGGACGGCCCCGAAGAGGATTAGAATCCCCAATACGAAAGCCAGAAGCATAAGACTGGTCTGAGTGAAAACCAGCAAACGCCTTTTAGGTACCCTGTCCACCAGGACCCCTGCCACCAATGACAGAAGCAAAAAAGGCGTGAATTGGACGGCATTAACCAGACCCAAAAGAAAAGGCGAATTGGTCATCTGCAGTACCAGCCAACCCTGAGCCGTATTCTGCATCCAGGTACCTATTAGGGAAATAAGCTGTCCGGACCAAAAGAGCCTAAAGTTGCGGTGTCTAAGGGCAGCTACGGCCTGGAATCGGCCTGCTGGCTTACTGGTCGCTGTTTTTATCTCCATAACTGTGGCCTCCGTAAGGTCCGGTCGGCAACCTGCCCCCGGACGGTATATATGGGCACTGGTTTCTCAGGCTGTTTAAGAGCGAATTTAAGGCGGAATTTAAGCGTCCGAGGTCTATATCATTCAAACCCGACAAGGCTTTTTCCAGCACCGAGGCTCGGAACCGGAGAACATCGGCCAGGGCTCTTTCTCCTTCCGGGGTGAGCTTTAAGAACACCAAGCGCCGGTCCTTTTCCTCCCGCCAGCGTTCTACCAATCCTTCTTCCACCAGGCCGTCCACCAGACCGGTTACCGTCCCCGGTGCCAGAAGCACCCGTTTCTGCAGGTCGCCCATGGTCGAAGGCTGCATCGCATATAGGTTACTTAAGACCCAAAAGCGAGCCATGGTTAAATTTCTTTCGCTTAAATAACTGCGGGTATAGTGATTTATCAAGTGGCCGATCTGTCGAAGCAAATATTCCAGTTCTTGGGTTCCTGTTTTAAGGTCGGCCAAAAATCTTCGCCTCCCGTATATTTTGGACTTCGAATAATACTTTAACTTCTGGAAGCGTTTTTTGTCAACCCTTATCATCTCTAGCGTATCCCCGCGTATCCCACTCGTTGAGGTGGCCTGTTTAGGATTCAAGCGAGCGAACAAGCCTTCGCAGTTAGCCGAACGCAAGCGTGGCGAAAAGCGAAAAGATTCCTTTTGTCAAACCCGAGTTCGACAGTTGATAAGTAAACAATGAGCCTGACAGCTTGTTGCGCGGGGCTTCCAGGGGTTATGTTACTAGGGACCATTTTTGCCTCTTGCTTTGACCTCTTAAATTTTTCGTCTATCTTAAAAACCTGAAACCCTTGTGATTTATAAGGCCCCTTCGTCTTAAATCTAGTTATTTTTGCCTAGCCATTGTCGAGCTCCGGGTTGAACTCCCCTCAATTTTGCCGAGGTATAGATAGAAAGGGAGGCGTTCTTCAGCAAAACTCAGAGTACAGACTTAGGCTATGACGCGGACTTTAGGTTGAGGTTTCTGGTTAACTTTTACAAGCCATGTTATAAATGTTATAATTAGATGGGTGATGTAATAATGAAAAAGATAGCATCTAGCACTCTTAAAAGCATATTCGAGTCGTTTCCGGAGATAATCGCTGTCTATTTATTTGGTTCCTACCTTGAAGAGCCGGCACAAGCTCAGGATGTAGATGTGGCGGTTTTACTAGCGCAGAGGAAGGGTATAGTAGATCTTTACACGCGCCTTCACCCTCGGTTGGAAGAAATCTTTGCCCCGTTAGAAGTGGATTTGCTCTTTCTGAACCTCATATCCGTTCCTATGACTTTTGAGGTCATAAGCAAGGGGAAGGTCATCTATTGTGTGGATGATGAACGACGGACCGATTTCGAGTATCTAGTTTCCGGCTTATATATGGATTACCAATACCACTTACGACAGGCTCAGCGTGAGCTGTATGAAGCTATAAAGGAGGCCTCCGGCGTTGTACAATGAAGCACTTATTCTTGAGAGGCTGGCAGTAATTCAGAAGACAGTCAAGAGGCTTAAGGCTTTGCAGGAGCAACTGTCACGAGAAGAATTTCTAACAAATGAAGATGCCATAGATATAGCTGAAAACAGACTGCGCCGGGCTTTGGAGGCGCTATTTGACCTCGGCCGTCACCTTGTTTTGTAAAGTCAGGCTTAGGGGTTCCCGCAGATTATCGCTCTATAATCGAGAAATTAAAGGACGCCCAAATACTGCCGGCAGATTTTGCCCAGAAAATTATAGGAATGGCTGGCTATCGAAATCGTTTAATTCATGAGTACAGTAAGGTGACCCCTGAAGAGCTCTATGAAATCCTTGAAAACTGGCTTAATGACTTAACTTTATTCTGTCACTATATTGTGAGTTACCTGGAAAAGGAATCCAGTTGTCAAACCTATTGACAAATTCCGGCAGAGCATAGCATAATAAGAATTACGTACGTCACTATAGGTCATAAATTCATAAAATATGACTTTATATCGTCCCATCTTTCCCGCTCAAGGCAAACCCGTCGAAAGGCGGGGGCGCAAAGCTGCGGGCCTAAGGCCCCTTGTTAAGGGCTACGGCAGCCGGGTTGCCGGGTAGGGTACTTTAAGATGAAGTTGAAGTGACGCTTCTCTGCGGCCGCCGTAAAGGCGGCCTTTTTAGGTATGACGAAGATTTAGGTATCGTGAAAAAAGGTTAAATCAGTTCGGTAGGTTGTATTGGCCGGACAAGGCTCCGGGATGCCGGGGCCCCAAGCCCTACTGCGGAAGCATGACTCTGTGGAGATAAGGAGGTGAGTGGTAACATGGCAAGCTTTTTGAGCCTATGATACTTTGCGGGAGCTAGACCGATTTAGATTTTTAAGTGGTGTTTAAGGAATGGCTAAAGTATAAGAAAAGCTATTTTGTTAAAAATGAGAATTGGTAAGAATGAGAATAGAAGAAAAGGAGGGCAAGGTTGTCCCGCTGGCCGAAGTGGGGGCCGGGCCGGGGGCGACCACAGGCATGAGGAGTAAAATAACGGGAAGTCTGCGGGCGAAGATGACGGTTGTGTTCGGGTTAATCGTACTCTGCGGAACTCTGGTGCTCTGCTTGGTAAGCCAGAACCGCGCCGGTAGCGCACTGGAGGCCGAGGCCCGGGAGGCTATGCTGAAAGTAGCGAAGCAGGCTGCCGATACGGTCGACAGCCGTATGCAGGCACGCATATATGCCGTAGAAAGCCTGGCCGACAACCAGGTGCTCCGTGGCAAGTCCGGCCAAGGGGAGGCTACCCTGGAAGAAAAGCTTCAGGTTTTGCGCGAAGGCCAAAAAAGGGCGGAGAGCTTGGGATTTACCAAACCCTTTGGCCTGGCGGACAAAACAGGGGATAGTTTCGTGTCCGACGGCACCAAAGTGAATGTCGCCGACCGCGAATACTTCAGAGTAGCCTTGAGCGGTAAGACGGTGGTTTCCACTAATATAGTCAACAAAAAGGATAATTCCAATATCTTCGCCTACGCCACACCCGTACGCCATTACGCTACGAATGAAATAACCGGCGTGCTCATCTGCCCGGTAGACGCTACCCAGCTGAGCGACCTGGTGAAAGGCATAGCTTACGGCCGGACGGGATACGCCTTTGTCGTGGATGGTACGGGCAAAACTATAGCTCATAAAGATCTTGACCGAGTCAAGTTTCAGGAAAACATAGTGGAGCAAGCCAAGTCCAACCCCTCTTTGGCCTCCTTGGCAGAGGCTATTTCGCACATGACGAGAGGAGAAGAAGGCGTAGCCAATTATACTTTGGAAGGGCAAGAATATCTCATAGCTTACGCTCCTATCCAAACGACCGGCTGGTCCATAGCGGTCACCGCTCCCCGGTCCGAAGTGCTGGAGAGGGTAACCGAGCTCAGAAATTTAATGTTCCTGATATCTTTCTTTATGATTTTGGCGGCGTTGATAGTAACTTCCATAATGGCCAAAACCATCAGCGCACCTTTGGTCCAAGCAGTAGATCACTTAAGGTCCATAGCTGCGGGCGATTTCACCCGGCCGGTACCTGAAAAGTTTTTACGGATGAAAGATGAAATAGGTAAGTTCAATCAAGCCCTGGTTCAACTTCAGGACAGCATACGTCCGCTACTTTCGGGGATGATTGAATACGCCAAGACCTTGGCCGGGAATGCGGAAACTCTAAGCGCGGCTTCCGAAGAGATCACTTCTTCCTCAGGCGAGGTGGCCAAGGCGATTCAGCAGGTAGCCTCCGGAGCCTCGGAGCAGGCGTCGCATCTCCAGGACATATTAGGGCTGGTGGAAAATATCAGCGCGAGCCTGGAAAGAGTTTACACCGAACTCGGCCGGGTTAGGAGCAACAGCGAGGATACTTCCCGGCTGGCCAGCATAGGCAAAAACGAATTGGAGGCGCTCATTGCCTCCATCGAGGGGGTGCGCGAGGCCTTTAAATTGGTCGGCGAAAGATTGAAAGGCTTGAGCGGTTCCGTAAACCAGGTGGGAGAGATCCTGGAAGTAATCAACGGCATAGCGGAGCAGACGAACCTGCTGGCGTTAAATGCAGCCATCGAGGCCGCCCGCGCCGGGGAAGCCGGCCGCGGTTTTGCGGTGGTGGCGGATGAAGTGCGCAAGCTGGCCGAACAGTCCCGCTCCTCTTCGGACAAGATAAGGTCGCTGCTCAGCAGCATAGCCTCGGAAACCGACGAAGTAGTCCATACTTCGGAGGAAGTGGGCCGGCATGTAGCGGCTCAGCTACAAAATGTCGAGAATACAGTGAAAGCCTTCGATAACATTCTGGAAGCGGTAACGGCCATGGCACCTATGATTGAGGCCACCTATCGCGAAGTAGATAACACCGTGAAAGCCAAGGATGTAGTGCTGGACCGGGTGCAGAGCATAAGCGCCGTAGCCGAGGAAACCTCGGCTTCGGCGGAGGAGATATCGGCCTCGGCCGAAGAACTCTCCGCTTCCACCCAGGAGATAGCCGCCAATGCTCAGCAGGTTCTAGAAGTAGCTAAGCGGTTGGAGCAGCAGGCGAGCCGCTTCAAAGTGTAGCTCAAAGTTTAGGCTTAAGGCTTTAGGGGCCGGCCGCAGGAGGTAATTGCCTAATTGCAGGTCGGCCCTTATTAGGATCTTGCCATACTTGAGTTCCTTGGGGCAGGTATTCGAGAATATTGTGCTTTTGTGTACCTCACACCTCAGGATTACTGCCCGCTCGCTAAAGATTTCTTGACCGCCCACTTTAAGTGCGTCACACGGGTTAATCCCCCCAGTTAATCCCCCGGTAGGGAAGTTAAAGATTTTGCTGCGGGAGTAACGAAACAGCCGGTCTACCCCGAAAATGCGCTCTTTGCCGTTTTCATTCTTCTCCTGGTGCCGCCAGGGCGGCATGAGCGTCTTATATCGAATTTCGTCGAAAAAAGACGAAAACTTTTTTCTCCCAACATGCAACCTTTTGCTTCCTTCCCACGTCTATTATATAGATAAATAACGACGAAGGAGGCTGGTTCCGATGGGCCCACTTTACTTAAAGTAAAAATTGAACTTTTTGTTTCAAGTACTAAAAACAAGGTCGACAGAAGATAAGGGACCGAAACAAAAAGGGAGGAAATTATATGTATAAACAACGTCTTATTAAAATTATTGCGGTTTCTATTGTATGGACTTTAATGCTATTTGGCTCTATTACCTGGGTTGTTGCTTCGCCATCTACTGCCATAACTACTCCTAGTGGATACACTGTCGATCTTAACTACCTTCTTCAGAATCAATTCTCAAAAGAAGAGATAACAGCACTTGATTATTATGCACCCGTTATTGAGATGCTGCTTAAGACTGGACAAATAGATAAAGAGCATGCTCACGTTCTAGCAAAAGGTCTGCTAGAAACGCGACCTAACAAAGCGGAGACTCTTAAAGATGGCCCCCCTCCGTTTCCAGCTCCTTCTTCTCGCCATACAGTTGATAGTTCATCGACGTGTACTGGAGTCGGCGCTCACTGGATTCTTAAGTCCACTTCGGGTTATAACCAAGTTACTGGAAGGGCTACTCTGCCTACGAATATTCACGTAACTTATTTAAATGGCCAGCAAAACGACGTTCCCTATATGTTTTTTGGTGCCTATGCCCGTGGCGGTGCAGATATCGGCTTGTATTATAATGATTTACAAAAGAAATGGAAGCTTTTCATATACACGTTAGCCGGGAGATGGCACGAAGGCGATGCACTGATTAGCTCGAGTACGACTCCTACTGTTTATCTCATAATGACGGTGTTGGATGATGCCCTAGAGATAAGTGCTATTGATAATGCTACTTGGACCCCTATCGAGACAAAGAGATGGTCAGAACCAGGACAGGGATGGAATGCATCGGGTTCGGGAGTTTATATAACGAACGAGCATAGCCTCGCACAACATGTGGGCAATTTAAGTAACGGTGCTTACATGCGCACTAGCCATTGGTGGGATTTATATCTTTATAAGACTAGCGGTTATGGTCTATGGACTCCTTCTCGGACGTTATCGGGTTACCCTTATATCGAACCTTTATGTGCTGAAACAACGGGAAAAGTAAAAATGACTATCAACAATCGGTGGTATAACACGAAAGCAGACATCTATTTCTCGCCTTAGGTGGGTAGGGTGACGGGATGGTTTTGCTAACCTTAACGATGCCAGGCCTTACACCTCTGGATTATTATAGCGAGTGTTTCAGCATACCAAGGAGGGAAGAAGATATTGTCAAAAGGGCCTAGATTCCTCAAGTGGAATGAGAAGCCTTTGCTCATACTGCTATTTTCGCTAGTACTTTTGTATTTGTCAATCGAAAAGTTGACCACTTGATCTCTTAAAAGTTGACCACCT
>JBNATU010000015.1:0-67020 GCA_049701195.1 Neomoorellaceae bacterium
TAGGTCACTGCCAGAAAGCATTATATTTATATTCCTCGGTAGCTCAATGGTAGAGCGCTCGGCTGTTAACCGAGTGGTTGCAGGTTCGAGTCCTGCCCGGGGAGCCAAAAAGGACAATTCATACCTCAACAGGATTATCCTGTTGAGGTTTTTATATTTTTGCTAGGGGAATAGCTTTGGGTGTACATTTTTACAAGAAATGGTATACTTATGGACATGACCAGGTAGTTTATTATTTAGTACGGGAATAACCTTGAGGTTTTATTTTCATTATATGGTTCTGCTTTTTGGGCATGGCCGGTTAGTACGAAAATAGCTCTATTTTCATGCAAGGTTGTGCCGGGCAGGTGTAGCCGGCATGACTGGTTAGTTGATAAGACGGGCGAGAAGCGCTTGGGCTATATGGTAGCGCGGTAACAGTTCGTCCACCCCTCCCGCCTCATAGGCTGCACGGGGCATGCCCCAGACTACGGCTGTTTCCCGGGATTCGGCGATGGTATAGCCGCCCCTCTTTCTGAGTTCGACCATGCCATGTGCTCCGTCATTTCCCATACCGGTAAGGAGCACGCCAATGATCTTTTGTGGAGGAAATACTTGCATGGCGTTTTCGAACATCACGTCTACCGAGGGGCGAAAACGGGTGTGGGAGGGCTCTACAGTTAAACGGCAGGAAATACCCGCCGGGGCTGCTGTAAAGGCTATATGGTACCCTCCTCGAGCTATTATAGCCTTCCCCTCTTCTATAGGCATCCCCTCAGACGCCTCTTCTACTTTTATTTTGCAGATCTCGTCCAGACGTTTGGCTAAACTGGTAGTAAAAGTGGGCGGCATATGTTGAACAATCACCAGGCCTGCAGGGATGTTGGCAGGTAGTTCGGCCAGTATTTCGGCTAGAGTGCGGGGTCCCCCGGTCGAAGTACCGATTAGGATCAGGTTCTGCAGCCCGGCATTTTTAGGCCAAGACCTAAGGGAAAGGGAGAGTCGATCTTTCGAGCCGGCAGATTTCTTAATGGTACGTGCCTGGGCCGCATTACGCACCTTTTCAATTATTTCTTCCTTCAGCTCTCCCAGCTTAGGAGCTATTGGTCCCTCAGGCTTAGCAATGAAATCGATAGCCCCCATTTCCAGCGCTTTAAGCGTGACCTCGGCTCCTTCCTGGGTGAGAGAGGACACCATTATTACTCTAGCGCTGACCTGGCTCTTTACTAAAAGGCGCAGGGCAGTAAGTCCATCCATGCGGGGCATATTTAGGTCCATAGTTATTACATCGGGCTGTAAGGAGACAGCTTTTTGCACTCCTTCCTCTCCATCTCTAGCCACTCCTACAACCTCAATATCTCCGGCAGATTCCAAGATCTGTTTGAGCAACATGCGCATAAAGGAGGAGTCATCTACTATTAAAACTCTAATCTTATTCGCCATATTTTATATAATCACCCGTTCTAGAGCCAGATTTTTAATCTATTGATAATCGGTTGTGCTTTCTAGGAATGGCTTGTTACTCTATAACTTTGACGCCTAGGATGCGGCACATTTGCTCCAAAGCAAAGGTGTGGGCTGTGTGGTCAAAAGAAGCCATACCTTGAGCGTAGGCTATCACGGGTATATCTCGATTGGCCAGCTCTTCTGCTGTGAAGAAGCAGCAAATGTTGGTACAGACGCCCACGAGCTCCACTTCAGTTACTTTTTCTTTTTGGCTATCCGGAGTCAACCCAAGCCAGTTGTCCAGATCAGTACCATAAAAGGCGCTGTAACGATTTTTCTTTAGAAAGTGTATCTGCCCTTCATATTTCGGAGAGACAATAATAGCCTTCAATTCAGGTATGAGACTGTGGCCTGGGGTTCCTTCGATACAATGTGGTGGGAATTTTTGGAATTCCTTATCTTCAGGGAAGTGAGTGTCCAGGGTGAATAAAATCTCGTGCCCTTGGGTTATAGCCGATCTAATTTTTTGAGCCACAAAAGGTATTATTTCCCGTGCAGCAGGGAAACTTAAGGCCCCTGCCTCACCGACAAAATCCTCTTGCATATCGATAACCATTAACACCTTGCGCATAATTTGTTATCCCCCCTTAGGAACGGCCTGGGAGCAGCAGGTAGGCGGTAAGGCCGCCCTTTTATTTTGCTTGGTGAATTATATTATAGCATGAATTAATCTTATACAGAGTATCGGGACGGAAATATCAGATAAGCTAGATAAGCTATAAGGAAAGCAAGGAAGATGTGGTATCTACCGGTTTTTACCTACAAGACTCTCATGCTACTAGCGCGGCATCAGCAGAAGGATGAAAATAGTCAAAGAGTATTTTAGGGGTAGACCCTCATGCCGCCATTGCGGCACCACCAGAAGGATGAAAATAGCCAAGGACTATTTTCGGGGTAGCCCCTCATGCCGCCGGTGCGGCATCAGCAGGAGGAGGAAAATAACCGAGAGCTATTTTCGGGGTAGACCCTCATGCTGCTAAGGCAGCACCAGCAGAAGGATGAAAATAGCTAAGGACTATTTTCGGGGTAGAGGGGGAAACTTAGGCTTAAAAGCGAGTGGATTAAATCCAAGCGGTAGTAAATTTAGTCCGAGGGTAATTCTTGAGAGCGAGCTTTAAGCCTCAGCAGGCCTAAGATGTTGTATTTCTGGAGATGTTTGTGCTATTATAAGGGTATTATAAGGGGTGAATGGAGGGAGGCATAGTGGCAGAGCTGTTTGATAAAAAATCGGAAGATTACGATGCCTGGTATGAAACCCCTAAGGGCAAACTGGTAGATCGAATTGAAAAGGAAGCGGTTTATGCGTATCTGCTACCTGAGAGAGGCATGAAAATTTTAGACATAGGATGCGGTACAGGAAATTTTTCCTTGGAATTGGCCCGGAGGGGTGTGGAGGTAACGGGTGTGGATATTTCCGAGGCCATGCTAGCTAAAGCTAGAGAGAAAGCGGTACGTGAAGGCCTGAATATAGAATTCCTGCATGCCGATGCCCGCCAACTGCCATTTGAGGACGAAAGTTTTGATGCCGTCGTGTCGGTGACCGCATTGGAGTTCGTTCCCGATCTAAGGGAGGCTTTACAGGAAGCCTATCGGGTGCTTAAGGTCGGCGGCCGACTGGTGGTGGGTCTGATAGGCGGTAAGAGCGCTTGGAGCCGATATTATGAGGCCAGGGCAGCCAGCGAGCCGGACAGCCTCTTTAGATGGGCTCGTTTTCCGACTTTGGAGGAACTGCTGGCAGCTATGCCTGGAAGTGAGGTAAAGGGTAAAGCGGTTCTCTTTGTGCCGCCGGATTTTGATTTTACTAAGGTAGAGGCAGCCCTGGAGCTGGAGGCTCGTGCCCAGCAAGAGGGAAGAACCGATGGCGGTTTTGTCTGCGCAGTATCTTACAAAAGATAGCAATAAAAAGCGCGATTATTTAATAATGAAGGGTGTGGGGAAATGTTAGCCTGCCAGGTGTCTCTTTATCCGTTGGGCCTCACCAATTATTCGGAGTTCATTAAGGAGGCTCTGGAAGCTTTATCGGCCCATCGTGTCCAGGTGGAGGTAAATTCTATGAGTACTGTTATTCGGGGAGAGGAAGAAAAAGTGTGGCAGGCGGTACGTTCCTTATTTACCGCCGGCAGTAAAGCGGGGGAAGTAGTTATGGTAATGACCTTATCCAATAGGTGTGGCTGCCGGTAACGGGCTACGGTCTAGTCGGGTTAGCGAAAATTTTCTTTTGAGTTTTGTCGAGAGTTGTGCTAAAATAAGCTTAACGGAATATGGAACTCCGAGCCAGTGGGCCTAAGGCCAACTCGGGCTATGGCTGCTGGCCTCCTGCCCTCTCTTAAAAGGGCGGTGACGGGGTGGGCCCGGAAACGGGCTTGCCTCCCGGATTGGGAAAGGAGCTTTGACGAAAGGCAAGGCACCCGTCCGGGTGCCTTTTATGTGTGCCCGACATGGGGAATGTTTCGGAAGCATTTATTAAGGGGTGGAGGGGATAAATTATGACCAAAGAAGAAATTCTTAAGGCCGTGGAGGACGCTGCGCAGGGTTACGGGGGGAAATTACCTTGTGTCGCGGCTCAGGAACTCTCCAGAAAATTGGGCGTCCCCCTTCTAGCTATCGGGGAAGCGGCCAATGAGCTCAAAATAAAAATTACCCAGTGCCAGTTAGGTTGTTTCAAATAAATAAGTCTTGGGGAGAAATTCTTTATGGAGTTTTTTCAGGTATTGACCGTCACGGAAGCCAGAAAAGCTTTGCAGGAGCACTGGCGGCGTGTTAAACGGGAGCCTGTGGTGCGTGATTTGACCCAGGCTTTGGGATTAGAGATGGTTCAAGATATAGTGGCTGAAGAAAATGTGCCGGGTTTTGCGCGGTCTACGGTGGACGGTTTTGCTGTACGCTCGGGGGATACTTTTGGCGCCAGTGAAGAAACACCTTCGCTCCTCAGGGTTACTGGTGAGATACTCGTGGGGCGGCCGGCCGAAGTAGGCGTAGGACCAGGGGAAGCGGTGGCTATCAGTACGGGAGGTATGATCCCTGAAGGAGCCGATGCTGTAGTAATGCTGGAGCACACGGAGAGTTTGCCTGATGGACGGATCAACGTTCTAAGGCCGGTAGCCCCCGCAGAAAACGTTATGCGCGAAGGCGAAGATGTTAAACAAGGGCAGATGATTTTGAGGGCGGGGCACAGGTTGCGACCCCAAGATCTGGGGATTTTAGCTGCCTTGGGCTATCGAGAAGTAACTGTGTGGGAGCCTTGGCGGGTGGGCATTTTAGCCACGGGTAATGAAATTGTGCCTCCGGAGGCCAAGCCAGGACCGGGTCAGGTGCGGGATATTAATTCTTATACTTTATATGGTTTGGTACAATCTTGTGGAGGGGAACCTAAGCTATATGGGATTGTACCCGACGACCTGGGTTTACTGCGCGAAAGGATTTCTCAGGCTTTGGCCGAAAATCACATAGTCTTGCTTTCCGGAGGTAGTTCAGTAGGGACGCGAGACTTAACTTTACAGGTTTTGGCCGAATGGGAGGAACGGGGGATTCTCTTTCATGGCGTATCCATACGCCCGGGTAAGCCTACTTTAGCGGCGGTTATTGGCGATAGGATGGTGTTCGGGCTTCCGGGCCACCCGGTTTCGGCTATGGTTTCTTTCGAGCTTTTTGTACGTCCCCTGCTCAAGTACGGTTATTTTAAGTCTCCCGAAGAAGAACCGGCAGTGGACGCTATATTGAGCCGGACTCTTTCGTCGAATGCAGGGCGAGAGGACTACGTACGGGTACGTCTGGAACCGAGTGAGGAAGGGTTATTGGCAGTACCTATATTAGGCAAATCAGGAGTAATATCTACTATGGTAAAGGCTGAGGGGTTTATTACCATTCCGCTGAAAAAGGAGGGGCTGGAGGCGGGTAGCCCGGTAAAAGTGCGCCTCTTTCGGTAAGCCCTTTTTACAAGATTTTAACCGGTTTTTTGGTAAGGGAGCTAGGGGGTTAAGACTTTGCTGCAGCGGGAAAAAGTTTTTGTGGACAACCGTCCCTGGCAAGAAGCCTTGGAAGAGTTTTTAGAGGTTTTGCGCGGTCTGAAAGTCTTGGAACCCGCGGCGGGAGAGAAGGTTTCTACGCGGGAGGCTTTGGGCCGGGTGACGTCCCGGGCTATTTATGCTCAAGTTTCCTCACCCCATTATGCCGGAGCGGCTATGGACGGAGTAGCCGTCCGGGCAGAGGATACTTTTGGTGCCTCCGAACGCTCTCCCCGGAGACTGTATCTGAATCGGGATGCTGTAGTGGTAGATACCGGCGACCCCTTACCCAAAGGGTATAATGCTGTAGTCATGATTGAGGAAGTTAATTTTCCAGAAGAGGGTATGGTAGAAGTCCATTCTGCGGCCGTGCCCTGGCAGCATGTGCGCTTGCCGGGGGAAGATGTTACGGCTGGAGAAATGCTGTTGCCGGTTAATCATATCATACGGCCCTACGATTTGGGAGTTTTGCTGGCTGCGGGCGTTACCGAAGTGGAGGTTCGTACGCGACCGCGAGTGGCTATTTTGCCCACCGGCAGTGAGCTGATATCTCCTACGGCCCATCCGCTTCCGGGGCAGATTTTAGAATCCAACAGCGCTATGCTGGCCGGGTTGGTGCAGGAGTGGGGAGGCGATCCCTGCGTCTTTCCTATAACGCCTGATGACTACAGCCTTTTAAAAGAGCGGCTACTGCAAGCTCTTTTAGAGGCTGAAATAGTTTTGATCAATGCGGGTTCTTCGGCCGGGCGGGAGGATTATACGGCCCGTCTGGTGGGGGAACTGGGACGGGTCTTGACCCACGGTGTAGCTACCCGGCCGGGCAAACCCGTTATTTTGGGGATAGTGCAAGGTAAACCGGTGATCGGAGTACCGGGGTATCCTGTTTCGGCCGCTTTATGTGCCGAGCTATTTGTTCGGCCTTTAATATATGCGAAGCAGGGGCTCCCGGTTCCGGAGCGTCCTTCGGTTAGAGCTGTGCTGGCCCGCAAAATACCTTCTCCCTTAGGCAGGGAAGAATTTGTACGGGTACGCCTGGCGCGGATAGGAGACAAGCTTGTGGCTACGCCGTTAGGTCGGGGAGCAGGGGCTCTGACCACTCTGGCCCGGGCCGATGGTATTCTGCGCATTCCTCTTTTGTCCGAAGGATTACCTGCCGGTGCAGAAGTAGAAGTGTCTTTACTTAAAGCTTTCAAGGATATTGAGAACACGGTGCTCATAAGCGGGAGTCCGGACCCCTTGTTGGATTTACTGGGTAACGTTTGGCGGCAGCTCTTTCCCGGTCGTAGTTTAACCGTTTCTCCCACGGGCGGTCTGGGAGGATTGATAGCTCTCCAGCGAGGAGAGGCTCATGGCGCCAGCCTGGATTTATGGGAGGCTTCCACGGGTGAATATAATATACCCTTTGTGGAAAAATATTTGGCCGGTCGGCAGGCCGTACTGGTTAACCTGGCTTACCGGACGATAGGGCTGGTGGTAGCTGGGGGTAATCCTAAAGGTATCGTGGGTTTCGAAGATTTGAGACGCTCTGATGTCGTCTTTATCAACTGCCAGGCGGGGTCGGGAATACGCCTGATTTTAGATGGGCATCTAGATAATCTTAAGATAAAGGGGGAAGAGATTCGGGGATATAACCTGGAGGTAAACGGCCTTCTGGCCGTAGCTGCGGCTGTGGCCGGAGGCATAGCCGATGTGGGTCTGGGAACCTCTTCTGTAGCTAGGACTTACGGTCTAGATTTTCTGCCGATAGCCACCCAGCGAGTGGATCTTTGTTTTTTGCGCGAGCAGTGGGAAAGCGAGCCGATTCAGGATTTGCTAAACGCCGTGCGTTCGGAGAAGTTCTTAACAGAAGCACTGAAATGGGAAGGATATGACCTCGGGAGCTGTGGAGAAGTAGTTTGGAAGAGTTTCTAATCCCAGTATTGAGGAGTGAGGGCCGGTGGAAGATGCCTTTGGCCGCCGTATTAATTATATGCGTGTATCTATTACTGACCGTTGTAATCTACGGTGCCGTTACTGCATGCCTCCTACGGGAGTCTCCCTTAAGACACACGAGGATATCTTGCGCTTAGAAGAAATTGTAACTTTGGTTCGGGTAGCTACTCAAGTAGGTATTACTAGAGTGCGCTTGACCGGCGGCGAACCTCTGGTCCGGAAAAATGTGGTTAACCTGGTGCGGGAATTATCTAAGCTAACGGCTCTGGAAGATATATCTCTTACTACTAACGGCCTTCTGCTGAACTTTTTGGCCTTTCCCTTGAAGGAGGCCGGTTTGGCCAGGGTAAACATCAGCTTGGACAGCCTTCGGGAGGAGCGCTACCGGTATATTACGCGGGGGGGAAATATAAAAAACGTGTGGCGGGGCATCCGGGCGGCCCTGGCAGCCGAGCTTAACCCGGTAAAACTGAATGTAGTGGTGATGCGCGGATTTAACGACGACGAAATCTTAGACTTCGCGCGCCTGGCTTATGAGCAGCCTCTTCACATTCGTTTTATTGAGCTTATGCCTATCGGTACGGCAGCGGCGGGAGAAATCGCCTATGTTCCGGTAGCGGAACTACGCCAAGTGATAGAGGAGCATTTTAGGCTGCAACCCATAGAAGAATTGCGCGGTAATGGGCCCGCCCGTAGTTTCCGGATGGATGGGGGTTTGGGTACGGTAGGTTTTATCGGGGCTTTAAGCGAACATTTTTGCCACCGATGCAACCGCCTGCGGCTTACGGCTGATGGGAAACTTCGGCCCTGCTTGCATTGGGGAGCAGAGATCGATGTAAAAACTCCTCTGCGATCGGGGGCTTCTTCGGAAGAACTACTTGGGTTATTCCGCCAGGCTATAGCCGCGAAACCTAAACAGCACCACCTGGAAGAGGGATGGCGACAAGTGCGGGTTATGTCTCAATTAGGGGGGTGAGAGGGACATGGAGGAAGGGTGTTTGACTCATTTGGACGCTAAAGGCCAGGCTCGGATGGTAGATGTGGGGGCTAAGGGGGTCACGGAACGTGAGGCCGTGGCCCGCGGTCGGGTAAAAATGAGCCCGAATACTTTAAGACTTATTTTGGAAGGTAAAGTACCGAAGGGCGATGTTCTGGCGGTGGCGCGGGTAGCCGGTATAATGGCTGCTAAAAAGACGGGTGAGCTTATACCTCTATGTCATCCCCTGAATATCACTGCGGCCTCCGTAGAGTTTCAAGCGCAAGAAGAAGGCACCCTGGAGATCGAGGCCCGGGTAAAAACTACAGGTCAAACGGGGGTGGAGATGGAAGCTCTGACGGCGGTCAGTGTGGCGGCGTTGACTATTTATGATATGTGTAAAGCGGTGGAGCGTGGTATATTGGTCACCGATATACGTTTGGTAGAGAAGAGCGGTGGCCGGAGCGGTACTTGGAAAAGGGAGGGGGAAGAATTATGGGACGTATAGTGGCGGTTTGTATAAGCGAACGGAAAGGGGAACAGAAAAAGAATGTGGGGCAAGGTAATTTGGTGCCGAATCACGGACTGGAGGGTGATGCCCACGCCGGGCCCTGGCACCGGCAGGTAAGTCTTTTGGCTTTGGAGAGCATAAGAAAAATGCAGGCTAAGGGCTTGCAGGTCGGGCCGGGAGATTTTGCCGAGAATCTTACCACCGAAGGTTTGGATTTGCTTAGTTTAAAACCGGGGACCAAACTAAAAATCGGACCGGGGGCGTTGGTGGAAGTGACTCAGATAGGTAAAGTATGTCACGAGCGCTGTGCGGTGTATTATCAAGCTGGAGATTGTATTATGCCCCGAGAAGGAATTTTCGTAAGTGTGCTCAAAGGCGGGCCGGTAAAGGTGGGCGACAGTATTGAGGTGGTAGAAGGATGATCCGGGTGGCCATTCTGACGGCCAGCGATAAAGGGGTACGAGGTGAACGGGAAGACACCAGCGCGACTGTAATTCGCGAGTTGATAGCGAGCATAGGCGGAGAAGTAGTGGCCTATGCGGTGGTTCCTGACGAAAGGGCAGTTTTGGCAGAAAAGCTTCGGGAGTTTTGTGATGAGGTAATGGTGGATCTGGTTCTGACTACCGGTGGGACAGGCTTTGGCCCCCGGGATGTGACCCCAGAAGCTACACGGGACGTAATCGAGAGGGAAGTGCCCGGCCTGCCAGAAGCTATGCGGGCCGCCGGCCTAAAGCATACGCCACGAGCTATGCTCTCTCGAGCCGTTGCGGGTATCCGGGGGCGGACCCTCATTGTAAACCTTCCCGGTAGTCCAAGAGGCGTAAGGGAGAATTTAGAGACGATTTTGCCGGCATTGTCTCACGGGTTGGACATTTTAAGAGGTGAGGCTTCCGAATGCGCCCGTGAGGGATAAAGGGAAACTCTACAATAGCCAATATAACTTTCGAGGAGCTGGTACAGATATATGTCCTCTTTATGGCAGGGAGAGGTCCTAGCTAACCTGCCGGTGGGACCGGAAGTTTACCTTTTGCGGTTGAAAGTACCTTTTGCTGCAGTGTTACCGGGCCAGTTTGTCCATATACGCTGCGGACCGTATCTAGATCCCCTTTTGCGGCGGCCTCTGAGTATCCATGATTTTGACCCTTCTCGACAGGAGATGGATTTACTTTTTCAGGTGGTGGGCAAGGGGACAGCCTGGTTGGCTACGCAAAAGCCGGGTTCAGTTATCCAGGGGTTAGGTCCTCTCGGGCGAGGGTTCAGTCTGCCGGCAACGGGTTATATAGCCATGGTCGCTGGTGGTCTGGGGATGGCCCCTCTCTTTTTTTTGGCGCGAACCGCCGCAACTTACGGGCTGCGGGTCTGTGTTTATTTGGGCGCTCGTACTTATCGGCATATTCTACGGTATGAAGCTTTGTCACAGCTAAACCTCGATATTAGAATAGCTACTGATGACGGCAGCGCCGGCTTTGCCGGTACTGTTACGGAGCTTTTGGCTCAGGATCTGGAAAAGCAGCGGTGGGAACGGATTTTCGCCTGCGGTCCACGGCCTATGTTGGCGCAGGTGGCGGACCTGGCGGGCCGATACGGAATACCGGCCGAGGTCTCTTTGGAGGAAAGGATAGCCTGCGGCCTGGGGGCCTGCCGAGGGTGTGCGGTGGCCGTCCGACAGCCGGACGGTAGTGTGAGCTATGAAAATGTGTGTACTGCTGGTCCGGTGTTCCCGGCGCAAAGAATTGTATGGTAAAGGGAGACTGACTTATGGGTGCACCCAGGATGGAGGTAGAACTGGCGGGTTTACGTTTGCAGAACCCGGTTATGCCGGCCTCGGGTACTTTTGGATTCGGAGAAGAATATGCGTCTTACGTAGACTTAAATTCCTTAGGGGCGCTGGTCACTAAGAGCGTGACCTTGCAACCTACGCCGGGAAACCCTCCGCCGCGTATAGTGGAAACCCCAGCCGGTATGCTCAATTCTATAGGCCTCCAGAACCCCGGACTGGAGGTATTTATCCGGGAGAAGATGCCTTTTTTGCGCCGCTTTCGCCCACCGGTAATCGTAAATATTGCGGGTAAGACCGTGGAGGAATACGCAGAACTGGCCCGACGTTTGACCGAGGTCCCCGGAGTGGCAGCGCTGGAGGTAAATATATCTTGCCCGAACGTAAAAGAAGGGGGCTTGGCCTTTGGCCTCCATCCCGAGACGGCAGCCAAGGTGATAACGGCGGTGCGCCAGGCCACCTCGTTACCCCTTATTGCCAAACTTACTCCCAATGTCACCGACGTGGTGAGTGTGGCTCAGAGGTTGGAGGAAGCGGGCGCCGATGCTCTGTCCCTTATCAATACCTTGCAGGGCATGGCTATAGATTGGAAGACGCGGCGGCCGATATTGGCCAATATTGTCGGAGGCTTGAGCGGGCCGGCCATAAAACCGGTGGCGCTATATGCAGTATGGCGGGTGGCCCGAGCGGTTAAGATACCGATCATCGGGATGGGAGGTATTATGACGGCTACCGACGCTCTGGAGTTTCTCCTGGCCGGTGCTCGTGCGGTAGCGGTGGGTACGGCTAACTTGGTCAATCCTAAAGCCATGGAGGAGATCATTACCGGGTTGAAAGAGTATCTGATACAAAACAAGGTTGACGATATAAATGAGATTATAGGTGGGTTGGAAAGTTAAATCAGGGAAGGAGATACTCGTGCTTAGTGTAGAAGAGGTACTGGAGGTTTTTCGACGGACAGGGGTCCTTTGGGAAGGGCATTTCATATTAAGCTCTGGGCTGCATGCCGGACGCTATCTCCAGTGCGCCCAGGTTTTGCAATATCCGGAAGAGGCGGCTAAACTATGCGCGGCCCTGGCAGAAAAATATCAAGGGCAGGGGATAACAGCAGTAGTGGGGCCAGCCACAGGTGCAATCATCATTGCCTATGAGGTGGCCAGGTACTTAAAAGCCCGGGCCCTGTTCACGGAAAGGGAAAATGGGAAAATGGCTTTACGTCGGGGCTTTTACTTGAGCAGAGAGGACAGAGTGTTGGTGGTGGAGGATGTAATTACCACCGGAGGTTCGGTAAAGGAAGTTATTCAGGTTATAAAGGAGTGTGGAGCCGTACCGGTAGCCGTAGGTGCTTTCGTGGACCGTAGTGGAGGTCAGGTAGATTTGGGTTTGCCTTTGTATACGCTCTTAAGTCTGGAAATTGAAGCCTACCGGCCGGAAGATTGCCCCTTGTGTCGTCAGGGTTTAAAGGCGGTAAAGCCCGGCAGCCGTCAGGTATGACAAGAAAGTAAACCCAGGGCAATAATTTGGCCTTGTACTTCCCCGGACGCAAAAATAGACTCAAAAGTGGATATAATACCTATAACCTGCGGGATAAGGGGGAGAAGCATGGCTGTTTTGGAGGAAATCAAGGAGGCCCTGATGGCCGGTAATGCCAATAAGGTGAGAGAGGGTGTAAAAAAGGCCCTGGAAGAAGGCGTATCTCCCACTACTATAATAAACGATGGTCTGATTGCGGCCATGAATATTATAGGAGTAAAATTTAAAAATAATGAGGTCTATGTTCCTGAGGTTTTAGTGGCAGCCCGGGCTATGCATGCCGGCATGGAGGTGGTAAAACCTCTGCTGACCGGTGAGGCTCTGCAGGAAAAGGGTACTATGGTTATCGGGACGGTCAAGGGTGACCTCCATGACATAGGTAAGAATTTGGTAATCATGATGATGGAAGGAGCGGGCTTTAAAGTAATCGATCTGGGCATTGATGTTCCGGTGGAGAAGTTCATCCAGGCTGTGGAAGAACATCAACCCCAGGTGGTGGGCATATCCGCTCTTCTAACCTCCACCATGATGCAGATGAAAAAAACCGTGGAAGCTCTGAGACCTTACCGCGACCGTATTAAGGTGATAGTGGGTGGTGCTCCGGTAACCCAAAAGTTCGCCGATGAAATCGGGGCCGATGGTTATGCACCGGATGCGGCTTCGGCGGTGGATAAAGTGAAGGAACTTTTGGGTGTGGCCTAGCCCGGCGAGGGGGATAAAGATGCTTATTGTAGGTGAGTTAATCAATTCCAGCCGCAAACCCATTGCTGAGGCTATTGCCGCCCGAGACAAGGCTTATATTCAAGAACTCGCAGTAAAGCAGGTGGAGGCCGGAGCGCACGTCATCGATGTCAATTGCGGGACCAGTATAGGTGAAGAGGCTGCGGTTATGGCCTGGTTAGTAGATATAGTGCAGGAGGTAGTAGAGGTTCCGTTGTGTATCGATAGTCCGAGCCCTCAGGCTCTAGAAGCAGGATTGGCCCGCCATAAGGGCAAGGCCCTCGTCAACTCTATAACGGCAGAAAAGCAGCGCTGGGAGGAGGTACTCCCGCTGGTTCGAGAATACAAGGCTTCGGTGATCGCTTTATGTATGGATGAACAAGGAATGCCGGAGACTGTAGAGGATCGTTTGCGGGTGGCGGACAAGCTGGTGTCCGGTTTGGTAGCTGCCGGTATCCCCGAGGAGGACATATATCTGGACCCTCTCATCAAGCCGCTTAGCGTTAATCCTTCTTGCGGTCGGGAAGCACTGGAAAGTACGCGGGCCTTGCGAGAAAAATATCCCGGAGTCCATCTCATTGGCGGCCTTTCTAATATTTCCTACGGCTTGCCGGAAAGGCGGCTCTTAAACCGGGCTTTTATGGTTATGTGCTTGACTGTAGGCATGGATGCTTTTATACTGGACCCTCTGGATAAGTCCTTAATGTCCTTGCTGGCGGCAGCTAAAGCTCTGGCGGGGTGGGACGAATACTGTCTGGAATATATACAGGCTGCGCGCGCAGGTAGATTAACAGTATAGTTAGTGGTATAGGTATGTGGTATAATTATAATGTCGGGCAAAGGATAATATGACGGCTGCGGTAGGGAAAACCCTGCGTGCGGCCTTTTTTCATACCTTTAGGGGGGCAAGGCTATTATGACGGGGCCCTTCGGAGAAATAATTGAAGCCGTTCTGGCGGGCAATGCCCATAAAGTAAAAGAAGAGGTACACCAGGCTCTGCAGAAGGGAGTAGACCCTACGCAGATTATTACTGAGGGCTTTGTTAAGGCGATGGAGATAGTAAGCGAGAAATTCGAGCATAACGAAATTTATGTAACCGACCTGATCATCACTGCGCGGGCCATGCATACGGGTATGCAAGAGTTGAGACCCTATATGGTCAGCGGTCAAGTGCAGACCGTGGGACGGGCAGTGATAGGTACGGTGTACGGAGATATCCATGATATAGGCAAGAATTTGTTGGGCATTTTGCTAGAAGCTTCCGGGTTTGAGGTTATCGATATGGGCGTTAATGTAGCCCCAAGCAGCTTTGTGGAAGCGGTTATCAAATATCGCCCCCAAGTGTTATGCCTTTCCGCCTTACTTTCCTCTACTCGGAGATCCATGGTAGAGACTATTCAAGCTTTGGAAGAGGCAGGTCTGCGCCAGAAAGTAAAGATAGTGGTAGGCGGTACTCCTTTAAATGCTACTATTGCGGCTCAAATGGGTGCTGATGGTTATGCGCCGGATGCCACCAGCGCTATACCGCTGATCAAGGAGTTAACCGGAGCGGGGAGAAGGCGGCCTCCTACTTTACAGCCTGCTCTCCTTACTCGGATTTTAGGCGAAGGTGCAGTACGAGCGCTACAAGAGTCTATAAGTGAGCTGTCGGGTTTGGATTTAGTGGTAATCGATACCCGGGGCAATCTGCTATCCCCTTTGGGAAGGTTTTTGGAGTGTTCCCAGTACTGTCAGGTGCAAGCCAGCAAGGATAGACCCGCTACTTTTGGCCAAGATATTACTACTCACGTAGGGCACTTTAAAGGGGCTTTTGTCTACCGCTGTCCAGCCGGCCTGGTAGAAATCTCCTATCCTTTGGCTAACGAGGATGGCACTGTAGGGGCAATTCTCTGCGGACACTGTTTTTTGGAAGACGACCAGCCATCTAGGCGCGGAGTACCCATGTCCATTGTACCGGTGCTTTCCTTGAAGGATTTAGAGGCAGTTTGCGGGCTTCTTTCCTTTGTGGCCGGTCAGATCGTGCAACTTAGCGCCCTTATGACGGCCAAGCAGGAATTGGAAGAGGAGAGGAATAGCTTCATCCATTTCTTGCAAAAGCAACATCAGCTAGAGCAGGCTCTAAAAGATGCCGAGTTCAAAGTGCTCCAATCTCAGGTGAATCCTCACTTTTTGTTCAACACTTTAAATACCATCTCCCGTTTAGCGCTTTTTGAAGGGGCTGAAAACACGGAAAGAGTAGTGAGGGCTTTGGCCCGGCTCTTGCGTTATACTCTGACCCAGGTAAAAGGTCTGGTTACCGTCCGGGAAGAGTTAGCCGCGGTAGAAGATTATCTTTTCATTCAACAGACCCGCTTCAGCGACCGATTGATCAGTGAAATAGAGGTGGTCCCAGAAGTCCTGGAGGCACAAGTGCCCTGTATGGTGTTGCAACCTTTGGTGGAAAACGCCGTTATTCACGGCTTGGAACCTTTAAAGGAAGGAGGTAAAATCTTTATTAGAGGTCGGATATTGGGAACGCAGGTGCATATAGAAATTCAGGACACAGGGGTCGGAATACCCGAGGAAAAGCAAAAAGAGATTTTCGATCTAGAGGTGCGCCGCAGCGGTAAAGGGCAGATGAGCGGTCTGGGTATAGTCAATGTTTACCGGCGTTTGCAGTATTATTTCGGCAGTGATTGCGCTCTGAACGTGCATAGCAGGCCTGGAGCAGGAACCATTGTCCAGCTCACCTTTCCTTTATGGGAAAAGAGCAAAATAAAGGGAGGGTAACCCGGAGTTGCTAAGGTTGCTGGTAGTAGATGATGAGCCTTTGGAGCGGCAGGCCATAAGGTATTTGCTGGAAAAAATGCGGCCCCAGTACCAAGTGGTGGCCGAGGGGCGCGATGGGGCTGAGGCGGTTACCCTGGGGCAACAGGTACGTCCAGATGTAGTGCTGATGGATATAAAGATGCCGGTAATGGACGGTCTAGAGGCAGGTAAGCTTCTGCGCGACCTCCTACCTGATACTCGCGTCATATTTGTTACCGCCTATGATGAGTTTTCCTATGCTCAAGAAGCTATCGCTCTAGGGGCGTCGCAGTACTTATTAAAGCCGGTGGCGGGCGAGGAATTAGTATCTCTTTTGGACGGGCTGGCGGAGGAGATAGAGCGTGAGCGCCGGGCTAAGGAAGAAAACCAAAAGTTAAGGGTTGCACTGGAAGAAATGATGCCTCTTATCCGTCTGGGCTTCGTGATGGACCTGATAGCCGGACATATAGGGCCGGAAGAGATCCGGGCACGGGCCGAGTTTTTAGGCCTTCGCCGGCTACCGAATCTGGTAATGCTGGTAGCCGTAGATAGTTCTTCAGACCGGACGGATCGTATGTCTGAGGTGGAATGGCAGCTTTTGAAGAAAAGGGTTTTACGGATTATTGAAGACACCGTCTCTTCGTGGCCGGAGGCGGTGGTGGTCCCCGGCTTAAAAGATGAATTTATACTGGTCTTGCCCGGGGATCATTTGGCCGACCGACAAGCTGTAAGAAAAGCTGCTCTTCTTTTGGGGGAAAAGATCTGCGCCAGTATCCGCCGTCTAACGCCCCTTACTGTTACGGTAGGTATAGGGCGGCCGGCGGACAACCCTTTCAGCCTTGCACGTTCCTATGCTGAGGCGGCGGCAGCAGCCGAATACCGGATACTTTACGGAGGAGATCAGGTGATTCATGCCGATGACGTTACGGTACTTCCTCGTTCACGGCAGCCTTTCGCTTCGCCGTCCGAAGAGCAGCTGGCACTGAGTATACGGCTAGGGGATAAAGAGGGCGCCTGGCGTCATTTGAATCAGGTAATGGCCGAAGTAATGATCAGGCAGGAAGTACGTCCGCCAGTACTAAAAATGAAGTTCCTGGAGCTAATAAGTCTGACCGCTCGCTCGGCCTTGGAAGCAGGTGCCGACCCTGAGGAAATAGCGGAAATTACCCTCGCGGGAAGCAGCGAATTTATGTCTTTAGAGTCTTTGGCAGAGGTCCAGGCTAAGATAGGGGAAAAACTGAGTATCCTGGTGGCTAAGGTGATTGAGGCCCGAGAACAGCGTAATACTTCTCTAATAGATAAAGCCGCTATGTTTATCCAGAAGAATTATCACCGTGACCTATCCTTAGAAGAGGTAGCCCAACATGTGCACTTGAGCCCCTGTTATTTTAGCCGACTTTTTAAACAGATGAAAGGCGAAAATTTCATAGATTATCTGACGCGGATAAGATTGGAAGCGGCTAAAGATCTTCTGAAAAACACGGATCTTTCCGTCGCTGAGATAGCAGAGCGGGTAGGTTACCGGGACCCTCGCTATTTTGGTCAAGTTTTTAAGAAGCAGGAGGGGTGCACGCCTACCGCATTTCGCAAAATGGGAGGGGAATCCTTTGCCTCAAGGGCTAATAGTGGAGTTTGAACCTATTGGACGGCGTGTTTCGGCTAAGCCAGGGCAGACCATATTGGAGGTAGCTCAAGAAGCGGGGCTGGCTCTCGAAGCCGGGGGCGTTACAGCACCGTGCGGAGGTCAGGGTCTTTGCGGACGTTGCCGGGTAAAGGTTACCGGGGAAGCCTTGCTATCACCGACGGCAGCGGAAAAGGAGGCTTTGCGTCCGGAGGAGCTGGCGGAGGGCTATCGGTTGGCCTGTCAGGCTACATTGCTGGGCTCGGTCAAAGTGGAAATACCGCCGGAGTCTATGATAGGGTTGCAAAAGTTACAGGTAGAAGGATTGCCGGTGGAGGTGGTACCTGAGCCGCCGGTGGCCCGCTATGCCCTGGGATTGGAGCAGACTACTATATCTCACCCGCGGCCCGTCTGGCAGCAGGTAACAGACCGGCTGGCAGCCGATTATAATCTAAGAGGTTTGCAAGTGGATATGGAACTGGTACGGCAGGTATCGCCTCTGGCTGCAGAGGGGAGAGGTGCGGTCACGCTGAGAGGACGGGAAATAATAAACTTCTTTTGGGGCCGCTCCGTCCCACCTCCGGTAGGCTTAGCCGTGGACCTGGGTACTACTAAGGTGGCCGGATTCTTAGTCAACTTGGAGACCGGAGTGACCCTGGCCGGCGACGGGATCATGAATCCTCAGATAGCCTATGGAGAAGATGTCATGTCCCGCTTGGTTTATGCTCTGGAGGGAGAAGAGCAATATGAGCGCATCCATGAGGCTATTATTGAAGGCTTGAACCGCCTGACGGTCGAGCTGGTACATCGGGCGGGCTTGCGGCCGGAGGATATTGAAGAGGCCGTAATTGTAGGGAATACGGCCATGCACCACTTGCTTTTGCGTCTACCCGTGGCCCAGCTAGCTCGAGCTCCTTATGTAGCTTCAGTTACTTCTCCTGTAGAGGTCAAAGCCCGGGATCTCGGGCTGGCTTTCGGCCCCGGGGCTTACGTGTATTGTATGCCGGTTATCGCGGGCTTCGTAGGCGGAGATCACGTGGCTATGATTTTAGGAAGCCGGCTGGACAAAGCCGCCCAAGTCACCTTGGGGTTAGACATTGGTACTAATACGGAAATAGTCCTCAAACATGGGGAAAGAATGCTCTCCTGTTCCTGCGCCTCGGGTCCCGCCTTTGAAGGTGCTCATATTTCTCAGGGTATGCGCGCCGTCCAGGGAGCCATCCAAGTGGTTCGTTTGGTCAATGGCGGTTTAGAGCCGGAGTGGGAAACCATCGGCGGTAGCCCTCCTTTGGGCCTTTGCGGCTCGGGTATTTTGGACGCGGTGGCTGAGCTTTACCGTGTAGGCATAATTGATGCTAAAGGCCGGTTTGACCGGCAGCATCCCCGGGTGAGGCTACCGGAGGGGGGCGGTCCGGCAGAATTTGTTCTAGTTCCAGCAGAAAAGAGCGGTACAGGGAAGGATATAGTTATTACCCAGAAAGATATAAATGAGATCCAGTTGGCCAAGGCAGCCATCGCTACAGGAACTAAGCTTCTGCTGGAGACGGCAGGCTTGCGAGTCGAAGACGTGGAAGAGGTAGTGGTGGCCGGGGCTTTTGGTACCCACCTTAAGGTCACCAGCGCTATAACCATAGGTATGTTTCCTTCTTTGCCCGAGGAACGCTTTCGCCAGGTCGGCAACGCGGCCGGGACCGGAGCCCGGTTGGCGCTATTATCTTTGGCCGAACGGCAGAGGGCGGAAGAAATTGCCGGGCAGGTGGGATACGTAGAATTGATGCTCCAGCCGGCCTTTTATGATACCTTTGTTCACTCTCTGGCTTTGCCGGAGAGGAGGGCTAGCCTATGACCAGAGCAGAGAGGGTTTACCGTACTATTAGCCGCCAGAGGCTGGACCGAGTACCTAAAGGGGAATGGCAGCTATCCCCGGAACTGGTGGCGGGAGTTTTAGGTAAGCGGGGCACGGTTACCTGGGAGGACGAAGTAGCAGCCAGGGAGTTTCTGGGCATGGATCTGATAGGGCTGGTACCGGAAGGGTTATCTACAGAGAGAGAAGTGCGGGCTGAAGCTTTAGACTACAGCCGGTTTTCGCTCTGGCGGCAACGGACGGACTTTTTTATATTTGCCCTTATTGACGGCCCTTTCCAGCGAACGGCAAAGCATATGGGTTTTGTAGAATTTCTACTGAGGCTTAACGACCAAAATGAGGAAATAAAGAAGATAGCCGCCCGGGAAGCCTCCTTCGGGCTGGAAGTGGCGCGCTGTGCTTTGCGAGCTGGCGCCCATGGTATAATTATAGGCGACGATATTGCTTATGCTCGTGGTACCTATGTACACCCCGGAGTTTTAAGAGAAATTTTTGTCCCCCTATGGGGAAGTCTGGTGGAGAGTTTGCAGCCGGACAGAGTACCGGTGTTTTTCCATTCTGATGGTAATATTGTAGCCCTTCTACCAGAACTGGTAGCCGTGGGTTTCACTGGCGTCCATTCTCTAGAGCCTTCTGCCGGTATAGATATAGCCCGCATAAAGCGGGACTTTGGCGACGCTCTTTGCCTCATGGGGAATTTTGACTTAGACTTTTTGGTTAGAGCAGGGGAGGAAGAGATTGCTTCCGAGGTGAAAAGAATCATGGCCGTGGCCGCCCCGGGTGGAGGTTTCATCTTTTCCACCAGCAGCGGGTGCTTGGGGGGCGATCTTCCGCCGGAAAAAGTAATCTTTCTTTACCGCACTGCCCAGGAGTACGGTAAGTACTAGGCCGGATAAAACCAGCGGCACCCTCGAAGCGGGGGCGGCCACCGAAGGGTACGGTAAAAAGTATTAGGGCCAGATAAAACCGGAAGCCATTACCACTAATTACCCTGACATATTCCCTTCCTGTCTCCGTACTAATAATATCAAAGAGAGGCCAACAGGAAGGGTGATTTTTTTGTTTCGTAGATTGAGTTGGAAAGTCGTCCTGGTCATAATGGGCTTTATCTCGATAGTAGGTGTCTGGGGATATAATTTTTACCTCAAGGAAATAAAAATAATTCCGGAAGAGCTGGTGGTCCAAGCTTTGGATACTACCAATGCTGTGACCAGCTATCGTTTTCGCCTGGAAGCCTACCTCCAGACCGAGGGCGGGGAAATTGAAGTGAGTAGGGTTAACGGCGAACGCAGTCCCGAGGGAGATTGGCACTTGTGGGGTAGAATGACGGGGCAGGAGGTAGACATATATCAGGTGAAGGACACCACTTACTTTAAAGATGTTCTGTCCGGTCGCTGGATGGTTACTCCCGGGAATACTCCTTGGCAGCAAGAATTATTTATGGCGGAGGTCGACCCTCTGTCTTTGCTCAAGATTACCCAGATAAAGGAATTGCAATATCAAGGGCGACCCAGAAACCTACCCGGCCGGCCGCATTTGCTGATGTTGCAGCCGGAAGTAAACAACCGTTTACTTAATAGTTATTGGAAAAATTTCTATTATAAACTGTGGATTGAAAAGGGGAGCCACTACATCCGGAGGGTAGAGCTGGTGGCTGACCATCGGCAGAAGGCGCATAATAAGCTAACAATAGTACTGGAACTGTACGATTTTAACCGGCGCTTTACCATCGAACCGCCGCAGTAAAAAAAATCCACCCATCTCTCACGCCTACGGGGTTAGCTGACGGGTGCGGGCCGAGTGATTAGCCCTACCGCGGGACAGCACCGCGGATTAACCCCTAAGATACCTTGGGTCCCCCGCTTTCCTTCTTCAGAGCCGAAAGAAATTCGGCGATCCGGGCGGAAGAGAAGTATGGAGTTGATGGCCCTTTTATTGTAACATATTCGGGAGAAAACGTTAAGGAGTTTTATTCTGCCCCGGCGGCAGGATTTTTTGTGCTTGCGGCGAAGTTAGCTTTGTTTACGTACTTGAGGGCGTTGCGTTACAATATTTAGGGGGTGGACTACAGTTGCACGAGGCCATAGCCGAGGTCCTGGTGACGCGGCAACAGATTAAGGAAAGGGTTAAGGAATTGGGGGCGGCTATCAGCCGGGACTATAGCGGTAAGGACCTGTTGGTAGTAGGGATATTGAAAGGGGCTATAATTTTTTTGGCCGATTTGGTGAGGGAGATTACTATACCCCTTACTCTGGATTTTATGGCTGTTTCCAGCTATGGCAGTGCTACTACCTCTTCCGGTGCCGTACGTATTCTTAAGGACCTGGAAGTACCGGTAGAGGATAAACATGTACTAATCGTGGAAGATATTGTGGACACCGGGCTTACTTTGAAATATTTGCTGGAAAACTTAAGAGCGAGACAACCCTTGAGCCTTAAGTCTTGTACAATTTTGGACAAACCGGAGCGGCGCTTGGTAGATGTCCAGGTAGATTACTGCGGTTTCTGTATTCCCGATTGCTTTGTAGTGGGCTACGGTCTGGACTATGCCCAACAATACCGTCATCTGCCGGACATCTGTGTACTTAAACCGGAAGTATATAAGCGCTAGTTTGTAGGAAGAAGCGAGGTTAAGGTTCATTATGGATCAGGTGTTGGTCCTCGATTTTGGCGGACAATATAACCAACTTATAGCGCGGCGAATTCGCGAGTGCCAAGTATACTGTGAGATGCTTCCCTATTATACTCCGCTCAGCCATATTTTGGCGCGCAAGCCTAAAGGGATCGTGTTCTCTGGCGGACCGGCCAGCGTTTACGGCCCGGGGGCGCCTCGGGTGGACCCGGCTATCTACCAATGTGGCATCCCCATTTTAGGCATTTGTTATGGTATGCAGCTCATGGCTCATGATTTGGGCGGCCGGGTGGAGGAGGCTACAGGTAAAGAGTATGGCAAAACCATGTTGGAGGTGGTGGAGGAGGATCCTTTATTTGAAGGTTTACCGACCACCATGCAGGTGTGGATGAGTCACGGTGACTACATCAGCGCCGCACCTCCGGGGTTTCAAGTGACAGCTCGCTCTCCTTATACTCCAGTGGCGGCCATGAGCGATAACCGGCGCAAGCTTTACGGCGTGCAATTTCATCCCGAGGTTAAGCATACGCCTTTAGGCCAAGAGATAATACGACGCTTTTTATTCGAAGTTTGTGGAGTAAGAGCGGATTGGACGGTAAGTTCTTTTATTGAAGAGCAGATTGAAGCGATTCGGGAAAAAGTGGGAGATAGGAGAGCTCTTTGCGCTTTGAGCGGAGGTGTAGATTCGGCAGTAGCAGCAGCCTTGGTGCATAAAGCTATCGGGGATAGGCTGGTCTGTGTTTTTGTAAACCACGGTTTTTTGCGTCAGGGTGAAGTTGAGCAAGTGCAGGCAACCTTCCGCGAGGCCCTGGATGTGAACTTGATTTATGTGGATGCCAGCGAGCGTTTTTTACAGCGCATCAAAGGAGTTATAGATCCTGAAGACAAGCGTAAAATTATTGGGGAAGAGTTTATCCGGGTCTTTGAAGAGGAAGCCCGCAAGCTGGGGAAAATAGATTTTTTGGTACAAGGCACGCTTTACCCTGATGTGATCGAAAGCGGTACGGATACGGCAGCGGTGATTAAGACGCACCACAATGTAGGCGGTTTACCGGATAAAATGGAGTTGGAGCTAATTGAACCTTTGCGGCTTTTGTTTAAAGATGAAGTGCGCCGGGTGGGTCAGGAGCTGGGTCTGCCGGAAGAGATTGTCTGGCGACAGCCGTTTCCCGGCCCGGGTCTGGCTATACGGATCTTGGGTGAAGTAACCAAGGAAAAACTGGAGATTTTGCGCCAAGCTGATGCCATTGTGGTGGAGGAGATCCGCCGGGCAGGGTTATACCGAGAGATATGGCAATCCTTTGCGGTTCTACCCTCTTTCAAGACCGTGGGTGTCATGGGAGATGAGCGTACTTATTCCTATCCTATTATCGTGCGGGCGGTGACCAGCGAAGACGCCATGACAGCCGACTGGGCAAGACTCCCCTATGAATTGCTCGAGAGAATTTCTTCTCGTATTGTCAACGAAGTACGTCATGTGAACCGAGTGGTTTATGATATTACTTCTAAACCGCCGGCTACCATAGAATGGGAATGAATATATTTACACAGACTAACTAACAAATAAGGTGTCCAAGAAGGGGGAGAAAGATGGTGGGCAGCAAAGGCAGGGTCATGGTGATGCTCTTGGTTAGTTTAGCACTCGCGGTGATACTTTTCTTTTCCTTGGGACGCACCCCAGTAACGACTGCTGCCAAGTACCCGGAATTTAAAGAGGCTGTAGCAGGGCTGGAGCTTTATGGGCAACAAGGTGAGGACGATAAACTCAAGTTGGCAGAAATAGAGGATCCGAAAATCACCGCCAAGCTTATGTCCTATTTAGATCAGGCTCAGCCTGAGCAGCCCCCGGCTAACTGGCCCTGGAGTGCACACTACCTGGTGTTTAAGGTAAGGGAAAAAGAGCAGCTTGTCCGCAGCAAAGAGTATCTTTATCTATTTAAACCCTTTGCTCCCGAAGAACCCGGGTATCTGGCCTTAGAAAATACCTGGTACCAGACGCCTCCTCAATTTAACACTATGCTGTTGGCCTTGTCGGAATATAAGAATGCTACCAGTGAAGTTGACCCTGAAGATGTAGCTTTTCTAAAGCAGTACGGCTGGGATGTCCTGTTTAAGGCCAATACCATGGAAGGCAAACTCCCGGACAAGTTAATACATAATGCGGGGGATTTTCCGGTAGTAATCTATTGGGCTTATAACAATGAGCTGAACAAGGATATCGATATGGATATAACCCCCTATTTGGGAAAAGAGGTCAAAGTCAATTTATACAAGCTCGAGCAGTCATTGCCGGATTTTATGTACCCGCGCAGGTGGACAGGCAGAGCCGTGGTGGTTAAATACGAAAATAGAATTATCGGAGCCTGGTTGGATGCCGGTAGGCATGATGCTTTTGCCTGTTCCTTGAAGGGTCGCCGCCTGGAGGAAATAACGGGTAAGACGTGGGGAGAGTGGTTGGCTAATATAGTCAACTGGGAGGATCCCTTAGAAAAGCGCCTTGCCGCTTTAAGCCCCGAGGAACTTATCCGCACTTTTTACGAGGCAGTAGGTAACGGCGATAAGCGGACAGCTCATGCCGCTTTGAGCCGGCGTAACCTGGTTACCTACCTTTTTCGCAATATGGACAACAATCGTCTTTACAATCCGTCGTTCAGTGTCAACGATCGTGACGGTTTAAATAACGTGGCAGGAGCCAAGATCGTGAGTATCAAAGAGCTGCCACCCCAAGATGACGATTCTCCGGAGGTTAAACGTTACCAGGTAGCCGTAGATCTCACCTTTAGACGTGCTATCACCGCAGAAAGCGGAGTACAGATACGTTTTCTCACTTTACGGCAAGAAATACCGGGATTGGGCTGGCGCATTGATAGTTTAGGTACAGGACCTTAGTTCTAGCTCTTGCTGCCTCGCTGACAGTATTCCTGATATGCGCGAAGGCAATCGGGATGTTCGCGCAAGAACTGTACCAGACGAGCAATACATAGGAGAGCCTCTTTGCTCAGGCTGTGCTCCATTTTTTCGGTGTCCTCCAGAATATGAGTCTTAACCCCAATTATATGCAGGAACTCGGCCAGCATATTGTGCCTGGCCAAAAGCGCTTCTCCGATTTGGTTTCCCAACGGCGTCAGTCGAATGACGCCGTATTTTTCATAAACCAGGTAGTTTGCTTCCGCCAAGCGCTGTACCATCTTAGTGACGGATGAAGGCTGCACGTTAAGAGCTGCCGCCAGTTCTTGGATCCGGGTGAAGCCCTTTCCGGACGCCAAACGATATATCATCTCTAGGTAATCCTCCATACTAGGTGTTAGTCCTTTATCTTCTTGCTCCAGCAGGGCATAGCCCCGAAAAGTGTAAAATCTTTCTTCTGAAATCGAGGTTTTCGCCTCCACCGAGATTTCCTCCTCTTCTTATTTTCAGTTGGTATGACCTTGCTATTTTTACCTTCAGCTTCCCCTTAATCAGTATACGCATGAAGGAATAAATAGCGCTTTTTTGGCGGAGACCAATTTGTTTGGCGGAGTCCAAAAACGGGTTCCCGTCATATTATCTAAACAGAGCTTCCTTCCGTAAACAGTTTATAAAAAAGGGGGCGCTTTATCCTGTGTTAGCAGTGTGGCCCAAGAGGGTATGCTCTCTGGCCGAACTTCCAACCGGTACGCTCGGCCGGGTGGTTAAAATTTTTGCTGATGGATTATGGCGGCAGCGGCTCTTGGATTTGGGCTTTACGCCCGGTGCTACTGTGAAAGTAATAAGAACCTCACCCACAGGAGATCCGGTGGCCTATCGCCTGCGAGGGACCACTATTGCCCTGAGAAAAAAGGATGCAGCCTTAATTTGGGTAGAGTATTAGGGGTACAAACGGCTCCGAATGACAAGGAGGAAATTATCGTGGAGGCCAGTTGGCGGTTAAGAGAAAGTTCCTCCCATTCCCAGCTATGGACAGCGGGTAGTTGCCCTTGCCGCCAGATGTCTCAATCTCCTATAACGGTCGCTCTGGTAGGTAACCCCAATACGGGCAAGAGCACCGTTTTTAACGCGTTGACCGGGCTAAGACAACACACGGGCAACTGGGCGGGGAAAACAGTGGGTTTATACCGCGGTTCCTTTTATTATAAAAACCACCGGTTTATCCTGGTAGACTTGCCCGGGACTTATTCCTTGCGTCCGGTTTCGCCCGAGGAAAAAATTGCCCGTGATTTCCTTTTCAGTGGTGAAGCCGAGGTGGCAGTAGTAGTAGTCGACGCTACTGCTCTGGAGCGTTCTCTGTCTCTAGCGCTACAAGTAATGGAACTAGGACAGGCGATGATCCTTTGCGTTAATCTTGTAGATGAGGCCAGGAAACTAGGGCTGGAAATCGATGTTGACGGCCTAGCTCGAGAATTAGGGATTCCGGTGGTAGCTACGGCAGCGCGGAGTGGTGAAGGTCTAAAGGAACTCCGGGAGGTCATTTATGAAGTGGCCACGGGGATGAGAAAGATTAATCCACACCCCGTGCGTTATGACGAGGAAATCGAGGGTATGGCGGAAAGAATTATTCCTTTGCTGGGAGAGGTAGAGAGAGGAGATAAGCTGAGAGCTCGCTGGATGGCTTTGAAGGTATTGGCGGGGGAATTTCCTACCTGTGGAAATAAAGAGTTAGAGAAATTCTTGAAGCCATATAAGGAACTAGAGCAGCAAACCTTCCAGGAACGTATGGTTTGCCAGATGTATGAAAAAGCCCAAGACATTAGCGGCAAAACCCTAAAACGGACGCGCAAAGTCGCCCTTGATCGCGGCCGCTGGCTAGACCATGTGGTCACTTCTCAATGGGCCGGTTTTCCTTTGATGCTTTTGCTTCTGACAGTTGTCCTGTGGCTAACTTTAGTGGGGGCAAATTATCCCTCGGAAATTTTGGCCCATCTTTTTTTTGCCCTGGAGGAAAAACTGATGGAATGGAGTCAATGTTGGGGGCTTCCCGGGTGGCTCATAGGGTTGGCCATTCAGGGAGCCTATAGAACCACGGCCTGGGTGGTATCTGTAATGCTCCCCCCTATGGCTATATTTTTTCCTTGCTTTACTTTCTTAGAAGACTTGGGGTATCTTCCACGCGTGGCCTTTAATTTGGATGGTTTGTTTAAACTGGCCGGTACTCAGGGCAAACAAGCACTAACAATGGCTATGGGCTTTGGATGTAATGCGGCCGGCATTATGGCCTGTCGCATTATCGATTCTCCACGGGAGCGGTTAATAGCTATGCTCACGAACGTGTTCGTCCCGTGTAATGGCCGTTTCCCCCTTCTGCTAAGCTTGGCCAACATTTTCTTTAACGGAACAGGGGGAGGCACTTTACAGGCCACAGCAGTGGTTACTGGGGTCGTACTCTTCGGTATAGTTGTTACCCTGGTTGTTTCCGGGATACTGTCTCGCACCCTGGTGCGTAGCCTACCTTCAGCCGTCGCCTTGGAGCTACCCCCTTTTCGGAGGCCTCCCATAGGTAGCCTACTGCTCCGCTCTTTCTGGGACCGTACAGTGTTGGTTTTGGCCAGAGCTGTAACCGTTGCGGCTCCTGCCGGTGCTTTTACCTGGCTTTTAGCCAATACTCATATAGGAGACCAGAGTTTGTTAAATCGGGCGGCTGGATACCTTCATCCTATAGCTCGCCCTTTGGGGTTAGACGGATATATCCTGCTAGCTTTTATTTTGGCCTTACCGGCCAACGAGCTGGTTTTACCGCTTTTACTAATGTCTTATCTTAACCTGGGGACCTTGGTAGAATTGAATAGCTTGGATTCCTTAGCCCTTTTGCTGAAATCGTACGGCTGGACCTGGGTTACAGCCCTTTCCGTTATGCTGTTTAGTCTTCTGCATTATCCATGCGCTACCACTCTCTTTTCTATTTACAAGGAAACCCACAGTTGGAAGTGGCTGGCCTTGGCTTTTATCTTACCTTTAATGGTGACTACCACGGTTTTGCTATGCTGGAATGTCTTTTCAGCCATGCTCATCTTCCATACTCTTTAGAAGGTACAGCAGAGCATTCGGGGAAGACCAGCGTAGGTAAACAGGGATGGCTCTAAGAGCCATCCCTGTAATCAACTCTGGGGATCTATCTTTAGTCTCTATGAGGTTCTATCTTTGGTCTAAAGGGAGGTAATTCTTGCGAGGCAATACATTTTTGTAAGCCGGTCTTATAATTCTTCCGCCGCTCACCAGTTCTTCTATAAGGTGAGCGCACCAGCCTGCGATCCTGGCTATAGCAAAGATGGGGGTATAAAGCTCTACCGGAATGTTTAACATTTTGTATACAAAACCGGAATAAAAGTCTACATTGGGAGCTATAATTTTGTCCGCCTGCTTTTCAGCCGCAAACACTTCTGGAGCGACTTTTTCGATAGTCAAATATAAATTAAACTCGTCATCCAAGCCCTTAGCTTTAGCTAACTCGGCAGCTTTTTCCTTTAAGAGGATGGCTCGGGGATCAGACAAGGTGTACACCGCATGACCCAGACCGTATATTAATCCTTTCCTGTCGAAAGCTTCTTTTCTCAAGATCTTGGTCAGGTAATACTTAACTTCCGCCTCATCTTCCCAATCTTTTACATTAGCTTTTATATCGTCCATCATTTCCATTACCTTTATATTAGCTCCGCCGTGTTTAGGCCCTTTTAGAGACCCTACTGCTGCAGCGATAACAGAGTATATGTCGGTTCCCGTAGAAGCCACTACATGGACGGTGAAAGTGGAATTGTTACCTCCGCCGTGCTCGGCATGAAGCACTAGAGCTAGGTCGAGCAGTTCAGCTTCCAGCCGGGTATACTGATTGTCAGATCTTATCATATGCAGAAAATTTTCCGCAGTACCTAATTCTTTTTGGGGCAAATGTATATAGAGGCTTTTACCGTTATAGTAATGGCACTTGGCTTGATAGCCGTAGGCGGCCATGATGGGAAAGCGGGCTATAAGCTCAATACTTTGCCTAACGATATTCCTTATACTGGTATCATCTGGATTTCCATCGTAAGAGTAAGAGGCTAAAACGCTTCTGGCCAACTTATTCATTATATCCGGGCTAGGAGCTTTAAGAATCATGTCTTCTACAAAACCGTCAGGGAGACTTCTCTTTTCGGCCAGCAGGCTGGTAAATTGTTCTAACTTCTGACGGTTGGGTAGCTCTCCAAAAAGGAGAAGATAACATACTTCCTCAAAACCGTATCTCTTCTCTTGCTGGAATCCGTGTACAATATCCCAGACATCTATCCCCCGGTAAAGCAGGCGACCCCTATCAGGGATTCTTTCTCCTTCATCCAAAATATAACCGTGAACTTCCCCTATCTCGGTCAAACCCACTAAAACTCCGGTGCCGTCTTTATTTCTTAAACCCCGTTTTACATTGTACTTTTCATATAACTCCGGGTCGATATAATTGTTTCTTTCGGCCAGCAAAGCAAGTTCATCCAAAAGAGTACGCTCATCCATGTGCAGGCAACATCCTTTCCTGAAAGTTTAATTTTGATTTTATTTAAGCTCTAAAGCTGTAAGCATAAGTCATTTACCGACTGACCGGCCATGTCCGGAAGGTACAATCATTTATGGAAACACATTTAAAGGCTATTTACATACTGACCGGCTATGCCCAAGGAGCACAACCACATAATGGGAATAAACCCCAAGATTATTTCCATACTAACTTCGCTGCCAATCCAGGTACCGGCTATGAATCCCTGGAATAAACCCCAAGATTATTTCCATACTAACCCTTCATGCCGACCACGCCTGTCGGTACAACCACACATGAAAATCATGAAAATAGGGTTAAGGACTATTTTCGTACTAACCCTTCATACTGGCCCTGCCTGTCAGGCACAACCACGCATGAAAATAGAGCTATTTCCGTACTAAGGCAGGAACCCATAGCACCGTTGCTAGGGTGGACTTGTTTCTGACAGCGCCCTCTCTACGATTTGAGGAAGAAGGTATTCACCTTCAGCCTCAAGTGGCTGTGCCTCGAAATCATATCTATATTCTCCAAGAAAAGCTGTTTTCCTCTCGAATGGTGAAAAAATTAGGCGGAACCCGGCAGAGGAATTTTTCCATTTGTGACGAAATAAATTTCAGACGGGATATAGGGAAGCCGGTGGGAATCCGGCGCGGTGCCGCCACTGTGAAGGGAAGCCCTGGAATGGTAGCCACTGGGGCCGCTGGCCCTGGGAAGGAAGCCAGAGGCTATGAACCTGAGCCAGGAGACCTGTCCGTCAGCTTATTACCTTTCGCCCACGAGCATGGGGAAGGAGGCAGAGAAAAGATTGAGTTACAGCAAGTTATCTCCCAACTACCTGGTTAAAGAAGTCCGGAGTTGGGTTTTTGCTTGGTTCTTGATGGCTAAAGTTTCCTTTGCGGGCTGAACTGGCGCTCGACTTAAAGGCTTAAGGTAAGCTTTACGGCAGAATTTAAACTTCCTATCTTAGTGGTCGTCGCGGGGTTATTCTCTAAGTTGGATTATCGCTCAAATTTAGTCGCGCACTGCAAGTCCCTGCAGGCCTTCTCCGGTGAAAGTGGGGATATACCAGTAGCCCAAAAGAAGGGAGAAGCAAGAAATGTTGCCTAAGAAAATAATCAAAAGGGATGGCCGCGTGGTAGACTTTGATGAAGAACGCATTATAAATGCCATTTTTAAGGCAGCCAAGGCCGTGGGCGGGCAGGATCGCCGCCTGGCCTGTGAACTGGCGAATCAGGTGACGGCCCTGATCGCGGAGAAATTTACTGATAGGCTGCCTACGGTGGAAGATGTACAGGATTTGGTAGAAAAGGTTTTAATAGAAAACGGACACGCCCGCACGGCCAAGGCCTATATTCTTTATCGGCAGCAACATGCAGAGTGGCGGGATTTTCGCAATCTCTTGGTCAATGTAGAAAAAATGGTGCAGGATTATCTGGAGGGGCGGGATTGGCGCATTAACGAAAATAGCAATATGAACTATTCCTTGCAAGGGCTCAACAATCATATCATTGCCGCGGTAACCTCCAAGTATTGGTTGGAGAAGATCTATACTCCGGAGATAAGGCGGGCCCATGAAGAGGGCCGTATACATATACACGACCTCAGCCTTTTGGCTCCCTACTGCTGCGGGTGGGATCTGGCTGATCTCTTGGAGGTGGGCTTTGCCGGGGTGGGCCAGAAGGTGGAGAGCGCTCCGCCCAAGCATTTCCGCACGGCTCTGGGGCAGATCGCCAATTTCTTCTACACTTTGCAGGGAGAAGCTGCCGGTGCCCAGGCTTTTTCTAACTTTGACACTTACTTAGCCCCCTTCATCCGGTATGACGGCCTGGATTACCGGGAAGTGAAACAAGCCATGCAGGAGTTTATCTTTAACCTCAATGTGCCTACCAGAGTGGGGTTCCAGACGCCCTTTGTCAATCTCACCCTGGACGTAGTAGTTCCTCCCACTTTGGCTGAGGAGCCGGTAATAATCGGGGGCAAACGTCAAAGAGAATGCTATGGTGAATTCCAGAAGGAAATGGACTGGCTCAATCAAGCCTTTTGCGAGGTAATGATGGAGGGTGATGCTAGAGGGCGCATCTTCACCTTTCCTATCCCTACTTACAACGTTACACCCGACTTTCCCTGGGAGAGCCCGGTAGCCGAGAAAATATTGGCCATGACGGCCAAATACGGCATACCCTATTTCGCCAACTTTATCAACTCCGACCTTAAGCCGGAGGACGTGCGCAGCATGTGCTGCCGGCTGAGATTGGACAACCGGGAACTCCGGAAAAGGGGTGGTGGGCTTTTCGGTGCCAACCCTCTCACCGGTTCCATTGGGGTGGTAACCATTAACCTGCCGAGGCTGGGGTATTTGAGCTCTTCTAAACAAGAGTTTTTCCAGGGGCTAAAGGACTGCATGGATTTAGCCAAGGAGAGCTTGTTGCTCAAGCGTAACATCTTAGAGAAATTAACGGAGCAGGGTCTTTATCCCTATTCCCGGTTTTACCTGCGGCGCGTGAAAGAGCGTTTTGGCAAGTACTGGGATAACCACTTTAATACTATAGGTATAGTAGGCATGCACGAGGCTTTGCTGGGATTGATGGGCAAGGGTATTGATAGTGAGGAGGGCCGGGATTTTGCCCTGGAAGTGCTGGATTTTATGCGGGATACCTTAACCGCTTATCAGGAGGAAACGAGCCAGCTTTTTAATCTTGAGGCCACCCCGGCCGAGGGCACTTCTTATCGTTTGGCCCGCTTGGACAAGTCACTCTATCCGGATATTATTACCTCGGGAAGCGAGGAGCCTTACTATACCAATTCCACGCATTTACCCGTGGATTTCACTCAGGATGTGTTTGAGGCTCTGGAACACCAGGATGCCTTGCAGGTTAAATATACCGGGGGTACGGTTTTTCATGCCTACCTAGGGGAAAGGATAACGGATCTTACGGCCTGTCGCCGCTTTTTACAGACCGTGATGACCCATTTCCGCCTGCCCTATATAACCCTCACTCCGACCTTCAGTATATGCCCGGAACACGGGTATCTCGAGGGAGAGCAGTGGACTTGTCCTGCCTGCGGTCGGGAAGCAGAAGTATGGAGCAGAATTGTGGGTTACTACCGCCCCGTCAAGAACTGGAATAAGGGCAAGCAGGCCGAATTTAACCAACGCCGGGTTTTTACCCTTGCCGGATAAAAGGGACGGTGAGGAGGTATAGCCATCAGAGGCATACAGAAGACCAGCCTGGTAGATTTCCCCGGCGAGGTTTGTACCACCCTTTTTTTCGGGGGATGTAACTTGCGCTGCCCCTGGTGCCACAACGCCGATCTGGTACTGCGGCCCTCGGCTTTACCGGAGATGGCTCCAGAAGATATTTTGGCTTTCTTGGAGCGCCGAAAACCCTTCATACAAGCCGTCTGCCTAACCGGGGGAGAGCCGACCCTAACTCCCGGTCTGAGGGATTTTGTGCGGCAGTTGAAATCGAGGGGAATAAGAGTCAAGATCGATACCAACGGTACGAAGCCCGAGGTTATAGCCGAGCTGTTAGAAAACGAACTCCTAGATTACGTAGCGATGGATGTAAAAGGGCCTTGGGAAAAATATGAGCTTCTGGCAGGCGCCGGTGTGGACCCCGAGGCTATAAAGGAGAGCCTCTCTCTTATTAAAGGCGGCCGGGTAGCTTATGAATTCCGGACCACAGTGGTTCCGGGCTTGTTAACGGAACAGGATTTCTTAATCTTGGGATACACGCTCGCCGGTGCCAAGCGATATGTCCTCCAGCAGTTCAGACCCGGAATTTCTCTCATCGATGAACGTTACCGTGAACTTCTTCCCTATTCACCGGCCACTTTAAAAAGAATAGCCCAAAGGTTGGAACCCTTTATAGACGAAGTGCAGATTAGAAGCTGAGCGTCCCAGCTGGGCAAAGGCCGGAGTGAAATAAGGGGACCGCTGGCCGGATCGGCCAGATGGGCCCCCCTGATTTCACCGGAAAAGGGCTAGATGGTTAGATAGCTTTTGCAAGAAGGAAACCAATACTCCGAGACTCTGTTTTACTTGAGAGTCTTTGCGCAGCACCTGTAGCAGGCTCCAAAAGCTCCTTGGGGGTTGCTCCTTATTCTCTCTAATAGCTTCCTCTAGCGCTTGAAAGGTGCCGACTATAAGCTCGTAGCCGCCCAAAGATTGGATGCCGTCCAAGAGGGACAGGGTATGCACAACTTGGGTGACGAGGTTGCTGACCGTACCCGGAGTTAAGGAATCCTTGGCCGCCTGTATAACTTCACCTAGCTCCAAAAGGGTCTCCAGAGCTCCCACGGTCTGGAGCCGATGCAATTTCTCTAGAAGGCTGGTAAGATGGCTATTAAGGTTCTGTAGTTCCTGCACAAGTTCCGCAGTTTCTGCGCGATTCAAGTTGTAGGCGACCCCATGGGCCATTTCGTCCACTCTCCTTTAGAGGAGGCCGCGGGCAGCCAGCCAGTATATTTCATTATAAGAGAGCTTAAACCAGTGTAGCATCTGTGAAGGAGGCATAACTTGAGGCGGCTGGTGGTAGTCAAAAGTTATATAGGTGGCCTCCTTTAAACCAGTTTCTATAAAGCAGAAAGCTTTACCGTCATAACGGTGGGATACAGGAATCCCTTTATACTGGCTTATTATATTTTTTACCACCACCTCGGCTTCATAATGGCCGGTGGAACCGGCTTTGCTGACGGGTAGATTGGTAGCATCGCCCACCACATAGATATTCTCCTGGCCTTTCATTTGTAAGGTATGGCGGTCGGTAGGAATAAATCCGTCTTCATCTCCCAGGCCGGAATCTGAAATGACCTGAGCTCCGCGGTGGGCCGGGACGGAGACGAGCAGATCAAAAGGGTGTTCTGTTCCATCCATATTGAAGGCGATTTTCTTTTCCGGATCCACCCTTTCCAGGTTGAAGAACACTTCATATTCTATTCCCCGCCTGTGAAATTCTTGCGCAGCCCAGTCGGCAATAACTTCCATAGAATGAACGCGACCAATGGGGTAAGTGTACTTCAACTTTACTTTGTCACGGATACCCCTTTCCCGGTAAAAATCATCGGCCATAAAGATAAATTCCAGGGGTGCCACCGGACACTTGTGGGGCACGTCGATGGTTAAGAGTAAAGTACCGCCCTGGAAGTTCAGTATGGCCTCCCGCAACTTAATGGCGCCCTCCAAAGTATAGAAGGTATGGCCGGCCTCCGCTAAACCCGGTACCGAGTGCATATCCGGATAGGACCCGGTGGCTATCACCAAGAAATCGTAATCTAAGGACCGCTTTTCGGTGACCACCTTGTGCCCTTTAATATCTATTATCTTAGCTTCATCGATAACGAGATTGATTCTAGGGTGCAACAAATACTTTTGCTCCCTTTGGAACTGTTCTACCGAGCCTTGGTTAAAGGCGACAAACAAGAAACCGGGCTGGTAATTATGCTCGGCAGTGTCGGTTAGCAGCACTATTTCCACCCGACCTTCGTAAAGATCCTTAACCATGGATCTGGCCAGCCGGTTGGCTACTATAGTGCCGGCTACGCCGCCGCCGACAATTACTATACGCTTGCTCATCGGCCTGACCTCCGGGAAATTGCCTTTACGGCTTTTTACCTCGTTTTTCTGACCGCAATGCGCCAGAAGTCGCCCTCCATGCGGCAATAAAGCAGCTCGTGTCCCATTTTTTGGACCCATTCCGGCACGTCTTTTGCCGAACCGCTATCGGTGGACCATAATTCGTATACCTCTCCCACCTGGCCGCGCTTAATGACTTTGACCAGTTCCATAAGCGGCCCTGGACAGTAAGATCCTCGGGCGTCAATGGTCCGGGCAATATTTATTCCCTCTGACATGGATAAGCCTCCCTCCAACCTGCCTACATTACGATTACCTGGCTGCCTGCTGCTTTGCCCAGGAAAGCAGTAACGCCAATTACCTCATCAAAAACCTCAATGAAATCCTCCTTTTTCCATCCCATGAGGTCTAGGGCCATAGCGCACCCGAACACCTTTAAGTTACCCATTTCTTTACCGTTTTCGAGAAGTTTATAGAATAGGTCAATGTTTTTGTTCAGCATTTCCCGGCCTATTAAGCCCGCTTTAAAATCTCGGGCCTCGACCACCTCTTTACGGAAATATCTTAAGGCTTCCATAGTGACAAAAACGTTCACTTCCATGCCCGACATAGCGGCTACGGAACTGATAAGGCATCCCGCCTGCAATTTCTCCAGTTCTCCCGAAACTAAGATGACGGACATTTTGGCTTGTTCCATCATAATATCCCCTTTCTCCTTAAGATTTTTCCTTAATAAAACTTTTCCTCGGTAAAATTGTACGGGTTATAGGGCAATAGTTTTGAAGTTTAGAGTTTCACCCCCTTAGGGCCCTTCAGAGCTTCTCGTTTAAAGGCAGCGCCAGAACTTTTGCTCAAGGGCAGTGCAACTGGCCTTTTCTCCTGAAATAGATATTCGACGAAGAAAACAAAATTCCTCCTATACTTTAAGATAGATTCGCAAAAAATAGCGAAAGCGAAGAAGGGGATAAAAATAAAAAGGCGGTACCCGGGAGAGGTCGTATAAGGTGGACGGTCATATAAAGTGGACGCGGTCCAGTCTTGTTTCTAGGCATGCTTGGGCTAAAAACCTGCCAAGGCCTCCCCCGCGGGCAGGACTTTTGCTCGGCCTAAAAGTAAGAAAGCAAGCTTCCAGGAGAAGGCGACATCCGGTCACTATTGCCGGATGCAAGACGCTTAAAGCTTCGGGTGGCTGGCACTTCCGACCGAAGCTCAAAGCCTGGACTGGCCGCTTGAAAAAAATCCTTGCTTTCAAGTCTAAGCAGGCCTCCGCCGAAAATGTCCCTTCACTTTTCCGGGTTCATGGAGAGAACCTCAGCCCTCATGGGTGACTCCTCGGTAAAAAAGTGGGGATAACCTAGTGACAGGCTGTGTAAAATTTCAGTAGGTAGTGGCAGGAGAATAGGGATGTAATAAAGAAAAAAGAGACCTCACCAGGAAAACGACAATGAGAGTTTGACAGAGAAGAGTTAAGGGGCTATACTGGTAATTAGATAAACATCAAAATAAAAGGTGCACTGTATGGGGCTAAATAATATTTTTCGAGCTTTGGGAGATCCTACAAGGAGAGAAATCTTACGTCTACTGGCAGGCAGAGATTTGACGGCAGGAGAAATCGCCCTGCATTTTGACCTGGCCAAACCCACCATCTCTCACCATTTAGCAGTACTCAAAGAGGCCGGACTAGTGCTGGACGAGCGACGAGGACAGCACATTATTTATTCTTTAAACACCACCGTATTTCAGGATTTATGGAGCTGGATATTGGAATTACTTGGCAGTAACAGGGAAGAGCCGAACGGCAAGGAAGCATGAGCGAACTTCTCTAAGGCTTCGGCTCGGTACAAGACCAGGGAAGGAGGGTTTCCGGTGGAGAGTTACCGTCTAGACAAGAGGATGCTCTTCCAGGACTGGCCGGCCATAGTGATACTAATTATCATGCTGGTGGCAGGGCTCGTAATATATCCCTATTTGCCGGAAAGAGTCCCTATTCACTGGAATGCAGCGGGCCAAGTGGACAATTACGGCTCGCGGATCTTTGGGGCCTTCATGCTCCCCCTTTTGACCGCAGGTCTTTATCTTTTAATGTTAGTTTTGCCTTTGGTAGACCCCAGGAAGGAAAATTACCCCAAATTTCTCGGAGCCTACCGGATTATTCGTCTGGCTCTGGTGCTGTTGATGGCCGTCCTTTACGGAATAATGCTGGTCGCTGCTCTGGGTTATTACGTGCCCATGGACCGGATCATGCCGGCGTTGCTGGGGTTGCTGTTTATCCTCATAGGAAATTATCTGCCACAGGTAAGATACAATTATTTCGTAGGCATCCGCACGCCGTGGACACTGGCTGATGAAGAAGTATGGCGCAGGACGCACCGGTGGGCGGGAACGCTTTACGTACTGGCAGGTTTTCTTTCTCTCTTAACCGCTTTTTGGGCCCGGGGTGTGGTGGCTTTTGTAGTGGTGATAGCAGCCCTTATGCTGGCCAGCCTCTTAAGCGTCATATACTCTCTGGTTATTTTCCGGCAGGTGAGCGGCAGAACATAAATAAGTTTAATTTGACCCTGGTTAGTTAACCCTTGGAGCGGGTACAAGTAAATAATAAGGAATAAGTAAAAAAGAAACCGGGTTTTCCGCCTATAAAACTTGCGTCTAAAACGCAAAGCGGTAACACCCGGTAAGTCGACCGGGCACACACCTAGGACTAGGGTGCCTGTTCTCGATCCTCCAGGTTCAGGCGAGCTTTCCGGTCCCCTTCTTCAGCTAAGGCCTTTTCTCCAGCTTTGACCAACTTGCGTACCATATGGCCGCCGATTTTACCTGCCTCCCTGACGGTAAGCTCTTCGCCCGCATGGGCCAGATCGTCGTCCAGCCCCAATTCCTTCGCTGTTTCCCACTTTAGCCGGTCCAGGTGGCTCTCTGTACGTAGCTGGTCGTTATTTTTCTTATGGACCATAAGGTGTGGGCCCCCTTTCTTTTAACTCCTAGTATGCTATGTTTTACCTGTTTTTATACGGCTTGCGCCGACCTTCTTTCATTCCAGACCGGCCTCTTTAATGGCTTCTATAACCCGCAGAATAACCCGCAATTGTTTCTCGTTGAAGTGACAGATCTGCTTTAAAACGGCTTGCACCCGGCTATCGAGGAGAAGAGCCCTGAGGTCTGGTCCCATAGAGGCTACCATTTCCTCTAGCTGATTCCGGTTAACCAGGAGGGAGCAGGGTGAAACCCCCAGAGCTTGTGCCAGTTTTTCCACCGTCTTAAGGGAAGGGCGCACTTTGCCCGCCTCAATTTGTCCTATCAGAGAGGGAGAAACCCCGGCACGGGCGGCAAGGCCGCTTTGAGTGAGCCCCAATGATTCCCGGGTTTCCTTAAGCCTCTCTCCTATCCAATTCTCGGTATCGCTTAAAAGTAGAGAGAGGGGTACTCCTAAGGCGGAAGCAATTTTGCCTAAGGTATCCGCAGCAGGGTGTATGGCACCTCTTTCAATCTCGCTCAAGTAGGTAAAGGAGATTTCTGCTTGGTCGCTCAGCTCTTTCAAGGACAGCCCCTTCTCTTGTCGGAGCAGGCGGATTCTATGACCTAAAGTTATCTCGGTCTCAGGAGGAATAAGCGCTTCGCGGGGGAGGTTTAAGGCCGAACAGATCTTGTCTAAAGTTTTTAGCGAAGGGCGTTTGCGGCCGCGTTCTATTTCACTTAAATAAGACGGAGAAATTTGGGACTTCCGAGCCAGCTCTTCCAGGCTGTAACCCTTTTCTTCTCGAAAATTACGTATGGTAGAACCTAGGTTCATATGAAATGCTCCTCAAAGTATTAAACTGTTATTAAACTGTTAGGGGTAGCTCCAGCGCCCCTGCTTTTATTAAAATGCTAACCGATCGGGGCGAGAGTTGCAAGAGCGGCCCGAGCTGGAGCTAAGCAGGTCCGGGAGCAAAACTGGGGATAACTTAACAGCATAAGGTACTACCCCGAAAATGCTCTCTTTACAGTTTTTATCTCTCTGCTGGTGCCGCATCGGCGGCATGAGGGTCTAAACTGGCGTCAGCCCATATGGCTCTTCTGTCCATATTAATTTAGATATTTAAGAAGGAGTTATGGAAGATATAGCGAATTGTACCAGATAGAACCTGCACTGGGGGAGGAGAAAAGTCTTGCGCAGAAGAGAACCGTTCACGGTAATTCTGGTCCTGCTGATGTGCGTGAGCTTTCCGCTCAGCGTGAGCGCTCAAAGCCTGTTACCGCAGGAAATAATCCTGGAGCAGATGCAAGAACTCAGCGGCGGATATGCGGGTGAATTCTACAATAAAGCTTCGGGATACGGTAGCCTGCAGATCACCAAACTCACGGGCAGCCTTTTACAGGCGCTTCCTGAGTTAAGGTTGAAGGATTGTACTCTTAAGTTTAATACCCGGTTGGATACCTCGGAGAAGAAAGCCTCTTTCAACCTGACCGCGGAGCTTAACGGTAAAGTATACGCGGCCGAGATTTTCCTAGATAACGACAAGATCATTTTCGGCCGGGACGCCTTGACGTTAATACAAGGGCTGGCACCGCAGATAGCCCTTCCGTCTCAAGGGCAGCTCCCCGAATACTTCTATCTTCGGAACCCTGGATTAGCGGGCACGTGGAAATCCTTAACGTATTACCGGGATGAAGGAATACCGCCCGAAATACGCGATTTGCTGCGCTTCTTGCTGGAGGCTGTGCCGAATAAGTGTTACAACATTTCTTGGTCCCAAATCACTTTGCAGTTGGACCAGGCAGCTTGGGAAGAGTTCCTTTGCAATCTGGTAGAAAAAGTGAAAAATGAGAAAGAGCGCTTTGCCGGACTTATAGCGGGTTTGGTAGCCCTGTCGGATGCCTCCGGAACAGCAGGCGACCCGGAAGAACTGAAGGCGAAAATAATAGAGGGAATAGAGCAGGGTATTAATTCGGGCAGCTTTCCTACCAGGGAAGACATGCATGCGCTTGCCGGAATATTACAGTTGAAGGAGTTCCGTTATGAGGGCTCTTTACTTCCTGGGGGGTCTAAGGGACTTAACGCAGTATGGGACTTTCAGAGCGGCAGCGGAGTAACCGGGCAATTAGAGATTTACAGTCAAAGTCAAACCTCCGGAGAAAAGGGGGAGCGCACGCAGAGTTCGGTGATAAGATGGAACGTAACAACACCGGGCCAGGTAAAAATCGACGGCGTGGTTAAGAGCGCTCTTGTCCTTCAGGGTGAAAAGGCCAATTCTAACTTTGTCCTAGCCGCGCACGCCATTAGCGAAAGCACGGGAGAGGTTTTATTGGACCTGGAGCTGGAGGGAGAATCCGTAGACCAGGTGGATCGGGGCGTGGAAATACTTGTACCGGAACTGACCGCGAGCAATAGCCTGGATCTCGGCGCTAGGTTACCGGTCCAGAGCAACGCGGGACCTACCGGGCCCGAAGACAGGGAGGTTATTATGTTTATCGATGGCCGGGTTTTCGTACCCCAAGGAGTTCCGTATGTTAAAGATGGCCGTACGATGGTGCCGGCGCGGGAGTTGGCCGAAGCCCTGGGCGGGCAGGCGGAATGGATAGAGCCCGACGAGGTTCGCCTCACTAAGGACGGTAGGGTTATTTCCATGTTTATCGGCCGGACTATCTATAAGGCAGACGGGGCCGACAAACAGATGGATGTAGCACCGGAACTTTTGCAAGGTAAATCCTATATACCGCTGCGCTTTCTGGCAGCCGAGTGGGGACTAAAACTGGAAACGAGCAGCAATCCTCAAGTAATACTTCTTTACACTAAATGATTTAATTTATATCCGGTTGTAATCCGGAAAAGAAGTTCGTCCTGTATAAACGGATGCCCCTGTATCTTTGTTTCCGGGTGTCTCGGAGGAAAGGTGTCGCGTTAAAGAAGGAAAACCAGAAAGGAGAGCCAAGTATGCGATCCAAAATCCTAACTTTACTTTTAGTATTGGGCTTCGTTTTCTGCTGGGCCTTGCCCGTATGGGCAGATGACCTTAGTTCCCAGGGAATAGCGGTCAGCGGTACCGGGCGGATAGTGGCTGTTCCTGATATGGCGGAAATTACGGTGGGGGTGGTCACTCAGGGACCTGCGGCCAGCCAGGCCCAGGAGGAAAACAACCGGCTCATGCAAGCAGTGCTCCAAAAACTAAAAGAGATAGGCTTGAGCGAGGCGGAGATTAAAACCGGGGAGTTGAGCCTTTTCCCGGAATATGTATCCAGTGAAAAGGAACCGACGCCCCGTATCGTATCTTACCGGGCTACCAGCACCCTTATAGTTACCGTAAAACCGGTAGAAAAGGCCGGACTTGTAGTAGATGCCGCTTTGGCCGGAGGCGCCAACCAGGTGCACAGTCTACGCTGGCTGGTATCCAATACGGCAGAATTACAATTGAAGGCCCTAAGCCTGGCCGTACAAGCGGCCCGGCAGAAGGCCGAAGTTGTAGCCCAGGCGCTGGGCGTCCAACTAGGGCCTCCACGAAGTGTGGTGGTGGAGGCCGGTGAGCCCTGGGTCCCCGTTTTCCGGGCGGCGGCCCAGAGCTTGCAGGACGCCACCCCGGTACTGCCGGGCCAGGTGGAGATTACAGCTTCCGTGCAGGTTACCTATAGTATTGTTCCTTGATATTGGGCGATAAGGTTTCCTGCCACCTATTAAATTACTGGGGCAAGTCCTGCCCGGGGTAGCGGGTGCATTCCTGTGTTTTGTAGAGGAGCCGGATGACTGAATTATCCCCGGTTTTTGCAGGGGAGGCCTGCTTGGGGCTTGGAAGCGAGCGACTAAACCCGAGCGAGCGGAAGCCAAGCAGGCCTGGGATTAAAACTGGGGATGCGCCAGGCCGGGTGGCTCTTGACACAAAGTTAGCTCACCTAATAAAATCGTATTAGAAAACTAATTAGAAAACTAAATGACGAAAATTGCGGCCAGGTGCCCTCTCAGGGGAGAATAGGGAATGAGGTGTAAATCCTCAGCGGTCCCGCCACTGTGACCGGGTAGCGAACCCGCTGATGGCCACTGTTCTTTAACCTGGTGTAGGTGCTCGGGGAAGGAGAATGGGAAGGCGCGGGGGAGCGAGGAGCCGGAAGCCAGGAGACCTGCCTGGTGCGCGGAGTACACCTTCTCGAGGGAAAGGAAGGTGTGCCGGCCTGAGGATGATGGTAAAGTTCTCAGCTAAGCTGGGAACTTTTTTATTTTGCCCGTTAGAGGAGGAAGAAAGTGAATCGTTACCGGCCAGCTAGGGTGCAATGATGAAGAGTGCGGTAGAGCGGGAAGGGGGTGATCCGAAAAGGGTGTTGCTTGAGGTTTGCGATTAGAGTAGGGAGTGAAAAGTCGTGAGATGGATAACGGAGTTCTTGGTGGCTTTACAATTTCTTACCCGTTTGCCGGCAGGCAGACCGGCTCCAGTCGAGGATCAGAGATTGGCCCGGGCTATGGCCTACTTCCCGGTCATAGGAATGCTATTGGGAAGCCTGGCTGCGGGCTGCTATGGCGCTTTGGGGTATCTCCTGGGGAAGGAAGTCGCCGGGTTGCTTTCTCTTATTTTCCTGATATTAATAACAGGTAACCTACACGGCGACGGACTGATGGACACTGCCGATGGGCTTTTCGGTGGCCGGTCAGCAGAACATATCCTGGAGATCATGAAGGATAGCCGGGTAGGGTCTCATGGGGCCACAGCCGGATTTTTATCTATTCTGACTAAACTTGTGCTCTTAGAACAATTAGGCGCTAAAGAGGCTATGGTGGCTCTGGTGCTCATGGTCACCTTGGGCCGCTGGGCACTGGTATACGGCGCCGCCAGATATCCTTACGTGCGACCAGGCAGAGGAACGGGCAATTTTACTGCCTATGTGGGAGGTCGGGAACTTTTTTGGGCTTCTCTCAGCGCTTTGCTATTACTGGCAGCCGTACTGGGATGGAAGGGGGCTCTGGTAGCTGGAGGCGTATGGGTAGGGGTGACTGCCGCAGCCTGCTTTATCAGGAATAAAATAGGAGGCATGACGGGAGACACCTTGGGGGCTTTAAATGAAGTAGCCGAGATCCTGGCCTTAGTTCTGCTTCGGCTTTTATTCTAGATTTTCCCTTTTGACTATTTGCTCCAGGGGGGATCAAGAACCCTCCTGAGCCAGTTCAAGATAATTTTCCTAATGGGGTGCCCAATTTTCGGGGCTAGCCAATAACGTTCAAAATTACCATATATGATTTGGAGGGAAAGACATTGAAATTGATTTTACAGGAAGTTACTCAGAAGATCGTGCCGGTTAAAGAAGAATGGCGCAGGAGAGCACAGGAGCACCTTAATAATCTGACCATGCCTGCCGGGAGTTTGGGAGAGTTGCTGCTCATAGCGGAACGCTTGGCAGCTATCAAAGAGACGCTAAAGCCTTCGGTAAGGCGCAAGGCGGTAGTCACTATGGCCGGAGATCATGGAGTAGTAGAGGAGGGGGTTAGCGCCTTCCCCCAAGAAGTGACTCCCCAGATGGTGGCCAATTTCGTGGCGGGCGGCGCGGCCATAAATGTTTTGGCGGAAGTGGCCGGAGCGAGAGTCGTAGTAGTAGATATGGGTGTGGCCGCTGATTTGAGCGAACTGGTCCGGTCGGAGAAGATACTCTCTTATAAAATAGACTACGGGACCAGGAATATGTGTAAAGGGCCTGCTATGACCAGAGAGCAGGCTATCTCTTCGGTAGAAGCGGGTATCCGGATTGCTACTACCTTAATCGAGGAAGGCGTAGAACTATTGGGCACCGGTGATATGGGGATCGGCAATACTACCCCTTCGAGCGCTATCCTGGCTGCGCTCACCGGACATCCGGTAGCAGAGGTAACCGGCAGGGGCACAGGTATAGACGACGAAACCTGGAGGAATAAAGTACGAGCCATCGAGCGGGCTTTAGAGATTAATCAGCCCGATCCCCAGGACCCAATAGATGTATTGTCCAAAGTAGGAGGCTTTGAAATCGGGGGCATTGCCGGTCTAATTTTGGGAGCTGCCTATCACCGGGTTCCAGTAGTCATAGACGGATTTATATCGTCGGCCGGTGCTCTCCTCGCCCAGGCCCTGGTCCCGGCTTGTGTGGACTACATGTTTGCCGGCCATCTATCCCAAGAGCCGGGTCACCGATTTATGCTGCAAAGATTGGGGCTTAGACCTCTTCTTAACTTGGATTTGCGATTAGGAGAAGGAACAGGAGCCGTTCTAGCCATGAACCTTATTGAAGGTGCGGCCCAGGTTATAGGCAAGATGTCCACCTTTGAGCAGGCCGGGGTATCCAGAAGCTTGGGAGAAGGTCAGGTGCAGGAAGACTAGCGCATCGGCGAGCGGAGAGACCCTGGGTTCGCCGGTGAACAAAGCCTGCCTCGCGTGCGCTCCGCCAAGCGCCGCGGGCAGGACTTTTTATGCATTTAAAGCTTTTAAAAAGAAACTCAAAAGAAGACTTAAAACTTTAATAGTTCTATTTTCTTGCTAATCGGCCATGCCCCTAAGGCACAACCGTTTTATGGAAACATACCAAGGCTATTTCCGTACTAACCGGCCATGCCCGGAAGGCACAACCACGCATGAAAATAGGGCTATTTTCGTACTAACCTGTCATGCTTGTAGCGCAACCACGCATGAAAATCTCAAGCTATTGAGGATGGGGATAGGGAGGTCGAGAGCCATAGGTCAGCCGAGAGCTAATGATGTAGTTATCTTCCTTAAAGCTCCCGGCGGCCGAAATCCCATCTGGCTAGAGTCCAAGAAAGATAAGATAAGCCTCCGGCGAAAAATACGAGAAGGACGGTAAAAAAGACCAGAGGGTGAACAGGACCTATCCCCAAGATTTCTACTATAAACTTGAGTCGAGGCACTAAAGAGCCCAGAGCGTAAATTATGAACCAGAAGAATACGAAGATACCGATCCGTATTTTCTGGTAACCCAAGCGAAAGAAAAGCCACAGTGCAACTCCATAACCCATTCCATTGAAGGCCACGGCGAGCAAGGCTCCCAACACCAATTGTGCGGGATCTAATTCTACTAACCCCCAAGCAGAGGCTACGGTTACCAGTAGTATTTCAAACACTATAGAGGAAAGGATTACTAGCCCAAGCTCCAAAAATTTAGCATCTACGATGCGAACAGCCGGCAAAGGTAAAAGTTTAAGGAAACTTAAGCTGTTATTTTTCTCCTCTAGATAGAGGGCAGTGACCATAAATGTATAGGTTATAGCGCTGGTAGAGATGACGATCATACCAGCGGCACCCGTTCGCAGAACCGCTAGTGAGATAAAAGTGCCGATAGCTAAGGACCCAAGGACGGTTTTGCGCAGCAGGAAAAGATCCTTATGGATTAAGCCCCACAAAGGGGTTCACCTCCCCGGTGCTGCTCGTGTTTGCAATTGTCCAATACTATCATAATCTCTTCCAAGTCTAAAGGCCGGTCTTGAATCTCACTATCTGCCAAGGCAGTTATTCGACGCAGCAGGTTTGAGTTAAAATCGTCGGTTATGGCTTCTACCCGGTTCCCTTTAACCCTAACCTGCACAAAAAACTTTTTAATCTCTTCAAAGCCCAAGGGGTCTCTTACAGAAAAATAGAGCCTCCGCCATTTAGTGAGAATAGCCTCCTTATATCCGGCCAGGATTATGCGTCCGTCCAGAATAAAAGCTATCATGTCGGCCACTTTCTCGACATCGCTTACAATATGGGAGGAGAAAATTACCGCCCGAGTCTCGTCTTGGATAACTTCCAACAATTCTTCAAGGAGAGCGTGACGTATTACCGGGTCTACTCCTGTAGTGGGTTCATCTAAAATCAGCAGTTGGGGCCTGTGGGCTAAAGCCAAGGCTACGGCCAGTTTGGTCTTAGTGCCTTTAGAGAGTTGCTTGATAGGCTTTGCTCCAGGGATATTAAATTTTTGTATAAGAGATTTATAAAAGTCTTGATCCCAAGTGGGATAGTAGCGGCTCAAAAAATTTCCCAACCAGTTTCCTGTGGCCTCATCGTAGAGCCGGCTCTCTTCGGGAACATAACCTATTCTGCTTTTAATATACATTTCATCTTCATCCCAATTCCTACCCAAAATCTCTACACGCCCGCTATCTGGCCGTGCTAAATTGGTAGCAATGCGCAAAGTAGTGGTTTTTCCGGAACCATTAGGGCCTAGAAATCCCAGAATGCAACCTGCCGGGACTTCCAAGTGGATGTCCTTTAAACGAAAGCCCGGGTAAGTCTTACTTACGTTAAGCAATCGCAGGGCGGTAGTAAGCTCTGCCAACTTGTTCACCCTTTCCACAGTTCAAGAGTTGACGGAATCCTAACGAAGAAATTCTTCCTCCCATAAAGACTCCATCATCTTTTGCCACTCATCCTTCCTTATACCTGCCTGCCGGGCAGCACGAACGGCCGCTCTTAATTGTTCCACAACTTGTTTTCGCTTAAGCTCTGCGAGCAGGGCGGGATCGAGACGGGCAACAAAGGTTCCCAGGCCCGGGCGGGTGGTGATCAACCCCTCTTTCTCTAGCTCCAGGTAAGCACGTTGAGTAGTAATGACACTAGTCATTAGATTTTTGGCCAGCTCGCGTATAGAGGGCAGAGGGTCTCCCGGACGTAGTTCACCAGCTAGGATTTTGGCCCGTATCTGTTCTACGATCTGCTGGTAAAGGGGTACCGGGTGTTTGGGAGAAATAACAATAAACACTTTTCCTTACCTAGCCTTTACGTATAAGTCTTGTATATAGCTGTATATATACTATATATACAATAACGCCTACCTTGCATTTTGTCAAGTACATCATCGCAATGTTATCCTGCCATCTCGGGCTATCCGCTGAAGTTGACTTCGAAGGAGCCCCTCAGGATGGCTGGCGCCCTTACCACGAACCATGAAAAGAAGATTATTTTCGGAGGAATCCCCTCCTCATGAGGGATTATGTTTTTAAAGTTCGCTTTTTGGCCGACAGGGCGGTCTGCCAGGGTTGGTATTTGTGTCGAATCATGTTAAAGTAAAGGTGAGGATGTTTTATAGTTTCAGCCAGAACTCGGGGATAGGGAAAAAAGAAAATATAAACATATGTCTAAGTATATGTCTAAGAGAGGAGAGCCGAGAGATAACCATGAAAAGAATTATTTTGATAGTATTATCAATATTAGCCGGGTTATCCGTTTATATGGTTTCCATTGCCCAGGAAGCGCCCCTCATGGAGCTGGAAGGTGGAGCCGCCCTTGAACAAGACCCCGGCTTATTTACAATTAACGGGAGTGGAGAAAATCCTAAAGGAGAACAGCCTCAACTTGATACAGATTCAATGGACAAGCTTCTTCGAGTAAAAGAAGAAACGGTTTCCTCCCAGCCTCCAGTTCAGAAGGACGAGCCGTCTTTAAAATCTATTAACTTTTGGTATAAGATAGAAAATGGTCGGGCCCACACCGACGCACGGATAGAGCAGTTATTGGCCGAGTACAATGGTATTTTTGTCGGTCCACCTAGGAAGACCGTTTACCTGACTTTCGACCTGGGGTACGAAGCAGGCTTTACTCCCCAAATATTAGCTACCTTAAAAAAGGAGAAGGTAAAGGGGGCCTTTTTTGTAACCGGAGACTACGTTAAAAGACAGGCGGAGTTGGTCAAGAGGATATCTTCGGAAGGGCACCTTATTGGGAATCATACCGCAAACCATCCTGATCTGAGTAACCTTTCCCTCGAGGAAATTGCTAAAGAGTTAAAGAGTGTGGACGGCCAGCTGGAGAGCCTGGGACTTACGCGTACCACGTTCTTCCGTCCGCCTGGGGGAGTATTCAACGAGATGGTGTTAGAGACGGCTAAAGAGTACGGCTACAGGGCCGTTCTATGGAGTTTTGCCTATCGTGACTGGTTGACTGAGGCCCAACCGGAAAGAGATTTTGCCAAGAAGACTATTCTGGCAGGCGCCTCACCCGGTGCCATCTTACTGCTCCATGGTGTAAGTCGCACCAATAGCGAGGTCCTGGAAGAAGTGATAAAAGAACTGAAGCAGAAAGGCTATACCTTCGGCTCTTTGGAAGATTTATAACTCCATGCGAGCTTTATCTATGGGCACGTGCCATATAGAATGCAAACTGCAAATTGAGCTTAAGCCAGTAAAATAAAATCATAAAGCTTTCAGGAATAGCCCTCTACCTTGCTCTACCTTTTTTTACCTTGACCCAAACTCCTGCACCAGGTTGGCGTCCAGATATCCTTCCTTATGGGCGGAAAAAACATACCGGCCCGGCAGATGGGCGGTAAACCTGATTTTACCCTGGGCATCGGTCTGACCGAGAAGGCGGCTGCCTTCCTGGAGAGCGATATATTGCCCGGCCGCGTAGCCTACCCGGCCGTCCCTCAGACGTACCTGAAGCCAGCCGTTGCTTAGCCTGTTCAACACCTCCAAATTATACCCCTGGGGTAGCAGGGCGATAGCCGGGTTTTCGGTCCCCGGTCCGGTGCGGACATAAAGAGCCTTGGCCGTCACCTGGCCAGTGGAAATTGCCGGCAGGATTTGCCGGACTGCCAGAGAGCAATAGCGTTAAAAAGGATAACAACCGAGTCTTTCGACATTAAGGATGTTAATTCCTGCCTTTACTGCAAAATCTTATCCGCGATCTTATCCATGATTCTCCTAATACCCCTGGCCCTAGCTATGCCCGTTACACCTGCAGCTAAATCCACGACCTGATCTTATCCATGGTTCTCCTATACCCTCCGTTCGAAAAAAGCAGCCAACTTGCTACTCTAATAAATCTCTGCAGGAGGCCGTCCCGCGTGGCGGCCACTTAGTATGCAGGCCTAGGAGCAGTTGCAGGCCGCAAGTTTATTTCTGCTTTAATGTCACAAAGTTTAATGTCACAAAGCTGCGTCTGGCGGTGTTATATTTATAGAGAAGCCGCCCATAGGGGCTAACCGCCCCCACCACGGACGATGAAAAGGAGAAGATTATAAGATTATTTTCGTAGAAGAGCGCAGGGGGAAGGAACTATCAATCTTTCGGAATTTGAAGGGTTGTTTCAAACGTATCATTCTGAGGTATATCGCTGGCTGTACTATCTTGTAGGAGAGCGGCCGGCGGCCGAGGACTTGGCCCAGGAGGTCTTCTTAAAGCTTTATTGTCGGCCCCCCGGAGACAAGAGCAATCTACGCGGTTGGCTTATGCGGGTGGCCGCCAACTTAGCCTACAACTATCTCCGGGGCGAACAGAGGCGCCGCCGTCGCGAAGAGGGAAGTTTCCTTAAAGAGAGGTGCAATTTGACTTCTCTGGAGGAAGCTTTATTGCGGGACGAGGAGGCCCGCAGGGTCCGCGATTGCCTGGCCCGGCTCTCTCCCCGGGAGCGCCTTTGCCTTCTTTTGAGGCAGGAAGGTTACAGCTACGCTGAGATTGCCTCTGTAATCCAGGTGGATAAGAATTCGGTGGGAACTATACTGGCGCGGGCCCGGCGGCATTTCGTCGTCCTGTACGACGGTTGCGAAGGGAGGGAGAAAAATGTGTCTCGATGAAGGGCTCCTTCAGGCCTACCTAGATGGTGAGCTGGACGTGGCTAATGCTGTAAAAGTGGCCCGTCACTTGAGCAGTTGCCCGGCCTGTCGCGAGCGTGCGGCCGCTCTGGAGGAGCTAAGCAGGGAAGTAAACTCTGTCCTGGGAGCATACCGGAGAGCAACAGAGGCCGTAGTCTCTTCCCGGCGGGCTTCCTGCCGGGTTTTACCGGCCTTCGGGAACCGGCCTCCGGCTGGCGAGCCGGTAAAGGTCTTTGGGGGAATAAGCCGGAAAATAAGGAGGATGAAAGATATGGTCCGACGGTACAAGTGGGTTTACGGGATGGCGGCGGCCGTACTAGCTCTAGTACTGCTTCTTAGCTGGGCTCCGAGTCGCAGCCTGGCCTCCCAGTTTTTAAATATTTTCCGCATGGAAAAGATTCAGGTGGTAAAGCTTACCCCCGAGGATATGGAGCAGTTGAACAAACTCTTTAACGGCCAAGGGGGCGAGGCGAACATTTTAAACTTCGGCCGGGTGGAGGTCCAAAGACCGGAAAAAACCTTGGTAGAAGTAGAGCCGGAGCAAGTGGCAGCTTTTAGCGGATTGCAGCTCGACCTGCCGACCACTCTGGCCGGGCGAAAAAGGGTAGCCATAAGAGTTGAACAGTCCCCAACCATTACCTTCACCCCCGACGTGGAGAAGCTTAACAGTTACCTCAAAAAACACGGCGGCGTCCTGCTGCCGGCCGAACTGGCGGGTAAGTCTTTTACCCTGAACATCCCGCCGCTGGTTTGGGCCGACTATGGCCCGCCGGGTAAAGGCTTCACCCTCTACGCCGCCCGCGACCTGACCATTGACGCGCCCCAGGGCGTCGATCCGGTAGCCCTGCGCGAAGCTCTACTTAGCCTGCCCTTCCTGCCCGATAATTTCCGCCGCCAACTGGCCGCCATCAATGACTGGCAGCATACTCTGCCTATCCCCGAAACTAGGGATATGCGGGTGCGGGAGATTACGGTCAACGGTCACCAGGGGGTCTGCTTCTATGACGACGCTGCCCCCGACGACCAGGTTGTCCTGGCCTGGCGCCAGGGCAATAGCTGGCGGGCTATTAGCGGCCTGCCCCTGGAAGAAGCCCTGCGGGTAGCGGCGGAGGTTAAATGATGGCCATTATTGAAACCCAAAATCTTACCAAAATATACGGCCGGCAAATAGCCTGCCGGGAGATCTGCCTTTCCGTAGAGGAGGGGCAGATCTTCGGCCTTTTGGGACCCAACGGTGCAGGAAAAAGTACCCTGGTAAAAATGTTGGTGGGCCTGGTGTACCCTACGCAGGGAAAAGCCCTGGTGGCCGGCCGCCTGCCCTGGGACAGCCGGGGACGACAAGAGATAGGCTTCTTGCCGGAGAACTTCCGCCTTCACGGCTGGCTTAAAGGCGAAGAGCTTTTGAACTTTCACGCCCGATTGGCGGGCCTAAAAGAAAAGGAAGCCCGGCGCCGGACCCGTCAAGTCCTGGAGCTGGTAGGGTTAGAGAAGCACGGGCAGAAACTGGTGGCCCATTACAGCAAGGGTATGCAGCAGCGTTTAGGACTGGCGGCTGCCCTGGTCGGTAATCCACGGGTAGTCTTCCTGGATGAGCCCACCTCGGCTCTGGATCCTTTGGGCCGGCGCCAGGTGCGGGAGATCCTTGGTGCTTTAAAACAAGAGGGGAAGACCATCTTTCTGAACAGCCACCTCTTAAGCGAAGTGGAACAGGTATGCGACCGGGTAGCTATTATCCATCAGGGGAGAGTGCTGACCCAAGGGGAACTTAAGGAACTCCTGGCCCGGACCACGGAGGTTGAACTTATAATCGGTGGATTAAGCTCGGAACTGGAGGAAAACTTACGCCGGCGCTATCCTTCCCTGAAGGTAGAGGGCAGCCGTCTTACAGTGGCACTAAGCAATAAAGAGGAGATACCCGACCTGGTAGCCCACCTGGTGGCGGAAGGCTTGCGCATATATGAAATAACGCCCCGGCATAACTCCTTGGAAGAGATCTTTGTCACGTTAATTAGGGAAGGGGAAAATTTCGGATGTGGTTGATGGCTGTATTTACCTTCCGGGAGGCTTGGCGGAAGAAGGTAGTTCTAGTAGTTGGAGTGTTGACGTTAGGCTTCCTGATCCTGTACGGCACCGGCCTCCACTTTGTTGGCGAGAGGCTGGGCCAGAACTGGCAGGCATTGCAGTATATGCAAGCGATACTCCTTTTTGTGCTGGGGGTTTACTTGGCAAGCTTCCTTGTTGCCGGTCTGTCCATCATGTCTGCGGTGGGCAGCATTTCCAGTGAAATTGAAAACGGTACCCTTCATACCCTGGCCACGAGGCCCTTGTCTCGCAGTTCCCTCCTTTTGGGCAAATTTGCCGGTCAGGCGGCTATGTTGACTATATATGCGGCCCTCTTTTTCTTGGCTTTGGCCGGTCTAGTATATTGGCAACTGGGGATGTCTATTCCCGGAATACTATCGGCTCTGGGCCTATTTATCCTTGAGCCCCTGGTGCTTCTGGCCGTCACCATGCTGGGCACCACCAGGCTCCCCACCATGGGCAATGGCATTCTGGCCTTCACTCTTTACGCCCTGGCTGTAGTGGGAGGTATGATAGAGCAGATAGGGGCGCTGTTGGACTCCGCTTCTGCCGTATACACCGGGGTGATCACCAGCCTTCTCCTGCCGGCCGACTCCCTCTACCGACGCCTGGTCGCAGAGGTGGTAGAGAGGCTTCCGGTCGACTGGAGTACGGGCTTTTTCAATCCGCAGAACTTTTTAGGCCCTTTCGGAAGCGTATCCACTCCTAGCAATTGGATGATAGTCTATACTATAGTCTATATAATCCTTACCCTGGCCGCAGCGGTTCACCTCTTCAACCGCCGCGATATTTAAAGAGACGAGCTGGAGTACCAAGGGGTAACCTCCCTGCTGGACAGATTAAGACTCACCGCGCAGAGGAGATGGGAAAGGCAAAAAAAGAAGGGGTATAGGGCGAAACATGGATAGCTTTTACATGGTGAAGAAAATTATTGCACGAATATTAACCTTACTTGTGGCCATAGCAGCTCTAATAACGGGTAGCCTCTACGGTTACATAGAATGGTTCGGCCGTCGAGCCGTTCCTCAAAGAGCAGACGTAATAATCGTGCTCGGCGCTGCCGTGTGGCCCGACGGCCCCAGCCCCGCGCTGCAGGAACGCCTGTCCCTGGCGGAAAAACTGTTTCGAGAGGGGTACGCTCCGGCCATTATCACCACTGGTGGGACAGGAAAGTTTAATCCCCTACCTGAGGGCAGGGCGGCCAGAGAGGCCCTTATAGCCCGGGGCTTGCCCGCAGACTGCATTTATGAAGAAACCGCTTCCCGTAATACTCGAGAAAACCTGGCTGGCGCCTTTTATCTTATGCAGAAACACGGATGGAGCCGGGCCATTATCGTAACTCACGATTTTCATTTGTGGCGGGCCATGCGGGAGGCCGGAAAGCTGGGAATGGAGGTATCGGCGGCCGGGGTTCTCAGGACCGTCTTAGTAAGGCCCCCGCTAATATTACGGGAAGTGGTGGCCAACCTGAGAGACTCCTTGTTAACGATACTATCGGTACTAAAAAATTGGTTACCGTTCTAAAAACTATTCTAAAGAAGCTAAGTCCCCACCATTAGAGCCATCCCTTTTCTGCAAATAAACTCTTACGGCTACGTAATCCACATCCACGCTCGAAAAATAATATTTTTACGGGAACCCACAGGCCTTAATTTTTATCTTAGAGATAAGATTTAAAAGGAAAACATAAAGCAAGCCCTTATCGGAAATCTTTTTCGTTCAAAGGAAAAAATTTTTGCCAGGCATGCAACCTTTTACCTTTTATTTGCGTCATTATAGATAGAACAGTTTATAGATAGAAACAGCAAAGAAGGTGATTCCAGTGGGCTAGTTAAAAACATTTGTTAAATTTATCTTTATAGAGAAGAAGATTTAACCTCTACGCTAGTTTCACCGGACAATGGAAAACGAATCGTTATGGCAGAAGCTACCAAGTACAGCTACTACTTCATTTTCATTGCTACCTAATAGATGCATATTATGTAGAATCTGCGATAAAGTGGCACTGCCTATTCTCCTGATTTATATATTGCACCAGGAGCGTAGAAAAGGAAATGGATGAATTGAAGCCTCCGTCGGCACCGTTTATTAAAAAGGAAAAAGTGAGGGAGCTGCTAAAGTATTTTACGAAAGAAGAAGCAGATATACTAAAAATGCGTTATGGTATAGATCAACCGGCTATGCCGATTTATAAGATAGCTGAGCTAAAAAATATGGATATTACTCAAACGAAGTTAATACTAAGAGATATCGAAAGGCGCTTACTCAACAAATTACCAAAAGAGTGACTTTCAATATTTCGGCCCCGGATACCATTTGCCGGGGCTTAACGTTTAACTCTTTTTGCGGGCAGTGTTGAAACCTTACGCACCTAATGTCTTGCTTATGTATTTTCCGCATAAGCAGGTAGCCGTTTCTGAATTTCATTTTTATGTGCTCCCGGCTTAAAATACCATTAAAACAAATGTCAGAAAAGAAAAACGGAATAATGTGAAAGGGGCGAGGGGAAGGGGAAGGAGCACGGGTGACCTATACCCACGGCTGAGAAACCGATAGCTTAAGATCCGGCAAAACCGTACCATAGGGAGACGGGGAAGTTAAGGCCTTGAACTACTGAAACATAATACAAGAAGGGGGTATTGTTGCCCAAAGGGCAATCGCAGGGCGTTATGCTTGAGAGAATCAAGAAAAGTTTATGTGCGAAAGTAACACTTATGTTTGCTGGAATCATAATAGTCGGGTGTCTGGCGTTAGGCATTATAGCCGAGAAGTATTCTAGTGCGACCCTGGAAGCAGAAGCTAAGCAAGCCATGCTCAAAGTGGCCAAGGAAATGGCCGAAACCGTAGAAAGTAAAGTTCAAGCCCGCATGTATCTGCTCGAAGCCTTGGCTACTAATGACATGCTCAGGGGTAAATACGGCGAACGCGAAGCGACGCAGGAAGAGAAGGTGCGGAAGCTCAATGAGGCCACCGCGTGGGCGGCGAATTACGGCTTCAAGCAGATTGATATGGCGGGGTTAGACGGCAAAGCAACTCTGGCCGACATAAATATCGGCGATCGGGCGTACTTTAAGGAAGCCGTTGCGGGGAAGACGGCTGTTTCTTCCAGCCTTATGAGCCGACGTTACAACATCATCACTTTCATCTTTGCCACTCCTGTACGACATTACGCCACCAACGAAATAACCGGCGTCCTGTTCGGCGAGGTAGAAGGACTACAGTTAAACGAGCTGGTAGCTGCGACGACCTATGCCCAGACCGGTTACGCTTTTGCCGTGGACGGCACGGGGAAGATTATCGCTCATAAAGAGGCGGCCCGAGTAGAGGCGCAGGAGAACATCCTGGAAGAAGCGAGCAAAGATCCTTCGCTTAGTTCTTTAGCCCAACTGGTTTCGCAGATGGTAGAGGGAGGAGAAGGTGTTGGTACCTTCACCTTGCAAGGTCGGGAAATGCTTGTCGCCTATGCACCGGTAAAGGCCGCCGGTTGGTCTGTAGCGGTTACGGCTCCCAGAGCTGAAGTATTGGAAAGAACGGCCGGTTTCAAACGAAATTTGTTGCTTGCAGCCCTAATAATCATTCTTGTGGGTTTGGTTATGACCTATCTTATGGCCAGGAACATTGCCCTACCGGTGGCGAAGCTGGCGTGGATACTTAAGAGGTTTGCCGAGTATAACTTTGCTATTGATGAAAAAGACAAAGGAGGAGTGCGGTACTTTAAGAGGAAGGACGAAATCGGGCAGGTTGCGGACAGTGTTGATGCTGTCCGGAAGAACATGATCTCGTTAATTAACGACCTCAAAACCGGTGCCCAAACTTTGACGGCCAACTCGGAGACTCTAAGCTCCGCTTCCGAAGAAATTGCCTCCTCTTCCGGCGAGGTGGCCAAAGCCATCCAGCAGGTAGCCATAGGCGCCTCCGAGCAGGCAACTCATCTGCAGGAAGTACTAGGTTTCATCGATAACATAACGGCCAGTCTGGAAAGGGTTTATGCTGAACTCGGGCGGGTCAAGGAAAATAGCGAGGAAACTTCCCGGCTGGCCGTTGCAGGCAAGAAAGAGCTGGACGGACTTATCGGTTCTATTAATGACGCGCGCGAGGGCTACAAAATAGTGGTGGAGAGGCTCGGGGTGCTTAAAGACACCGTCGGCCAAGTGGGAGAAATATTGGAAGTAATTAATGGCATAGCGGAGCAGACGAACCTTTTAGCCTTAAATGCGGCTATTGAGGCGGCGCGCGCCGGGGAAGCCGGCCGGGGGTTTGCGGTAGTGGCGGACGAAGTCCGCAAGCTGGCCGAGCAGTCCCGCGCGTCTTCGGATAAAATAAGAGATTTGTTGAACAACATAACTTCAGAGACCGGTGAGGTGGTGAATACCTCCCAGGAAGTAACCCGCCAAGTAGCAGGCCAACTGGAGAATGTAGAGCACACTATTAAGGCTTTTGACGATATACTGGAGTCCATAGCCGCGATAGCACCTATGATCCAAGCGACCTACCGTGAAGTGGACAGCACGGTCAAGGCAAAAGATGTGGTACTGGAGCGGGTACAGAGCGTGAGCGCGGTATCGGAGGAAACATCCGCTTCGGCACAAGAAATATCCGCCTCGGCCGAAGAACTTTCCGCTTCCACCCAGGAGATAGCCGCGAATGCCCAGCAGATTTTAGGGGTGGCGAAGCGGCTAGAGGAGCAAGTGGAGCGATGCAAGGTGTGAAGTTCCACCGGGCCCGTCCCAGCGGATATTGCCAAGTAGAGGTTATAGGTTTTGGTCCCGGCCAAGGCTGATTATTTTTACGCTTTGCCTGGGAGGATACCGGTTAGTGCGAGAATAGCTCTATTTTCATGATTGGTTATACCTTTTATACCTTCTAGGCATAACCCCCACCTCAGGTGCGAGGTGGGGGTTATTTTACTCTTACTTTGCAACCTTCCACTTGTTTGGTGCTGCTTAGAAGAACCGCTCTTAAGCGGGGTTTAATAACTACAGCCACTCCCTTGCGAGGCCAACCCAATTCAAGCTTTCCCTGGGAAACCTTTTTGTATTACCTCATCAGGCAGGAGTCACCTTACCGGAGAAAGTCGGTATCTCGGGCAGATGCTTCCGTAGAGAGAAACCGCATTTCATTAAAAATGAACAGCGCCGTTATCAGGGCCGAAAGGCCGTCAGCCAGGGGAGCGGATATCCATACACCGTTTATGCCCCAGAAGTGAGGAAGAATAAGCAGCAGCGGGATGAACAGGAGGACCTGCCGCGACAGGCTGAGTATAGCCGCCTGTACTGCCTTGCCTACGGCCTGGAAATATTGCGAACCTACGATTTGAAAGCCGATCACAAAGACCAGGCCGAAAAATACACCCATGGCGTCGGCGGCCATTCTGGCAAGAGCGAGGTCGTTTTTGGTGAATATGCCCGCGATCTCCTCCGGCCAGATACGCATAACCAGATAACCGGTAACGGAAATGCAGGTGGCGGCGATGGCCGCGCTTTTCAATGTTGCCTTAACCCGGTTAAACCGTCGGGCCCCGTAGTTAAACCCGATAATCGGCTGCGCACCCTGGCTTATGCCCAGAATGGGCATAAGCAGTAAGGTTATAATGCTCATTAATATGCCCACCGCAGAGAGGCCCAAATCGCCGCTGTATGCCAGAACGGATTTGTTCAGGATTACCTGCTGCAGGCAGACGGCTGTTTCCATGGCAAACGGGGCAAAGCCTATGGAAACAATGCTGGAGAGAACGGTCAACCTCGGCCGGAGGTTTTTTAACTTCAATTTAACCAGGCTGCGGCCGGTTAAATAGTAGCTCAACACCCATATCGTAGAGAACAACTGACCCAACACGGTCGCCAGGGCCGAGCCTTTAATGCCCAGGTGCAAGTGAAAAATGAACAGGTAATTTAGGACACCGTTGATTAGAGCGCCCAGTACCTGGGTGGACATGGCCATCACGGGATTGCCTTCCGCCCGGATAAAATTGTTCATTCCCATACCCAGGCTTCCAAATACCGAACCCAGCATAATGATATGCATAAAATCGCGGGCATAAGGCAGGACTTCGGAACTGGCCCCGAAGAGTCTTAAGATGGGTTCCGGAAAGGCCAAGTAGATAAGGGCAAAGCATAGGGGCAATACTACCAGTAGTCCCGTAGCGTTGCCGGCCACCAATTCCGCTTCTTCTTTTTTCTGTTCCCCCAGCCGGATGGAAATCAGGGCCGTAGCTCCTACCCCTATCAAAAGAGATAACGCCAGTAATATCAACATGAGCGGGAAGGCTACGGTGGTGGCCGCAATGGCCAGAGTTCCTACGCCGCGTCCCACGAAGGCCCGGTCTACAATGTTGTAGAGGGCATTGCACATCATTCCTACAATAGCCGGCCAGGAAAACCGCCACAATAAGCGCCCGACGGGAGCATACTCGAGTTCCTGAGAACGTTCGGCCGTCACAGCAACCTCTTCCTTTCACAGGCGTTCGATTATTTCTACTGCTCTTCTTAAGTGCGCTATTAACTCTTCTACCTCTGATCTATCGAGCTTCTTAAGGATGTTGTGGAGTATTTCCTGATGCTCGGCTATGACCTTTTCCATGCGGGCCTGGCCTTTTGGGGTGAGCACCACTATATTTTTTCGTCGGTCACCGCAGTCCTCCACGCGGGCAACTAGCCCCACCTCCTCCAAAGAGTCCAAAAGGGTGGTGATTCCTCCTTTCTCTAAGTCCAGTTTCCTGCTGAGTTCGCTGGGAGTGGTTGGCCCCTCGCAGTAAAGAAGCGCAATTAGTTTTTCCTGGTTTTTCTTCAGCCTCGCATCACAGCTTTCGCCTGCCCGAAAAGCGCGAAGAAATTTTTGGTGATGCAGCCCGATAAACTTTATAAGGAGTTTATGCAACTTTTTAGCCAGTTCCCTATCTATACCTACATCTGTTCCTGGGTCTGAGTTCATAGCTCTTAGCCCCCCTTACAGGTCGAATAGCGTTGGTGATTAGTACGAGAATAGCCCGGGGTTTATTTCCATTATGTGGTTGTATCCCCGGGCATGGCTGGCTAGCACGAAAATAGCTCCATTTTCATAAGAGGGTGTGCCGGGCAGGTATGGCCGGCATGAAGGGTTAGTACGGAGATAGCCCTATTTTCATGCATGGGTGTACACCCCGGGCATGACTGGTTAGTACGGAAATAGCCTTTGGGTATATTTCCATAAAATAGTTGCACCCTCCGGGCATGGCCGGCTGGTACGTAAATAAGCCTATTTCCACTATTGGTTGTACTTGGCAGGCATGTCCGCATGAAAAATTAGTTAGAAATATTACAGTAAGAATTATAACTTAAATACGATCGCCCATCAATATAGCCTCAAAAAATAGCCTCAAAAAGAGGGATTTTTCCCTAAGCGAAGCCGCGGTAGATAGCGGTGGCAACCGACCCGGCTGCCAGACCGCCAACTTTAATCCTCAGGTTTTTAATAAGTTATCCGGGCTCAAACCTGTCCATTGGGAACACCCCCTTCCCGAGCAAATGAATGATAATGATTACTTTAGGCTCCGTGTCATAAATGTTGCCACCAAACTCGGAAGTTACGTATCTATCCAAATAGATTTCTAAAGCTAACTGGGTGTTTTGGGGTATATCATAAAACCTGATTGGCGAAAACCAGTAAGAAGGGTAATAGTTTCCATCTACAACTTTTGGCGAGGTAATTTCTTTATATCCATACCACGTCTTTTGTACAATCACATAGTTTAATCTTGCTACTGCCCCTGGCTCTTCCCCGTACTACCAACCAGTGATGGAAACGATGCCTGTATTAATTATAGAATGTGCCACTATAATAGGCATTCCACTGGCCATAATTGAGCACGCCGCTGTATTGCCGTACTAATACACCCACAAAGGGGGGATAAGCACTTAAGGCTAATAGTAAAACGGCAACAACAAAAATAAGTAAGGGTCTATTGGTAACTTTAGCATTGGCTCTTCGCTATTTCGGGCGGATAAAACCAATTATCAAAAAAGCAAATTATTCCTAGCATGTTAAGATCCCATAAATGGTGATTTTAGCCTACAAGACCTGCCAAATTTATGTAAATCAATAACGCCCTTCGTAAGCTCCCCGCGGAGTTCAGGGACATTTTAGTTCTTAAGTACTATGCAGAACTAGAAGTTGAAGAAATGGCGTCAGTTTTAGAAATTCCGGTGGGCACCGTGAAATCCAGGCTAAGTAGGGCACGGGAAAAATTGCGCAAAACGTTAGTCTATAACGAGCAACTTACTAACTCTGAGGCCAAGGGGGCACAGTGACTATGTTGTCTGACCAACAGCTGGATAAATTGATTAAAGCCGCTATTCGTGAGGAAATAGACGGGATAGAAGTGCCGCCGGAGACCAGGGATAGGGTACGAAAAGCTCTGGGGCTGAATGGCCCAAAGTTGGCGAAGAGAACATTCAATGTAGCCGCCTTCGTTGCTGCCGGTGTATTGTTCCTAATCCTATCTGCCTGCCTGGTTTACCCCCATAAAGCCACCGCCATGGGTTTAACCCTGGTCAGGAGACTGGAATACCTGGTTAAAGATAGGCTTTATAATATTTCCGAAACGTACAGTGCGGTTTTGAGCTCGAAAGAGCCGCCCCATACCCCGGACATTGACAGAGAAGAAAAGGTATCTTTAGACGAGGCCCGCTCCAGGCTACCTTTTGTGCTCTTAGTTCCTAAATATCTTCCAGAAGGGAGTGTTTTAACAGACATTAGTCTCTCGGGAAGCAAACCATTGATGGAAGTCACCCTGGTCTATACTGGTAAGACAGGGGTACTAAAGATCAAACAAAGTGGGATAAGCGACAATATAGGGATGGGAACCGGTTATGATGGAGACGATACACAAGTAGAGAAGGTAAGTATTGGCAATGTCCAAGCAAACTTATTGACCAATAAGGCTGGGAATACTCTTTTGTTTTGGCACGAGCAAGGGGTAACCTACCGGATTGGGGGTGCATATCCTCCGGAAGAGATTATAGAGGTTGCGAACAGCCTATCCTCGTAAGAATTTCTAACTGAATCAACAACACCAATGTTTTGGCCATCATTGCCTCTTTCTGGTGTTCAGCGGCTCTAATGGTCAGCCCTTCGCTCGCGCAGGCCGCCCTGGTCTTTCCATTATTTGTTTATACGACTATAATTTAAGGAGAGGCAGGTTGTCAACTAACTAACACTTTTAAGAAGGGAGAGGTGGCCGTGAAAGTTATCGGCATAATAGGGAGCCCGCGGCGGGGCGGCAACACCGAAACCCTGGTGGAAAGGGTACTCGCCGGCGCGGCGGCAGCCGGAGCTGAAACCGAGGTATTTTGCCTAAACGAAATGAACATCCGCGGTTGCCAGGGGTGTAACTACTGCAAGGAGCATAACGTCTGTCGGCAGGAGGATGATATGGTCCAGATCTACCGGGCCTTGCTCGAGGCCGATGGGGTTGTGCTGGGTTCGCCGGTCTATATGGGGTACGTTACCGCGCAGACCAAGCTGTTTATGGATCGCCTTTTCGCCTTCTTTAGACCCGGCGCGGGTAGCACCTTCCCTCCGGGAAAGAGATTGGCGATGGTTTATTCCCAGGGAGGCGGAGATGACCGGGACCTGATCCATGCGCTGGCCCAGCGACTGGGAGGGCTTCTGGGTATGCAGGTCAAGGGAGTAGTTGGCGGCAACGGGATGAACGACCGCGACGCAGTCAAGAGCAATACTGCACTGCTGGAGAAAGCCTTCCGTCTAGGACAGGAACTGGTAGGTTAATTACGCAGGTGCTAAGGGTGGAGCCACTTTATGGTTTGCATAAGTGCAGGGGAGCCCTACCCTGGTCCATACCAGTTAGGGGTAGGGCCCCCTTTTGCTTCCGGTGCGCCTCTTCCAGGATAGTTTTTATCCAAATCTTGTCAAGTTTAGCGAGCCCAACACACTCGTGCTAGAGAGAAAAGTCATAAGGTTAGATTATTAAAAAAGCTGGCTTCTAATGGCCTGCGCCACCTCTTCGCTATTGAGGAGTCTTGTAGCATATACAGGGTACAACGGTATACCCGACCCAAATAGGCCTCATAATACATAAGCTGCTTCACTTCCAGCTATAGCTGATGGATTTTACCCTGACAATATCATCGACGGATGGCAAGAAACTGAAAAAGACTTGATAATCTGGCAACCTTTGGCTAGAACGGAGGTGAAGGCAGGTGAGCACCGTGCCGGAGGAAGCATTGAAAGAAGTTGCGGCCACCAATGCCCCCAATAGGTTGGTATTTTCGGAGTTTTTTCCTTCTCCAGCGGATAGACAGGCTGGACGAGAAGTTGTCTAGGGAGATCAAAGAAGTGGACCTCAAATTATCTGGACGGATAGATAGGGGTGGAGGAGAAGATCGATAGAATCCAGGATAGACTAGCCACTGTAAAATTATGGGCTATAGGTGCAGTGGTTACATTAATCGCCAGGTTTGCCGGTATAATTATTACGCTGCTGCAAAGATAAGATGAACCTCAAGGCGGGTGCTACCCGCCATTTTTTGTATGCTCAGCGGTGATTATTATAGAGGGTACGAAGAAGGGAACAAATGAGGTGGAGTTAATTTGGAGAGACCCAAGAGAGGAAAGCTACTACTGCTTGAGGCAGTGAGGGAAGTAACTTTGTTTTTGTTTCTTACTCTGTTTACCTCCCGGGCTTTAGCTGGATATGCTCCTTGGGCGAAGTGGCAGAGGGCCAAAGACATCGAGGTTACAGACTCGGCTTCTGCCGAGAGTCTTTACCGCCGGGCAGCTTCCTAATTTTTAAAAAGCAGGGCGACCTGATTAATGCCGACCTGCTCTGGCAGAAGATATTTTATCTCTGTATTTAGGGCAGCAGGTCGTGGGAAGGTGTGCATAAATTAGCCATATAAGGTGTATCCTACAGCTAGTAGAGGAGGTGATGGAAGTGCCCCGTATAAAGTGCTCGGTAGATGACTGCCTTTACCAGGAAGGCAATGAGTGCAAGGCATCCAGTATCCAGGTTCGCCCCACGGCTATGAATCACATGACCACAGTGTCCGATGATACGGCATGTGGAACTTTTATACCCAAACATACGGGCGTAATGAAAAAATAAGATTTAAAGGCTCCGCCCCAGGGACGGGGCCTTTAAATCTTATTGACTTTCTCTTTAGCACCGACTGGGTGCCCAAGGGTTCCGCGATAATATTGTTCTTCTCTCTTCACCTTCACCGGTACTGCCAACCCATCCCTATCCCGGTCCCGCGACGATATTGTTCTTCTCTCTTCCACCCGGTACAGATCTGACTGGCAGAGAGAAGCCGGCATTTTCGACGGGGCCGACTTCACCTTTTCTGTCTATTCATAAGACGCGCATGCCTCGGCGCAGCACCGGCAGAAGGATCAAAATAGCCAAGAGCACATTTTCAAAGTATCCAGGCCGGACTTTTAGAGGGCTTGGTAAAGGAGAGGAAAGTCTTGACGGCCCTGCAGGAAAGACTTATATTGGATTTAAGATACCCCTACGGGGTATATAGCTGGCGAAGGAGAGATTTCTCGTGGCCACAGAGGCAGCTGTTACTAGGATAAGTTTACCGGTAGAAGGTATGAGTTGTGCCTCTTGCGTAGCCAAGGTAGAAAAAGCCCTGAAAAATATCCCGGGTGTACAGGCTGTTCAAGTTAACCTCTTGACCAGGAAGGCTACGGTAGAGTACAACCCTGGGAAAGTTCAGGTTATGGAGCTGGTCAAGACTATAGAAGAGCTGGGTTATAACGTTCCCCAGGAAGAAGTTTTATTAAACGTTAGGGGGATGAGCTGTGCTGCTTGCGTAGCCAAAGTAGAAAAGGGGGTGAAGAACCTACCGGGGGTGACGGAGGTGGTGGTCAACCTCCCGACGGAGTCCGCCCGCGTGCGCTTCTACCCCGGGGTTGTGGGCAAAAGTGAAATAAAAAAGGTCATCGGTGAGCTGGGATACGAGGCCAGTGAGAAAGTAACCGGTCAGGAGGCTTGGGATCGGGAAAGGGAGGCCCGGCAGCGGGAGATTCGGCGTCAGGCCCGCAACCTGTGGATCGCCTGGCCCTTAAGCTTACTGGTTATGCTGGGCATGTTCCGCGATGCCTGGATCTTTCCTTATTTTGTTCCCGAGTTCTTGAGCAACACCCTGGTCCTGTGGCTCTTGACCACTCCGGTGGTCTTCATCCCCGGCTGGCAGTTTTTTGTTAAAAGCTTTAGGGGCCTTAAAAAGGGCGCCACCGACATGAACTTGCTCTATGCCACCGGTATAGGAGCAGCCTATATCATCGCTACTATTAATAGCCTCTGGCCCGAGGCCGGCTTTGGCGGTAAAGGTGCCACCTTCTTTGAGTCCGCCGCCATGCTGACCGCCTTCGTGGTTTTAGGCCGTTACCTGGAGGCTTTGACCCGAGGCCGCACTTCCGAGGCCCTTCGCAAATTGATGAGCCTTCAGGCCCAGAGGGCCAGGGTTATTCGCGACGGCCGGGAAATAGAAATCGCGGTGGAGGAGGTAGCCGTCGGCGATATTGTGGTGGTGCGGCCGGGAGATAAGGTTCCGGTCGATGGCGAGGTGATCGAGGGCTATTCGGCGGTGGACGAGTCCATGATCACGGGCGAGAGTATCCCGGTGGAAAAGAAAGTGGGCGACCAGGTTATCGGAGCTACGATTAATAAGACGGGTTCCTTTAAATTCCGGGCCACCAGGGTAGGGAGCGAGACGGCCCTGGCCCAGATAATCAAAATGGTGGAAGATGCCCAGGCTTCCAAAGCGCCCATACAACGTCTGGCCGATTTGGTGGCCGGTCATTTTATCGCCGGGGTGCACGTCCTGGCCCTGATTGTCTTCCTCTTCTGGTTTTTCTATGGGTTTGACCGCTATTTCTTCCCGGATAGCCGTTTTATCCTTTCTCCCTACAGCCTGGCGGAAATCGGGGTTTTCGGTTTTGCCCTGCTGCTCTCCGTCACCACTCTGGTCATTTCCTGCCCCTGCGCCTTAGGCCTGGCTACTCCCAGCGCCATGATGGCTGGCACGGGTAAAGGAGCGGAAAACGGGATCCTCTTTAAGGGGGCCGATGCGGTAGAGGCCAGCGCCAAGCTCCATGCCGTGGTTTTCGATAAAACCGGCACCCTGACCAAAGGGGAGCCCGAAGTGACCGATGTAGTGGCCGCCGGCGGCTGGGAAGAAGAGCGCGTATTGCTTTATGCCGCTACGGCCGAAAAAAATTCCGAGCATCCCCTGGGCGAGGCTATCGTCCGGGAAGCCAGGGCCCGTGGCTTAGAGCTGGAAGATGCACCGGAGTTCCGGGCCATACCGGGCCGCGGAGTGGAGGCCTCCTGGCGGGGAGAAAAGATACTTTTGGGCAACCGGCGGCTCATGGCCGAACAAGGGATAGACATAAGCCGGCTTTTGCCCCGGGCTGAAGAATTAGAAGAGCAAGGGAAGACGGCCATGTTCCTGGCGGTGAACGGAAGAGCAGCAGGAGTTATCGCCGTGGCCGATACCCTCAAGGAATATGTGCCGGAAGCCATCGCACGGCTTAAGAAAATGGGCATCCAGGTGGTCATGATTACCGGTGATAACCGACGCACGGCTGAGGCCATTGCCCGGCAGGCGGGCATCGACCGGGTGCTGGCCGAAGTGCTTCCCCAGGATAAAGCTGATGAGGTGAAGAAGCTGCAAGGACAGGGCCTCAAAGTGGCCATGGTAGGCGATGGTATCAACGACGCACCGGCATTGGCCCAGTCCGATGTGGGCATAGCCATAGGCAGCGGTACCGACGTGGCCAAGGAAACGGGCGAAATCATCCTTATTAAAAACGATATCCGCGATGTGGTGGCGGCTATCGAGATAGGCCGGGCCACTATGCGCAAAGTGCGGCAAAATCTCTTCTGGGCCTTTATCTATAACACATTGGGTATCCCCATCGCCGCGGGTATCCTTTATCCGTGGACCGGCCTCATTGTCAGCCCCGAGCTGGCCGCTTTCTTCATGGCCACTAGCTCGGTATCCGTGACCTTAAACAGCCTGCTTTTAAAGCGCTTTGAACCCTCGACGAAAGGCGAAAAGGCGTTGACGGCAGCGGCCCAAGCGAAATAATATGGTGGTTCCGAAACAAGTATGTATGATTTTCCGGCGGTTAAAACTTTGCCCAACAAAGCCTGTTGAGCTTGAGGGGAAGAAGGAAGTCCAAGAGGATTTACTTGCTTTAGCCTACAAACACTTGCCAAATCTTGCTTCGGAAGTATCGATAATATGGTGGGAGGAAGATCAAGATGCCTCATAACCCCGACAATACTAACAGAATTGACAGAGCGGCTAAAATAAGCGCCCTTCTTTATACCGGAATTTCCCTTGGTGCAGCTTTGCTTTTTCTCTTACTAACCTCCGCCAAGGGAAAGACATATACTCCGGTGGCCCGCTACGGCGGCGCGGCCTGGGTCTTCATCCTCACCATGATTATCACCATGCCTCTGGTCATCCCCTGGGTGCAGAAGCGATATCGGTCGTGAACTCAAAGCATCTTATATCCCACACCTCAGCTAAAAACTTACAATATGCCACTGTTGCAAAAGTTTAAGACCTATTACTTACCAAAATGTGGTAGGTCTTTTTGCCTCTGTGGAGGTGGCAAAATATGCAAAGAAAACCGAAACTCTGAGAACTGATTGCTCTAGCGAAAAGTGGTAATGAAGAAGCCATGACCCAGGTTGTTAAACGTTTTTTAATCGTCAAAAAATACAGCCGTCAACTAGGATACGAGGAGGGCTGCTCCCGTTTACCGATACCGACCAAATACTACTTGGGGTAGGGATGAGCTAAACCGGTACTTCTCCCATAAAAGCGACCATCAGAAATAACTCAAAAATTTTTTGGTAGGGGGATATTAAAATGCCCCCCTACTTTCTCTTTATGTAATAGAGGGCAGGTTAGACAAGCTGAAAGGAGGTGGACGATGATGGCTCCCTACACCTGACATCTACGACGACGTTGAAGAAGCCCGGATTATGGCCTGGTTTTTAACCGGCCTACGACACGAAGCTATCAGGCTAGCGAAGAAGCATAAGCGGCTACGGGAACACGAACTACTAATCCTTAACAACCTACTCAGTCAAGAAGCCGAAGATGAGATGACAGAGATGCTCGATACCGTAGCCGGCACAGATGACATTTTGGCCGAAGTAGAGGACACGGTATTCCTCCAGGAAGCCCTCGCGTTGCTGACGCCGCAGCAGCAGAAGGTCATCACGGCAACGGTCCTGGAGGGACGTACAGAGCGGGAGGTAGCTGAACAGTTGGGAATATCACAACCGGTCGTACACCGATTGAAAGAGCGAGCGTTGAACAGGTTAAGGAAACATTTTGTCCTGGATGAGCCCACCGCCAAGTAGAGCCTCATCCAGGACGGACAACCCCCATACCCGAAGGCAGGGAGTTGTTAGACTATTTTATCTCCTCCTTGCCTCGGTGTAAAGAAAAATTATTCGAGGGTCCGTGTCAAGAGTTAGTAGGTGCGTTGAGAAAAATTTTTTCTGGATGAGACC
>JBNATU010000016.1:0-64742 GCA_049701195.1 Neomoorellaceae bacterium
ACCTCTTATTTATTCAACCACCTCAAGGCCTCCCTTTTTGATGCGTCAGCACTGCAAGGCTGAGCTATCCCCGGTTTTTGCTGGAGAGGCCTGCTTAGGCTTGGAAGCGAGCGAGCAAGCCTTCGCGGTAGCCAAACTTGAGCTTAGCGAAAGGTGAAGGCAGGCCCGAGGCTTTTGAGAGGCCTGAGGCCGGCAACTGAGGTAGGATGCTTAAATCCTGCCGGGAAGCCTGCCGGAGCCTTTAGCCGAGCGCTAGTTTGGCCCGCGAGGGTTTCCGGAGCGAGCGCAAGCTAAGCAGGCCTGGGATCAAAACTGGGGATGCGCCAGGGGGCCAAGGCTGAGCTATCCCCGGTTTCACCCCCGGCGAAGGTTGGGCAAGAGGAACGCTACGTACGCAGAGAAATGTGCAGCTCCCGCAATTGTTCAGGAGCTACCGCTGCCGGAGCCCCGGTGAGAAGGCAGGTAGCGCTCTGGGTCTTGGGGAAAGCTATAACATCGCGTATGCTCTCTCTCCTGCCCATGAGCATTACCAGCCGGTCCAGGCCGAGGGCAATACCCCCGTGAGGCGGGGCCCCGTATTCGAAGGCTTCCAAAAGGAACCCGAATTTTTCCCGCGCCTCCTCCAATCCCAGGCCTAATAAGCGGAACACTCTTTCCTGGATATCCCGTCGGTGAATACGGATGCTGCCCCCGCCCAGCTCTATTCCGTTGAGCACTACATCGTAAGCCAGAGCTCGCACCTTCAGCGGCTCGCTCTCCAACAGGGGCAGGTCTTCTTCGCAGGGGGAAGTAAAGGGATGGTGAATGGCCTTATAGCGACCTTCCTCTGGGCTATACTCCACCAGAGGAAAGTCTATCACCCAGGTAAAGGCCAACTCCTCGGAATCTATCAATCCGAGACGCCTGGCCATTTCCAGGCGCAGGGCGCCCAGAGCAGAAGCCGCTGTTTCTTCCTTATCCGCCACAAATAAGAGCAAGTCCCCGGGCTTAGCCTCCATCTGGGCCTTGATGCTCTCCAATTCTTGCCGGTCGAAGAATTTAGCGATGGGCGAACGGAAACCTTCTGCTTCTACTATAAGCCAGGCCAGCCCTTTGGCTCCAAAAGTACCGGCCAACTTGGTTAATTCATCCAGCTCGCGCCGGGAATAGCTACCACAGCCGGGCGCCCGTATTCCCCGCACCACCCCTCCCTGAGCCACCGCCTCAGAGAAGACTTTGAATCGGCATCCCTGGACGGTAAAGGAGAGATCTTTGATCTCCAGGCCGAAGCGCAGATCGGGCTTGTCGGAACCGAAACGGGTCATAGCCTCCCGGTAAGTCAACCGGGGAAAGGGAAGTTGGACTTCCACCCCTAAAACCGTGCGAAAAAGGTAGGCTAGCAACTGTTCCGTAAGGCTCATTACCTCTTCCCGCCGTACAAAGGACATTTCCATATCGAGTTGGGTGAACTCCGGCTGGCGGTCGGCGCGCAAGTCCTCATCCCGGAAACAGCGCACGATCTGAAAGTAGCGCTCTACTCCGGCCACCATTAGAATTTGCTTGAAGAGCTGAGGGGACTGGGGCAGGGCAAAGAATTCCCCTGGGTGTAGGCGGCTGGGCACGAGGAAGTCTCGCGCCCCTTCCGGAGTACTTTTGGTGAGCATAGGCGTTTCAATTTCCCAAAAACCTTGGGCATCTAGGAAGTCCCTTATGGCCTTGCAGGTTCGGTGGCGCAATTCCAGCAAACGCTGCATTTCCGGCCGACGAAGGTCCAGATACCGATAGCGTAGGCGCAGGGATTCGTCTACCTCTACCTGGTCGGCAATATGGAAAGGAGGTACTTTAGCCTGGTTCAGTATATATACTTTCTGCGCATAGACTTCGATCTCTCCGGTGCCCAGACGAGGGTTCACCGTTCCTTCCGGCCTCGGCCGGACTTCCCCGGCTACAGCTAGTACATACTCGTTGCGGACCTGCTCCGCTTTGGCGAAGGCCTCGCCGGACACCTCAGGGCTGAAGACCACCTGGACTATACCCGAGCGATCCCTCAGGTCTACAAAGATCAGCCCTCCGTGATCCCGGCGCCGATGCACCCAACCCATCAAGGCGACCTGTAGGCCCACATGAACTTTTCTCAGCTCCCCGCACCCGTGAGTGCGGTACAATTCTCCCATACCTTCTATCACTTATCCGTCACTCTCCTTTATTTGCCGACAAAAAGCTACTATTTCCTGCCACGCCACTTCCAGTTGTTCACCGCTTTTCAGGTTACGTACCTTGACCTTCCCCTGCGTCAGTTCCTCTTCCCCCAAAATGATCACCAGTTTGGCCGGGTAACGGTCCGCATATTTCATCTGGGCCTTTAAACTTCGGGCCATATAATCCTTGTCGGCAGCAATATTATGATCCCTTAGGACTTTGACCAGTTGTAGAGCCGCCCTGTGCAAATCCGGGCCGGTAGTAGCCACCAGCACATCTATACCGCTTGCTGCCTCCATCTTTCGCCCTTGAGCTTCTAAAGCTAATAAAACCCGCTCTAAACCCAAGCCGAAGCCTATGCCCGGCGTAGGCGGACCCCCGCAGGCCTCCACCAGCCCGTCATACCGGCCCCCACCGCCTATGGAACTCTGAGCGCCAATCCCGGCCACCATGATTTCAAAGGCGGTCTTGGTATAATAATCCAGTCCCCTCACCAGGTGTTTGTCCAGCATATAGCCGATCCCTAGCTCTTCTAAGTACTTTAATACTTTCTGGAAGTGGGCAGCGCAATCCGGGCACAAAGTGTCCGTAATAGTAGGAGCGCCGCTCACCAGCTCTTGGCATACCTCGCTCTTACAATCGAAAATGCGCAAAGGATTGCGCTCGAACCTCCCCTGGCAGGTGGGGCAAAGGGAAGATAGCTTATCGCTTAAATATAATTTAAGCTTTTCCCGGTGAACAGCCCGGCAGGTAGGACAGCCCACGCTATTCACGTGCAGTTCCAGCCCCGCAAGCCCGACCCGGTGGTAAAAATCCATGGCCAAGGAGATAACCTCGGCATCTATTGCCGGGTCCTGGCTGCCAAAGACCTCGACGCCAAACTGGTGGAACTGGCGCAGGCGTCCCGTCTGAGGTCGCCCGTAGCGGAACATGGGACCGAGGTAGAAAAGCTTTACGGGTAGCAGGCCGGCGTATAGCCTGTGCTCCAGGAAGGCCCGGACCACCGGGGCCGTCCCTTCCGGCCGTAAAGTTAGGCTGCGATTGCTGCGGTCATAAAAGGTGTACATCTCTTTTTCCACAATATCGGTGGTATCTCCCACGCCCCGCTGGAAAAGCTCCGTGTGCTCAAAAATAGGCGTCCTTATTTCCCGGTAACCGTAGAGGCGGCACAGGAAACGCGCCTTCTCTTCAAGTGAATACCATTTTTCGCTATCTCCAGGAAGAATATCCTCTGTACCTCGCGGTCTGTGAGTTATCATGGAAAACCTCCCTCAACTACAAAAGGGATTCTCCGCTCTCTCCGCCCCGATGGTGGAGGCCGGGCCGTGGCCGGGATAAATAATCATTTCGTCGGGCAGCGGTAAAAGTTTTTCTTTGATAGAAGCTAGCAGTTGTTCAAAAGAGCCGCCGGGAAAATCGGTACGACCGATGGAGCCGGCAAAAAGCGTATCCCCTGTAAATATGAAATCTCGTCCTTTCAGACAAATACCGCCCGGAGTATGCCCAGGGGTATGTATGACTTCTAGGCTCACCTCTTGCCCCAGGCGGATGATCTCTCCTTCTTCCAAGGTGCGATCCGCGGGCGGGCTACCTCCCTGCCCCCCGGTAAAGGCTAAAAGGCTTTTCCGGGGGTCGGTCAAGAAAGAGGCGTCGTTTTTATGAATCAAGATCTCCGCCCCTGTAGCCGCCTTGATCTCCCCGTTGGAGGCGCAATGATCTATATGGCCGTGGGTATTTATTATGTAGCGCAGGCGTATGCCGGCCGCGCTCGCCCGGGCCAAAATGCGCCGGCCTTCCGCTCCGGGATCGATAACCGCACCTTCTTTGGTCTGGGAACAGGCGATAAGATAGCAATTGGTACCCAGCGGACCTACTACCAAGCTTTCGAAAATCATAATGACCCTCCTCTTCAAAAAAGTAGTTAGGCTTGCAACCCGGCCGAGGCTGGCGTATCCTCACTTTTCGCCGAGGTGCCTGCTTAGGCTTCAAGCGACCGAGGCTCCTAAAACATTTTACTGCTGTCCAAAAGCAAGGTTACGGGCCCGTCATTGACCAACTCTATATGCATATAAGCCTGAAAACGACCACTGACAACTCTTAATCCCTGCTTTCTCAATTCTTCTTTAAAACTCTCATAGAGTTTTTCCGCCACTTCAGGAGGAGCAGCTTCGGTAAAGCTGGGTCTTCGACCTTTGCGGCAATCGCCGTACAGGGTGAATTGAGAAACCACCATTACTTCTCCGCCTATATCTTTAAGCGAGAGATTCATCTTTCCTTCCTGGTCGGCGAACACCCGTAATCCGGCAATTTTTTCCGCCAAATAAATAACATCGGATTCCGTATCTCCTGATCTTACTCCCAGAAAGACGAGAAGGCCCGCTCCTATGACCCCTACCTCTTCTCCGGATACGGTTACCCGCGCTCGCCGAACCCTCTGGACCACTGCCCGCAAAAACCGTCACCTCTCTTCGTAAGCTAATCGGCCATGCCCGGGGGCACCACCAGCATAACCAAATCGGCCCTGCCTGGCATAACCACGCATAAAAATATGACCTGTACCCGGTTTACCCGTCGAGGCCTGTATGGGCTTGACAGCGAGCGACCAAAACCGCACCACAGCCCTGGGCTTCAAGTTCAGCGAAAGAATCCACCATACCCGTTTGGTCTGCTAGGGTTTGGAGGGAGCGCCCGCCGAGCCGGCCGAGTTTTAAAACCGGGGAAGGCTCACGGCGTTACCCTCTTTACTTCCATCACGTCCTTGATGCGCCTTATTTTGTCCAGAATATATTGCAGGTGCTCCAGGCTGTGTATCTCAATTTTTAGATCTATAGTAGCCAAGTTGTTGCGCGTGGCGCGGGCATGGACGGAATTAATAATGGTCTTGGTATCCGCCACCGCCGACATAATGTCCATGGCCAGGCGGGGCCGGTCCAACGCCACAGCTTCAATCTGGACCTGATAGGTAGCTTCCGCTTCCTGATCCCAAGTCACTTCAATGATGCGCTCGGGTTCCATGTGCAGATGATGTAAAATGTTCGGGCAATCGCTGCGGTGAACGGAGATTCCTCGTCCCCGAGTAATATACCCTACAATACCATCCCCGGGTAAAGGATTGCAACAATGAGCTAAACGTACTACTACATTATCGATGCCCTTAACCCGGACTCCCTGAGAAGGTCGACTGAAGCCGCTCCAACTCTTGGGCGCCGGCAGCGCCTCTATCGCAGGAATTTCTTCCTGCTTTTCTCTTTCTCTCTTGTCCTCTTCTCTTAAATAGGCCATCACCTGGGAGACGGAAAGCGCACCGTCTCCCAAAGCTGCCAGCAAGTCCTCTACGGTGGCTAGGTTGAATTTCCGAGCCGCCTCCAAAAGAAGGCCGGCCTTCAAAACTTCTTCGGTCTCTAGTCCCTGTTTCCGACACTCTCGCTCCAGGATCTCCCGCCCTTTAGTCAAGTTCTTTTCCCGCTCTTCCTTGCGAAACCATTGCCGGATACGGTTTTTGGCCTGGGAGGTCTTCACTATCTTGAGCCAATCCCGGCTGGGATGGCTCCCCTTTTGCGTAAGAATCTCTACAATGTCCCCGGTCTTTAGCTTGTAGTCCAGAGGTACCAACCGCCCGTTAACTTTAGCTCCCACACATTGGTGTCCCACATCCGTATGCACCCGATAAGCAAAATCAATAGGAACCGAGCCGGCCGGTAACTCCACTACATCGCCTTTGGGTGTAAAAACGTAAACCCTATCGGAAAAAAGGTCTATCTTTAAGGACTCCATAAATTCTCTGGGGTCCCGCAAATCGCGTTGCCAGTCTAAAATCTGGCGCAACCAAGTAAGTTTCTGTTCGAATTCGTGATCCGAATTGGTATAGCCTTCCTTATAGCGCCAGTGAGCAGCAATGCCGTATTCTGCCGTCCGGTGCATCTCCCAGGTGCGGATCTGTACCTCAAAGGGCTCTCCTTCGGGCCCTAGGACCGTGGTATGCAGTGATTGGTACATATTGGGTTTAGGCATGGCGATATAGTCCTTAAAACGGCCCGGTATGGGTTTCCACAAGGCGTGTATTATTCCCAATACAGCATAGCAATCTTTTACGCTATCTACTATTACTCGTAAAGCAATCAGGTCGTATATTTCGCTAAGCTCTTTTTGTTCTTTCTTCATCTTGTTATAAATACTGTAAAAATGTTTCGGGCGGCCCTGAATATCGGCTTCAATGCCGCTTTCTTGAAGTTTTTCCCTTAAAATGGCTGCTACTTTCTGAATATATTCTTCTCTTTCTTGCCGTTTCTTGGAAATGTTTTTTACCAAATCGTAATATATTTCCGGCTCTAAATAGCGCAGAGCGTGGTCTTCCATCTCCCATTTCAGACGAAAGATACCTAAACGGTGGGCCAGGGGGGCATAGATTTCCAGAGTTTCCCGAGCTATCTCCCGCTGTTTGTCCGGCGGACAATGTTTTAGAGTACGCATGTTATGCAGACGGTCCGCCAACTTGATAAGAATGACCCGAATATCCTTGGCCATGGCTAAAAACATTTTGCGCAAGGTCTCGGCCTGCTGTTCCTCTTTAGTCTTATGTTCCAGCCGGCTTAATTTGGTGACCCCATCCACTAGGAGGGCCACTTCTTCGCCGAAAAGGTCGCGTATGGTTTCCAAGCTGACCGCGGTATCTTCTACCACGTCGTGAAGTATACCGGCCGCTATGGTAACTATATCCAGCTGGAGTTCGGCCAAGATCTCCGCCACGGCCAGAGGATGGACAATATAGGGCTCACCGGAATGCCGCTTTTGGTCACCGTGGGCTTGGCTGGCAAATTTATAGGCCTCTCGGATAAGCTGCAAGTCGGCATCGGGGTAATAAAGCAATATCTCCCGTTCTAGCACCTGGAGGTTCATGGTATCACCCCCTTAGACCCTCCGTCAGTTCTCGCCATAAGGACCAGACGGCTTCATAATCCCGGCAAAGCTGGCGATAGCGCCAGGACTTATTTAGATCCTGTTTTTCTGGCGCCGGGGAACTCAGACGTATCCTCAGCCCCTGGCCTACTTCCCGACATTCTATTAACCCTAATTCTTCCAGGATATTTAAGCTGCATTGTAATAAATATTGACCGGTAATTTGCTTATGTAGATAAACTTCTTTTCCACCCCGGGCCAAGGCTTGCAGACGTTTATAGAGCCGCCCCAAAAAAGGCCTTAAACCGTGAACTTGAGCAGCCGGAGGCCCTTTAGCCAAGGCGTGAGCGGACAGGTAGACCTCCGGACGTTTGCTTACCGGAGGTATGGCCAATTCCATTTCTTCCCGGCCTTGAGGCAGGTAGGTGAATATTATCACTTCGGCAGGATAGTACCACGCCGGCCGGGAACCTATGCCTACCACTAAGGGAAATTCCCCCACCCGGCAACCATAATATATAAGTGCTTTTTGCTCCGGAGACAACCCTTCGGCTAGCAATACCTTGCCTGTTGACCTTTGTTCCAAAATCTGTATTAGGCGCCCGGCCTCTTTCCTATCCGGCGTATAAATTAATATCCGTTTACCCATAGCCGCCATTTTTACGGCGTAACTTAAGGGGTCGGGCAAGACTCCGGTTATATTAGCTTCCCTGCCGAAGTCTAAAACCTTTCCTTGCGGAGGAACGCTGGCTGCCTCAGGCGACCATAGCTCACAATAAGCGTCCGTCTCTTCTTCTTCCAGTATAAACTCTAGAGGCTGCAAAACAACAGTCGCGGTAAGCAGGGTCCTAGAGGGCTTTTCCCGTGACAACCAGGGTCCTCTAGCCCATAGACCTATCTCCTCCGAAAATAACATATCCCTCAACCCATGGTAACAAGCCAAAACACCGCGGCCAGAAGCAAAGACAACCTTGACCGCTCCCCTGCGGCAATCCAGATGATGTTTTAACTCCCCCAGAATGGTTCCGGCCCAAGTAGCCCGCCTGGTGTCCTCGACCGGTTCGCTCTCTTCTAACTCTCCCCCCGCTAAAAGGCGTATCTCCTGCGCTGTAATGCTGGTTTCCGCAGGCCGCAGAGCTGCCAGGATTAATTCTAGTTGTTCCCGGCCGTTATAGGTATTCAGAGCCGGCCGAAAAGCCAGATCGACCCGGCTGCCCACTGCGACGCTTTCCGGTAGGGTCATACGAAAACCTATGGCCGGCAGCTCACGTCCCTCAGCCTGAACGTAGAGCTTAAGGTGTTGACCCTGAGAACCCACCTGCTGGGCCGAGACCACGCGCGCTCCGCGGTATAAAAGCAAAGGGCGGGGATGCTCTTCACCAAAAGGAGCCAGAGTTTCCAGCTCTTCTACTAACTGCTCATCCAGTTGGCTGAACAGCACTTCCGCCTCCAGTGCCAACCGCGGTCGAACCTCCGCCTCTCCGCAAGCCACTTCCAAATGGGCCAGGAAGGCTTCCCGAAAAGGCGCAACCCGCTCCGCAGTTATCTCTAGACCTACTGCCTGTCCATGGCCACCCCACGAAAGAAGGTGCTGCTGGCAGCTTTGTAGAACCCGGAAAAGATCTATCCCCATGATGCTGCGGCCGGACCCCCGGCCTCTGCCTTCCGGATCCAGAGCGATGACTACGGCCGGGCGTCTAAAGCGCTCTGCCAGTTTACCGGCTACAATACCTAATACCCCGGGGTGCCATCCGGTGCCGGCTACCACTAATCCCGGATCTCCTCTTTCTACAGCAGCTTCAGCCTGGACCAGGGCTTCGCTCAGTATGTGCTCCTCTAGAAGCTGCCTGGCGCAGTTCTCCTGGTTCAGCATTTGGGCTAAATCCCATGCTTCTTGAGGAGAGGAAGTGAGTAGTAGGTCTAGAGCCGGCCGGGCCGAACCGAGCCGTCCGGCGGCATTAAGCCGGGGTGCCAGAACAAAAGCTACTCTTTCGGCGGTGAGTTCCTCGGCCTTCAACCCGGCCACCTCGAGTAAAGCTTTTACACCCGGCCTTAGGGCTCCCTGAAGGCGCTTCAAGCCTTCGCGTACCAGGATACGGTTTTCCCCTAAAAGAGGTACGGCGTCGGCAATAGTGCCCAGAGCTACGAGATCTAGAGTCCGGTAGGCACCAGATCCCTCTTCCCCGCCCCAGCCCAGCTCTGCTGCCAATCCCTGAACCAGCTTAAAGGCTACTCCCGCTCCGGCCGGATTGGGCCCCTGCCAGAAGCCCATCCAAGGATTCACTAAGGCTATAGCTGGAGGTAGATGCTCTCCCGGACGGTGATGGTCGGTGATTATCAGGTCTAGTCCCTGTTCTCTCGCCCAAGCTGCTTCTTGAACTGCGGTAATGCCACAATCCACCGTTATTACCAAAGAACAACCTTGCATTAGGCCGTAGGAAAGTCCGGCTATACTTAGCCCATACCCTTCCTCCAGCCGGTGGGGAATATAAAATTCTACTTCTAGGCCCCCTTGGGCCAGCATCTCCCCTAGTAGAGCAGCAGCGGAAAGGCCATCTACGTCATAATCACCGTAAATAAGCACCTTTTCCCGTCTCCGGATCGCCCGACATATGCGCTCCAGAGCTACTTCCATATCCGGTAAGGCATAAGGTGAACTTAGGGCTTCGATTCCTCCGCGAAGGAACACCTTGGCTTCTTCCGCTGTTCTAATGCCCCGGTTGATCAAGACTTGGGCCGTTACCGGAGAAATACCCAGAGCCCGTGCCAAAGTACTTTGGAGAATAAAATCGGGCTTAGGAATTTCCCAAAGTGCGTCCGGCATCTAAACGCTCTCCCCTCTGCAGCCCGGACATTTATGACAGTGGTGATCTTCGCTGCACGGTTCGATATGGATGAGCACCTGAGTATAAGGCAAGGCTTTCTTGATTTCTGCCGTTATATGATCGCACAGGCTGTGAGCCTGGGCCACCGGCTGTTGGGCGGGAACCACCAGGTGCAAATCGATCTGACGCTCCCGCCCGGACCTACGCGTCCGTAGCTTATGAAATTCGATGAACTGGTCGGCATGGGCCGAAATAATATCCCTCACTAAGCGCTCCTCCTCGGCCGGCAAGCACACATCCATTAAAGGTATAAAGGCTTCCCGCGTCAGGCGGTAGGCAGCCCCCACAATGAGCAGAGCCACCGCTAAAGCTACCACAGGGTCGATCCAGCTCAGCCCGGTAAGCTTTAAGGCCACCAGGCCCAGCAGGACTCCCGCCGAGGTGTATACATCTGTACGCAAGTGCCAGGCATCGGCCGAGAGAGCTACCGATTGGGTCTTCTCCGCTACCTTGAACAGGTAACGTGATAGGCCGTAGTTTATCAAAGATGATAAACCCATAATGATTATGCCTGCTTCCAGCCGTACCACTGAAGTACCGACTTTAAGCTTTTTTATGGCTTCTACCATTATGCCCACAGCAGCACCCAAGATAAGCAGGGCTTCAATAGTTCCTGCCACATTCTCTATTTTCCCATGGCCGTAACGGTGCTCGAAGTCGGCCGGTTTGCTGGCCTCCTTAACGGAAAAGTAAGCAATAATCGCGGCCAACAAATCCAACCCCGAATGAATAGCCTCGGAAATTATACTGACCGAGTGAGCGGCTATCCCGGTAGCCAATTTCGTCAAGACCAGAAAGCCGTTGGATAGCACCGATATGCGGGCCGCCTTGACGCGCTCGTCCACGGCCGAAATCCCCTTCGCTCTAAAAAATTAGACTTCATCGTTTTCCCCGGATGAAGTCGTAAAGCTCAAGGCCTTGCTCCCATTGTAACACTGTAAGCCCTCAACCTGCAAGATTTAACGATAGGATCTGATAATCTCGCTTCCCAAGACAAGCCAGATCCATATTAGCCCTAAACGCGGCAGCAACCAGGCCGCCAAGCTGCGCCAATACCGTTCCTTCCCTCCTTGAGAATTAAAGTAACGAAAAGCCCTGGAACTCACATGAGCCGCCAGGCCTAAACCCCAACGTGGACCTACCAGGCTTCCGCCTACTAGCAGAGCGGCCAAGCCGGCAGCCAATACCCAGGCGGGAGAATCTGCACCCTTAGGCGCTAGGCGCGACGAGACAGCCTTAAGGGCCAGGGCCAGAGCCGTTCCGGTCATTAATAGTATAAGCGCAGGAAGGGAAGGAGGTGCATATAAAAAATGAAGTACACTGGCGGCCATAAGGAAAAGCAGGCCCATCCAAAAGTGCCACAGGCCTGCTACCAATGACCAAGCCCAAATCAAACCCCACAAAAAGGCCACCGGGGGCAGCTCCTTCTAGGGAGAGGTAGCCCGTTTCACCTTGGTACGGGCCGTACGCCTCCGCTGTTGTGCTAAATTCCTAAAATCAATCCATAAGGGGCTCGCCGTAAAAATGGAGGAGTAGGTACCGCTGATGGTGCCGATGAGCATGGCCAGGGCGAAGATTTTAGTCGTCTCTCCTCCCAGGAACAGCAAGGCCAAAAGGGCCATGATTACTGTGGTTACGGTATTGATGGACCTGGTCAAGCTCTGGATAATGCTCTTATTCACCAGTTCCTCCAAACTCTCCTTCTTCCGCAAGCGCAAGTTTTCCCTTATGCGGTCGAAAATTACGATGGTGTCATTGATAGAGTATCCGATAATGGTCAAGACAGCCGCCACAAAAGAGCTATTTACCTCCCAGCGGAACAAGGCGAAAAGCCCTACCGTAACCAGGACATCGTGCAGCAAGGCCAGTACGGCCGCGATGCCGAAAAGGAATTCAAAGCGAATTCCGATATAAATAACCATCAACACCGAGGCTAGGGCCAGAGCATATAGACCTTTTCGGGTCAACTCCCCTCCTATGACCGCTCCTACTTTTTCATTGCGTTCAATATCCAGATTTCCCAGTTTGTCTTTTAGCGCCGCCAGCAGTTTTTCGCTCTCTTCTTCGCTTAAGACCGGAGTGCGTACCAAAAACTCATTCGGGCCCGCGGCCTGTATGGTCGCCTTATCCAGGTTGAATTCTTTTAATACCTCTCTCACCTGGGACGTCTCTACCGGCCGCTCGAACTTCACCTGCAGCAGGTTGCCGCCGGTAAAGTCGATGCCGAAATTCAGCGCCGGCCGGTTGAGAAACATGGCTATAATACCCGGAATGATTACCAGCAGAGAGAGCGCATACCATATTTTGCGCTTGCCTGCAAAGTCCATGAATTATCACCCCTGTACTTTAACCGGCCGGGCTTCAGGCTTGATTCCATAGAGCCGCAGGTCGCGGCAGGCCGGTACATCAATTACTAAGTGCAACAAAAACCGCGTCAAGGTGATGGCGGTGAACATGCTGGCCGCTATACCCAAGGAGAGGGTCACGGCAAAGCCGCGGACGGTACCGCTTCCCAGGAAATAAAGGACTCCTGCCGCCAGCACGGTAGTAGTGTTAGAATCAAAGATGGTGGCAAAAGCCCGGGTAAAACCGGCATCCACAGCAGCTCGCAAGGTCTTACCGCTGCGCAGCTCTTCCTTCAGGCGTTCATAAATAATAATGTTGGCATCTACGGCCATGCCTACGGATAGCAGCAAACCGGCTATGCCCGGCAGGGTCAAAGTGGCTTTAAGAGCCCAAAGCACCGCCAGGACAATTACCGCATAGACTACCAAAGAAAAATCGGCTATAAGGCCCGGCAGGCGATAAACCACCAACATGAACAGGGCGATGGCTATCAGCCCGGCGATTATAGCGTTCTTGCTTTTGACCAAGGAATCCTGACCCAAGGTGGGTCCCACGGCCCGCCGTTCCTCAATCTGGACGGGCACCGGGAGAGCCCCGCCGCGGAGCAGTGCAGCCAAATTGGCCGCTTCCTTGAACTCGGCGAACCCTCCCCTTATTACAGCTTCCCCGCTGGGTATGGGTTCATCCACTACCGGGTTGGTCAAAAGCTGGTTGTCCAAATAAATGCCTATACGCCTTCTGGGGTCTTCCTTGCTGTACTTCTGTACCAGCTCCGTGGTAACCGCAGCGAACTTCTTGGTCCCTTCGGCATTGAACTTCAAGGATACCTGGGGCTCGTTGGACCGCTGGTCTATGATGGCCTTGGCGTCCTTGAGATCTTTGCCGGTGACCACCACCTGGCCGTCGGCCGTCTTAAACTCCAGCAGTGCGGTTTTACCGATAACCTTGACCGCTTCTTCCGGGTCCTCAACCCCGGCCAGTTCGATGATCAATCGCCGGCTCCCTTCCCGTTGGATAACCGGCTCGGTTAATCCCAACTCATCCACTCGGCTGCGCATAACCCGCTGCAGGGCGTCCATATCTTCGTTGGTAACCTGGTGGTCGGAAGTGTCTTTGGCTTCCACCACCAAATGAACCCCACCCTTTAAATCCAGGCCCAGCCTCATGGACCTGACCAGAGGCGGCAAAGTACCTATACCTAGAGCTAAAATAATAAGAAAAACTGCTAGGGCCTTAAAGGTTTTGTTGGTAGCTCCTGCCAAATTATTTTCCCCCTCTTGCTGCACTCCTTCACTAACGACCGTATTATAGCTCTCCTATACGATTTATGTCAAATCTAGAGAAGACGAGCATTGTTGATCACCAAACCGAATTGGCAACCCAAAAACGCCGCCGCCTTACGGCACATCATCATGCGGGTCAGAAAGATCTCAAAATACTCTGCGGGGTTGCTTATATGGAGGTCGATGTTCAAGTCTAGGGTGATGGTTTTATTTTTTTCCTCTACCCGCAAGAAAGAATGCTGGACGGCGTAATTCACCCGATCATGCAGGTCAAAGGTAGCCGGTTCGGTGTTCCTCACCCGGGAGCGATGCACATCGGACTTATCCGCCAAAATCAAGGCCGCAGATACAGCGTTCACCGCCTGACCGTACTCCTCTTCGTGGTTGCCGATGGCCCCCATTATCAGGGCCTTCTCTTCAGGAGCCATACCCAATCTGGTGAGAATGCTGTAAGCCAGAAGGGCACCGATCTGGCCGTGATTTTGCCTGCTGATAACGTTGCCGATATCATGCAAATAGCCGGCAATGGCGGCCAACTGGGCCGTACGCTCCGGATAGCCCAACCTGGTCAGCACGTTATAACCGATGCTGGCCACCAGACCCAAATGGCGGTGGCCATGCTCGGTAAACCCCAGGACTTCCAAATGCCGGTTTCCCTGCTGGATGAAAGACTCTACTTCCGGGTCCTTCTTCACATCCTCTAAATGCACCAGTCCCAAAGGTTATTTCGCCTCCTGGCCCGGCACATAGGCGATGGCGTTCTTATTTACTTCTACTTCCACCCGGTCGGCAATGCGCAGTATAACCGTATCTTCTTTTATTTTAGTGATGCGGCCGTGGAGACCGCCCACGGTGACCACCCGGTCGTCCACTTTCAATTTGCTCAGCATCTCCTGCCGTTGCTTTTGCTGCCTTTGTTGGGGGCGGATAACCAGGAAGTAAAAGATGGCAAAAAAGAATACCAGGTAAAAAATAGTCAGCCCCCATCCCTGGACCTGCTGCACGAAGATCACCTCCCTTTATACCTTTCGACAAAAGAAGGGCAACACCTCTCTCCCCCTACAAATTTTCTAAGATGCCTACTTCCGATGAGCCGTAGCGGGCGTAAAACTCGGCGGCCATATCTTCCAGGCGGTCTTCGGCTATGGCCTGGCGGATCCGGTCCATGAGGCGGAACAAAAAGTATAGATTGTGGATAGTGGTGAGCCTCAACCCCAGAATTTCATTGGCTTTTATTAAATGGCGGATGTAAGCTCGCGAATAATTCCGGCAGGTATAACAGTCACATTCCGGGTCCAGGGGACCAAAATCCCAAGCATAGGCGGCATTCCGCACCACCAGCTTACCCCGGCTGGTAAGCACGGTACCGTTGCGAGCTATACGTGTGGGCAGGACACAGTCGAACATATCGATCCCCCTCTTCACGCCTTCAATAAGGCAGTCGGGTGAACCCACGCCCATAAGATAGCGGGGCTTATCCGCGGGCAACAGGACATGCAACTCCTCCAGGATGTTATACATTACATCTTTAGGTTCTCCTACGCTCAACCCTCCAATACCATAGCCGGGAAAACCCAAAGAAGTAATCTGGCGGGCGCTGCGGCGCCTGAGGTCGGGAAATACCCCGCCCTGAATAATACCGAAAACCGCCTGGTCCGGCCGCCGGTGCACCTCCAGGCAGCGCTCCGCCCAGCGGGCAGTCCGCTCCACCCCCGCTTCGGCTTCCTCATAAGTGGCCGGATAGGCCACGCATTCGTCGAAGGCCATGGCAATATCCGAACCCAGGGCCTCCTGGACGGCCATAGATTCTTCCGGTCCCATGAAATGGGTAGAACCGTCCAGGTGAGACCGAAATATAACTCCTTCCGGCCGGACCTCCCGCAGAGGGGCCAGGCTAAACACCTGAAAACCGCCGCTGTCGGTGAGAATAGGCCGGTCCCAGTGCATAAAGCCATGCAAGCCCCCGGCAGCACGGATTATCTCGGCTCCCGGACGCAAATACAGGTGGTAGGTATTGCTCAAAATGATTTCCCCGCCTAAGGATTCGACCTCTTCCGGAGTTAAAGTTTTCACCGTGGCTTGGGTGCCCACGGGCATAAAAACCGGGGTATGTACTACCCCGTGGGGAGTAATCAGCCGCCCTAGCCGGGCGGCAGACCCTTGGGCCGTTTTTAATACTTCGAAGGTCACAGCTCCCACCGGTATAATCCACCCCTCACAGTATTAACATGGCATCACCGAAGCTGAAGAAACGATAGCGCTCCTGTACCGCTATGCGGTAGGCCTCCAAGATTCTTTCCCGTCCGGCAAAGGCGCTGACCAACATCAGAAGAGTGGAGCGGGGCAGATGAAAATTGGTAATCAGGGCATCTACGGCTTTGAAGCGGTAGCCAGGGTAAATAAAGGTCTCTGTAAAACCTTCTCCGGGGCGAATGCGGCCTTCCGGCGTAGCCACCGTCTCCAGAGCGCGCACCACCGTAGTCCCTACGGCCACCACCCGGCCGCCCCCGAACCGGGCGGCATTGATGGCCGCGGCAGTCTCCTCCGGTACCGCATAATATTCCGCGTGCATCCGGTGTTCTTCTACGGTTTCTTCCTTCACCGGCCGGAAAGTTCCCAGCCCTACATGCAGCAGGATATAAGTTATTTTTACTCCCTTCTCCCGGAGCGTTTGCAAAAGCCGCGGAGTAAAGTGTAAGCCTGCGGTAGGAGCGGCAGCCGAACCGGGATGCCGGGCATACACCGTCTGGTAGCGTTCCGGATCGCGCAACCCGCTCTTTATATACGGCGGCAAGGGCACCTCGCCCCATCGCGCCAGTATTTCCTCCCAGTTGCCCCTATAGGTGAATTCCAGCACCCGCCCACCCGCGGGGGTAGTGGCTATAACCCGGGCTTTAAGTTCCCCCTGGCCGAAAACCAATTCCGTGCCCGCTCTTACCCGTCGGCCCGGTCGTACCAAAACCTCCCAGCGATCCCCCTCCAAACGGTTAAGGAGCAAAACCTCTACCCGCCCCCCCGTTTTCGCCTTTTGGCCCCAAAGCCGGGCCGGTATCACTCGGGTATCGTTGAGCACCAGAATATCTCCCGGGTCCAGGTAGTGCGGCAGCTCGTAAAAATACCGGTGCTCGAGTCTGCCGTCTTGGCGGTGCAGCACCAGGAGCCGCGAGGCGTCCCGCGGCTCCACCGGCTGTTGAGCTATTAATTCCGGCGGCAGGTCATAATCGAATTCCTCAACGCGCATAGTAGGTCCCAGTATAAGGTGCGATAATCAATTTGCCGTCGCGGCGGTCCTGGTTATAATAGTGTTCAATGATATCGCGGTAGCTATATCCTTTCTCGGCCATGCCCCGCGCCCCCCACTGGCTCAACCCCAATCCGTGGCCGTTTCCCCGGCCCTCAACTACTAACCGGTTAAACACTTTGGGCACCACCCTCATCTGCTCCCGACCGGCCACCGCGTATTCTCCTCCCGCGCCGTTCAAGGAAGACGGAGAGGAGCTTGCGCCTACGGCTACCAGGCTACCGCCGTAATTAACTTCCCGTTTGTTTCCCCGGCCGTCCATTATGACTACCGTAGAGTCCATCTGCATAGTAAACAGGGTGCTCCGCAGCCCTAGGACTGAGCGGATGTTATTGCGGAAAGCCGAGATGCTACCTTTAGTGCCTATTATGTCCAGCCGCGTCGCTCTCCCCGATACCGTGGTGCCGCTTTCGTCCGCTTTCTCTCGAGAAACCGCCAGATCTATCACCTCTCCCAGTTCCGCCTTTTGGCCGGTACGCTCTAACCAGGCCTTTATCAGATTTTGGACCTCTTCCCTGGAGAAGGACTTGGTCCACATGTAGGTTTCGGCCGCCCAGCCGCCTATACTCAAAGCATAAGCATCTTCGGGCGAGGGCACCCCCCGGATATAGGGCAGAACTGCGGACCACACGTTCTCGCTGTCTTCGGTATAGCCGCCCGCATTGGAATGGAAATAAGCTTCTATTAATTTCCCCTGATAGTAAATGACCTGTCCTCGAGTAGCTTCCACCGCTTGCTTCACTTTATCGGCACCGGAAACCGTCTCCGCTTCATACCCTCCATAGACCTGACTGGCGGTATCATCCGTAACATCATAATACGCCTCAGGCTTTACCCTGTTTAAGGCATAAGTGCGGGAAACCACGGCTTGAGCTTTAAGGGCCTCTAGACCGGCGCTGCTGCCTATTTCTGAGCCCACCACTCCATAAAGGTATTGCTCTACGTCCAAAGTGTTGATGGCCATCAAGCCGGTACCATCGCTGATGATTTTAAGGCTTCCGCGATAGCGTTTGCCCTGATACTGGAAGAGATTAAAGGCTTTTTCATCCAGAGGCTTAAGCTCTACGGTAGCGCTACTTACCGGGGGTAGCGCCTGGCCTTGCTTGAAAAGCTTCAATTGCCCCTCTTCCCACTTTACCGTCCAGGCTTCTCCTCTTGCAGTCCGGGCCAGCTCTTTACCCTGCCCGTCCTGCAAGCGATAATCCCCCTGTACTACGGCCAAATCGATCTCCTTGAGCCCGCTATCCAGGAGCACCCGCACCGCAGGAGATACCGCAGCCCCGGTACTAGCCCTCGGCGACCCCAAGCAAAGAAAACCCGCTACCACCAACAGGCTCATAACCTTGAAGGCTTTACGGCGCAAGATATTATTCCTCCGTTTCTCCCCGAGTTTAACGGCGAAAGAAAAGATTTAAGGCCAAAGTCAAAATCAGGCTTAAGATAAGAGAAGTAACCAGAGGAAAATAGAAGGTAAAATTACCCTTCTGAATATAAATATCCCCCGGCAACCGGCCCAAAGAAGTGAGCTTACCCATACCTATTATCAGCAAACCCATAAAGGCCAAAAATAGACCCAAACCGATCAACATTTTTCCCAGGAAACCGAAATCTCCCATGGTCCGAATCCCCTTTCGCCCATCCCCATATCCCAAATCCTATCTACCCAATACCATGCCCCAAATCTCGTCTCCCGTATCTTCTTACCCGAATCTTTTTAAGTCCAGGTAAGCTGAGCCGCTCTTTCTCCTTTGCTTTTTATCCCCAGATGTTGGTAGGCCAGTTCCGTAGCCACCCGTCCGCGAGGTGTGCGCTGAAGATAGCCTTTTTGGAGCAGATAAGGTTCATACACGTCCTCCAGGGTTTCCGGGTCTTCGCTCAGGCTGGCGGCCAATGTTTCCAGCCCTACAGGTCCACCCCCGAATTTTTCAATAATGGTTCGAAGGAGGCGGCGGTCCAGACTGTCGAGGCCCTGTTCGTCCACCTCCAGAAGCTTGAGGGCCTCCCGGGCTACCTCCAGAGTTATGGTCCCTGCGGCCCTCACTTGAGCATAGTCGCGCACCCTGCGCAACAAACGGTTGGCGATACGCGGGGTGCCCCGCGCACGGCGGGCTATCTCCCAGGCTCCGGCTTCCTCTATGGGCACCCGCAGGATGGCGGCCGAGCGGCGCACAATGGCGGCCAGCTCCTCCGCCCGGTAAAACTCCAGCCGGGCCATGATGCCGAAGCGCTCCCGCAAGGGGGAGGTGAGCAAACCCGTCCTGGTAGTGGCGCCCACCAGGGTAAACCGCGGCAGAGCCAGGCGCAGGGAGCGGGCGTTGGGGCCCTTGCCCAACACTATATCCAGGCCGAAGTCTTCCATGGCGGGATACAGGATCTCCTCCACACTGCGAGGCAAGCGGTGCACTTCGTCAATAAACAGAACATCCCGCGGTTGTAGATTGGTCAGGATAGCCGCCAGATCTCCAGGACGTTCTATGGCCGGACCCGAGGTTATGCGCAATTGAACCCCCATCTCCCGGGCGATGATACCGGCTAAGGTAGTTTTGCCTAAACCGGGAGGCCCGCATAGGAGCACATGATCCAGAGCTTCACCCCGGGCCTTGGCGGCAGCGATAAATATGCTTAAAGTTTCTTTTACCTGATCTTGACCTATATATTCGGCTAAGGACTGCGGCCGTAAAGTTACTTCCAGCTCTTGTTCTTCTGCCTGCAAATGAGAGGCCACCAGGCGCTCCATAGGATTAATGGCTCCCTTCTAAGTAGCTCCTTCTACATCACCTTGCCCGAACCTAAGCGCCTCAGCACGGTACGCAAAACCTCACCGCTGCCCGCCCCGGGGCCCAACTCCTCCCGAACCTCTTTCAAGGACTCCCTGACCTCAGCCACATTATATCCTAAACCTACCAGAGCTGCCAAAACTTCATCCTCCTGGAGCGCGATGCTCGGGGAGGCTCCGCTGAGTTGTAGCCCCGATTTTAGCAGCTTATCCTTCAGTTCGACCACCAAGCGCTTAGCTTTTTTGGGACCCACCCCGGGCAAGGCAGTAAGAAAAGCATTATCCTCCTCTATAATGGCCTGGGCCAACCGCTCCGGCGACACGGACCCCAGAAGGGTTTGAGCTCCTTTGGGCCCCATCCCGGCTACGCTCAATAAAATCTGGAACATCTTTAATTCCTCGTAGGTCTTAAAACCATAAAGCTCCAGCGCCTCTTCCCTGACCGCCAGATGAGTATATACCGTCACTTCGCTCCCTATAGGAGGCCATTGGTCACCGGGAAGAGTGCGGACCAAAAAGCCCACGCCTCCTACCACCAGTAAAATACCTTCCGGCCATACCTGCCTCAATTCACCGCATAGTAAAGTAATCACGGCAACCGTTCTCCTTGAACCTTTTCTTTAAAGTTTAAGTAACTGGCATGGCATAAAGCTACGGCCAGAGCGTCCGCCACATCGTCAGGGGCGGGTAACTGCGGCAAATTCAGCAAGGCCTGGATCATACGCTGCATCTGGGGCTTGTCGGCCCGTCCGTAGCCCGTCACAGCCTGCTTTACTTGCAGCGGAGTGTATTCAACCACTGCTAGTCCCGCGTGGGCCGCAGCCAGTAAAACAACTCCTCTCGCCTGCCCCACGGCCAGAGCCGTACGCGTATTCTTGTTAAAAAAAACTTCCTCCACAGCCAGGCAGCAGGGTTTGTTTTGGACAATCAAAGTTGTTACCCGTTCGTAGAGAGAAGCCAACCTCAGAGGTAAACCCTGGGTGCTGGAAGTCCGGATACAGCCGTATTCACCTACGTGAGGCCCATCCTTCCCCAGTTCTATTATGCCGTACCCCGTGATGGCCGTCCCGGGGTCGATCCCTAATATACGCATACTTCACTCACCTTTGCAAGCCACAAAGACCTGTCCTCTAATGAACTCTAATGAAAAAGCTATATAGGGAAAGTAATTCGCCAATCCGAGCATAAGTTCCTTCTTCCTCGCCTTATTCTTAGCGTCAACTTATTCCGGCAAAAACATTATAAAAAACTGACTTTTTTAATTACGAATATAATGTATTGTACAGTCTTTCGGCGATAGTTTATAATTATTGTGAGAAAGTTAACAATATCTTGTCCTAGCCCCCAATTTTTTGAATAGAGGTAAGGCGGCATGGACTCTAAGCTGCGGGTGTTGCTGGTAGATGACCACGCTTTGATCCGCAAAGGTATAAGCATGCTCATGGAACAATGGGAGGGCTTTGAGGTAGCAGGCGAGGCCCGGAACGGAGAAGAGGCCATAGAGCTGACCTTGAAACTCCGTCCCGACATTGTGCTTATGGACATTTTTATGCCTCGTTTAGACGGGCTGGAAGCTACCCGCCGCATTAAAGCCTTGTTGCCGGAAACCAAAATCGTCATACTCACTATAGCCGGCGACGAGGAAACAGTGGCCGCCGCCTTTGCGGCCGGGGCCGAAGGTTACCTGCTGAAAACGGTAGAACCGCAACAATTGTTTTATCTTCTCTTAGAAGTAGCCCGCGGAGAAAACCCCCTGGCCTCGTCCCTCACCAAAAAAATGCTGTCCAAATCGCTTTCTTCTGCCCCAGAATCTCTGCTGAGCGCCAGGGAAAAGGAAGTATTGGAGCTGGTGGCCGAGGGCTTCACCAACCGGGAGATTGCTCAAAAACTGTTCATCAGCGAAAATACGGTCAAAAACCACCTTCGGAGTATACTGGAAAAATTGCAGACTAAAAACCGACAGCAAGCGGTCCACTATGCGCTTAAACACGGCCTGGTCAAATTAAAGGAATAGTTAAAGGAATAGCCCGAAAGAACTATAGCGATTAGTTCTTTGGGGTCTGCCGCACCTACCCCACTAAAGGTTATGTTAAAAAACGGAAGGATATAGCGGAAAGAAGGGAGTGAAATAGTTAGTACTAGCTGATACTTTCACACGCCCCACACGAGATAGGGTAATAGAGAGTCGGCGATTACTGAGGGGGAGTTGTAAAGGCCTTTTTGTGAAGGTAATTTTAAGCATTTAGTTTTCAGGAGGTATAAATGATGTCGGTAGCATATACTAGACCGCTGGAAGCGGGGTGGCCTCTGCTTTACTATCTCCCCAAAACGAAGCTTCACGCTCTGGTGCAGGAGTTACAGCAGCGCCATGATGTGTTCGGCCCTGTGGCCAAGGGAAAGGAATTCGTCTTTGCGCCCATAAACCGCGTTGAAGACCTGGCCCTCAATTACCGCACTACCCTGTTGCCGCCCAAGAAATTGCTCCATATGCCCTTTGAAGTGCTTTTTGCCTTCCATGAGCACCAAATAGTAGAAACACCGAGTCCGGAGCGATCTCAAATCATCTTCGGCATTCACCCTTGCGATGTGCACGCCATTCTGATTTTGGATAAGGCTTATACCGCCGAATATCCCGACCCCTATTATATAGCTAAGCGCCGGAATACCTTGCTGGTAGCGCTCAATTGTTCTGAGCCCGGTGAAAACTGCTTCTGCCTCTCTTTAGGCACGGGACCGTCCTTAAGGGAAGGCTACGATCTACTCCTCACCGACCTGGGGCAGGGCTATCTATTGGAAGTAGGGAGCCCTCAAGGCCAAAAATTGGTAACGGAACTGGAGTTGGACCCCGCTCCTCGCGTGGCTACGGTAGAAAAACAAAAGGTAATAGATAATGCCCGGCGGAAGTTTCAAAAGAGGCTCAACACTCAGGGCCTTCATGAGCTACTGGAGGAAAATTTCCGCCATCCCCTGTGGGAAGAGCTCATGCACCAATGCCTCGCTTGCGGGTCCTGCACCATGGTATGCCCGACTTGCTTCTGCTACAACGTGGTGGACAAAATCGATCTGAACTTGAAGAGCGGTAAGCGCCAGCGGGAATGGGACTCCTGTATGCTGTTGGAATATGCCCAGGTAGCCCTCGGCCACAACTTCCGCAAAGATCGAGATGCCCGCGTCAAGCAGAGGATCTATCATAAGCTGGTCTACTACGAACCCCAGTTCGGCACTTTGGGCTGTGTGGGCTGTGGCCGTTGTATAAGCACTTGTGTGAAGAAAATCGATATCACCGACATTGTCAGTCGCCTGAGGGGGGAATAAAGGATGTTCAATCCTTTTAAGCCCGAGCGGGCAGTAATTAAGGAAATTACACCGGAAACTCACGATACTACCACCTATACGTTTAGTTTCCTGGACGAAGTTGTCCGCCGGGAATTTCGCTTTCGTCCCGGACAGTTCAATATGCTCACTATTTTCGGCATAGGCGAAGCGCCCATTTCCATCTGCTCTAACCCGGGCAACACGGACACGTTCCAGCATACTATACGCCATGTAGGCAACGTGACCAACGCCCTGGCCAAAATGAAACCGGGCGACACCGTAGGTATCCGCGGCCCTTACGGTACTGGTTGGCCGCTCGAGGTACTTCCCGCCAGAAATTTGTTAATAGTGGCCGGCGGTATCGGGCTGGCCCCCCTGCGGCCGGTGATCCACGAAGTGTGCAATCGACGTAAAGATTTCGGCCAAGTAGAAATCCTTTACGGCGCCCGCACCCCCGCCGACCTCCTTTACCGTTCCGAGTTCGACCTCTGGCGGCATATGGATGTCCGTGTGCGCCTGACCGTCGATTGTGACCCGGAAGGTAACTGGACGGAATCGGTAGGCGTAGTGACTGAGCTCTTCCCCGAGATGTCTTCCCGGCCCGAAGATACCGTGGTCTTCACTTGCGGGCCGGAAATAATGATGGCTTTCGTGGTCAAAGGTTTGCTGGCGCGCGGATTCCGTCCGGAGCAAATCTATGTCTCTCTGGAACGCCGTATGAACTGCGGTGTTCGAAAATGCGGCAAATGCCAGATCGGGCCCAAGTTTGTCTGTCGCGACGGCCCGGTCTTCGCCTATGCCGAACTGTTAAGTCTGCCCGAAGAAGTTTTGGGAGGTGCGGCCCGGTGAGCAAACCCCGCATAGCGGTATACAAAATGAGCTCCTGCGCAGGCTGTCAGTTGGAGATACTTAACCTGGAGCCCCTGCTCCTCGACCTTCTGGGAGCTATAGAAATCAGTTACTTTGTCATGGCCCGCCGGCAAAATGAACCCGGCCCTTATGACATCGGCCTGGTAGAGGGAGCCATCACCTGCGGCGAAGAGATCGAACGGCTTAAAAAAGCCCGTCAGGAGTGCAAATACCTGGTGGCGTTGGGGGCCTGTGCCTGTTATGGGGGACTACCGTCCATCAAGAATTGGCAGCCTCAACGGGTCATCGAAAGCCGCGTCTACGATGACTTGAGCGTCATCCATTCCACCACTGCTTACGGCCTCGACTATTATGTACCGGTGGATGCCTACCTCAAAGGCTGCCCCGTAAGCCGCGAAGAACTTTTAGAATTTATCAAGAGCACCTTGCTGGGAATAAAACCCTATTTGCGGCCCCACAGCGTATGTGTAGAGTGCAAGCTCCATGAGAATGTTTGCCTTTTTGTCACCGAAGGGCGCGTCTGCCTGGGACCGGTCACCTCCGCCGGTTGCGGAGCCCTCTGCCCTTCCCGGGGCAAAACCTGTGACGGCTGTCGCGGCCCGGCCAACGACGCCAACACCGTGTCCCTGGCCCAAACCATGGCCGAATACGGCTTGCACCGCAACGACATCATCCGGTATTTCCGAAAATTTGCCGGTATGACGCCGGAATTCAGCAAAGGGGCGGAAGCTATATGAGTGAATGGGCTATAAAAGTGGATTATTTGGCCCGGGTGGAAGGAGAAGGGGCCATAAAGGTTAAGACTAAGGACGGCCATATCACCGAGCTGGAGGTTAGAATTTTTGAGCCTCCGCGCTTCTTCCAGGGATTTTTGGTAGGACGCAAATTTGACGAGGTTCCCGAAATAGTCTCGCGTATCTGCGGCATCTGCCCTGCCTCGCACCAAATAACGGCCATACAGGCATTGGAAGACGCTTTGGGTATCGAACCCAGCCAACAGGCCAAAGATTTGCGTCTCCTTTTGGCCCTGAGCCAGTATATTCAAAGTCACACTTTGCACATCTACTTCCTGGCTCTGCCTGACTTTTTGGGCTATGAAAGCGCCATTGCCATGGCCCAGGATCATCTGCCGGCCGTGCAGCGGGCCCTTAAACTGAAGCGTCTGGGCAATGATTTGACCAGCCTGGTGGGCGGCCGCGAGGTCCATCCCGTCACTCCCACCATCGGAGGCTTCACCTCGGTGCCCAGCCGGCAAGAGCTTCAGGCCATAGGGGAAAGATTGGAGGAGGCTCGCGCGGATGCCTTGGCCACCATAGATCTGGTCGCCTCCCTGTCCATCCCCTCCTTTGATCGGGAAGGTGAACACGTCGCTCTATCCGAGGATAAGGCCTACGCCATCAACGGGGGCCGGCTTATTTCTACCCGGGGCTTGGATATACCGGCCTGGCAGTACCGCAACCATATCAAAGAGCGGCACATCCCCCATTCCCATGCGCTCCATTCTTATATTGAAGGCCGAGGCAGCTTCTTAGTCGGACCTCTCGCCCGGGTAAATTTGAACCTGGACAAACTGGCCCCCGCGGCGCGTCAGGCCGCCCAGGCTCTAGGGATCTTCCCGACCTTTAATCCGTTTTACAGTATAGTAGCCAGATCCATAGAACTGCTGCACAGTATCGATACCTGCCTGGAAATAATCGCTCGCCTGGATCCTCAGCCGGAAGAGGTACCTTACACGGTCCAGGCCGGTCAGGGTTTCGCCCTCACGGAGGCTCCGCGAGGCACCCTCTACCATAGTTATCGGATAAATGAGCAGGGCCTCGTCGAAGAAGCGGATATCGTTACTCCGACGGCTCACAACGTGGCCAACATGGAGGAAGACCTCAGAGCCTTTGTACCGGGTGTGCTGGATCTGCCGTTAGAAGAAGCTACACTAAAGTGCGAAATGGTCATTCGCAATTACGATCCCTGTATTTCCTGTTCGGTTCACTTCCTGCGGCTGGAGATTGAGAGGGAATAAGTCATGGCCCGAAAAGTAGTTATAGGTTGTGGTAACCCCCTGGCCGGCGATGACGGCATTGGCCTTAGGGTCATTGAAGAATTAACCCGCCGGGGTCTCCCGCCGGAGGTGAAAGCTATTCCGGCCGGTCTCCCCGGCCTCACTATTCTAGGATTTTTAAGAGGGGCCCAACAGGCGATAATCGTCGATGCTGCGGACGCCCGCCAAGAGCCGGGTACCATAATATGTTGTCAAGAGAAGGACCTGGCCAAACTTCCTTTTCGCAGTCTCTCTCTGCACGGAATAGGATTGGTCGAAGCCTTGGCCTTGGGCCGCTTGGTGGAGCCGGCTGCTTTCCCTCCCCGGCTCACTTTCGTAGCCATACAGATCGGCGAGATAAAACTCGGTAGCCAGAGCTTAAGCCCGCCGGTGGCTGCCGCTCTGCCGGCGGCTGTGGAGGCGGTGTACCAGTTGCTAGAAGGTGGACTCTGTGCATGAATTGGCTTTAGCCCAAACGGCCGTGCGACTGGTAGCCCAGGACGCGGCGCAGAGAGGAGTTAAAAGAGTCACCTCCGTGAAGCTCCTCATAGGAGAATGGACCGCCGTTTTGCCCGAGGCTTTTCGCTTGGCCTTCCATTGCGCCTGCCGGGATACTTTGCTGGAAGGAGCAGAATTGGACATGGAGGTGGTTCCTCCTCGGGCCTTATGCCCCAGTTGCGGGCTGGAATTTAGGCCTGAGGAATGGTTTCTGCTTTGTCCCCGCTGTAACGCTGCCGGCGCCCGGCTTTTATCCGGCCGGGAAATGGAAATAGTCTCTTATGGAGGGGAGCTATAAGTGGAGGAATTCAAAGTCATCCTGGCTCAGGACCTTCGCGAGGCCACCAGTAAACAGGCGGAAGACAACAGGGCTCTCCTGTCAACCAAAGGTATTACGGCCCTCAATCTGATAGGCAGCCCTGGTGCAGGAAAAACCAGTATCCTGGAAGCCACTATGGCTTGTCTGGCCGGAGAGATAAAGCTCGGAGTTATCGAAGGTGATATAGCCACCAGCCGGGATGCTGCCCGCCTGGCCAAGTGGAACGTTCCGGTGGTACAGATAAATACGGCCGGCGCTTGTCACCTGGACGCCAAGTTAATCGCCGCCGCCCTGTCCGAACTCCCTTTGGAGGAATTGGAACTCCTCTTTATTGAAAACGTGGGCAACCTGGTTTGCCCGGCGGAGTTCGATCTGGGCGAGGACTTTAAAGTCGGTATTCTGAGTGTGGCTGAAGGAAGCGATAAGCCTCTAAAGTATCCTCTGGTCTTTCAAGAAGCTCGGGCTCTTATCCTAAACAAAATCGATCTCTTGCCCTATACCGACTTTGACCTGGAGGCTTTTCAACTGGAGGTTCAGAGGCTCAATCCCTATTTGAAAATCCTTCCCCTATCGGCTCGCACTAAACAAGGCCTTGAGGACTGGTGCATATGGCTCAAGCAGCTGGTAGCTTCCAAAAAGGTGCCGAACACCGGATACGGCGTTACCGCCTTATTTTAAGAGGAATAGTTCAAGGTGTGGGCTTTCGACCCTTTGTTTATCGCTCGGCCCAGAACTGGGGTGTCCGTGGAGTCGTATATAATGCCAGCACCGGCGTCTGCATCGATGCTGAAGGCGAAGAAGACAGGTTACAGGGGTTTATCCGGGAGATCTTGACCCGGCCCCCTCGCTTGGCCAAAATTGCCGACTGGTCTCAGGAAGAATTGGTGCCTTGCGGCTACGAAGCATTTACTATTGCCCACAGCGTATTGGGACCCGAGCCCAAGGTACTGGCTGCGCCTGACGTAGCCTTATGCCCGGAGTGTCAAAAGGAAGTGCTTAACCCGGCGGACCGGCATTACCGTTACCCCTTTACTAACTGTACTTCCTGCGGTCCCCGTTTCACTATTATTTATAGTCTCCCTTATGACCGCAGCCGTACCGCTATGGCCCCTTTTGCCCTTTGTCCGGACTGTGCCGCGGAATACACCGACCCCGGCAACCGGCGTTTCCATGCCCAACCCGTTGCCTGTCCGGCTTGCGGACCGGAGATAATCCTTGTCGACTATTGTGGTCAAAGGGTAGCCGGAGACTGGGCCGAACGCGCGGGAGAGTTTCTCCGGCAAGGCCATATCCTGGCCATAAAAGGGCTGGGCGGCTTCCACCTGGCTTGCGATGCCACCCAAGATGCTGCTGTAGCGACGCTGCGCCAGCGGAAGGGCCGCCCAGCCAAGCCCTTGGCCGTTATGGCCAGAGACCTGGAGACCGTAAAAAAGTATTGCTATGTTAGCGAAGACGAGGCTGCTCTCCTGTGTTCTCCCGCGGCTCCCATTGTACTTCTGCAACGGCGTGAAGGCACAGACCTGGCTCCGCTGGTGGCCCCGGGTTTAAACACTCTGGGCGTCATGTTGCCCTATACCCCTATGCATCTTTTGCTCCTTCAAGCCGGGCCACCGCTCTTGGTGATGACCAGCGCCAATCCCAGCGGTCTGCCCCTGATTAAAGAAAATGAAAAAGCTTTACAGTGCCTAGCCGGTATAGCCGATTATTGGGTCTACCACCATAGGGATATAGTAAATCGCTGTGACGATTCGGTCGTTTCCTGGCGTCTGGGCTCCACCCATTTTTACCGGCGGTCCCGCGGCTATGTGCCCCAGGCCATCCCACTGAACCTCCCTCCGGGCCCGGACGCCCTGGGAGTAGGGGGAGACTTGAAGAACACCTTCTGCCTGCTTAAGGGACAGGAAGCTATCCTGAGCCAGCATATAGGAGACCTGGAGGCAGTAGAAACGCAACAAGCCTGGCGCGAGGCCTGGGAGCGTCTTCAGCTTTTGACCGGCGCCCGGCCGGAAATAGTCGCCTGCGACCTGCATCCCGGGTACTACTCGGTCCGGTTGGCCGAAGATCTGGGTATCCGTATGCTCCGCGTTCAGCACCACCATGCTCATCTGGCCAGCTGTTTGGCCGAAAACAGAGTGAACGGGCCGGTCTTGGGTGCCATAGGCGATGGCACCGGTTACGGTCTGGACGGGGCAGTCTGGGGCGGCGAAATAGTGCGGGGATCGTATGAAGATTTTCAAAGGATACTTCACCTCAGTTACTTCCCTCTGCCGGCCGGGGACCAGGGGGTCAGACACCCTTGGTATGTAGCCGTAAGCTGCCTTTATCACTGCCTCGGTCCGGAGGAAGGTGAGGCTGCCGCTCGCCGGCTGTTCGGCCATCAGGGACGCCGCTTGGATACTGTGCTGCAAATGCTCCGGCGTCAATTTAACCTTGTGCCCACTTCCAGCCTCGGCCGTCTCTGCGATGCGGTGGCCGCCCTATGCGGCATTTGCCTGGAGAACACCTACGACGGCCAAGCGGCCTGCGAGCTCGAAGAGGTCGCGCTGAGTGTGCGGTGGGAAGATTTTCCTCCCTATCCCTTCGTCTTGACCGAGGAAGAGATGGATCCCGCCCTTACCCTAAGGTCGATATGGGCAGACTTGCAGCGCGGCACACCCAGGGCGGTAATAGCTGCGCGTTTCTATCTCACCTTAGGCCAAATGATCCTCCAGGCGGTGGAAAAAGCTGCGGAAATCACCGGCCTGGACCGGGTGGCCTTGAGCGGTGGCGTATGGCATAACCGGCTGCTGCTGGAAGCAGTATATAAGGGTCTTCAGAAAAAGGGATTTACCGTCTATATCCATCGCCTCGTGCCGCCCAATGACGGCGGCCTGTCCCTGGGGCAAGCTGCGGTGGCACGAGTCCTTGGGAGAGAGGTGAAATAAAGGTGTGTTTAGGAGTACCGGCCCGCATCCTTTCTATAGAACCCGGCGGCCTACAGGGTGTAGTGGAAAGCTGGGGAGTGAAGGCCCGGGTGAGCTTGGTACTGGTTGAAGGCTGCCGTCCCGGTGATTATGTTTTGGTGCATGCCGGACACGCCATCAGCGTCATTGATGCCCGGGAAGCGGAAGCCCGGCTGACGCTTTGGCAAGACATGGAGGGTTAGCTAAGAGCAGCTCTAAAATAACACAGGAGTGGACCCCAGTTGGAGGTATGGAGCAGTTATCGGCAAAAAGATCTGGCCGCCCGCCTATTGGCCAAAGTTAAGTCTCTGGCTAGAGAAGCAGCGGATAAGCTGGGGAGGCGTCCCCTAATAATGGAGGTTTGCGGCACCCATACGGTAGCCTTAGGCCGCAGCGGCCTTCGCAGCCTCCTGGACGACTGCCTAGATCTCAGGAGCGGCCCGGGATGCCCCGTCTGCGTCACGGCGCCCGAAGATATCGACTACATGTTGCTGCTAGCCCGTCAGCCGGAGGTCATCATAGCCACTTTTGGCGACATGCTGCGGGTTCCGGGGACCGGCGGTTCCCTGGAAAAGGCTAAAAGAGAAGGTTCCCGGGTACAGGTCTGCTATAATCCCCGGGAGGCTTTGGGTTTGGCGCTCTCCCATCCCGAAAAGGAAGTGGTATTCTTAGGCATAGGATTCGAAACCACGGCTCCGGCGGTAGGACTAACTGTTCAGGAAGCTTTAGGGCAAGGAATAAGGAATTTCAGCGTTTTCAGCGTTCATAAATTAGTACCGCCTGCCTTAGCTGCGTTAGCCCGTGACCCCGAGTTAAAGCTGGATGGGTTTATCCTCCCGGGTCATGTGAGCGCCATCCTGGGACCCCGCGCTTACGCTTTTCTGTCCGAGGAATATAATCTGCCCGGGGTCATCGCCGGTTTCGAAGTTATAGATATTCTAGGGGCCCTGTTAGAGCTTCTCCTCCAGGTAAGAAAGGGGGAGGGAAAGATCATCAATGCTTACCCCCGGGTAGTTACCCCCACCGGCAACCGTAAGGCGCAACAAGTTTTGGAGGAAGTTTTCCGTCCCCAAGCGGCTAATTGGCGCGGCCTAGGCCTAATCCCGGACAGCGGCCTTTGCTTAAAAGGACCTTACGCGGAATTGGACGCTACCCGGCGCTGGCCGCTGGAAATAAAACCGTCTCGGCCGCCGGCCGGTTGCCGCTGCGGCGAGATCCTTAGAGGACATTGTCTGCCCTTAGAATGCCCTCTTTTCGCCGGCCAGTGCACACCTTGGAATCCGGTAGGGCCGTGTATGGTTTCCTCCGAAGGAGCTTGTGCCGCTTACTACCGTTATGCACGCACTGAGGTGCTTCCGAAAGAAGTATGAAAATGCCGGGATGCTGGCGCAAGGCGACTTGGGGCGAGCTTGGCGAGCCGCAGGCAAAACTAAGCCCGGAGGCGGGGTGAAGACCACGAAAGCCCGAGGCCAAACCTTGAGACAGGATGTCGTCTTGGCCGGGAATCCCGCCGTAGGGTGAGGGGGAGCCATACGGCTATACGGCTCGGGAGTTTCGCCCGAAAGATACCGGCGCCAGCGCCCCGGCAGAGGTAATCTTGCGGAAGGAGCCGTACCGAAGATGGAGGGCAACTATATGAGGCCATATCATAATTCGGAACCCGTCATTACCTTAGCTCATGGCGACGGAGGTCAATTAACGTATAGCCTCATTACCGGGCTGATTTTAAAATACTTTCGCCATGAAGCGCTACAACCTTTGAATGATGCTGCTCTTCTGCCCCGTCTTTCCGGCCGACTGGCTTTAACCACCGACTCCTTTGTGGTCAAACCCCTCTTTTTCCCCGGAGGAAATATCGGGTCCTTAGCGGTCAACGGTACCATAAACGACTTGGCCGTAAGCGGAGCCCAACCTCTTTATTTAACTTTCAGCTTAATTCTGGAAGAGGGTTTACCCCTATCGGCCTTGGAGCAAGTCCTGGCGGCCGCAGCAGAAACGGCTAAGGAGGCCGGAGTGTATATCGTAGCCGGAGATACCAAAGTAGTAGAACGGGGGCACGGCGACCAGATTTACATTAATACCGCTGGCTTAGGAGTGGTAACTGAGGATATCAACCTGGGGGTCCACCGTATCCGACCGGGAGATGTCCTTATCGTAAGCGGAACAGTGGGAGACCACGGCCTCGCCGTCCTCTCCGCCCGCGAAAACTTCGGGCTTGCCGGACTGAAAAGCGATTGCGCAGCCCTCCATAATTTGATTCTGCCTATGCTGCAAAGTTTCCCCCAGCAGGTCAAGTGGCTACGCGATCCTACCCGGGGAGGGTTGGCCACCACGGCCAAAGAACTGGCGGTCAGCGCCGGGGTGGACGTCTTCCTGGAAGAGGAGGCTATTCCTGTAAGCGATAGCGTGCGCGGAGGAGCCGAAATCCTGGGACTGGATCACCTGTATCTGGCCAACGAAGGTAAGTTTTGCGCGGTAGTGGAACAAACGGTCGCCGCAGAGGTCCTAGCCTTCATCCGGAAGCACCCCTTGGGATGCGAGGCAGCCATTATTGGGGAAATAAGAGAAGGAAGTGGACGCGTATTTTTGCACACTTCCTTAGGTGCCACGCGTGAGCTCTATTTTTTAAGCGGCCTTCAGCTACCGCGCATCTGCTGAATAGTATTCGTCCAGGCTGTCTAAAGCCTGTCTCAATTCCTGCTCAGATTGAAACTCGGCCTGGCCCTGACGTATCCTCTCCTGCCACTGGGAGGGCAAGGCGGAAAACTTTAACTCCAGCACCCGGTCCAGCTTGCCGGAGCTTCCTGCTGGGCCTTGATAAACAGCCACTCGGCCCTCAAGTTCGGCCAGATGGCGTTTAGGAGCGTCAGCCGGACAAAGTCCCGGTACTTCCCGGGAAATAACCAGCCTGCCTGATTTTTCCTGCCGTATACTCCACCCCTCTTTTGGAGGAAAAACCACTTCCAATTCCTTTTCGCCTATCCACCTCCATTCTATGCCTGAAGGCCAAGGTAACTCTTCCCGGTGCCCGCAGTCGCGATAGATCTTTTCTACCCGCGGTTGAGGGCTGAAAAGGCGCGGTAAAGCCCAACCGGGCATTCCCCATAGAATAGTAGACGAAGACTTACTGGAGAGCGCCCCCTTTTCCACCCAACCGAAAATGGAGAGGCTTAATAGAACCAGACCTACTACCGCGTACCAGAAACGCCGGCAGCCAGTTTTCACGGGTAAACCTCCTTTGCTTTTCCCTTAAACTAGCATTGCCGGCGCCTTAATGTTTTATACTATTTCATAATATCATATTAATCACCTGTGGAAAATTCGCCCCTGATCTCGCAGGCCTCGGCTCGAAAGGTCCGTACCTAAAAGGTATCATCCACCGTGAAAGTATGGCTAATATGGCCATTACGTTACTGAAATTCCTGCTAAGCCTGTTGTTCCAGCCGCTCCATAATCTCCGTAGGAATATCAAAATTGCTATACACAGCCTGAACATCATCATGATCTTCCAGAAGATCTACTAATCTGAGAACCCTGGCGGCTATCTCCGGGTCCTCTATGGTTACGGTATTATTGGGTACCATCTGTACCTCGGCCGCGGTAACTTCCGCACCCAGGTCAATCAAGGCCTGACGTACAGCCTCCAGGTCTTCCGGAGCCGTATAGATCTCCAAAATTTCCGGATCGTTGTCGTCGACATCTTCTGCTCCGGCTTCAATGGCTTGGAGACTAATTTCTTCTCGCCTGTCTCCGGGCGGTACGGCTACATTGATGACTCCTTTAGGCTGGAACATCCAGGATACGCAGCCGCTCTCTCCCAGGTTACCACCGTTACGGGAAAAAATATAACGTATTTCGGCCGCCGTGCGGTTGCGGTTATCGGTGGCAATGTTGAGCAGCAGGGCTACACCGCCGGGACCGTAACCTTCATAGGTCACCTCTTCGTAAGAAGTGCCTTCAAGCTCCCCTGTACCGCGGAGAATAGCTCGCTGAATATTTTCATTAGGCATATTGGCCGCCTTAGCCTTCTGGATAGCCGCCTTAAGGCGAGGATTAGCCTCCGGATCGCTGCCGCCCAATCTCGCAGCAATTATAAGTTCGCGTCCGATCTTGGTAAAAAGCTTACCGCGCTTTTCATCCATTTTGGCTTTGCGGTGCTTAATATTAGCCCACTTAGAATGTCCAGCCACTTCGCCTTCCCTCCTCTCTTCCCCTTTTTCCCTTTATGCATTCTAGCACACTCCCTGCCAGCGGCGCAAGGAGATAAGAGCAGAAGGTCCCTGCCGGCCTGGAGCCATAACCAGTAATAACCTCCGGGAATAACCTAAGGCCTAAAAAATTGAATCTGTAAATGGGGGCTATGCGCCCTCAAACTTAAAGAGTTCCGTGCTTAAATATCTCTCACCCGTATCCGGGGCAAGGGCCAGCACCCGTTTACCCTTCCCCAAGCGTCGCGCTACTTGCACAGCCGCATACACGGCCGCCCCCGAGGAAATACCTACGAGAATCCCTTCTTCCCGTGCCAAACGCCGGGCCGTCTCCATAGCTTCCTCATTGCCCACTGTCATGATCTCATCTACCAGTTCCCGTCTAAATACTTTAGGAACAAAGCCCGCCCCGATTCCCTGGATCTTATGAGGTCCCGGCTGGCCGCCGGACAATACGGGGGAGGCGGCCGGTTCTACAGCCACTATCTGTACTTGAGGTAATTCCTTTTTTAATACCTCGGCCACTCCGGTGATCGTACCTCCGGTGCCGACACCGGCCACGAAGGCATCCAACCTCCGGTCCATCTGTTGTAAGATCTCTCTGGCTGTGGTTTCCCGGTGAACGGCCGGGTTGGCCGGATTCTCGAACTGTTGGGGCATAAAGTAATGGGGGTTCTCCTTCAACAGTTCCATGGCCTTTTCTACCGCCCCGCGCATGCCTTCCGTTCCCGGAGTCAGAATAAATTGGGCTCCCAGGGCGGCCAGGAGCTTGCGCCTTTCGATACTCATGGTTTCCGGCATGACCAAAATTAGCCGGTAACCCCGGGAGGCGGCCACCATGGCCAGCCCAATGCCGGTATTTCCGCTGGTGGGCTCCACAATAGTATCCCCGGGCTTAAGACGCCCCTCTTTTTCCGCCGCTGCGATCATGCTAAGAGCAATCCTGTCTTTGACACTAGAGCCCGGGTTAAAGAACTCCAACTTAACCCATACTTCGGCCCCCTCACCCGCCACCCGGTTCAGCTTCACCACCGGAGTTCCCCCGATGAGCTCGGTAATATTGCTGGCTACCCGCACAGTATTCCCCCTTATCGCGCTATCTAATTCCTACTAATTCTATCTCCATATAGTAATTTTATCCGGTCGGGCATCTCCTGTCAACCGGTCATCTTTTGTCGTCATTTCCTGTCCATGAGGGTACATAAGAGTTTTCTGGCCTGGGGAACGTCTTTAGGCAATCTGTAAGGCTCAGGAAGCAAACCCCGGAAGACTTGAGCTACCAAGGGCAGGCGCAACCCGGCGGCAGTAATCAAACTTTCCTCAAGGAGCAGTTCCGGCCCGCCTTGGGCTAAAAGGCGCCCCTCTTTAAGGATAATCACCATTTCGGCCCAGGAGGCGGCAAAATCCACGTCATGAGTAGCTATAATAAGGGTTTTGCCCTGCTCGTACAATCTATCCAGGATAGCCATTACGCCGGACTGCCCGGCAGGATCCAGAAAAGCCATGGGTTCGTCCATGATAATAATTTCGGGTTCCATGGCTAAAACTCCGGCGATGGCCACCCTCTTTTTTTGTCCATAGCTGAGACGATAAGGGGGTTTATCTCTGAGGGCCAACATGCCGACGGCGTCAAGCGAGGACCTTACTCTTGCTTCCACTTCTGAGGGCGGCAGGCCCAGATTTCGCGGACCAAAGGCCACATCTTCCTCCACGGTGGCGGAAAATACCTGATCATCCGGGTCTTGAAATACCAAACCCACCTGGGCCCTTACCCAGCGTTCGGTAGCCGGTCCGACCTCCCGACCCGCCACCCATACCTTGCCCCGCTGCGGCAAGTAGAGGGCATTAAAATGCCAGAGCAAGGTGGACTTGCCGGCCCCATTGGGTCCCAGCAAAGCGACTTTTCGACCGCGCTCAATGCATAAAGAAAGGCCCCGGAGGGCCACTGTACCGTCTTTGTATTGGAAATGCACATCCTCTACCTGGATGACAGGCTCCATATCCATCCTCCTATTTCCAACAAGCGCAGCCCTAAAGCCATGCCTAAAATCCCCAAACCCCAGGCTAAATCCTTCCCAGCCGGCGAGATGGCCGGGCGCGCCGCAGAGCAAGGGCCGTGGTATCCGCGAGCCAGCATAGCCTGATAGATACGCTCGCTCCGCTGCCACGAACGTAAAAAAAGCGCCCCTATGAGCTGGCCTAAGGCATAAAAAGTATAGGTGGCCGCTAAACTTTTCCCTTCTTTAAGGCACCGGGCCTTTCGCGCCCAATACATACGCCTGAGTTCCTCACCCACTACCCAGAAGTAGCGTACGGTAAGTTCAATCAGCTGCACCAGTACGGACGGCAAGCGCAAACCCCTTAAAGCCAGCATAAGCTCGTCGAAGGGAGTCGTGCCTACCAGCAAACTGCCTGCCAGCAGAGCGTTAATAAGGCGCAAGACTAACAATAGGGAGCGTTCGCCTCCCTCCCTGCTAAAGGTGAATACCCAGGGGCCTAAAGCGAGCTGCCGCCACGGTTCGCCCGGAGTGGTTAAAGGCAATAAGAGGATTAAACCGACCGCCCACCCGGCTACCCATATAAAACGCCCGGCCAACCGCCTCCAGGACAATCCGGACAGGGTGACCAATAGGCCCAGGAAAAAGATAGCCGCAGCTAACAGAGAAAAAGCCCTAAGCCCCGTCACCAGCCCTATAAATCCCACCAGGGCTATTACTTTAGTTCTGGGTTCTAATAGGTGGAGGGGCGAGAGATTCCGGTCCTGCCGGAACAGGAATGTACCTTCTTCCTGATGAAATCCTCCGGGCATATGCACTCCCTACTATCGTCCTTTCGCTAGTATAAACAGCTTGCCTAACCCCACCACTACTCCAAAGGTTACCAGAGTACCGGCAAACCCCGCCAGAGCCGTGGCCACAGCTTCGTTCTCTATTCCCGGAAAAAGATAATCCGGCATTAACCCCGTTACCAGCCCTTTCCCCTCCGCCAGGTGCAAAAACCCGTGATCCTCGGCTACGCGCTCCAAGCCATCGGGGCTGGAAGACGCCAGAGGAGCCAGTAAGACTGCCACTAACAAAGCGATAAACAAGAGCACCGCTATGTTTCCTTTCCTCATGGCCATCACCGCACTCCAGCCTCCATTCGGTAATATATGGCCGCCGGCTCCCAGAGGCCGCTACGGGCTACTAAGGCCGTCACGGCGCAGGTTATCAAACCTTCTCCCACGCCTATCAGGGCATGCCATGCAGCCATAGCCGGCAGGACTACCGACAGAGGAATAGTACCTGACAGGGCCAGCTCCAAGGCACACGCTATGGCCGCCACCATAACGGAACACCAGCTTCCGAGAAAAACTCCCCACGGTCGCCGGATCCCCAGAAGTCGATAAAACACGTGAGCCACCCAGGAGGCGATCACGGCCATATTCAATACATTGGCTCCCAAGGCTGTAATACCACCATCGGCAAAGAATAGAGCTTGAATAAGCAATACGCTGGTCAAAATGAGAGTGCTACTCCAAGGACCGAGCAGAGCGGTAGCTAGGGCTGCTCCCAAAAGGTGCCCGGAGGTGCCGCCTCCCACGGGGAAGTTCACCATTTGGGCGGCGAAAATAAAGGCGGCCATCACTCCCAAAGCCGGCACCTGCCGGTCCCCCAGGAAGGCGCGCGTCCTCTTAAGGCTGTAGCCTACGGCGGCGCTGCTCAAAGCCGCAGCGCCCACCCACGTCTTGGTGTCCAAAAACCCGTCCGGTATATGCATCGCCACCACCTTCCGAAAAATAAAAATAAGCCACCAGAGGTTTGTTCTTAAGCCTCCGTGGCCTATTTTGCTAGCCTCCATGGCAGCAAGCTTACGTTGTTATTCAATTTCTTCCAGCAATATCCTGTGATCCACCAGGGCCATTTCTTTAATCCGCGCCCGCAACAACTTCCTCTTGCCAAAAATGTCTTCTAATAAAATCCCCTCTTCTTGAGGTATCACCCTATCCACGCTTTCCAAAACCAGTTCTTCCCTATCTCCCTTTAAGAGATAAGCATTGGCTTCGCACATAAACCCATTCCTCCTCGTTGTTCCCCTACCCTTCTTTTATTTGGCCGGTCTCCTTGGCCCATTCCTTCAAGCGGGCCACCAAAGAGTCTATCAGGTGGGGCAGGGGTTCGTTGGCCACCCCTATTACTTCCACCCCCGAACGATTGAGCGGAAGCAAAAGCTTCAAGGCGGGACTGGCCGCAATACTGGCCGCCATGCGGGGCGTAACTTCCCCCAGCATACTTTCCGCCAGCACAATGGCCAGCGATCCTACGATGACGTCCACCAGAGGAGCGTTCCGCACGATGGCGTTCTCTCCTGTTGCTCCTTCGTTGGCACCGGCCTTGAGCATGGCCGCCGTAGCCATAGCATTGGTGCCCAGAGCTATGATCTCCACCTCCGGCGGCAGCTCCTTGCGGATCTTGGTAGTAATATGCTTCCCAATACCGCCTCCCTGCCCATCGATAACGGCAATGCGCAAAAATCATCTCTCCTACTCTTAATACCATTCATACATCATTCATACCTATGCCTTTATCTCTGTTTTACACAAAAAGGCCACAGGAATCCACTGCCGGCACCTTTCCGGCTTGTGACCTCCTCGTGGCCAGACATCCAGCGCGGCCTCCGCTGACCGCTTCCTAAGAATTATTATTCGCCCTTCAACGCCAAAATCCTGCTTGCCCATTTAAGAAATTAAAAGCTGGGGGACCGCAGTATCCCTTTACTGGGCTCCGTGCCCAGCGAAAGGTACATCTCGGGTACAGGTCCTACGATAATAGCTTCGGCCACCGGTATCTGAGACTCGACCTTCACTTTTTCCGCCACCAAGGGGGCCACCACTTGCACATCGCTCTCCACTTGCAAGTAGATCCGGTGCCGGGTCTGGTTGATCCCCGCGGCTTCAAAGGTATCGCCCAGGGTCACCGCTACCGTACCCAGTGGGACAAAACTCAAGGGGATGGGCGGGCCGTAAGCGGCCAGAAGCCGCAGGCCTAAAATCTGCCCCAGAGGCAAAAAATAAGTCTGGCCTTTTAATTCTGCCAACCTTTCTTGAATAGCCAACTGGGCCTGAGCCTGCAATTGGCTTATGCGCCATACATCAGCTTGCATAAAGAGAACCTGCCGCGTATGGTCGCTAGCAGGCTGCACCAGGTCCTGATACTTTATTTCTCCGGCCACCTGCTCCAGTACCGCCTTCTGAATAGCTTCCGTGGCCACCCATTGCGCTTGGGCCACCGCCAGCTTTTCCAAGGCCGGCTTAAGCCGCCATTCGGCCAGAAGCAACAAACAGAAGCCGCTCAGGAGCAGCCATATAACTATTTTCTCACCCCGCTGCCCCGGCCGTCGCCACCGCCGCCGCATACTTTCACCTCCACATAGAAAGTATACGCGGCTTAGGGCCAAAGGTACCGTCAACCTTCTCGAATGAGGCGTGCGAATTTGCGCTTGCCCACCTGAATCACGGCTCCGGAGAAAATTTCCACCTCTGCCTCCGGGTCTTCTATTCTCCTGCCCTCCAATTTTACTGCGCCCTGCACAATCAAGCGACGCGCCTCACTGGTGCTGGGCGCCAGCCCGGCATACACCAGAAGTTTGGGCAACCACATTCGGGGTTGATTCACTCTCACCTCCGGCATCTCCGAAGGAATTTCTTTTTCTTGGAAAACCTTGCGAAATTCCGCCTCGGCCTGCTGCGCAGCATCTCCTCCGTGATAAAGCCTCACGATCTCCCGCGCCAAATACATTTTGGCATCCCGCGGGTGTACGCTGCCCTCCGCCAACCCCCGGCGGACTGCCGCCAGCTCCTCCAAAGAAAGAGGGGTTACCAGCTCAAAATAGGTGAGCATAAGTTCATCTGGAAGGGACATGACCTTGCCGTACATTTCCTGAGGAGGTTCGTTAACTCCGATATAATTTCCCAGGCTTTTGCTCATTTTTTGCACTCCGTCCAACCCGGGCAGAATAGGCATCATCAAAGCCACCTGGGGTTCCTGGCCATACTCCCTCTGTAGGTGTCTACCCATGAGAAGATTGAACTTCTGGTCTGTCCCTCCCAACTCTACATCCGCCTGCAACGCAATGGAATCGTAACCTTGCATTAAAGGATAGAAGAACTCGTGAAGACTGATGGGGCGCCCTTCCTGGTAACGCCGGGCAAAGTCCTCTCTCTCCAGCAAGCGGGCCACCGTAATCTTGGCGGCTAATTGGATGATCTCCGCAAAAGTAAGTTTTTGTAACCAGATACTGTTGAAAGTGACTTCTGTCCTGGAAGGGTCCAGGATTTTAAAAATCTGTTCTTTATATGTTTCCGCGTTGGCCAGCACTTCCTCTTCGCTGAGTTGGCGGCGGGTTTCTGACTTGCCCGAAGGATCGCCGATGCGGCCCGTGAAATCCCCAATTATAATAATCACCTGGTGCCCCAATTCCTGAAACTGGCGCAATTTATGAAGCACGACGGTATGGCCCAGGTGAATGTCCGGTGCAGTAGGGTCCAGGCCCAGTTTAACCCGCAAAGGCCGGCCGGTAAGCAAAGATTGGCGTAACTTCTTGACCAGATCTTCCTCGGGAACAATTTCTGCGGCTCCCCGGCGAATTACAGCCAGCTGCCTGGCCACCTCTTGTTCCAAAGACAATCATCCTTCCCTTTATATACCTGTTTTTAAAGTTTAGCATATGGTCCGGCAGGGTTTCAAGCTGGTTTCCTCCTGTGCTATAATGAAAGAAGTGCGAAAGGAGGTCAGCCCCAGGGGGATGACACCAGTAAAGAAGAAAGTTCGCCGGAAACTGAATATATGGCGTCTCCTGTTGTTGCTTGCGGGTATTGCAGCTCTGGTGGCCATCGGGGCCGGAGCAGGTTTGGCTATAAGTGTCCTTAAGGGCCTCCCCCGCTGGGACCCGAGTAACCTGAGAATGGCTCTTTCCACCACCTTGTATGATAAAGACAACAATGCTTTCGCCACCCTGCACGGCGAAGAGAACCGCCTTCCCGCCTCGCTAGAGGAGATCCCCGACCACTTGCAAAAGGCCGTTATAGCTATCGAAGATGCCCGCTTTTATCAGCATCACGGTATTGATTTTCGGGGTATCGTCCGGGCCGCTTTAACCAACTTAATGTACCGGGAAATCAAAGAGGGCGCCAGCACCATCACCCAGCAGTTGGCTAGAAATGCCTTTATAGAAAACCCTCAGCGTACCTTTAAACGTAAGATTCAAGAGGCCATCCTGGCGTTGCAGCTGGAACGTACTTATACCAAAGAGCAGATTCTGGAGCAATACTTGAATATTGTGTATTTTGGTCCGGGAGCTTACGGTGTAAAGGCCGCGGCTCAAGTGTATTTCGGCAAAGATGTAAAAGATTTGACCTTAGCAGAGAGCGCCCTCTTAGCAGGCATCATTCAGAGCCCGGCCCGCTATTCTCCTTTGATAAAAGGCAACGAAGAAGCCGCCAAAGAGCGTCAGGCAGTCGTCCTGGCCAACATGGTGAAGTACGGCTTCATCGATCAGGCCCAGGCGGACAAGGCGCTCCAAGAAAAACTGGTCTTTAATCACCAACCTCTTAAAACCACTCCCCAATATCCTTATTTCGTAGATGCCGTAATAGAAGAGGCGAGTCAACTGTTAGAGGAAAACGGGATAGATGCCGGCGAGCTTTTCCGCGGCGGACTACGGGTTTATACCACTTTGGATGCCCAAGTTCAGGCCAAAATGGAAGAGGTATACAGCAACCCCGCTAACTTTCCCCAGAGCGCCTCAGACCGCCTGGTGGAAAGCGCCATGGTGGTACTGGACCCCCATACCGGAGAAATAAGAGGATTGATAGGCGGTCGCCAGTATACCACTCTCCGGGGCTTGAACCGGGCTACCCAAGCCCAGCGCCAGCCCGGGTCTACCATAAAACCTCTGGTGGTGTACGGCCCGGCTTTGGAAAAGGGTTTCACCCCGGCTACAGTAATCGATGACGTGCCCACCACTTTCCCGGGTTCGCCTAAACCCTTCACTCCGGTAAACTATGATGGCCGTTATCGAGGCTTGATTACTATGCGCGAAGCCATACGCTGGTCGGTGAACGTGGCGGCCGTTAAAATGCTCCATACTATTGGCGTAGATACCGGTTTTCAATTCGGGAGGAGCCTGGGGTTACCCTTGAAAGATAGCGACCGCCATCTCGCTCTGGCCCTGGGCGGCATAACCTCAGGGGTAACCCCCCTGCAAATGGCAGCCGCCTATGGAGCTTTTGCTAACCAAGGCGTCTACGTTACTCCCCATACGGTGGTCCGCATCACCGACAGTGCAGGTCGCGACCTGGTAGTCAATACTCCCCAGCAGAAGGTGGTCATGAGCGAACAGGTTGCTTATCTCATGACCGATATGCTCCAGACGGTGATCAAATCGGGCACCGGTCAAAGGGCTCAGATCGGGCGTCCGGCAGCCGGCAAAACAGGGACCACCTCTCTACCCGACCTGCCCGGCTTTAAAGGATTGGACGGCTCGACTGACGCCTGGTTTGTGGGTTATACCCCGGAGCTGGTAGCCGCCGTATGGATGGGTTACGACCAGACCGATCCCACACATTACTTGCGCGGAGTGGCGGGAGGCAGTTATCCGGCACTCATCTGGAAGCAGGTAATGCAAGAAGCCTTAAAAGGGGTGCCCGTAAAAGATTTTCCCCGCCCGCCGGGGATAGTGTACGCCGATGTAGATGCTAAATCCGGACTTTTGCCCAGCGATCTCACGCCCAAAGAGTTTATCATTAAAGAAGTATTTACTGCGGATACAGTACCTAAGAAAGTATCCGACGTCTGGGTGCGGCTTCAGGTATGCGCCACAACCGGCCAACTGGCTTCTCCCAACTGTCCTAATGTGACGCAGGGCGTCTTTCTCAAGCGGCCGGTGCCGTACACGGGTTCCGTCCAGCCTGAAGATGCCTATTTAGAAGCCCCCAAAGAAGTATGCACGCTGCATGGCTCCGGCCAGACGACGGCGGTAAAAATCTGTACGGATCCCCGCCACCAAGGAAAACCGGTGCTGGCCAACATACCGGGCCCCGGGCAGCAGGGCGGGTGCCCATCCCAATACGTACAGATTAAAGAATTCCCTCCTGGTGCCGCCCCTACCGAGCACTGCGACCTGCCCGACCACCAGATTCAAAAGTCTACTTCTGGCCAGCAGGGAGGGGCCGCGCCGCCTCTCGCGCCAGAATTACAGGCGCAGGTAGACATGAGCTTGGGTAACGGTAGAATCCAGGTTCGGCTTAGTTGGGAAACAGGGAGCGGCAAGAATTACCTCTATTCTGTCGAACGCTGGGAGAATAATGCCCGCAGGAGCTTAACCATAATCCAGGAGACCTCGTATGTGGATACTTCGGTTAAAGCCGGAAAAACCTACATGTATCGCGTTTTAGCCATCGATCCTCAGACGCAATTGAGCACCCCTTCGAATGCAGTAACCGTCAATATCCCCTCTGGGGGCAACAAAAAGGAGGACTGAAGTATCTTAAAGGAACCGGAAACCGGATTAAACCTGGGGCAGGCCGGCGGCTAAACGGGATTAGCCCACAGGTCTTCTATTTATTGCAATTCCACTATAGTCACCCCGCTACCCCCTTCTCCTGGTCCCCCAAAGCGAAAACTTTTTACCAGGGGGTGCTCCTTAAGAAAGGAATGTAAAGCCGCGCGCAGAGCTCCGGTTCCTTTACCGTGAATCAGGCTGACCGTTTTCAAGCCGGCCAAGCAGGCATCATCCAGGTATTTATCCGCCTGGTGGCACGCTTCCTCCGCCGTAAGCCCCCGGAGATCGAGTTCGGGTTTTACGGTGGGGGAGTCGGTCTGGACCACGGCCCATCTGCCCGATACCGTAGGTCGGGTGGGTTCTTGGGTTTTCCCGAACAGTCTCAACTCCTCCAGCTTCAGATTAACCTTCAAGGTCCCCACCTGGACGGCCACTTCTCCCTGGGCGTTAGGAGGGCTTAGAACCTCTCCTCGCTGTTTTAAGGGTAGAACGAATACGGCGGTCCCCGGAGATACATTAGCCGGCGGTGCGCCTTCGGGTTCGGTCAAGCATTCCGGGGACTTATCCTCCACCTCTTTTCTCAAGAATTCCAGCTTTTGCCGGGCAAATTGCAAAGCCCGGAGCTTTTCTTCCCGGCTCTCCTCCGCCAAGGCCCCTTCCAACCTTTTTATCAGTTCTTTGGCCTCCAGGCGCGCCCGCCGCACCAGGCTGCGCGCCTCTTCCTGCGCCCTCTCTACGATTTCTGCCGCCCGCCTGCGCGCTTCCTGCCTTTCTCTTTCCAACTCCTCCCGTAACTGATAGACTTCCCGGCGCAGGGATTCGGCTTCCTGCAAAGCCTTTTCGCTGGCCTTGCGCTCTTCCACCAGACTGCGGATCATTTGGCTCACCTGCCTCTGCTCTTCCGACAGATAGGCCTCGGCCCGCTCTACTACTTCTACCGGTAAACCCAAACGGCGGGCGATAATAAAAGCATTGCTCTCTCCCGGAGTTCCTATAAGCAAACGAAAGGTCGGTCTTAAAGTTTGGCTATCAAATTCTACGGCTGCATTCTCTACCCGGGACGTGGCATAAGCGTAGGCCTTCAGCTCGCTGTAGTGGGTGGTAACTATTACCTTAGCCCCGCAGCCGGCCAGATAATCCAGGATGGCCATGGCCAGAGCCGACCCCTCCGTAGGATCGGTTCCAGCACCCAGCTCGTCCAGTAAGACTAAGCTGCCGGGCCGCACCTTTCCCAAAATGGCCACTATTTGCGTCATGTGCGAAGAAAAAGTACTCAATGACTGCTCAATGCTCTGCTCGTCTCCTATGTCGGCAAAGACGGTCGCCCCGGCCGCCACTGCGGCTTTCTGAGCAGGCAAATGCAAGCCGCATTGAGCCATCAAAGTGAACAGGCCCACCGTCTTGAGGGTCACCGTTTTGCCCCCGGTATTAGGGCCCGTAATTATAAGAATATCAAAATCCTCACCCAGCCGTAAGTTTATAGGCACTGCCTCGGACCCTAGAAGAGGATGACATCCACCCACAATTTTCCAGATGCCCTGATTGTTGACTTCTGGCGGCACCGCCTTCATCTTCTGGCTTAAAATACCTTTAGCCAGAATAAAATCCACCTGCCCCAGCGCCCGTAGAGTTTGCAGAAGAGACTCTTTCTCTTTGCCTACCAAGCGGGACAGGTCGCCTAAAATGGCGGCTATCTCCTGCTCCTCGGCGGCCTTCAGGCGGCGCAGCTCGTTGTTCAGCTCCACCAGAGCCATGGGCTCAATGAACAAGGTAGCCCCGCTGGCCGATTGATCATGTACCAAACCGGGTACCTGGTGGCGATATTCCTGTTTGACCGGCAACACATAGCGATTGCCCCTTAGGGTATAAATCTGATCCTGGAGATATTTTTGCATCTCCGGCGAACGTAAATAAGCCTCCAGACGTTCTTTTATAGCCTCTTGCAAATACCTTATGCGCTGCCGTAAACTGAAAAGCCTAGGTGTGGCTTCATCCTTTACCTCGCCGTCCACCCCGATGGCCCGATCAATCTCCTCTTCCAACCGACGAAATTCGCCCACTTTGCCGGCCCAGAATCTGAGCTGGGGAAAAGGCCCTTCCGTCTGGAGTATAAGCCTTTTTACTCTTCTTCCGGCAGCCAGCGTGCCGGCCAAGGTCAACAGCTCCTCCCCGGAGAGCGTACCGCCGGCAGCCGCCCTTTCCACCTGAGGCCGGACATCCCTGACGTTACCTAAGTTGCACTCCGGGCAGAGGCGTAAAAAGTTGCACGCTTCCTGCGTCTCGGCCTGGCGCTTCTCCACTTCTCCTATATCCGTAGTAGGTTGCAGGTTTTTTACCAGTTCCCGGCCCAAAGGAGAACTGCAGCAATCTTTAAGGCGTTCTAATATTTTGTCTAGCTCTAGCTTTTCCCATGTCTTCCCCTCCACCGGTACCCCCCCTAAGAAACTCCTCTAAAATAATGACCGCGCGTAATATCTATTCCCATCACGGCCCGCAATTCCTCCGCCAGATCGGCTAGCGCCTCTTTATCCCCTTGTCTTAAACACGTCAAAGCCTGGCGGTAGATACGGGTCACCCGAGATACATAAGGGGCCTCCTTATCCCGCAACTCCAGGCGAACCCAACTGAGGCCCCGCCTTGGCAAAAGGCCGAGGTGTTCGAGAAAATCCAGGGTCTTGGCGTTATATATATAGAAGCGGCAACGGGTATCAGTCTTAACGGGAAAAATCAGCCCCAGCCGGTCCTTTAATCCGAAGGCCCCCCTGCGGCAGGGGGCCGAACAGGATACGTCCCGGCTTTTATGCCCCAAGCGAGCTCCCAGTACGCAATGGGCCGAGACCATGAGCGGTAACCTCCCATGCACAATCACTTCCAGGGGAATAAAAGGTTCTATTTTCAGGATTTCCTCCAGGTTTAATTCAGGTGAAAGAGTTACTCCTTCCAATCCCCAAGACTGTAGCGTCTGCACACTAAAGTCATTGAAAACATTCAAAGTATAATCGCCCCAACCGCCAAGGCCGTACTGCCGCAAAAGCTGAATACCCCCCAGATTGCCCACCAGAAAACGCCGTACCCCTGCCTGGATAAACTGCTCTATCCTTCTCTGAACTTCCCCTACTTCCCCTTCATGCCAGATCCGGGGTAAAGCCGCGAAAAAACTTACGCCCAAACGGGCACAGCTTTCTATTAAACGGGCCAGTTCTGAAGGTTGCCAGGCTTTTTTACCCTGCCATACCTCTCCGCTCAAATATATCCGCTCGGCTCCGGCCTCTAGGGCCGCCTCCGCCGCGTCCAGGTCGCCCACGGCGACAGCTAACGCGGGCACGCCGGACCCTTCCCCCCTCGAAGTCGGCGGCATCTCCGGCGCCCATCTACGGGCTAAAAGTTCCGCCTCAGAACGTTCAAACTCCTGGAAATCCGGCACCGGCCGCGGCCAGTTGGCCATACGCCTGACTGCAAGAGCGGCTATCGCTTCTCGCCGCACCTGATTGATAACGCTTAGAGGAACCATAGGTTCACCTGTAAGATGTATCTTCAAATCTTTAAGTTCATAAGGTGTGTTGCCCAGGCGGTCCAATTGAGTACGCAATATTTCCTCCGTTAGCGGGTGTTTCTGCGCCGGCTCCGCCGGACTGCCGGACACAGCCTCCCCTGCATTCCCCTGAGGGTCGACCACCCGCAACTTAAAAGGTTCCCCCGGTGCTACCCACGCCTCCATAACTACCGGAATCTTTCTTTCCTCGCGGGGAGAAGTATAGCTCCGCCGGGCCCGGCTCAACAACTCGGCATCACTGGTCTTAAACACCCGATCTCCCGGCCGCGTTACCGGGGGCAAAGCCAGCGAAACCACCGCACCTGCCGGAGCTTCTTCTATTTGACGACCGTCCACTCTTATTTCTTGGATCACCACGCCGGGATGGCCGCCCTGCCGAACCCATACTTCCACTCCGTCGCCCCGCCTAAGGGGAAGATCTAACTTAACCCGATAAAAGCCGTTCTTATCCCGGGCCAGAACCCTTCCCAGATATACCCCGCGGTTGCTGGGTCGGCCGTAGCTCATGAGTTCTGCTCCGGGATCTCCTAAAAGATAGCCCGTGGTGAAGTCCCGGTTGAAAATCTGCGCCATCTCCTGGACTTCTTCCGAAGCCACATCATAATGTCCGGGATCTTCCATAAACCTGTCGATAGCCCTGCGGTAAGCTCTAGTCACTACCGCCACATATTCGGGCCGCCGCATGCGCCCCTCGATCTTAAAGGCATTAACCCCGGCCTGTATCAACTGGGGCAGCAGAGCTATAGCGCACAGATCACGAGTGCTGAGAAGGTGTTCCGGTTCTGCCTGCATTTCGCGCCCGTTTTCGTCTAATAAAATATAAGGAAGCCGGCAAGGCTGGGCACACCTACCCCGATTGCCGCTCCTGCCGCCTACCATACTGCTTAACAGACACTGACCCGAATAAGAATAGCAAAGCGCTCCGTGGACAAAAACTTCTAATTCTATCTTGCATTCCTGCCGGAGAAGAGCAATATCCTTTAAGGATAACTCCCGGGCCAGTACTACCCGCTGAAACCCCATCTCTTGTAGGAGCGTGGCTCCGGCCGCATCAGTCACCGTCATCTGCGTGCTGCCGATGAGCTTAAGTCCCGGTATAAGCTGGCGTGCGGCCCAGGCCAACCCCAAATCCTGGACTATGACCCCATCCACCCGGCTTTCCGCCAACCAATACAAATAGCGCAGGGCTTCGTTCAGCTCGCTGTTCTTGATCAGGGTGTTCACCGTAACGTAAACTCTAACGCCGCGCTCATGGGCATATGCGACGGCTTTCTCTATACCCTGCAAAGTAAAATTCTCCGCCAATTGACGGGCATTGAACTGTTGTCCGCCCAAGTAAACTGCGTCTGCGCCGTTGGCCACTGCCGCCCGTAAAGCCTCTTCATTCCCCGCGGGCGCCATCAGCTCTACTCTGTACGTCAAGTCCTTTTCCGCTCCTCATCGCACGAGCTAATTTGCGAAACCTGCGGAAAGCCACCGCAGGCCAGCCAATAGTTATTCTACCACAACCTATTTATCCTCTACAAAAATACCCTCCCGCGTAATAACTTTCCCGCTACCGGCTCCAAAAACTTAGTCCCGGCCGCTTGTTTTTCGGCCGGGACTGACGAACGACCTTAGAGCCCTGTTCCTACCCCAAAAATGCGCTTTGACTATTTTCATCCTTACTGATGGTGCTGCCTTAGCAGCATGAGCGTCTACCCCGCAAATGTGCTCTTTGCCATTTTCATCCTTCTGCTGGTGCAGCCAGGGCGGCATCCATGTCTACCCCCGGACAGCCGAAAAAAGATGGCCGGCCTCCTTTTGCCCGACCGGCCATCTTCTTCAACCCTCCTACTTATTCGAGAGACGCGTTTCCGCTATAACACAGGAACATCTACCTGCACCCCACGCCTCAGATCCCTATTTCAGGTGCAGGTAAAAAAACACGCAGGCCCACGCCACTAATTCTGCTCCACTCGAGCCTGGATAGAACTTACGCCGTCCGAAACATATTCTGCCTTTATAAACCACTCCCAATTAGATTTCCAACAGTTATAGCGCTCTTCGAGCCGTGCATAAGCTGCGTTCAGTTCCTCCGGGGTAAGCGGGCTGTACTCCACACCAAGCGCCTGCCCGGATAATCTGACAGACCCGGCCATCATTATTGCCTCCTCCCTTCCGACATTGCCGTCCGCCCCTGGTGCTACTATTTTAGCATAGTTTTTATTCAATTTAGAATTTCTTCCGCTATAATGTCAGTTTTTTGACGCCAAAAGCAGAAATGCGGGGGCGAACGGTTTCGCGAACTTTTTCACTAACTGCTTCATCAAACCTTTCTTGCAAGTTCCGTGCCATCCTTTTTCCCTCAATAGATTGTCCTGAATATAAAAAAGACAAGGGTTGTTAACCGCAACCCTTGTCCGACTATCTCAACGTTATTCAAATATTTGAATGTGGAATTGATCGGGATGCACTAACATTAAGCTATTACCTGAAGATGTGCCTGGTTTAAAACTGTAATTCGGTTTTTTGAACTACATACGATTCTCCGAATAAATTTTAGCCATCTTAGGCGATAACCGGTAACGCTTAAGCATTTCATTCAGTGTGCTTCTCTTCAAACCCAGGATTTCGGCGGCGCGAGCCTGCACCCACTTGCTCTCCTCTAAAGCCTTGAGCAAAAGCTGCACTTCATAGGCCTCGACAGCCTCTTTGAAGGTCATACCCTGGGTATAGGCCCATCCCGCTGCCTTGGCCGCTCTATTGCGGAGGTCCCGCGGCAGATCGCTCAGTTCAATCTTGTTCCCTTCACATAGTATGACCGCCCGCTCTATTACATTTTCCAGCTCCCGGACATTTCCCGGCCAGTCGGCTCGGACCAAAGCATCCATCGCTTCCGAAGTAAAGCCTTTGATGTCTTTGCCCAAGCGTCGACAAGTTTTTTCCAAGAAATGGCTCGCCAGCAAAGGTATATCATCACGCCGCTCCCGTAAAGGCGGCAGCCAGATAGTTATAACGTTTAGGCGATAGAACAGCTCCGGGCGGAAGTTACCTTCCTTAATGGACGCCTCCAAATCGCGGTTGGTAGCGGCGATAATCCGTACATCTACCCGGCGCGGCCGCGTTTCCCCTATACGGATGAATTCGCCCTCCTGTAAGACACGGAGCAACTTGGCTTGCAGTCCCAAACTAATGTCTCCTATCTCGTCCAGGAATAAAGTTCCCTGGTGAGCTTCTTCAAAGAGGCCCTTTTTGGCGGTGACTGCACCGGTAAAAGCGCCCCGCGCGTGGCCGAAAAGCTCGCTTTCCAGCAACGTTTCGGGCAAGGCAGCGCAATTGATGCTGACGAAGGGGGCTTCACTGCGCAAGCTACGATAATGAATAGCTCTGGCCACCAACTCTTTACCGGTACCGCTCTCTCCTCGGATAAGAACTGTGGCATCCGTGGGAGCCACTTTCTCAATCAGGCGGTAGACTTCCTGCATAGCCATACTCTTGCCTACCAGCTGGCCAAATTGAGCCCGTACGGTCTTCAACTCCTGCCGTAAGCGCAGATTGCTCTTTTGCAACTGTAAAATCAAATAGGGCAAACACATTTGATTTTCGGCCAAGCCCTGATATACGGCGATGGCTTTTTCCCGGCAAGAGGAATAACCACAGGCGCCGCAATTGAGCTCATCTTCCGGGCCCGTCTTCCCCAATTCGGCCAGTATAGCTCTTATATCCGCTTCGCTGGGTTGAGGGAAGCGCACGCTGCGGTCATGAAATTCCCGGCGCAAGTTGAGGTCTACCGGCGGCAGGGTTTGCGGAACCGCTTTCTCCAGGCCCTTCCGGGCGAATTCCGCCACTATACGGCGCCGGCGGAAAGGAGAATATTCATTTTCCATCATGGGCCCGTTGATACAACCCTTGCAGAAAAGCATATCGGCAATCTGAGGAACCATTTTGCCTTCGTTAACCGCCCGCAAAAATTCCAGGCAATCCTCCCGGCCTTCTATCACCAGTACCCTGCTTTCCAGTACGTCTTCCAAAATACCGGCGCTGCGTAACAAGCCTCCTCCTATGGGATAAAGCCGCCCCAAATAAGGAAAACGGCTGTCGAATTCGCTGTCCCCCAGCGCCGATATATCGATTTTCCTGTCAGCGAGCATCTGCTTGAATTCCGGAAAAGTGAGCACTGCATCTACCGAACCGGCTACTTCTTCGTCTTGTATTTCCGCTTTCTTAGCCACGCAGGGTCCGATGAATACCACTTTTACCGAAGGTCCCAAAGTTTCCTTTAGGTAGCGGCCCAAGGCTACAGCAGGGGAAACTATAGGGATCAATTGAGAAATAAGTCGGGGGAAGAATTTTTCCACCAGATTTACAATGGCCGGGCAAGGGGTGGTGATTAAGCCCTGCCTCTCTCCTGCTTCCTGAAAATACTTCAAATACTCCTGGGTAACGAGATGGGCCCCATAAGCCACCTCATGCACCTCGGCGAATCCCATCTCGCGTAAGGCTGCTACCACCTGTCCTGGCCAAGCGGGGTGAAACTCGGCCACAAAGGATGGAGCCAGGCAGGCTACCACCCTGTCATTCCCTAAAAAGGAATTGACCCTTTCTATATGGCTTTCCACCAGCTTGGCCTTTTGGGCGCATACCTGGATACAGTGGCCGCAGGCTATACAAAGTTCGGGCACCACTTCCGCTTGCCCATTAGCCACTTTAATCGCTTTAACGGGACAATTGCGAATACAAGCATAGCACATCCGGCACCTGCCTGTGATTACTTTCACAATCCCGGACATGATTTCACTCTCGCCTCCTTCATCCTCCCCCTAGTATTATACGATACAATTCGCAGAAAGGCGAGACAAAATTTTGGATTGATTAATGTCTCGGGGAAAATAAGGTTGAGAGGACGAGTTTTAAAAACGGGTAAAAAAGCAAGGCCTAAGGTGCATACACCTCGGACCTTGCTCCTTCTTAATCCCCTTTAACCGCTCTTGAACATAACCGCTTTTAAACAGCTCTGGATTTACCTCGTAATCAGTATTTCCCCTCGTAATCAATATTTCCCCCGGGGCGTATAATGGGTGTGCAACAAATGGTGAGATTTTTCTCCTAAAGGCCGGCCTAGGAATTCGCGATACAAAGCTTGTATCGAAGGATTCTCGTGCGATTTCCGGATTACCATGCGTTCGTCCGCCGTGTATATACCGGCCATACGCTGGGCCCGAATCTCTTCGTTAGTGGGTATCGGTTGACCACCGCCGCCGATACAGCCCCCAGGGCAGCACATGATCTCGATAAAGTGATATTGCTCGCCTGCTTTTACCCGTTCCAGGAGTTGACGGGCGTGTCCCAAGCTGTGGGCTACGGCCACCCGCACCGGTGTGCCTTCTATATCCACCGTAGCCTCTTTTATACCTTGCAAGCCTCGCACTTCGTGGAACTCCAGCCTGGGCAGCTCTTTCCCGGTCAGCAATTCGTAGGCCGTCCGCAGAGCTGCTTCCATAACACCGCCGGTGGCGCCGAAGAGCACAGCCGCCCCGGTGGATTCTCCTAAGGGATCATCATAATCCTCTTCCGGCAAGTTTTGGAAATCAATGCCGGCTTCTTTGATCATCCGGGCCAGCTCGCGGGTGGTCAACACGTAATCCACGTCCTGATACCCGCTGTCTCTCATTTCCGGACGCTGAGCCTCGAACTTTTTCGCCGTGCAGGGCATAATGGATACTACTACCATTTTGGCCGGATCGACGCCCACTTTGGGGGCATAATAAGCCTTGGCTATAGCTCCGAACATCTGCTGCGGCGATTTGCAGGTCGATAGGTGAGGCAAAAGCTCGGGGTAAAAATGCTCTATAAACTTAATCCAGCCCGGGCTGCAAGAAGTCAGCAGGGGTAACCGTTCACCCTTCTTAAAGCGTTCGATGAACTCGCTGCCTTCCTCCATTATGGTGAGGTCGGCACTGAAATCGGTATCAAACACCCGGTCAAAGCCCAGGCGCCTTAAAGCGGCCACCATTTTACCCGTATTGATGGTCCCCGGCGGATAACCGAATTCCTGTCCTATGGATACGCGGGTAGCGGGGGCCGTCTGGACTACTACAAACTTATCCGGATCGGCCAAGGCTTTCCAGACTTCCTCGGTATAATCCTTTTCATATAAAGCCCCCACCGGACAGACCAGAATACACTGGCCGCACTCCACACAGGCTACATTAATAAGCCTTTCCTGAAAGGCCGGGGCAATAACGGTGTCAAAGCCTCTCTCCTGCGGTGCAATGGCTTTCACGCTTTGCACTTTTTCGCATACCGCCACACAACGCCGGCACAAAATGCATTTCTCCGGATCCCGGATTAGAGCTGGCGTAGAGGTGTCAGGCGGGTATTGGCTCTTCTGGCCTTCAAAGCGCACTTCCCGGATACCTAAAGTCTGCGCCAGAGTTTGCAGTTCGCAGTTCAAGTTGCGTATGCAGGTAGGGCACTCCATCTTGTGGTTGGAGAGCAGCAGTTCCACGTTAAGGCGGCGGGCAGCCCGCACCCGTGGAGTATTGGTGCGGACTACCATACCTTCGGCCACGGGAGTCACACAGGCAGCCGCCAAATTGCGCGCCCCTTCTACTTCCACCACACATACGCGGCAGGCGCCTATTTCGTTAATCCCTTCCAGATAACACAAAGTAGGAATATGAATACCGGCTTTTTGCGCTGCCTTTAAGATAGTAGTACCGGCTTCCACTTCTACCTTGAGGTGGTCAATAGTTAAGGATACCCTACTCATCCTTTCGCCTCCCATCTTTCACTACCTACCCGGGCTTATTCCCGCACATCACAACGCAGGCAACGGGCAGCCTCGGCCAGCGCTTGTTCCGCATTATAACCCAGCTCCACCTCGGCAAAACCCTGCAAGCGCTCCTCCAGCGCCAGAGTGGGAGCCGCCAGGCGCTCCGTCTTCTCCTCTATCACCGGGGCGGTCCGCTTGCGTTCCACCTTGATCTGCGGAACCACTATACCGTCGCCGCCCAAATATCTATCGATGGCCGAGGCCGCCTTTTTGCCCGCAGCAATAGCGGCGATCACCGTATCGGGGCCGCTCACGCAATCCCCGCCGGCAAAGACGCCGGGCAGATTGGTAGCCAGAGATTGGCCATCCGCCACAATGGTTCCCGCCTGGTTGAGCTGGAGTTGTCCGGGCAAGACTTCCTGGTCCACCGTCTGACCGATAGCCGCAATTACCACGTCCACATCTAAGGTAAACTCCGCCCCCTCCAGGGGAACAGGCCGCCGCCGGCCGCTTCTGTCGAAGTCACCCGGACGCATCTTAGTGCACTTCAAGGCCTTCACCCGCCCGGCTTCGCCCAGAATAGCGGTAGGCGCCGCCAGACAGGTGATTTTTATTCCCTCGCGTTCGGCCTCCTGGATCTCCTCGCGTATGGCCGGCATATCTTCTTTCATGCGCCGGTAAATGAGGTGCACCTCTTTAGCGCCCAGGCGTAAGGCCGAACGGGCTGCGTCCATGGCCACGTTGCCGCCGCCGATGACCGCCACCACTTTATCCTTGACTTCCACCGGACGGTCCAGGTTGAGTTCCCGCAAGAAGGTGACTCCGGAATAAACCCCCTCCAATTCTTCTCCTGGAATACCCAGCTTCAGGTCCTTGTGGGCGCCTACGGCCAGAAAAACTGCCTGGTAACCCTCTCTCTGCAGGTCCTCCAAGGTGAAATCGCGGCCCAAAGCTGTATTAGTCCGGATTTCCACGCCCAGCTCGGCTATAGTGTCGATCTCGGCGGCCAGCGTCTTCTTGGGCAGGCGGTATGCGGGAATACCCACCGCCATCATACCTCCGGCCACCGGTAGGGCCTCAAACACCGTAACGCTATAGCCTTTGAGGGCCAGATAATAAGCTGCCGTGAGACCGGCCGGACCGGAACCGATAATGGCCACTTTCTTTCCGTTGGCCGGCGCGACTGTAGGTCTAGGCCGCTGCCCGTTCAAAGACATAGCATAATCCGCGGCGAATCGTTTCAGTTCCCTGATGGCCACCGCTTTATCCATTTTAGCCCGGTTGCACTTCCCTTCACAAGGATGGTGGCAGACCCGACCGCACACCACCGGGAAGGGATTCTCCCGCCGGATCACCTCATACGCTTCGGCAAAGCGTCCCTGGCGGATGAGGTCTATATAAATAGGCACATCCACATTGGCCGGGCAAGTATTCTGACAGGGAGAATTAAACAGGGCTGCACACACCGACGCCGGGCAACGTTTTTCCTTAATGTGGGCTTCATACTCGTCCCGGAAATACCTTATGGTGCTGAGCACCGGGTTAGGAGCCGTCTGCCCCAGGCCGCAGAGGGCGGTATCCTTAATCTGCTGTCCCAGCTCGATCAAAAGCTCTATATCTCCCTCCCGGCCCTCTCCCTTGCTTATACGGTCCAGGATCTCCAGCATACGGGTAGTCCCGATCCGACAGGGAGTACATTTGCCGCAGGATTCATCCTTAACGAAGTCCAAGAAGAATTTGGCCAGGTCGACCATACAGGTATCTTCGTCCATAATGATGAGGCCGCCGGACCCCATGATGGTCCCCAGGGCCGTTAAGGAATCATAATCGATGGGCACGTTTAGGTGCTCGGCGGGGATACATCCGCCGGAAGGGCCTCCGGTCTGGGCGGCCTTAAACTTTTTACCGTTGGGTATGCCGCCACCTATATCGTAGATTACCTCGCCCAGGGTGGTACCCATGGGTACTTCCACCAGACCATTATTGTTTATCTTGCCCGCCAGAGCAAAAACCTTGGTCCCCTTGCTCTTTTCCGTACCGATAGAGGCAAACCATTCCCAACCGTTGCGGATAATGGTGGGCACATTAGCTAGTGTTTCCACGTTGTTTATCACGGTAGGCTTGCCCCACAAACCCGAGACCGCAGGGAAGGGCGGACGCGGACGCGGCTCCCCCCGGCGTCCTTCAATGGAAGCCAGCAGCGCCGTCTCTTCACCGCACACGAAGGCGCCGGCGCCCAACCGGATGTCCACCTCAAAATCAAACCCGGAGTTGAAGAGGTTTTTCCCCAAAAGCCCCTTTTCCCGCGCCTGGCCAATGGCGATCTTCAAACGGTGCACCGCAATGGGGTATTCCGCCCGTACGTAAATATATCCTTGGCGGGCACCGATGGCATACCCGGCGATGGCCATTCCTTCCAGCACAGCGTGCGGATCGCCTTCCAAGATGCTCCGGTCCATGAAAGCTCCCGGGTCGCCTTCATCGGCATTACACACAATATACTTCACCGGTCCCGGCGACCGGTAAGCGAACTCCCACTTCAGGCCCGTGGGGAAGCCACCGCCACCGCGGCCCCGCAGGCCCGATTTCTTGATAACCTCGATAACTTCTGCGGGCTTCATTTCGGTAAGCACCTTGGCCAAGGCCAGATACCCATCGCGGGCGATATATTCTTCAATGGACTCCGGATTGATGACGCCGCAATTGCGAAGAGCTATGCGTAACTGGTGCTTGAAAAAAGGAATCTCCTCGAAGGAGGACACCGCCGCTTCCGTCTCCGGCTGCTTATATAATAATCTTTCTACCACACGCCCTTTAACAAAGTGCTCTTCCACCAGTTCGGGAATATCTTCGGGCCGTACGGTGCAGTAGAACACCCCTTCCGGGTAAACCATCATGTTCGGCCCAAACCGGCAAAAACCGAAGCAGCCTGTTTCCACCACTTTAATTTCCTTGTCCAGACCGCGGGCGCTCAATTCCCGCACCAGCGCTTCCCTAGTAGCCTGGCTCTCCGAAGCCGTACAACCGGTACCCGCACAGACCAAGACGTGAGCGCGATAAAATTCCATATTGCTTCCCTCCCTATGGCCAACCGCTACTTATTTACCACCCATTCGCTGACTATGACACCATTGACTATATGCTGGGCCACTATTTGACGGGCCTTCTGAGCATCCACTTTACCGTAGGTCACGCGCGGCTTGCCCGGCACCAGAACATCCACCAGCGGCTCCTGAGCGCATAAACCTATGCAACCCGTCTGGGTCACTACCACATTAGTGAGCCGACGTTTGGCCAGCTCGTCCAGCAGGGCCGACATTACTTCCCGGGCTCCAGCCGCGATGCCACAGGTACCCATACCTACTATGACTTTGATCTTGTGCCCTCCTTCACGTAAAGCCAGAGACTCTTGAATCTCTTCTTTGAGCTTAAGCAGTTCCTCCACCGACTTCATAAACTTTCTTCACCCCCGTGTAATGCCCTGATCCCGCGATTAATGTAATTCTCTACCCATTGTAAAACCGGTGCCAGGTTAAAAGGCGTGTTCCCTAAATGCTGTTTTAACCAAGAGGTGGAAAACTCAAAAACCTCATCTCCCCGGCGATGGTAGTACCGCAGTTCCCCCAGCTCCTCGCGGCCTAAAACGGCAGCTATAGTAGCCCCCATATTGCCCAGAGGAGGCCGGTCTACATGATCCAACTCCAGGGTCACTACCACCCGAGTACCCTTCCCCGGCCGAGAAGTCAAGCTCAAAGTCCCTCCGCATTGCTCCGCTGTCGCTTTAAAAAGCGATAAGCCCAATCCCACCCGTCGGGTGGTACGCGTGGTAAAAAAGGGGTTTAGCGCCGCCTGAGCCTCCTCCTCGCTCATACCCTTACCGTTGTCGGTCAATTCCAGCACCATTCTGTTAGTCCTAGGGTCCTCTATAATCCTCAGTTCCAAAAAACTAGCACCGGCGGCCAAAGAATTCTCCATAAGGTCTAAAACATGCAAAGACAGCTCTTCCATCATGAATAAGACTGGAGCACCGTCACGGCCGTATCCGGTCTCAACAAACCATGAGCGCGCTTATTCACCATCATCACGGGAGCCAAGCCGCAGGCACCCAAGCAGCGGACCACCTCCAAGGAAAACTTGCCGTCGTCAGTACTGTCTCCCGCTTTAATCCCCAGCTCTTTCTGTAGGCGCTCCAATATTTCCGGAGCACCTTTAACATAACAGGCCGTGCCCTTACATACCGAAATCTGGTACTTCCCTTTAGGCTTAGTGGTAAAATGGGCGTAAAAAGAAACCACGCTGTAAACCTCGCTTAGAGATACACCCAAACCCTCAGCTATGGCCACCAACACCTGTTTAGGCAGATAGCCGACAAGATCTTGCGCCTGGTGCAGTACTTCAATAAGAGCGGAAGGCTGGCCGCGGTGAGCCTCGATAATTTCCTCCAGTTGTTCCCATTTCTCTAAGCATTGGCAGGCTTCCATGAGCCTAAACGACCTCCTTTTCCCCTCTTGATGCTTCAAAAACATTCCCCATGTTTCCTTCGGAAGCGCCTCTCTTCATGGACCCAGAGGTTAATCCAAACGTCGGATCCGTTACTCCACTACTCTGAAATGCAGGCCAGATCTTTGAACCATCACCACCTTTCTTCCCCCTTCTCCGGTTAACGCCAGCCGAATTTCCGGTAGCGTCGCCTCCTGGATATAAAAGCAGCTTGCCGCGCGACCCAGGTCCGACAAATAATGGGCATCGGAAGAGGCTATCAGGCTCCACCCCCGAGAAGATCCCCAAAGGTTTCTTATCCTCTCCCTACTTTCCGGCCGGCTGACTTCCAGGGCTCTCACCGGAAGGTCGGGAGGGATAAAACCCAATACCCCCAGCAAGCTGTAAGCCTGACGGTCCACATGGGCCGGCACGGCCACTCCCCCGAAAGAGGTGAGCCCCTGCACCACTTCCTTTATGGTAAGGTCGGTACTTTGCAACAGGAGCCGCTTCTCCCTCCCCCTTACCCTCCCCTGGGCATCCAACAACAACTGACTTCCAAAAAAGCTTTCCACGTTTTCGTGCGGGGGCAAGTGCCGGTAAACCACCTCCTGCCAGGCCACGGCTCCTTCTACATTCGCAAAAAGGCAAATCAGGTGAACTTCCTCCTTGGTTTGTATCTCCATCCCCGGCAGTACCTTAAGAGGGGTCCCCTGGGCCGCCTCTATTACCGACTGGATATTACCCGTGCTATTATGATCGGTTATGGCAATCAATCCCAGCCCCAGTTCCAGAGCCCGGGTCACAATGGAAGGAGGGGTCATCTCTTCCCCGGCACAGGGCGATAAAGCCGTATGGATATGCAGGTCGGCTATAAAACACCGCATTGCTGTCTCGTCAGAAGCGCATACAGCTTTCCACTGAGAACAAAAGTATTTTCCTTACTGGCCAGAAGGGGAATGCCCTCTTTTTCTGCCCGCTGGCAAGTAGCCTCCTCCGGCTGCCGACCTCCGGTAATCACTATTCCTCCCGCATCGATCAGCAGAGCCACAGCCACAATGTTTTCATGGGTTTGTAAAGTTAACCACAAGCATCCCTGCGGCGCATGGGCAATAACATCGCTCAAGAGATCGGCAGCATAGCCGCTGGCTACCTCGCGTTCCAGCCCCTTATGCCCTGCTATTATCTGCAATCCTAGAAGAGAAACTATCTCGCCCACGGTCATCATTCACTGCTCCTTTCCGGTTCTGCCAGTGGAGGAGGCAGTTTTCTGGCCAGCTCTACCACTTCTTCCGCCAGCACGCGGACCCGATCCCTTAACAGAAAGATACAGTCAGTATCCGAAGCCAGGCCCCTGACTATATCCTCGGCCAGAGCCCGACAGTTAGGAGAGCCGCAAGCGCCGCAGTCTAGGCCCGGAAGCAGGCGGGCCGTATCTTCCAGTTGCTGCATTTTGACCAGCGCGCTACTCAAGTCTTCGTCCAGACATAAGGCAGACCTAGGGGTCGGCCGCCACCGGCTTCGCCAAAGACCTTTCTCTGCCAGCTCTGCCAGCTCGTTTTCCTCTCTAGGCTTGCTCGCCACATTCCGGGCCAAGAAAATCAATTCCTGTTTGGCCTCAAAGGGATTGCGCACCATGAGGGGCCCTCCTACACAGCCCCCGGGACAAGCTTGAGCTTCCAAATAATCAAACTGGCCTAGCTCTCCTTTTTCCAATGCTTCTAATACCTTAACTACATGGTGTATCCCATCTACCTCCAGGAATCTTCCCTCGCCCAAAGCCGCATTTTCTCCACCTGAACGTCCCCATCCCACACCCCTACTTCCCGCCCGGAGCCGGACCTTCTCTGCATCTTTAAGCGCTTCCCGACACTGCCCGTACAGAGCCGTAATGGGTATGACACCATCGGCCAGTTCCCCTTCCCGCGCTCTGGCCTGCCGTACGGCCGTGATTTTGGCCGGGCAGGGTGACAAAAAGAAGATGCCGATTTCGTCTCCCGGTAAACCCGTGGATCTTATAGCCTCTTCCCGCGCCAATCTGGCCGCGACATTGACCGGCGGCTCAATCGGCGCTACCTGGCTCACTAAAGAAGGAAAGCGCACTTCTATCAAGCTCACCACCGCGGGGCAGGCGGGTGAAATAAGAGGACGCGGACCCCGGTATTCCTCCAAGAAGCGCCGCGTAGCCCAAGATACCGCCTCGGCAGCCAGCGCTACTTCAAACACGGCATCAAAACCTATCTTCAGCAAAGCCCCCAAAAGTTGTGGTATACCATCAGGCGCCTTAAATTGAGAATAAAACGAAGGGGCAGGCAGCGCCACAGTAAACGAAAACTCTTCCAACCTCTCCAGCCCATCGCCCACCGCCACCTTAGCGTGATTAGGGCAGATTCTTATACATTCACCGCAGTCTATACACCTTTCCTCGATTATCCTCGCCTTGCCCTCTCGCACGCGGATGGCTTCCGTAGGGCAATGCTTTATACAGTTGGTACAGCCTTTGCATTTATCCCTATCCAGGCGAACGGAGTGAAAATATTCCACCTTCAGCACCCCTAATCTGCCGGGCTACGGTGATAAAACTCGGCTCGCAACAAAGTTCCGCGCCCCACAACACTGCGTATCTCTAAGCGATCGGCACAGCGCTTTATGTTGGGGAGCCCCATTCCCGCGCCAAAGCCCATCTCCCTCACTTCAGGCGGCGCGGTAGAAAACCCCTCCTGCATGGCCAGTTCGATGTCCGGGATGCCCGGTCCTTCATCTTCCGCCGTTACCACGATCCTCTCCGGGGAAATGGTGATACGCAATTCACCATGGTAGGCATGTATCACAATATTCATCTCCGCCTCAAAAGCCGCAATAGCCACTCGCCTTACCAGTTCAGGAGGAAAGCCCACCTGCTGCAGCACGTGTTTTAGTTTGCTTGCGCCGTCCCCGGCAGCTTGAAAGTCCCGCCCCTGCACTTTAAAACTGAGCTCCAGAAATCCTTGCACTGCACAACGCTTCTTCCCAGTATAAACACCGGTGACTGTGAATTCATTCACATTCAACCTAATATATTCGCTCCCTAGCCGGAATCTCCTCCTACCGGTGGAAAAATTCCTATTATAAATTCAAATATCCGTACCATTCTGTACGATATTTTGTTATTCAAATTCCCGGTGCTATGGCCTGGGCCTTCAGCCCGTGTCCCGGCCCCCGGCCTACACGCCGTCCCAAAGACCGGATCATGCCCTCTAAACACTCCCGGCAGTCTTCCGGCTCCTCCTGAAGGCAGATCTTCCCCGGGTAGATTTGGTAATGCGCCCGGTACTTCCCGGGTGTAAGATTGGGCATCACTACATTGGCCCCTCGCTGCAAAGCCAGCCGGCGACCGTTGGGATCTAAGGTACCCACCGCTGTGGTGGCCGGGAGATGAGCCCAAGGTATAACCAACCGCGCCACCGCCAGCACACGATACGTTAAAGGGAGGCTGCCTGCCGGGCAACCTCCCAAGGGGGTATCCGGATGAGGAATGAGGGGCCCGATGCCCGCCATTTCTACCTCCAGTTCCCGTAAAAGGAGAAGATCGGCCGCCAGATCCTCCAGGGTTTGGCCCGGCAAACCCACAATGTTGCCCGCGCCTACCTGATAGCCGAGATCCTTAAGCCAGCGCAAGCGGGTAAGCCGCTCCTCCCAACTCATATCGGGATGCAAGCGCTGATACAGCTCCGGATTAGCCGTCTCCTGCTTCAGAAGGTAGCGGTCGGCTCCCGCCTCCCGCCACCGCTTGTATTCCTCCCGGGGCCTCTCCCCCACACAAAGAGTAACGGCCACCCCCAGCTCTTTGATAGCCGCTACCAGATCCGCCAGCATCTCTGCCGTATACCAGGGATCTTCCCCGGACTGAAGCACTATAGTCCCGTACCCCAGTTCCACTCCCCGGCGGGCCGCAGCCAGAATTTCTTCCGGCTGCATGCGATAGCGCGCCAGGCTACGGTTATCGGCTCGCAGACCGCAGTAAAGGCAGCGCCTCCGACAATGATTAGAAAACTCGATCACTCCCCGCAAATGCACTTCATCCCCCACATAGCGCGCCCGAAAAGCATCGGCCAAGCTATACAGAGCCCGCTCCTCTTCACCCGGCAGCGCCGAGAGTAGGATAACTATAGCCTCTCTATCCAGTTTCTCCTCGTTAGCCGCTCTCAAAAGCGCCTCAGCAAATGCTTTCCGCATAACTCCTCGCCTCACTTTCCGGTTAAGGCCGCCCGCACCTTTACCCCCGGCAAACTCCCCAATTTACCGGTTAGAGCACCGATGGCGTCCGTAGTTCCGTCCACGATGAGAGCAATGACCGCTACTCCCCGTTCGCGATAAGGTATACCCATTCTCCCTACAATAAATTCCCCATACTCGCTCAAAATGGCATTCACCCGACCGGCCACGCTTTCCCGATTTTCAATCACTATGCCTACCACCCCGATACGCCGCTCCATCTGTCCCGGTACCCCCTCTCTTTCTGGCGTATCCCCAGTTTTGCTTCCAGGCCTCCTTGACTTTTGCTCACTTCAAAAGATCCTAGCGGGCAGAACTTTTGCTCGGCCGCAAGAAGAAAGCAACAGCCTTCCCGGCCGAATTTAAACCCACCGCATCCTTCTCTGGCGTATCCCCAGTTTTGCTTCCAGGGCTGCTTAGGCTTAAAGCTCGCTCCAAAAATCCCCGCAGGCAGAACTTTTGCTCACCCTAAAAGCTTAAGGCAGGGTTCCCTCGACAGTTGGCATCCTTGCCGATAGGGCCGTCTCGGCCCTCCTGTCCTCGACCCCGCCTCCACTTTCAGGCGAAGCTCAAAGCCTGGGCTAGCCGCGAAGGCTTAGTCGCTCACTTCCAAGTTTAGGCAGGCCTCCTCTGCAAAAATCTAGGGATAACTCCTCTCCGCTTTCCCGTTGCTCCTCTTAAAGTTGCTCCTCCTAAAAGTACAGGTCTCTCTCCCCAGCCCTTATACGCTCCAGGCGGCGCATAGTCTCCTCCCGCACAGCGGGGCTGGTTATCTCGGCCAGGTGACGCTCCATAGTTTCCTCCCCTATTTTTCGCGTCTCAGGGCCGGCGTAATCCAGGAGATATTCCTGAAAAGTCAATAAAGCATTGGGCTGGCAGACGTTCTGAATCTGGCCTGTTTTGGCCAAGGCCATGAAACGTTCCCCCGTACGTCCCCGGCGGTAACAGGCAGTACAATAGCTGGGCAGATAACCCCGACGGCACAAATCCCGAATCACCTCGTCGGGCGTCCGGTGGTCGCCTATCTCAAACTGGGGTGTCTCCTCTCCTTCTGCATAGTGGCGCCCGTATCCTCCTACCCCGGTGCAAGATCCGGCGCTTAGCTGGGAAATACCCAGCCCCAAAAGGACCGTTCTGAATTCCGGTGTCTCCCTGGTAGATATTATCATACCCGTGTATGGTACGGCCAAACGGATCACCGCCACAATTTTTTGGAAGTCCTCATCCGCCACTAGATAGGGAAAATTTTCTAGAGAAATGCCTTTAGCCGGACGAAGCCGCGGTACGGAGATGGTATGAGGTCCCACACCAAAATTTTCTTCCAAATGCCGGGCATGATAAAGGAGCCCTAGAACTTCAAACTTATAATCATAAAGTCCGAACAAAACTCCCAGCCCTACATCATCAATACCGGCCTCCATAGCCCGGTCCATGGCCGTAGTATGCCAATCATAATCGGCCTTGGGTCCGGAAGGGTGCATATAAGCATAGGTAGGACAGTGATAGGTCTCCTGAAATAGAACATAAGTGCCGATACCTGCCTTTTTCAGCTCCCGATATTCGTCCACCGTAGTGGCCGCGATATTGACGTTCACCCGTCGGATGCTCCCCTTATTTTCAGTTATCCGGTAAATCCGCCGGATAACCTCCACCACGTAATCCAGCGGGCAATTAACCGGGTCCTCCCCGGCCTCCACGGCCAGACGCTTATGACCCAAGGATTCTAAAATCCGCACCTCCCTCTCCAGCTCTTCCCAGCTCAGGCGACGGCGGGGAAATTTATTATCCCTCCGGTATCCGCAATAGCGACAATTGTTAACGCAGTAATCGCTGATGTACAGAGGAGCAAACAAGACCATGCGCTTACCGTAAATCTTCTCCTTTATCTCTCTAGCCGCGGCAAAGGCCGCCTGCCAAACCGCTTTATCCCGGTTTTGGAGAAGTACGGCCACCTCCTCAGGCTCCAACCCTTTAGCTCCTCGAGCTTTATCTATAATCCTTTGGGCTAAAGCTGTAGGAGCCTGGGCCGCTTCAGCCAACAAACCCTCGATCTCTTCATGATTGATAAAATCGGCTTTATAAGTGTGCCGCATTTTCCCGCCTCCTTAAAGTAGTATAAGTAAAAGTAGCATAAGTACGCGAACAAACAAAAAAGGCTTACCTGCCTCGGACTGCAGCAAGTAAGCCGCACTTCACCCCATCTATCTCCCCCCTTGGCTGCAGGTGTTAACCCTGGCTGCAGGAATTTCTGTTCCCCCTCCCCGGCCGGCAAGCCACCCGCCAGGTCAGGCTCTTTTTATGCTAGTT